>NZ_JBZYDN010000002.1:0-792970 GCF_058933135.1 Halomicrobium sp. HArcel3 | reverse complement strand
CTACAAGTTCTTTCTGCTCACCTAATTTGAATAGCTTATAATCAAACATTCGGACTGCACCAGCAGCGATTATTGGCAGACCAAGATTTAGCCCAATTGAGCTCTGATTTGGAAAAAATACTAACACGGCTCCGATTACCGCGACTCCCACTAGAATAGCAAGAATATTAATCGCAAGAAAGCGGTTACGTCGTGTTCGATATTTCTCAATGTACATCTATTACGCGAGAATGAAATTCTATGGATAAAAGTCCGGCTATTATATTATGGTCCGATAATCACACGAGTTAGGTCCCCGCGACCGACTAGGCAAGCCGGATGGAAGTCTACAATAACTCGTCAGTTGGACTAAGATACTCTGGAAGTGTTTCAACGGGCTCATCGAAGTCACCGTGAGAGTACGCACAGGGTGATTCTTCCCAACATATCCCAACAACGTCTTCATGAGTAATATCGAAATAGAGGGTGCCAAGACGTAGGCGATTAGCATATTGGTCGATGTCAAATTTCTCGTTAGCTGTTTCGATAATTTTATCGAATAAATTACCTGGTATAGAAAAATCAAAAGAGGTACTAATTGCGACCATTGTGCCCTTTAGCGGATTTTCGGGGTGCTCACTCGTCACGATTGCAGCTCTATAATACCTCTCATCTTCATCAGCGGAATTGCGGCTCATCAATCAGTCTCTCCTCTTTCCACGAAATCCAGGAGATCTTACTAACTCGTCATGGCGTTTGATCTCAGAATCGGACTGCTGTCTTCGGTTGAATAAATCTTCTTCAATCTCCAAATGCAGGGCCATATGGTAGTTCTGTGCCGCCTCTTTTTGATTGATAGTGGTATCATCGGTCTCGTCGAAGGCCCCTTGAACGTACTCGTTAGCAGTTCTCCATTGTTCAGTGTCAATATCCTCTCGAAAATCATCTACGGATGGAAGCTCGAATAATTTGGTATTAGAGTCAATGAGGACTTGGCCTGTAGACTGGTCAAAATGCTCCTTACCCGATTCGATTCCTTCGGATAGAGCTCTCCGGAATGAGAGCGCGTTGTCAACTTGGTTCTCCCCTGCTACCTCCTCTGAATTCATCGCCAATTCGTTCAAACCCACATGCAAGAACTCAACCATCTCAGCGGCGATAGCCTCCCGCTCGTCAAGTTGACTGAAAACTTTCTGACGTTCATCTTCTGACCAGTGTTCCGTGAGAAGTGCAAAATCCTGTAGCGCTGCGGAAACTCGCTCCCGGATTTGTGCTCGACGCTTTGCAGCGGTTTGTCGCTGATTATACTCAATATCTCCCTTCAACCACTCTCTGTCTGTGTCGGTGAGAATCCCTCGATCATCAGGGTCAGTCATGCAATCCGAAATAAGACTGACGGCACTTATAAACACACCCCGAGAGACCTCAAAGTTCGCAAAATGTAGTGTAGAAGCCTGCTAACCGGCGATTCCTCCACATGCCACCTATCGGTAACTGCCGATGCAACGAAACAACACCCAATCGGTCGAAACGCTGAGCGGCCCAACCGTGAATTCAAGCCATGCAGGCGAGCGCTTGACTGGTGAGCTGGAGCCAATCGCTCCAGAGGAAGCCACTGAGATGTATCTCTCTGACCAAAGTCAAGATCTCCGAAAGTCCTCTCTGCAGACGCACCGTTCTGCATTGAATTTCTTCGAGCAGTGGTGCGCTGAGCAGGGGATTGACAATCTGAACGAGCTCACTGGTCGTCAGCTTCATAGCTATCGCATCTGGCGACGTGAAGAGGCCCCGACAAAAACTGACACCCTCGCGCAGTCAACTGAAAAGACGCAGCAGAAAGTCATTCGGCAGTTCATCCGATATTGCGGACAGATAGATGCTGTGGAATGGAATCTCCACGAGAAGGTTCGTGTTCCATCGATAAAGAAGGGAGATGCTGCTCGTTCTAACACTGTTGAAGCTGATCAAGCAAGAGAAATTATTCAGTGGCTCTCGGACTACAAGTATGCGTCCCTCGAACACGTAACTTGGCTGCTCTTAGCTGACACTGGAGCACGGATTGGCACGCTTCAGTCTCTCGACTGTGATGACTATCATCCCCGTGAGGATACACCATATCTGGAACCAAACCATCGTCCCGATACTGGTACGGGGCTCAAGAATGGTAAAAACGGTGAGCGGCTGATAGCACTGAGTCAGCATGTTTGTGACGTCATTAACGACTATCTTAGTCAGAAACGACCGGACGTCACTGATGAATACGGCCGGAAACCCCTGTTAGCGACCTCGCACGGCCGCATATCCTCAACGACTGTCCGAAAATACGTCTACAAATGGACTCGTCCCTGTGAAGTGGACCAGGGATGTCCTTATAATCGTGATATCGAAGCATGTGATGCTACAGATGCATGCTCTGCCTCGAAGTGCCCTGGCAGTGAATCACCCCATGCAATCCGTCGTGGCTACATCTCTCATCAGCTCTCTTCTGGTGTTGAGCGGTCCTATCTCAGCGGCCGATGCGACGTCTCGCCTGAGGTACTAGAAGAGCACTACGACGCGAGAGACGAGCATGGAAAGATGGAGGTGCGGAGCCGAGAGCTAGACCACGCTCGTCGAGATCACGGCAGCTACGGGGGGCAGTAAGATGCAGCTCAAATCCGTCACAATGAGCCATGGTGAGCGGTTGGCTCGGGGCGTTTTGCCCAACATTGAAATAAAAGATATGATACGGAAAGTGTTGAGATTCGATCTTTAACCTCTGAGAGCTGTTGTTCGATTTCTGTCGCATCCATGGGTATTATATTCCATTTCCTCTCTTATTAAACACTATTCACGGGCTTGAGCGAACCATATCTATTGTTACATCGACGGCGATATTCTCAAACAAATCACCACCAATAGCCTCCGCGGCCTCTGCGAGGAAGTCAAGTACAAACTCCACCTCGTCCACGTAGCTACGTAGATACTCCCGAAATATTCAGATGAGATTCAACCGGTCACATCAGAGCCAGGACTATCGAGGATGGAACTGATAGTTGCTACGTAGGAATTACGAGTCCCGTGCGTCGTCCTGCCGTTCTCGATCCGCTGCCCCGAACCCACCAGTTGACCCTTCCTCCCGTGCGTTGCTGATTCGGTCAGAAGTAGATTCATACGCAGCCTCTGCCCCGTCGCCACTGTGTGCCATGTCCAGTGTGTACTCTCCGTCGATACCCATCCCGCCCGCGGTGAGGGCCGCATCCTGATTCGCACCGATGAAGAGGAACTCCCAGTCGAACTCCGACTGGCGGTACTCGATCTGTTCTCGCACCCGTGGCTGCGGGGTTTCGGACGCGTTCTCCTTCCCGTCGGTGAGGATGACGACGATGGTGTTGTCAGGTCGCTCTTCGACTCCCATGGATGCGAAGTGGTCTGCCGTTTCGGTGATCGCCTGGTATATCGCGTCGTGCAGCGCAGTTTGCCCCGAAGGCGTGTAGTTGTCGCTACCCAGCTCCGGAGCATCCTCGATCGGGCAGGTCTCGTACACGAGGTTGACGTGGGTGTTGAAATCGTACAGTGAGACGGTCGCCGTGCCCTCCTCGTCCCGCTGGTCCTTGAGGAAGGTGTTGTAGCCGCCGATTGTGTCTTCGCGGATGGTCGACATCGAGCCCGAGGAGTCGAGAACGAAGGTGACGTGGGTCTTCATGGTCCACCCGTCCAGGACCGGGTTCCCTTATCAATGTCAAAGCCTCCGGGAGAACGCCTCTATCGCGATCGCCGAGATGCCGACTCTACCTGGAGCGGTGTGATCAAGGCGACGCTGGACACCAAGTCCAGTCGCAGCCAGGCGCCGGGATTTTCCGTGAATACAGATCGTGGACTTGTGACACGCTCCTCGACATTTGAAATAAACGACTACGTGTATTCTCGGAAGAAATGGATATAAATGGGATACTGATAGTGACTTACCCGAATGGCGGAACAATCCCGGCGTGACATACTTCGTAGCGCTGGTTTACTCGGTATCTCTGGAGGCGGCGTCCTCGGTAGTAGTACTGTCAAGGGTTCGGCGGCCGACGGTGCTACAGAAACGCCTGTCGTGAGTGGCTCTCCGATGGTGCAGTACGACGCGGCGAACACTGGCTTCGCGGCAGACCAGAGCGGACCGACCGCAGACCCGGCCGCACTCTGGCAGCATCGGGCTGGCGCGAACGTCCGCACGTCACCGGCCGTCGTCGACAATCTGACCTACGTGGGAACGGAGGGTGGGCAGTTGGTCGCTCTCGATGCAATCACCGGTGAAGTGCACTGGAACTTCGAGTTTGCGGACGGAACGCCGACCTCGCCGGCAGTCGCCGAAGGGACCGTCTACGTGACGACGACTGCCGGAAGGCTCGTTGCCATCGACGCGACGTCAGGCACGGAGCAGTGGTCGGCACCCCTCGACGGCGACTCAGTTTCGGCACCGGTCATCTGGCAGGACCACATTTACACGACGAGTGGAACCTCCCTCCTGTCGTTCCATGACGACGGTCGTCGTTCGGCCGAAGCGTCGCTGTCCGGGGATGAGCTGTCGCAGCCCGCGGTAACGGACACCAGCGTCTACGTCGGCAGTGACGACGGGTCGATCTACGCCTTCGACCTCACTGACGACCCCACCGGATTCGACAGTACCGAGCGGTGGCACGTCGACAGGGTCATCGACAGGGTGCCTGCAGTGACCGTCGCCAACGATACCGTTTACGTAGCCGGGACAGACCCTGGCGAGACGGCGCAGGGGCGGGTGTACGCCCTCGATCCTGTCACCGGAATTACACAGTGGCAATTTACGACGACACCGTGGATTGTGACGTCACCAGCAGTGACGACGGAGTTGGTGTACGTCGGTGCGGAGAACGGCGACGTCATCGCGCTTTACGCAGATTCTGGAATCGAGAAGTGGCGCTTCGACGCGAACAGTTCGTGGCAGTTCGCGTTCTGGGGTCCAGGGATCGAGGCGTCTCCGATCGTGGCCGGACAGACGGTGTACGTCGGGAGCGAGGACGGCTATCTGTACGCCCTGGACGCGGAGAACGGAACTGAGCGATGGCGATTCGAATCGGCCGACAGTATCGTCTCGACGCCAACTGCCGTGAGCGGGATGGTGTACGTCGGGAGTGACGACGGGGGAGTGTACGCGATTACGTCGCCCGACTCGTCTCCGGTCCCGCTTCCGGACGCCGAGCCACGTGGAAGTGATGGCCCTGGCGTATCAGGGAAGCAAATGGATGGCGACATACTCCCGGTCGGTGACCTGGGCATTGGCCTGGGGCTCGGGGGAATTCTAGTCGGGTACCTCCTGTTGCGGGGGAGTGACGAGTCTCCAGACGATAGTAGCACTAGTAGGTCCCGAGTCACGATCGAGCGGGAAACGGAACCGAACGAAGAGGAACCGAACGAAGAGGAACCGAAGAACGCCGACGGTGAGGGTGCTGAAGATGAACAGATCCAGGTGCTCGAAGCGGACGTCGAATCGACGCTGGAGCGAGTCGACGAATTGCAGGACGAAATTACGGAACTGGTGGTAGCGGGCGAGCGAGACAACGCCGAGCAGACGATAGCAAGGGCAAACCAGGAACTGGAACGGCTGATGGGGAAGCTCGTTACCGTACCCGAACCAGTACCATCGTCTAGAGTTCAGCCGCTACAGGAGAAGGTACGAGACGAACAGGAGTCACTCGAAGGGGCCATCCGTCGGGCCCGCGAATTGTCGCTCGAAGAAACCTGTGAGGCAGTCGAACGATCGCTGGCAAGTGTAAACGGCTATCTCTCCCACGGGAACGTCGACGATGCGGAAGCAGCGCTCGAAGATGCAGCGAAAGAGATCCAGGAAGCGAGGGACCGATTAGAGTCACCTTCCGGCTCGTCGGCCTCCGATCGCATCGAATCACTCCAGGATCGAATTGGCACACGGCGAGACGATATCGAGCAGGTGCACGAATGGTTGAGAGCTCGTGACAGGCTCGACGATTCGATCCAGGCGGCCCAGGAAGACGTCGACGCCGAGCGGTGGCAGCCCGCGCTCGCGAAACTGGACGAAGCACGGGATCGTTCCGAGAGGCTCATCGACCGGGACGTCCCGTATCTCTCGGCCGATTCGATACAGCATCAGGAAAACCTGATCGACGAACTCCAGGCAACTGCGAACAGGGAGTACGCTACCCAGCGGATAGAGTCGCTCCTCGAGGAGTGCGAGACATTCCTCGACGAAGCGATCGAGGGATCAGAGAACCCGGACGGCGTTCGTGAGACGGTCGAATCGAAGCTCGAAGACGCCCGTGACCATCTCTCCGCATCGAGCATCGCGACGGCGACGTTTGACGGGCGAGTTGCTGATCTCGAATCCCGCGTAACCGCCTACGAACAATCACGACAGGAAACGACAGAGGAGACCCAGCCACAGATGGACGATGCCACAGATGACCAGCGAGACGACAGTCACTCGACGGCCGAATTCGCCGATCTCACGGCGTTCCAGCGCGACCTGCTGGTCGTCATCGCTGGTCACGAGGACGCCAAAGGACTGGCGATCAGGGACGAACTGGAGACGTACTACGACGAGGATATCAATCACGGTCGACTGTACCCCAATCTCGATACGCTCGCCGAGAAGGGGCTCGTCGACAAATTCGAACTCGACGAGCGGTCTAACGGCTATCGACTCACCGAGTCCGGGAGGCACTACCTCGACCATCGGCGGGCGTGGCAACGAGAGCGGAGCCCTGACGGTGATGTCGCTACCGAGCGTAGCAAGCGGGAACAGATAGCCGAATCCATCGACGACGTTGCTTCACAACTCGGGCGAATGCCAAAGCGGAACGAGTTCCTTGGTCGTACTGACTGGGACCAGGGTGACGTCACTGACGGGTTCGAATCCTGGCAGGGCGCTCTTGAAGCAGCGGGCATCAGTGTCGAGGACGAACTCCTTGGTGAACTCGAACGCGTTGCCGAGGCCGTCGACGGTGAGCCGACATCCAGCGATATGAACCGTGAGGGAGCGTACAATGCGGGGAAGTACTCGACGTACTTCGGCTCGTGGGCAGCTGCAGTCGACGCTGCTAACCTCGATTCTGACGATTCGACGGAGGACTCCGAGTCTACGTCCGAGGAGCAGCAAGCGGACGACCCTGCGGAGGCGGAGGCGTCGAGCCACGATGACGTGCTGGACGACTATTTCACGCTCGCGGAGCTACCAAACGAGAGCCGGTTCCACGGCGAAACAGCAGTCTACGTCGCCGAACGCCACACCCCGGACGAGAAAAAGGACGCTCGACTTACCATCCGGGACGTCACAGGGACGTCGGCGACGTTCGACGTCTGGGCGAAACACGACTGCGAGTTCGACTGGACCGTCGGCGAGTGGTACGTCCTGACGGAAGTGCGTCTCCGCAAGTGGGACAAGGACGGGGAGACAGTGCTCAATCTCTCGAGTTCACGAGATATGTCGGTCACCCCGCTTTCGGCGGACGTTCCCGCCGTAGACGAGAGGGTGGCTGAGCACTCAGCGCTCGGCGCGGAGCAAGAGAGCGAAGACGAAGTAGAACTAGAAGACGAGACAGAGGAAGCAGCGGAACCGGACGACGAAGCGGAAACAAACGACAAGAGTGAAGACGAAACAGGGGAGGACAGCGTCCTCGACGAGATCGTCTCTGAGTTCGATAACGAGCTGATGTGAAGCAGTTCTGAACTTCCCCAACCCTCACACAGTACGGATTGTGTCGACGGACTTGAGCTATGCAAGAGGTTCTCGACGGGTTCCATCGACTGCAACTTAGCGGTGACGTTCGTGCCACTGCCGAGATGGCAGATTCTCGTGGCGACACACTCGTTCGTGGTGATAGCTTCTACTGTGTCCAAGACGTCCCCTGAATAGGCGTCAGGAATCGCCTATCTGTGCTTCGAGTTCCTGCTGGAGTTCCGCCAGTTCGTTGCTGACAGACCGTTCCATACTCGGGCTTTCCGCAGGCACCGTACCCCCAGTGTCGGTGAATCGCTCTTCGAAGTAGGCGACGTCGAGCAGGGCGGTTGCGTCGCCTCCCTCGTCGTCGGCGGCTGGATATGCCGGAACTTCGGCTAGAAGCCTGATGGCGTCGAGGACCGACGAGGAATCGACGTCGACCGGGAAGACGGTGTTCGATTCCGGCGCCACCGGGAGTTGCTGGTTCGCGTTGACCAGCTTCTGATCTTCGGGTCGGGGAATAGCCGTGTCGATCTGGAAGAACTCGGTGATCTGGTCTCCATCCCCGTTTTCCTCCCTGAGCGTGGAAATCGATGCCTCGTTACGCTCTGCCTGTTGTGTTCCGAACTCGGTTGCGCCTGCTGCCAGTCCATCCCCGCCGAAGAGGACTGTCGTGAGTGCGTCCCGCCATAGCGGATGGCCGGTATCCGGTAGCGCCCGGTAGACCGTGTAGAGCCCATCGTAGTACTCCGCGAGGGCTGTCGCGTGGCTAGCCCCATCGGCCGTATCGGTCGCTTCCTGGATCTGTGTTCTGAGATAGCCGAGATGTCCCGTGAGGCTACTGGTGGCCGACTGGTACTCCGTGCGAACTGCTGGCGGGAGTGACAGTTCGCCACCGGTGGGATCCTCGACACTCTCGTGAAGGCGACCCCTCGTCGCTGTCGCGGCCTCTTCGGCGATTTCGTACTTCGTTTCGGCCAACTCGATATCGCCCTCGCTCGCGGCGTCCAGTCCCTGTGCGACGGCGCGTTCGCCCGCACGGAGTTCCCTGTCGATCTGCATCGAGAGCGTCTCGACCCACTGGTCTCTGACGTTCTCGGTTTCCGCGTGCAGTTGCTCGATACGGCGTTCGATCTCGAACTCTTCCGGAACCGATGTGTCATATGCGTCCAGCTGGACGGTTTCGTAGGTGTCTATCGCCCGCTGGTACGCTTCGATCGCTGCCGTCTCTTCTCCGGCAGCGCGTTCCGCCTCGGCTTCGTCTACGGTCGCTTCCGCGTTCGCGATGTACTCGCTCACCTCGTGCTGGGCAATTTTGGTCCGTACCGTCGCCAGCCCCTCCCGTAACTCCTCGACCGACGATTCGGGCGCATCGTCGGGAACGTCCTCGATTCGGGCGGCAGCCGCCTCCACCTGTTCCTGTGCGGTCTCGACTGCACCGGACCGGAACGCTTCCCGTACGTCCCCGGTTTCGTCGGCAGCCTCGTCTATCGCTTCCGCAATCTCTCGCTCCCGACAACTATCGACGAGGGTCTGCACCTGCGAGTGATACCGGTCGACCCGTTCGAGGAGTGTCTCCCGAACCGGGTTTGAAAAGGAATCGTCATCTGCGAGGTGATCGGCCGCTCGCAGGTGATTCCGGGCGGCCTGGAGACGCTCTCGCGTATCGTCGACGTCGTGTTGGAGATATCCACGTGCCCGGTTCAGTTCGTGCTCAGTCTCGTCGAGCGCGTACGTCGCAATGGCGTCGACGAGCGCTTCCCGGACCGAGGCGGCCTCCTCACGGAAGGCAGTAAGGTCGTCTTCGAGTTCTCCCACGGGGACCGACACGACTCGCTCTCGCGCAGTCTCGATGGTCGAGAACACGTCGCGAAGCTCGGACGCATCTATGGCGTCTCGTGCAGAACTCAGTAACTCGTGTGCGTCCGCTAAAGACCGCTCGCCTTCCTTCACAGTCGCACGATGCTGGACGTCAGCGATCGATTCACGGACGCCGTCGATGCGAGCAGTTAGCGCCTCTTTCTGTTCGGCTGTTTGGATATCGTTCTCGACGGTTTCCCGGACTGGTTCAAGCGTTGACCGAGCCTCTGAGAGGTGGTCGGCAGTCGCGGACAGATCGGAGTCCAGGTTCTCCCGGGCACACTGGACCGCATCCTCGACGTTGTCGAGGTCATTCGAGACAGCGATGGCCGTAATACTGTCGTCGACTCGCGCGAGTTCACCTTCGACCGGTGCAATCGCTGACTCGCCGAGCACTGGTTCAGCCGATGCGATATGACTGCTCGCTTCCTGGAGGCTCGACTCGGCCGTCTCCAGCTGCCCGATCTCTACCAGTTCGTCCGCCTCGGTGATCAGGTTCCGTGCCTCCTCGAGTTCCTGGTGAGCTTCCTGTACGGCAGCCTCGTGCTCGACTGTCTCGAGCGACTCCTGCAGGTCCTCGATACGAGTGGAGAGTGCCCGTGATTGCTTCTCGGGGAGTGGTCGGTCCTCTAACTCCTCTTGCACTGTGGTGAGGCCCACACGTGCGTGAGAGAGCTGGTCGTGCGTGGTGTCGAGGTCGTCACCGACGCTCTCCTGGGCACGCTGCAGGTGCGCTTCGACGTCGTCGAGTCCCTCAGAAATCGAGGCCACCGTGACAGCGCCCTGTACCCGCTCGAGCTCCGCTTCGACCGTGGAAATTTGGGACTGGTCGATCGTCGGTTCGACGGTCGGAAGTTGTTCCGCCGCACGCTCGAGGGTCGATTCCGCGGTTTCGAATTGCCCCGCAGCCGTCTGGTCGTCTGCCTCCTCGATCAGTTGCTTCACCGCTTCGAACGTTTCTCGGTGCCGCTGTTCCGTAATCGACGTTTCTAGCTCGCTTCGCTCTCCGGCGAGTTCTTCGAGTCGGTCTTCGAACTCGGACCTGACGGTCGGCGGGAAGGTGGCCGATTCCAGAATCGATTTCACCTGGCCGACGTTCTCGGTCGCTGTTTCGAGATGCGTGGCTGCCGTATCGACGTCGGCTTCGAGTTCCGACCGGCCACGTTCGATAGACTCCTCGGCCTCCTCGATCGCCTCCTTACACGGCTTGTACCACTCTGCGATGCTGTCGTACTGTTCGAGCCGGTCGACGAATGCAGTGACAGGAGCCTCGAACTGGTCGAACGGTGCCTCCCACTTCGAGAGACGGTCGAGCGACTGCTGCCGGATGCGTTTAGCCCTCGCCCGTGAAATATCGAACTCGGCCTGTATCGTTTCCGGGCGCCTGAGTACGAGAGAGAGCGAGTGCCTCGACTGTTCCACCGTCGCCGTCGGTGGAAGATGATCGGCCGGTTCGAGAGCTGCGAGACCAACGGTCACCCACTGGCTGTCCGTGGTCGACTCCCGAAGTGTGCTCAGGCGGTTCATCGGCCCGACGACAGATGAGTGGAGAGCCGTCAGTTGGTCCGCAGCGTCGCCGGCCTCGTCGGGGCTCATGGACGCGGGATCTGGAAGGTTCTGCAGACCCGTTTCGAGAGCATCGACACTCTCTGTGACGAGGTCGCGCCGGAGCTGCGTGGCCAGTTCGTTCCATTTCGCTCGATAGCTCTCGATGGTTGGCTCGTCACCGACGAGTCCGGCCACGAACGTCGCATCGGCAACCAGTGTTCGACTCGAAGACCGGACCGATTCTGCGGTCGTCTGCCGGATCTCCGATACGTCAGCCAGTGTCCCGACCGAGGCGTTGGCGAGCCGTACTGGGTCATCGTACCCGGCGGCCGCCAGTATCTCTTCTCGCCGGGGTCCAATTCCCTCGACTGCAGTCACCTTTGACGACTGCTGCAGTCCCTCGACGAACGCGGATTCGTCGTTGAGCATTTCGGACAGGTCTGCGAGCTGTGAGACGACGGCCACATAGTCCCGAGCACCAAGTGCGCTCTCAGCATCGCCAAACGTGGTCCGGAACCGTGCACGATCGTATGCCGAATTCTCGTATTCGTCCAGGAGGCGAAGGTACGATTTTGAGACGACGGATTCCAGCTGTACCCCTTCGTCGATTCCAGCCTTCTTTGCGCGCTCGTCCCAGTCGGCTGGGGACTCGTCCATCTCCGTCGACGCTATTTCACCGAACTGCAGTGCCCGTTCGAAGGACTGTCTCGCGTCGGCGATCTCACCGTTTCGAATTGCAGTCCGTCCCACACTGACTGTCCGGTTGGCACTGTGAGTACATTTCTCGATGAGTTCTGCCCGCCCCGTGCTGTGCCGGGACTTCGTCCAAGCGACGCCGAGACCAGAAGCGACGGTTAGCGCAACGAACAGCCCGCTCGCGATGACTTACCCAGTGGCAAAGGCGATTACCCCGAGTACGAGGAACCCGATGGCTATCCATTTGAGATACAGACCACGTCTAGTTTCGCGTCCAAGTCGTACTTGAATCGCTCTTACTGCTTCAATGTCGTCAGTCATCTGCGGTCAGAACCTCCTCACTGCCGAGTGCACTCTGTGCCCGATTCACCACGTCGCCGACGCTCTCGTACTCGCGCGGGGTGGCCGAATCGAAGGCGTCTTCGACGTGGTCGGCGATTTCGTGTCCATCTTTGTCACGGAGGCCCAGCTTCCGGAGCAATGCCGACTGTACGAGTGCGGAGACTTTGCCAGCAGCGAGAGAATTGCTCTCGTCAGCCGATTCGGACTCCAGCATCCGGACGAGCGCGGGACTGGCCCTGAGCCGGAGTCGAACTCGCTTCTCCGCGCGGACCGGGACGGTCCACTGTCCACCCCGTTGGAGGGTCTCGCGGAGGGCCTCGTTGGCGAACTCGTCGAGTTGATTCGGGGTCTTGGCCAGGGCGGCCTGCAACAGTTCACCGACCCAGCATTCGACCTCGACGGTCGTGGTCGCGTACGGTTCGTACTGGGTCGCCGGTTCGTCGAGCGTGAACGCGACGACTGGTTCGACCTCGGGTTCGGGCTTGTCGATCTCCAGTTCGAGGAGCATCGACTGACCGGTGGTCGAGCGCACGTCCGTCGTGAACTCTTGCAGTCGTTCCCAGGTGGCCTCGTCTTTCGGTGGGTCGTAGTGGTCGGGATATCGCTCCTCGATCGCCCTGGCACCGGCTTGTTCGAGTTCCTCGATAATGGCAGCGACGTTGCCGGCTTTCCCGTCGACTTCGAACGACGGTGGCGCTCGAAGTGACTGTCCCCACTCGACCATCTGGGCAGCGGTTTCCAGCAACTCGATACCGTCTTTTTCGGGGAGCCGCGCGTCGGACTCTGTGGGAACGCCGACGACGTGATAGAACTCCGCGTGTTTGTCGCCGGTCGGATTTCGGAGCACGCGACCCATCCGCTGAATGAGTGAACTGCTGAGCCTGCCCCGGCCCCGGTTGATGGCGACTTCAGCCGTCTTGATGTCGACCCCCTCTCCCAGCGTCTTCCCCGAGCCGATCAGGGCGCCGGTGTCGTACTCGTCGTCGAACTCCTCGACGGCCTTCAGGAGGTCATCCTGCTGTGACGACACCGTCAGCAACAGGTCCTCATCGTCATCGTCGAGTTTCATCGAGACCATCTCCTTGACTGACTCGATTTCGTCCTGGGATTCCAGCAGGACGACGCACTTCTTCTCGCCGACGTGGTCGAGAACGAGCCTCGCGACGGTTTCAAGGTCTGGCGAGAGGTTGTACCGCGTCATCTGTCGCGACTTGATCGCCGACGAAAAGACGCGGAACTGGTCGTTTCGTTCCTTTACACGCCGACCGAGTGTCGACTGGGAAAGCGACCTTGCTTCGCTCAGGGTATCGAATCCAGTCGCCTCCCGGGGTTCGTCGAGTTCCTGGTTGACCTCCTTCAGTCGCGTGCCGTCTCGAAATCGGTCGAATCCTTCTTCCAGCGTCCGGGTTACGCTCGCGAGGTTCGCCTGACCCTCGAAGGGCGTGTACGTTACGGTCCACGAACACGTCGGCACGATACCGGCTTCCTGTCCGTCCCGGAGTGTGAACTGGAACACCTCGGGAATGTCTCGGCGTTCGAGGCTTCGCCGATCAGTGTTCGTCAGCGACCCGGAGAGGGCGAGGACGTCTCCATCGAAGTCGTCCAGTAGCTGACCGAACCCGGACCCGCCAACGTAGTGGTGTGTCTCGTCCAGAATGACGAGATCGGCGTCCGGGACGCCTCGTTGCTGTAGATGATTCGCAGTTACGAACTGGACGTCTCCCCAGTGGAAGGTCGCCGTCCGTTCGGCAGTGACGTCCCGCTCTTCGGGGATGTTGAGGTGTTTGTCGAACTCCCGCTGCCACTGTTCCAGGATGAGCTTCCGATGGGCAACCACGACGACGGTCGCCCGCCCTTGCGTCTCGTCCCGGTGCTGGGCCAGGTCGCGATCTGTTGGGTGTAACTTGCCGAAGTGGTGGGCGATGGCCGCGATGCCACACACCGTCTTTCCCGTCGCCGTCGCCATATTCAGAACGCCACGACAGTCGTTGTCCAGCCACGTATCCATCGCCGCACGCTGGTGCTCCCACAGCGGCGTCGTCATCCGCGGCGATTCGAGAATAGAGAGCAGCGAAGTCCCGTCTCTGGTGAGGTTGCCGACGGTGTCGATAAGCGCGTCGAGATACGCGTCGTTCTGTGGTCGGCAGAACAGTTCGAGCATGAAATCGACCGTCGTCGCGTTTGCGCCAATATCGATAGTCTCGATGGTTTCCTCGTCAATGTCGCCGGTTTCGATCCGTTCGACGAGTGCCTTGTTCACGGCCGCCTGGAGCGCCTGGCCGAAGTCGGCGTACTCGACGTGCGTGGACTGGGACAGTTCTTCGGCGAGTCGGGCAAACTCGAAGGCGAGTTTCCCGATGGTTCCGGACTTCCTGTCACCAATCGGTAGCGACGTGCTCCGCGATTCGATCCCCGCAGTCCGGTAGAGGCCCTCCCGGTAGAACCGTCCCGTTTCGAACCCGTAGTCGCCTTTCGTGAGGTCCGTATCGCCGATACCGATTCCGTCCAGTACCAGCCGGGCGGAGTCGTCGATGTACGCCGGCCACTGGGGCTCTGGTAAATCTGCCAGCCAGTTCGCCGCGAACTTCTCGCCCGGTGTGTCAGTTCCAATCGCAAGCTCTCCGAGTTCCCCAACTCTCACGAGTCAACCACCTCCATAGCACTCGGTACCAAGATTGGGAAAGAATGGCGTAGACGTGGATAAAAGCGTAGTGGCCGGGTTCTTTCCTTTGATAATCCCGCCCCGAGCCAGACGTTTCTACACGAACGGCAATCCTTCTCGTCAAACCAATCGACTACTCCCGAGCTACCTCTTGACATCGAACCCTGTCGCTGTCTTGGCCAGCAGTCTGTCCCACTCGTGTCGTCGACGTCTTCCCCGCGATGGGAAACCGAGTGGTGCCTACTCCGCATCGAGATACGTTTGCACCGTCTGCCAGTGTCGCGAGAGTGTTACCACGCTCACGTACGCGACGTCGGCCAGATCCGACTGGGTCACCTCGACGCCGTGTTCCCGTGCGGCGCCGTACAGAATCGCCGCAGCGATTCCCGTCGGGCTCTGGCCGACGTGGGCGCCGTCGTCGATCACTGCGTCGGCGAGGTCAGACGCTCGCTGGCGGACTGTCGTCGGGAGCGACGTCCCCGACGCAAATCGCGCGATGAAGGCACTCGGGAGCGGCGGCGCGACCTGGCGGTCGTATTCGCGGACGAGTTTGCTCACGGCGCTCCTGATAGCGTCGAGCGCCACCGGTGAGGCGTCGGCGATCTGTTTCAGCGGGAACGGGTTGTAGTCCTCGCGCGCCGTCACGTGGACGCAGGCGGCGGCCATGGCCTCGATGGAGTGGCCGACGAGCAAGCCGTCGTCGGCAACCCGGCGGAACAGGTAGGCTGCCTGGTCGACGAGGGAGTCGCTGGCTTCGAGCGACGTGGCAAGCGCCCGCAGTTCACGGAGCCCGTGGCGGAGTGTCTCGTCGGCGTGGTCGAGACGGTCGTTGAACCGCGCCCAGAACCCGACACCTGCGCCACTACCATCCCCAATCCTGGTGCCGACGCTCACCCGCGAGACGGACGCGGCTGGGCCGGTACGGCGGTCCTCCTGGGGCTTCCAGCCAGGTTCACTGAACTCGATCTCGGCCCCGGTGTGGACGGCACCACACGCCTCACAGTACCACTCGCTCGCGGCACTCCGGGTGAACGACTGCGCACCACATTCGGCACAGGCGGTCGTGGTATCGAAGTCGTTCGCCGACGACTCCTCGCCGTCGACGACCGTCGGCTCGTCGGTCGAAGTGCGTTCGGATGCGACACGCCACGCTACGGACTGTTGGCCTGAGGACATGGATTGGGAAAACTGTGCGTCGCGCAGCTGCTCGGAGGAGTTCGACTGGGCTGTCCGAGACCTGTCGGTACTGGACAGCAGCCAGGGAGCGGCCACGCGAACGCGAATTAGTTTTGACGGCGGTGCCAACAATCCGGGCCAGCGGTTTCCCGCCGGGTGGTAGCTACCTAATCTATATCACGGATCCATGTTAGCTGTTCCGGTGGTGCAATCGGTGAGCATGGTCGATTCTGACGTTCACGCGTCCAGAGAGATGTCCCTACTTAAATCGATAACTCGACTGATGGCTACGGACTACGAGAGCACCACGGTCAGTGAGACGTGAGATACCGGTCTGCATCGCGGGCGTATCCGTCGATCGCGCCCTCGAGGTCGTCGAGATGTGCGGCGATCTCTCCCACCTGTTCTTCCGGGAGGCCGCTGATGTAGGACCCGAACCGGAACAGCGCCCGTTCGTATTGCCGTCCCGCAATTCCATCGGGAAGCGTGCGCTCGAAGAACGCGACGTACTCGCCGAACTTCGTCGCCGACGTGGTCGCACCCACTGGAAGCGTGTCCGTCCCCGACCGTCGTCCCGTGAGGAAGACGAAGGCCGTCCAGACCCGGACGTCGAACAGGGGGAAGCGGGCCGAGTACGCCTTAGGGTCGCTCGCAGCGAGATGGAGGAGGAACGCTGGCGTCACGACCGTCGCGTTCGAGAGCGCCCCCGCGTCGACGAGTTCACTGCCGAGCGTCTCGACAGCGTCCGCGGGATCTTCTTCGAGGAGCGGTTCGAGAGCACCCGATTCGAGCACTGGCCGGACACCCGAGAAGTCCACACCTCGGCTGAGGTCCTTCCAGTCCCAGAGCTGGGCCGCACGCTCGACGACGTCGTCCGTTCCGGCGAGGACGTCGTGGTACGTCCGGTCGGGGTCTTCGGCAGTCTCGTAGAACGTCGTCCAGAACGCGACGTTGATCGGTGGGGACACACCGACACGTCCGCGTGGGTCGCCTTGAATCGTACTGGTCTCGCTCGTCCAGGCCAAGGCCTCATATCAGGCCGCAACTGCCATGAAGATATTTAACGTCGAGGGGTCCTTCTAGACTTAACACTCGCTGAGGCTCGAATAGATGGGACACCTCTCGGCCGCCGAACGCGCGCTCCTCGACGAGCTGCTGGACTGTATCGCCGAGGCGATGCGTCGGCGGGACGACGTCGATCCCTCCTACGCGAGCAAGACCAAGCTACAGAAGCTGTTCTACCTCGCGATCGACGAGTTCGACCTCCCAGTCACCTACAGCTGGTATCTGGCCGGGGCGGTCGTGCCCGGTGACGGGGCGACGCCGGCTGGACTCCAGTCCTCGTTCGACGACCTTGCAGGACCGGCGGAACCCTCCCTGCAGGCGGACGAATCGGTTGCACCCAGTGACACGGACTCGGCAACAGAAGCCAATGATGACGTTGGCGATATCCTAGACTCAGTTGCTTCCCCTGTAGACGACGATACTATCGATCCGATTCTCTTCTCCCCCGATAGCGCAGGAGAGAGCGATCCGTCGCCGGATGAACTCGGCGACCGACGCGCGGACGTTGTCGATTTTTACGTGGCGACGCTCCCGGAGGTGTGGCACCAGAGTACGATGCGATTTCTCCAGAACTTCTATCTCGAACACGCGCCCGCGGCCTATCGCGACCTCTACGTCCAGAGTACGCACCTCCGGACGCGGTTGCGCGACGTCGAAGAAGTAGTACGGGTCCTGTCCGAGGGGAACCAGTCCACGCAGTCACTCGACGAACTCGTCGACGACATCGGGCTCGACATCTCGGATCTCCACTGTTCCATCCAGTCTTCAGATGAGCTTCAGGCGACGTTCGACGGCTTCGTCCGTGGGACAGATCTCATCGAGGACGGATTGATGATGCTGGCCAACCGCTCGCCGGCCGAACTCGGGCCCGAGCACGTCGCGACCGTGCAGTCGATGCAGGACTTCTTCTTCTACTACGTCTGGCGATACCCGTGTCTCCACATCTCTCGCGAGACCGCAACAGGCCCCTCGGCGGAGTCGCTGCGAGCGGACCGAACGGACCGGCTCGCGGACTTCGAGGACGAACTGCAGCGCGAGGCCGATCGGTTCGAACGAGAACTGACTGAGGCTGGTTTGGTACCCGATTACACCGATTACAGCCCGCCGGACGACGACGTGACCGAGACGATCACCTCGCTCGCGGACAATTACATCGAATGAGTGCTGACTCCAGTCCCGCGGCATCACGCGAGGTGTTCGCGGACACGTGCATCTTGCTCTCCTTCGTCCAGCGGGAGTGGGAACACACGGACGAGACCGAACTGATCGAATCGGATTCGGTGACGATCGTCGTCAGTGAGTCCGTCATCGAGGAGCTGACGGCGGTCTCCGAGCGGCGCCGCGACATCTACGAGGACATGGTCGAGTACCTCGTGGAACTGGACGCCGACATCGAAGAGTACGACCCGGGCGACAGGCACGTCTACTTCGCGCGGAACGACGCAAAGCACGTCCGGAACCTGCAGATGAACCTGGCCGGGCACGGAGACCGGCGAGAGATCCTCCGGGACCTGCGGACCTACGTCCGGGCGGCAGGGCGTCGCGTCGAGTACCTCGAATCACTGCTCGCCGACCAGACCGTGGATCCGATCCCACCCCTCGAACTGCGATTCGCCATGGACGGTGTCCTGAACCACGATGCCGATACGAAAATCGTCACGGACGCCGCCGCCTGGACTGCCGACGGCGGCTCTGGCATCCTCGTCACCCGGGACAGCGACCACATCATCCAGAACGAGGGCCCGATCAACGAGTTGCTCACCGAGGAACAGGGCCCCGGGTGGACTCTACAGATCCAGCTCCCGGAGCACGTGCTCGCGGAAACGACACCAGCTGGTCAGGGCGACTGAGCGGATCGGTCGGTATTATCGATTTAAGGGGGATCGGTTCTCTGGGTGCAGTGCCCTCCCGGCGAGGGCGAACCAGGGTTGATCCACAGATGACGAAAATCAAGCGCGACCGTAGCGGTGAACGGCTCGAAGCCGACTCCCGGAACGACAGTTCCGACGAGGACCGCGAGAAGCGAAAACTGCTCGCCCGCGGCGGCGTCTGACTCACGACGCACGTCGGTGAGTGCGTAACCGGGGCGGGGAAGCGCCGCAGTCCGGGTGGTGGATAGTTGCCGCTCCCGGCCCGGTTTTCGAGGGGCGAGTGGCGCTGTTCGATGGATCGTCTGCACGTGGGTGGTGAGACGGTCCTGGGCTGGCGCTACGAAGACGGAGCGGGATCAGGAATCCGTCCGGGGTACCGAGATGTCGAGTTCCGCACTCACGTAGTCGAAGGCGTCGTCGTACTCGTTCTCGATTATCTCGCACACTTCCCGGTTGACGGTCAGCCCGCCCCTCGTGATGTTCGCGGAGCCCAGGTAGGCAAACTCGTCGCAGACGACGACCTTGGCGTGGAGGTCGTCGAGTTCGATGAGGGTCACGTCGTCCGGTAGGCGGTCGCGCACGAAGTCGTTGTACTGCTCCCCTTCGCGGATGACGAGCGTAACCTCCGTGTCGGGCAACGCGTCGATAGCGTCGAGCATACTCGTGTGGCGGCTCTCGAGGTGGTCGTTCACCGGAAAGCGCAGGTCGACGTTGCCCAGCCACGGCGAGACGATGACGACCCGTCGCGCGTGCAGGAGCGTGTACCCGATGAAGTAACCCAGGCTATCAGAAGTCAAGGAAAACGCTCGTACCATCGATCTCACCCCCTGGTGGTCGTTCGCGGTCGAACATCGTTTCGGTGGCCTCCTCAGTGGGAACGGACTCCGTCAGGTGCGCCCGGAGGGCCTCGAGCACGACGTAGCTGAGCGTCTCACTCTGGTCACCGGCTTCGATGCACTCCGTGAGGTGCAGGTTCTCGACGCAACCATCGATGTCCGGCGAGTGGAACGCCGTTTCGACCCGGTCGACGTCGGAGAGCGACGTCTCGTGGGCGGCGATTGCGTCTGCCGGGAACTCCTCACCGGCGACCTGTGCACTCGCCACGACGTGCTTGAGGCTGTACGCGTCGCCAGTCGAGATGTCCTCGTCGGTGGCGAACTGCTGGGCGCGGTCGATGGTCGAGATAATCTCCTCGGTCACTCGGTCGACGACTGTCTCGAAGGGAACCCCGAGATGTGACTCGATGATCGGCCGGATTGACTCGGTGTCGGTGGTAGCGGTCGGCAGATTGGCCACGAATTCACTGGACGCCCAGAGTCGTTCGCTGATCACCTGCTCGTTGTAGGCCAGCCGGTTTATCGACTCCAGGACGCTTCCTGGGTCGGTATCGAGTTCGTCGTAGACGAGGTCGACGATTCCCTGGCCGCCCTCCGTCCGCTCGAAGACGTACACTTCGCCCTCGTCCCGGTCGAAGCCGTAGAAGACGCGCTGGCTGTTGACGCTGCTGATGTCCGCGACCAGCTGGAGGAAGAAGTGGGCTGCCGTGTGGTAGGCGAGATGTTCGAGGTCGCCCGCTTCGAGGTCCTTGTATCGTCGCACGTACTCGCCGACGTTCTCCTCAAGTCCGTCGAGAAACGTGGTGAGATCGTAGACGAGTCCGCGCGTTCGCGTCGTGAACCCGAGCGGCGTCTCGGGGCTCTCCAGTTCCTGGGTGAACCGGTCCTGGTCCTTGTCGTACGAGACGCCGATGTCGGGACCGTAGAATTTCCCGGGCGTAATCTCCAGGGTCACGCTCTCCAGTGACACCTTCGCTTCGAGGTCGGCGAGCGTCAGGTCGCCCGTCGATTCGACCGGTGTCCGCTCGATGACCGACGTGTCGACGTGTGGCTCCGAGTGAATCTTCCCGTACTCGCGCTCCTCGTGACGTAGGCACCTATCCAGATTGCCCGGGATGACCTGGAAACACACCGGGCAGTACTGGACCATCTCGAGGGCTTTCTCCTCCGAGATGTCCGTCATCTCCGAGAGCTGGAGGGTGTCAGGAACGAGGACGTCCTCGTGCTTCTCGCCGGTGACGTCGGCCTTGTAGTCCATGACGACGCCGTCGTCGGTCACGGTCGTCTTCGGCAGGAACGCGTGCATCACCCCGGACTGCGACTGGTACTCCGACCGGTACGGAGCGTAGGTCGTCACGACTGAATCGATCGACTCCTCCGGGCGGTCCGTCTGCTGGTCTTCGCGGAAGACGGAGACGAACTGTCCGGAGCTGTCGAAGTAGCTCGGCGGGACGAACCACACTTCGTCGTCGAGCTGGCGGCCCTCGGTCTGCAGGTAGAGGTCGAAGTAGTAGGCAGCCCGCAGGAGGTCCTTGATCTTGTACAACGAGTTGTACGGTTTGTCGCTGCCGTCGAGATACGAGGCGTACTGGTCGAGCGTCTCCCGGACGTAGTGGACCTGCTTTTCGAGGCGGTAGTAGTCCTCGATGCGCTCGTCCTCGCTGAGCGTTTCGAGCTGGGTGACGGCGTCGTTCAGGTCCGCGAGACGGCCCTGGTTGACCGGTGCGATCGCCTCGTCGACGACGCTGTTCACCCGGTTGCGCAACTGCATCAGCTTCCCAGTGAGACCGAACAGGTCGGCCAGGAGCGACGAGAAGTGAGTGACGACGTCGTGCGTCCCGCCGGAGGGAACGACCTGGGCGCGGTTCTTCGCCTCGGCCAGCTGCTGGTTCAGTTCCTGGACGAGGTCCTCGTAGCCACTGCCGCCCCGTGAGGCCAGCCGTTGTTCGTAGCCGGAGACCTGTCCGTCGAAGGTCTTGATAACGAGGAGCGTCTGTTCCTGGACTTCGAGGACGTACTGGCCGACGGCGTCCGTCCCCCGGACGATCTCACCATCCTCCATCCCGAAGTACTCCTCGACGTCTGCCACGGTCTCGTGCTGGGCATCGAGGTACGAGTCGAGTGCGTCCTGCACGTCGGCGACGACCGGTTTCGAGAGCATGGGTTCACTCGGGACTTCGATCCCGAACTCCTCCTCGAAGAACGAGCGTGGATCCACGAGCATCTCGTAGAAGGTGTCGTACCCGAGGTCAGTTTGCAGGTACCGTTCGAGGAACGTCCTGTGTTCGTCGAACCGAATAAACTGGTCGTCGAGCCACGAGACGTGGTCGTAGTACCGATTGAACCGGTCGTGCATCCACTCGACGACGCGGTTGTCCGTGTTGAGGGGGGTCCGGATGTCGGAGCCGAGGAACCGGTCGGCCCGGTAGAACATGTTTGCGTCGCCGGTGAGGTTCGACAGGTACACCGCGATGTGTGAATCCATTCCCGGTTTCCGGGCTGCCCGGCCGGCGCGCTGCAGGAACGACGACAGGTTCCACGGCGTCCTGTGTTGCGTGATGATCTTGATGTCGCCGACGTCGATGCCCACCTCGAGGAAGTTCGTCGAGAGCAGGATATCGCTGTTCGCGGCCGTCTCGCTGTCGAACCCCTGTTCGGAATAGACCGACATGAGTGACAGTGGTTCGTCGATGAACCGGTGGCCCATGTCCGACGCGACGCCATCCCAGTCCTCCTCGTCGCCGTCGCGGTGGAACTGCCACAGTTCGTTCTTGCGGTCGGCGTCGTCGAGCTGGACCCGTTGCTGGTTGATCTGGGAGATGCTGTCGATGAAGGAGAGTTGCTTGCTCCGTCGCCCCTCCCCGTCTTCGAGCATCGTGTGCCCCAGGAGCATCGATTGCTGGAGCGCCATCGAGGAGACGCCGGGCCCGTCCTCGGGGGCGAGCATGAAGTAGTAGTGCTCGAAGTCGTCGTGGTCGTCGTCGTAGTCGGACGGCGGCGGGCTCGTCGTCTCGACGTTTGCCGGAGACCGGCCGAATATCTGTCCGCCGAAGCGCTTGGGGTCGTCGATGGTCGCGCTCGATCCGAGCCACAGCAGCGGGTCGTCGGAAATGTCGTCGACGTTCTGGATGACCTTCGCCGCGTGTGCGCCACGGAGGCCGGTGTAGAGGTGGACTTCGTCGAGGACGATCGTATCGAAGCGGTCGACGAGCGAGTAGTGTGGCTTGTGGGCGAAGTTCTCGAGCGATTCGAGGGTGGTGAGGACGATGTCCGCGTTCCCGTTCAGGGCGAGGTCCTTCCGTGACAGGATCAGCTCGCGGTCGGTGAATTCGTGGGAGGGGTCGTTCTCACAGCGGAGGACGTAGGACTGGCTGGTCCCGTGGAGCCGGAACGAGTGGGACTCTCCGTCCTCCCCACACCAACAGTTACAGAGCGTGAACCGGGGCCTCCCACCCGTCGATTCGAAGAAACCCTTGTTCCCCACATCTGACCGTTCCCAGGGCATATTCCCCACGTAGCAACCGACCGAGAGCGTGTCGTCGTGGTCCGTCTTGATTGTGTGGATGTGTTCGAGGATCCGCCCGAGCTGGTCCTCTAGCAGCGCCCGACGTGGATAGACGATCGCGATGGATTCCTGTCGATCCTCGCGGAGCAGCTGGTAGAGCGGACCGAGGAAGGCTTCGGTCTTGCCGAACCCCGTCGGTGCCGAGAACACGGCCGCCTTGCTCTCACCGTCGGCGTGACGTTGCTCGTCGAGGTAATCGACCGTCTCCCAGCTGTTGACCTGGAAGTCGAGCGGGTCGAATCCGAACACGTCGATAATCGACTCGACGAACGGGTTCCCGTCCGTGTACTCGCTCGTCTGGCGTCTGGCCTGCGGTTCCCGCTCGTATTTGAGCGCGTCCGTCACGAACGGCGGGTCGTCCTGGCCCTCGTATCTGATCTGTCGATTCGCCAGCATCGCCTGGAGAAGCGGGCCCACGTCGTCGGGAACGCGTCTTATATCAGTATTCCGATCAATATATCTCATTCGAGAAGCGTAGCGATTGCTATATGGTATCTGATGGGACGCCTTAACCCTTGTCTTGCCAGTGATGAATACAGTTGCTGCTGCTATCGCGTCCCCAGTTGGGGAGTGAATTTCGATAGTCCGAACATTAAAGGTCTCGGGGGGACTACGGAGGCCTATGTCGACGCTGCTCGTACAGTCCTGTTCAAAGTCCAAAAACCAGGCTCGTAGCCCTGGCCCTGCGTTCGATATCTACTCCGGGTACTACTACAAAATACTCAAGAAGGCGATAGATGACGGGGCGTTCGTCGACTGGCTCGACGTCTGTATTCTGTCCGCGAAGTATGGGATTCTCGACAGGAACGAGGAAATCGAGGTGTACGACCGGCGAATGGACCGTGCCCGCGCTGCCGAACTCCGTCCGGAAGTGACCGATGCGCTGGCTGAACGCGTCGCTGCCGGGGGGTACGACACCATCGTCGTCAACGCCGGAAAGACGTACCAGCAAGCCATCGAGGACGAGTCCATCCCCGTCCCGGTTCAGTATATTGATGGCGACGGCCTCGGCAAGAAGGGACAGGCCTTGAAGCGATTTGTCAGAGGAAAGGACGCGGCCCGAATCGAGGGGAGCTAATGCAACCAGCGACTACTAACCAGGTAACCTATACGGTCAATGCGACTGCCGGGCAGGCACGCGCTGGTCGGTTGACGACGCCGAACGCGACGGTCGAGACGCCGACGCTGTTCCCGGTGTTGAACTTCTACGCGGGCGGCATGGAACGAAGCGTGTTCGGTGGCGGCGTCCACCGGACCGTCAAGGAGTGTCTCATCGGCGCTGATCGGGTCGGCGGGGAGGAGTACAGCGAGTACTTCGACGGCGTCATGACGTCCGTGGCCTCCCTGACCGATTACAACATCTCCCGGGAGCGCTACGAGGACTACCTCTCCGTCCCGATCAAGGAGCGTGATATCTTCGAGCCCCTCTCCGCAATGCTGTTTCTCGACTCGGGCGGGTTCAAGTTCCTCAACAGCGACGAAATCGACGGGAGCGACTTCGAGGTGGAGATCGACCAGCGAACGATCTACGAGATGCAACGGAAGATGGGCGCGGACATCATCGTCAATCTCGACCACCCGATCGCACCCGACGACGACTACGACACGCGAATCGAGAAAGCACGCAAGACCGGGGCCAACATCGCCGAGTTCGTCGAACTTTCGTCCGACTTCGAGGGGGCCAGGTATCTCACGCTCCACGGGTACAACTACTCGATGATGGACGCCTTCCTCGACGAAATCACGGACGCCGTCCCACTCAAGGTTCTCCAGGAGTCGTTCGACGGTGTCGCCCTCGGCAGCCTCGTCCCGAAGAAAGACAACCGTGACGCGCTCATCACGGCGGTCACTGACTGTCGACAGATAATGCGCGACTGGGGATTCGAGGAGCGGCCACTCCACGTCCTCGGAATCTCCAGCCGAGCGATTCCGTTGCTCGCCGCGCTCGGCGCCGACTCGTTCGACTCGATGACGTACATGTATCACGCGATCAACGGCAAGTACAGCCGGTCGCTCATGGAGGCGGAACCGGTCGACGACGTCGACTTCTCGACGTGTGACTGTCCGGTCTGTAACAACGACACGCTCGTCGGAATGATGCGGAAGGAAGGAACCGAATATCGGAAGGACGAGATCGGACCGGTCGCCATGCACAACCTCATCATCCACATGCGGGAGGTGCGCGAAATTCGTCGGTGTATCCAGACGGGACGGACCGAGCCACTGATCGAGTACATCGAATCGAACGTCGCACGTGACAAGCGGATTCGCCAGTACGCACACCAGGTCGTCAACGACGCTCTCGGAGGCTACTTCTAATGAGAAAGGAACCAAAAGTCAACAAGGTAAACGAGTTTCTCGAGATCGCCAGCGACTTCGAGGACCCGCTCGAAGTCATCCGTGAATCGCTGTCCAACGCGTACGACGCCAACGCGACCACCGTCGACATCCGCATCCGAACGCGGCCACACGGGTCGGACATCGTCATCGAGGACGACGGCGACGGGATGAACGAACGAGACATGGAGTCTTTCTTCGATCTGGGCAACTCACGCAAGACGGACTCGATCGGCTATAAGGGCCACGGGACGAAGATCTTCTACAAGAGCGACGCGATCGAGGTCAACACCGCCAAGGACGGGACCAATCGGCGAGCGGTGATGGAGTCGCCGTGGGAGAAGCTGAACCGACGTGAACTTCCGGAGTACGAGCTGACCGAGCAGCCGACCCGCGCCGAGAATCCTGGCACGCTCATCAAGATCCAGAACTTCAGATCCGGACAGGGCTTCGACCCGGAGTCGCTTACGTATAACAAAATCGAGCACTACCTGAAGTGGAAGACCATCGCCGGGTCGACGGCGTACCTCTTCGACGACGACTTCCAGGAGATGGACATCACGGTCGACCTGGACGAGGAAATCGACGACTCGATGGCCCAGCTGACGACCACGAACAAACTGGAACTGCCGAGCGAACAACGCGAGCCCAGTGACGGCGAGTTCCCGGCCGCACGGATGTGCAAGCACTACCCGGCGCGAGAACTCGACGTCGACTACGACGGGGGTTCGACGACGATTCAGATCGTCGGCGTCGTTGGCGGTAAGGAGACCCGAAACGAGTTCCCCACCTATGGTCGACACTCTGCCCAGTTCGGCGTCTGGTTCGCCAAGGACCACATCAAAGTCGAGCGCCTGAACGAAGCGATCTCCCACGACAACGAGTTCATCCACTTCTTCTTCGTGGTCAACTGCCAGGACTTCGAACTCTCGGCCAACCGCGAGACGATCCGGAACAAGGCCAGTCCCGTCTATCGGGCGATCGCCGAGGAAGTCGAGTTCTACCTCTCGAAAGTGACCCAGGACCCGTGGTTCAAGGACTACCTGGTAACCCGGCGCGAGGGGGAGTTACAGCGACGGGCGAAATCACAGCAATCGACGCTCACGGACCGGCGTGAAACAGTCGAAAGCCAGGAGATGCCGACCCCGTCGAACCGGGCTGAACTGCTGCTCACCCTCCAGCGGGTCGCCAGTGGCGACCGCGCACTCGATGTCACCGTCGAGGACTTCGAGCCGAATTCCGACGTCCACGCGATCGTGCGCCAGTCCGGGAAACTCCGGAATGCCGCGGTCCATCTCCAGGCGACCGAGCACTTCGAGGATGAGATCCCCCTGTCGAACGTCGACTTGCTCCTCTGCTGGGACGTCGGCGACCCGACGGTGCTCGAGGAATACGCTCGATCGGGCTACATCGGTGGCGAAATCGAGCTCGCACTGGACGACGACGCACTGACGTACGTGAAGGACGGCAGCCACTACGTCGAGATTCTGGAAGTGAAGGAGCTGCTCCAGGAGAAACAGGCCGTCGTCGCGGACGACTGACCTAGGAGAGCTTGAGTTCGATGTAGTCGGCGAGATCCGATTCGGCGAGCTGGCGGCGCTCTTCCGTCGAGAGGCCGCCCAGGTCGAGCCGGTCGTCGTCGAGCAGCTTGTCCACGAGTGGCCGGAGTTCGGTGTCCTCGTACACCCCGAACAGCTCGTCTTTGAGCGATTCGAAGATGAACTTCATGTTGTCGCCGTACTCGGCCGCCGCGGTACGACGGGCCTCGAACGACTCGTGGGAGTCGTCGTAGATTTCCGCTTTCCAGTTCCAGTCCTGAAGTAAGGACTCCAGCGCCTCCAGTTGCGCCCCGTCGGTTCGTTCGACTCGCTCGTTCAGCCGTCGCATCGCCGTCGCCGTATCCTGGCGCTCGATCCGGAGTTGCTGGATCCGGTTGGCGATCTGTGTCTCTGCGTGCTGGATCTGTTCGGCGAGGTCGTCGAGCTCGGCCTCCACTGCGTCGTACTGCACGTCGTCGAGCTTGTCCACCGTCGTCTCGACAGCAGCCTTGATGTCCGCATCGATCTCGATAGACTCGTCGAAGAAGCTCTCGGCGAGTTCCTGCTGGAGCAGGGATGCTTCCATGGTCGCGGCGAGTTCGTCGAGTTCGTCTTCGAGGTGCTGGCGCCGGTAACGGTCGTACATGGCCGAAAGCCGGTCTTCGAATCGTTCCGCTCCCGCTTTCTCCGATGAGTTACTCGACATAGTGGGTTGCCACCTCCGTGAACGCCTCGCCGATGCTCCCCGGTCCATCACCGGTATCGAGCTGAATGGCCTGATACCGTTCGTAGGGCGTCGCATTCGCGATCTTGATGCTCGCCACAGTTCCCTGTATCGCGTTGAACGTCTCTCGCCCGTAAACGTCCGATGTGGTGTCCGCCGCAGTCGTCATCTCGTCGAGCGCCGCCTGCTCCAGTTGCACGAACTGCTTGAGCGGCTCCATCAGGTCCGGACTCACGTCGTACGTGTCCAGCTTGGAGACTGTATCTCGCACGTCTTCGATCTGGACGCCGGCGAGGTTCTCGGTGACGTCGTCGACGACGTCGCGCTGGTACCGGTGCTCGAGTTCGTCGAGTGCACTCCGGGTATCGTACGCCGTGTTCGCCAGCATGCGGAGTTTCGGTCCACGGCTGAATCGCACCCGGGAACTGATGTTGCCTATCTGTCCCCGGCCGAGCAAGCGAAGCACGGCTCGTGGAGAATGGCGGTCGAACCAGCGGCGGACCCGGAGGCGGTCGAGGTCCGATCCGCTGATACCGAACAGTTCACCGACCATCGCTTCGATTTCGTCGCCAGCAGCCACGATATCACAGAGGGCGCCGTACTCCTCGTGGTCGAGGTTCTCCTGGAGCCAGGCATCGACCCCTTCGTCGACGGCGTACTCGCCGTCGCCAAACCTGTCAGCGACTGACTCGGCCGTGACGAAGCGCCAGGGCGAGTCGAGCAGGACGACATAGCTGTACGTCGCGAGGACGAAATCCGCGAAGTCGTGCCTCGCCCGTTTCTTGTAGAGGATGTTCTCGCCTTCCAGGTTTCGCTGCCGGACCTTCGTTCGCCAGGCACGAGCGTAGCCAGTGAGCTGGGTCCCACAGGCTTCGAGCAGTCCCTCGTAGTCGGCACTCCGGGGTGTTTCCTCGCGTTCGATTCCGAACCGGAGGACGCTGCGCAGGTCGGAGAGCCTGAACTCGGCGGGGTCGATGCTGATCTGGTCCTCGTCGGGCTGTTCCTCGGTGATCGAGAACACGAACGGCCGTTTCTGGCTGCTGAGGTTGTACTCGAGGTCGGTCCCCTCGTACAGTGCGTGTCCGTCGGTCAGTCGTTCGATCGCGTCTTCCAGGCCCCGCTTCAGGTAGACGGTTATCTTCGCGAACTTCCCTGGTGTGTTCAGCCACGACTCCAGGAGTGGTGCCTTGTCGTCGAACTCGTCATCGACCGGGTCTGTCTGTGTGGGAGACCCACCTTTTCCTCCATCTCCACCGTCGTCTCCACCGTCCCCACCGTCACGGCCTCGCCCAGTCGTCCTGCCGTGGCCGGCGACGTCCGACGACGGGACGACGATGGTGTCGGTGGTCGCTTCGATGGGGCCGGGAAGTTCCGCGGTTCCATCTCCGGTCCCGACGAGTCCGAACGCTTCCGCGAACTGTCTGTCGACTTCGATCGTGTCGTCAACGTCGTTGAGCCGACCGTACCACCGGGCGAGGTGCGAGAACGCTTCTGCGTCCTCGTAGACGATGTCGGCGACGGAGATGCGGTTCACCAGTGGCTTGAGCGCGTCGGCGTCCGACGGGGCCGGAATATGGCCCGAGTAGTAGTCACTCAGGACGTCGAAGACGGTCATGATGTACTCCCGTGGCGACCGACGTTCTTCGTCCAGCCCGAGGTACACTCGCCGAAGGAACGGCTCGTTGAACGGGAAGAGGTCGCGGAAGCCCTCGTCGCAGAATCCGCAGGACGCGCACCGTGAGCCGTCGGGCGCTGGGAGCAGGTCGAACGTTCCCGGTTCCGTCTCGGGGTCGTACCGGACGCTGTCGTCGAAGGACTTGAAGTACCCGAGGTACGGCCTGGCGAAGTCGACCGCGCTCGCCTCGTCCAGGAAGAGGACACTCTGGGAGTTCGTCTCGTTGGTCTGGTAGAACTCGTAGCGGTCTTCGGCCGTCTGCGTGTGAAGCGGGCCGGTGGAATCGCGGGTCCCGGCGACGATGAAGTCCCAGGTATTCTCCGTCGAGTCGCTCTCGATGAATCTGGACAGTTTCGCGGCCTCCATCGCCGTAATCGAGAAGTCCTCGAACACGATGACCGGTCGCGTGTCGGTGAACTCCCCACCGACGCGCTTGAGGACGTCCGAGAGCGACGCCGTGTCGTACCGGTCGCGGACGACCCGCCAGAGCTCTTCGTTGTACGTCTCGACCGCCTCTTCCACCGGCGTCTCGGAGAATATCTGCAGGAACTCGTGCTGTCGGTACTCCTGTTCGGTGACGAACGTCACCTCGGTCGCGTACTGGCCACGCTCGACCAGCAGCTGCAGCTTGTCGCGGATGAACTCCGCGATATCGTCGTCCTGGTCGTCCGTGATGGAGACGTCGTACCCGCGCTGCCCGAGGTTGAGAATCGTGTTGGAGACGGCGCTCGTCGCGACCACCTGCGGGATGGACGCGATGTCGTCCCGGAGCTGTTTGAAGTCCGCGGCGCCCGGCATCTCCTCCCCGAACTGGTCCTGGTAGAACTCCGGGATCCGCTCGCTGAGCAACGACATCAGGTCGTCTTCCTTGTCCACGTGAAGCAACGGTCGGCCGTCGTCACGGAGCCGATGGGCCAGGTAGGCACACAGCTCCGATTTCCCGGTTCCGACTTCGCCTTCGATGACGACGGCGAAGTTCTTCATCCGACCGTCCTCGAACTCGTCGTAGACGTCGTCCTCCGAGACGACCTCCATCTGGCCTGCAGTTCGTCGATAGACGTCGATGCGGCGGTGGGTGAAGTCGAACAGCTCCCGATTTTGCGACCGGACCGCCGCCACCTTGCTGAAGAGTTGCTGGAGCGTCCGGTCGTCGACGTCCGCCAGATGCGGGCACAGACTGTCAACAGAAGGCGGCTGGGCGGCGTTGCTCATTCCGCCACCACCTCGATCGTGTTCGCCTCGGGGGCGATGCCATCACGCCGCGGCGTCCGGGCGAGTGAGACCGTGCCGGCGTCGCCGAACTCGACCAGCCGGAATCGGCCGTCGCGGACGAGTTCGTACAGGACTCGGGCCAGCGGTGCGGGCACGTCGCCGTCTGCCGTCTGTTCCACCGGAAAGAGATTTGCGCGAAGCCAGCCGAGATAGTCGGTGATACCGACCCGGCCGTCGGTGCCGATTTCGTCGACAGCCAGCGAGATGGACGTCGCCACGATGGCCGGGTCGGGGTAGACCGTGTGTTCGCGACCGCGCGCCTTGTGGACCAGTCCGAGGTACGAGACGATGCGTGCCCAGTTGACGAACTTGTTCTTGTTGAGGTCGATCTCACCGTTTTGCGACGTCGGGACGTAGTTCTTCTCCGACCGGTGCCAGTCGTTGATCGCGTCGTAGAGCACCTCGTCGTCGGTGACGAAGTACTGCACGTCGTGCTGGAGGAGGTACTGGTAGTTCAGGAGGACGACGGCCTGCGTTCCCCAGTCGCCAGGGGTACACTCCTGGGTGAGGTTGTGCAGGATGGCCATGCGAAATCCGAGCGTCGGATCCTCGATGGCCCACTGCGGGTCGACGACGTAGTAGTCACCGTCCTCCTGACCCAGTAGCCGAACGTACCGGAGACCGGTCGTCGCCTGCTGGACTGCCTCGTCGTCGAGACCGGTCTCTGCAGCGATGGTCGACTGGGTATGGTTTCCGTCCTGTACCGCTTCGTACACCGGCCGTAGCAGCGCCGGCGTCTGCAACGCGTTGAGGATGTATCCTTCACTCATGTGTATCAAAGGTCGTAGCGCGTGAGCCAGTTCACGTAGCGACGGTCGATCGCCGAGTTCGCCGGCTCGAGGTCGTTCGCGGCAGTCTTCGCCTCGCGGACCGCAGGTGACCGACGGGCCGCCGCCGGATCGAACGTACTGCCGTCCGCGACGACGGCGTCGTTGAGGCTGTTTGCCACCTCCCGAGCGGTGTCCCGGTCCCACTCGATGCGTCGCCTGAGCCATCGCACCAGCTCCGGGACCCCGTCGTCACCGTCCAGAGGAACCGACCCGTACTCGCTCGGGCGAGCGAAGATGTCGCTCAGTGCATCGTACAGCGGCAGGTACGGGGCGTCGGGCAGCACCTCGAACAGTTCCGTCGTGTCGGCGAGCGATTCGCCAGTCACGACGGTGTAGAGTGCAGCGTTGTCCTGCACGAAGACGTTCTTCGTGTCGGAGAGCGGGAACCGCCACCCGGCGTCTTCGTACGCCGACTCGAACGTCTCGTACACGGACGCGTAGGTGCCGAGCATATCGACGAACGGTTCCTGGAACAGCGGTCGAAGCGAGTCCTGTGGCTGAAACCGCCGGTCGTCCGTCAGCACGAACAGCATCGAGTCGGTCGTCGAATACCGGTTGATGAGGTACTTGATCGTGTACGGCGTCTCGTGTTCGTAGTGCCGGTTGGTGACGACGCCGAAGTCCGGATTGTCGTCGGGGATGTCGAGGCCGTTGCTGACGACGTGGTAGTCGTAGTCGAGTTCGTGGTGGCGGTCCCCGCGCCCGAACTGGCACCACGACGTGGGATAGGTGAAATCGTCCACGCCGAGGTAGTGGAGGGCTGGCAACCCCCGGAGCAGTCCCCAGCGCGAATTCTCCCGCGGGTCGTACAGGCACGCGATGGCGGCGTCCTGAACCTCGTTGAGGAGCTGGTCGCGAATCACTGGCTGCCCCCGACGACGGCGCTCAGCGTCCGCCTGTCGAGCAGGTCGTTGTCGAGGTAGTACGCGGGCGTCCGGGCCAGGAGGAGACACTCGTCGCAGTAGTCACTGCACCGGTCGCAGTCGGCGACCTCCCGGACGCGGCGTTCGACGGCCGAGAGCCTGTCCAGCACCTGCCACGTGATGCCGTTGCCGCCCTGGCGCGAGTCGACGACGTGCACGACGACGTCCGATCCCGTCGTCGACGCCTTCACCCGGAAGTCGTCGCGGTCGCACTCGGCGACGATGGCGATCGCCTTCTCCATGGCCTGTTCGAGGCTGACGAGCGCCTGTGGCCAGGAGACGGTATCGTGAGCGAGGGTCTCGAAGCGCTCTCGGACGGCCGCTTCGTCGAAACGCATCGTCAGCCCCTGCGTGAAGTACTGCTGACCGACCGGCCGGTAGATCTCCTCCTCGACGTCCGCCATGCGTTCCTGCCAGGAACTGCCTGTCGACCCACCAGCCTCGTCACGTTCGATGACGGCCTCAGACTGCAGTATCTCCTTGTCGCTTCCCCGCGTGTGCCACCGTTCGAAGGCATAGACGAAGTCGGTCACCTCGAGCTGTCCGTAGGTGAGGCGCGCGTCCAGCCCGAAGACCGACCGGCGCTCGTCCACCCTGATGGCCGCGTCGTCGGTCGGTTTCTCGATGTACGTCGACCGGAGCCCGCGTGTGGTGTAGCCTTTCTGCCCTCCTTTGGCAGCCTTGCACTCGACGGAGCTCACGCCGTGGACGGGCGTTTCGACCATCTCCTCCTCGCAGTGGGGACACGTCGTGTCGTCGGCATCGTAACTCTGGAAGGGCCGCTCACACTCGTCGTTCGCACAGACGGTGACGGTTGTCAGCGGCGTCTCGGTCCCGTGGACGTCGTCGACGATGTAGTCCGTCCCGTGGAGCGTGAGCACCGATCCGAGGTCGTTCTCCTCGCCGGGGAACATATCGTACAGCCGGCCCGACCCTTCGAACTGGATGCCGTCGTTGGCTCCAGTGAACCGGACGGGGAACTGCTGGCCGAACGACCGGTAGTTGGCCAGGTAGCCGAGGCGACTGAGCCAGCCGTCCAGACGGCCGTTCTGCTCGGTGAACGACTTGTTCGTCTCCCCTTCCCCGGACATACTGGTCAGCTTCGAGAACGTCTTGTCCATCCGGTCGTCGAGGGAGAGCGGCCCGTCGCCCTCGAACACCTGCTCGAACAGCTCGACCCCAGGTTCGCCGAAGATGTCGTCGAGATGCCGAACGACGGCCTCACGCCGTTCGTCGAGCATGAATTCACGGAGGATGTCGAGCTGGTTGGTCACCGAGTTGATGAAGTTGACCAGATTCTCCTTGCGCTCGCCGATGCGGTACATCTTCTGGAAGACGTTACTCTCGTGGGGGTTCCGGGCGAGATAGGCGAACGTCTCCGTGACCACGTGGCTGGCGAGGAGTTCGTCGAACTCGTAGGGATCCGGGACCCGGACCGGTTCGAACTCACCGAGGAACGTCTCCAGGTTTCCGTAGTAGTGGCTGTCGACTGGATGGTTGCCTCGGATGGCTGTGACCACGAGCGAGGAACTCCCCCGGGTTCGTCCCGTCCGACCGCTCCGCTGGACGTAGTTCGTCAGCGTCGGTGGGATGCCGACCTGGGCGACCGTGTCCAGTGTGCCGATGTCGACGCCGAGTTCCATGGTCGGCGTCGCACTGACGATGTTCACGTCGGGGTCGTCCTTCCGGAACCCTTCCTCGATCGCTCCCCGGAGGGTATGCGGGATGTTTCCTTTGTGGATCCCGACGGAGATGTACTCCGGAATCGCGCCATCCCGGATGAACCGGGTAATGTCGTGGGCCCAGTGGTCGACAGCGTACTCCCAGTCACTGGCAGCGGTCGCGTATCCCGGGTCAGCGACGAATCCGTCGTCGGTTTCACGGAACCGTTGATAGGTATCCAGGGCCGCGTCGCAGTGGAGACACGTCGTCGGAGCGTCGCCATCGGCAGTAACGGGATACGAACGGTAACACTCCGTACAGAACGCGGCCTCTGGAAGCAAGACGAGGTCGCTGTTGTCGCGCTTGGGCGTGCGCGTGAACACACCGCTCTCCGGCTCGGGAGTCAGGTCGCGCTCGACGATCTCCTCTCTGGCCGCCTCGATGAAGTCGAACACCTCGTGTTTGACGGCCTCGGACTGTGACGACGACTGGATGGTCTCCCTGGTCTCGTCCCAGGACAGTTCGCTGATGACACCGACGTCGAGCAGCGTCCGGAGCTGCGAATCGAGATGACGGTCTATCAGCGAGCGGTCGTAGCCCAGTCGAGAGTCCAGCCGGTCGAGGACCTTCTCGCGTGTCAGGCCAGCGAACTGCATCCGTTGCTTGGAGAAGGAAGGAGCCGACGATCCTGCGAACAGCTTGTACAGGGCGTGGCCGACCTGCAGTGCTTCCAGATTCTCGGTTTCGTACACCGGCGCAGCCGTGACGATGGCGCTGTCCAGCAGGTGATCACAGTTGGACAGCATGGCGTGGGCCTCGATGTCGTCGAGCAACGTCCGGAGGAAGTTGTAGGCCGTCCCGTCCTCGTTGACGTCGTTCTGGATGAGTGGGTCCCAGTACTCCTCGCGAAGCCGGTCGGAGACGGCTCGGAAGAGGTCGTAGTTGTCCGCCCGCCCGCCCCTGTCGATGAGTTCGTCGACGTAGAGCGTCTCGGCCATCAGCCCGTACTCCGTGTCGATGATCCGGTCGCCGACCGACTCCGCCGTACTCCGCGAATCGGAGAACACCAGGGTCTTCTTCGAGGGAGAGACCCGGCAGAGTTCGGTCAGCATGTACGACAGCAACGACGGCGTCGGGACGCCGACGTCGGAGAGCTGGGGAGTTCCCTTGCAGCCCGGACACCGGTCACCAGCCGACGTGGCGCCACTCGCGTCAGCACCGACGGGGATGAACGACGAGTCCGCCGACGCGTCGCGCCCAGAGACGCCACCGTCTCCGACAGTCCCGCCGGCCCCGATTTCGACGTACGGCTGGTGGCACCGTCGACAGAACTGCATCTCCAGCAGGTCACTCCCGCAGTCGGGACACCGGCTATCCCGCGCAACTCGCTCACAGTCACGGCACCAGTACACCTTGTACGGCGGCTTCAGGAAGGTGTGGTACTTCTCTGTGACGACGCCCGCGAGGCGGCCGAACGCCAGCACAGACTGGAGCACCCCTTCCGGGTCGTCGACGCCGGTCTCGGCGACCTGGTCGACGAGCGCGTCGTAGTGTTTGAACCCCACGACGCCCGTCGTCTCCTCGTCGAACCAGTCGGCGAACCGGGCCACCTCCGGGACGTTGGCCATGACGTACTCGAACCAGCCGGACTGGATTCCGCGGTCTTCGACCACCGCGTCGACGACGCGCGTCTGGCCACGGTCTGTCGTGACGACAGCTTCGGCGTCGGGGAACCGCTCGGGGTCCGAATCCGTCGCCCGGGCCACTGCCTGGTCGATCGGTCCTGTCACCCAGTCGCCGGCCGCGCTCCCCAGTGATAGCGGCGACGACCGGGTGAGCAGCCCCACGGTCTGCAACGTCTCCACCGCCTTCGCGAGGTCGTACTCCGTCGAGAGCGTTCCTGCGTCGACGTCGAGGACGTGCACGAGCGCGAGCGTCGTCACGAGGTCATCGATGGTACACGGCGCCAGCCGTTCGAAGTCGGGCGTCCCCTGGGCCGCGAACTCTCGCGGTCGGAACTCGACGGTGTTGATGGTCGTCTCGTCGGCCCCCGTCAGGTCCGCAGCCAGTTCCGTCGGATTGTCGACGGTCGCGGAAACCATCGTTATCTGTGGGTTTCGGTCCGCGTAGTAGGCCTTGAGACGCTGGGAGAGCAGCGAAACCGCAGCGCCCTGGATACCACTCCAGACGTGGGCCTCGTCGAAGACGACGTGCTTGAGCGGGACGTCCCCAGGCTGTTCGCCCAGAATACCCCGGGTCTCCTGGTTGTCGCTGACGAACATGTAGTCCAGCGCCTCCGGCCCGGTCAGGAGGATGTCGACACCCTGGCGGATACTCTCGCGAGTCACGCGAAGCCAGGGGTACTGGTGATCGTCGGTCCCGACGTTCATCTCCCCGAGGACTTTCAGTTTGTCGTCCTCGCGTGGGCACTCGAGTCCCCGGACGTACGACCCGACTTCGATTTCGTGGTCGCGCGTCCCGACCCGCGAGGGCGTGTCGGAGTCCCAGATGCCGATCGTGATCCGGTCTTCCGGGTCGCGCCGGCGATTGATCTCGTCGAGATACGAGACGAACCGGTTGAGCTGGTCGACGCCGAGCGTCTTCATCGGGTACAGGACGATCGCCTTCAGCCCCTCCTCGTCGGTCGACAGACAGTGGTCGAGGATCGGCAGGAAGAACGACTCCGTCTTCCCCGTCGCTGTCGGCACGGCGAGGATGTTGTCGTCGTCGTTGGCGTCGATCGTCGCGATCGTCTCGGCCTGGTGCTGGTAGAGCAAGCCGTCGGTGTCGCCACCGAACAGCTTCGCCGTGATCGCCGCGACGATGTCCTGGTGATAGCCGAGATCGGAGAGGAACTCGGCTGCAGTCTGGTCGTGGAACGCCGGGGCGTCGACGTACTCCACGTACGGGCCCTTTCGTTCGACGAGGTCGTCTTCGACGAACGACTGGGAGTTCGTGATCCCGTCGACGTCCGTGAGCTTCGTCAGATTCCGGTTCCACCACGTTACTTCGGCCGCCCTGTCCACTGCCCTGTCGAGCCGGTCCCTTGGTGTGTTCATCGTGCTTGGTGAGTTGAAAATGGTACTACTGCCCCGGTAGTTAGTTCTCCTGGCCGGCACAGCGGCGGCGTGCTGAACCGGGAGTTCCGTCTGAAACAGACTGGTCGGTCGATCGTTCCTCGTGGTTCCACAGCCAACATTGGTATCTGAGAACAGCCGTGGGGCAACTCTCACTCACCTGAGGACGCTTCAGCTACTTAAATTGTAAACCGCCTGCAGAAACGACGAAACTCGTCGGCAGAATTAACACCTGGTTCTCAGGACCCAGTCGTGAGTTCGTGGTCCAGGTGTTCACGAAGTTCCTGCATATTGCTCGAACGGAAAAACTCCGTCAGCTGGAGCGCTTCGGGGTCCCGGGGGAAGACAGTCCCGCGGCCGTACGTCTCGAACGCCGTTTCGATGACCTCACGGTAGGTCTTGCTCGTCACGTAGCCGACGATCTCGTCGAACTGGTCGCCGTAGCGGTCGAGGAACTCGACGAGTCGGTCGGTAACGAGTTCCATCTGGGCCTCGTCTTCTTTCGCGAGCACGTACTCGTACTCGAGGACAGGCTGTTCCTGCTCGAACTCCTCCGGGACCGGGCCGTACATTCCCGAGACGGTGACCTTGTGGATGTTCTCCCGCTGTCCACCCAGCTTCTTCGAGAGTACAGAATGCGTCCGGGACTCGGCGTAGGGCTTTTGCTGACTGCACGGCACGACGAGGAGGACCTCTGTCTCCGACGGTGGTGCGTACTCTCGGTCAGACACGTCGAAGTCGTGCGGACTGTGTTTGAGCGAAATCGTCCGACTCTCGGTCGCCTCGTCGACGCCGGCGTCGAACGTCGAGAGCTTCGCCTGGTCGCTCGTGAGGTCCATGCCCGCGACCAGGTCGTACGCTCCGCGTTCCTCGAGGTCTGCCTGCAGACCGAGGTCGTCGTGGAGCTGCGCTTCCTTGAGCCCCTTTTTGATGTCGTCGTCCTTCCTGGCCACCTCGACGACGTAGTCCAGGAGCGTTCCCTGCCGAATCTGTTCCCGGACGCGCATCAGTTCCTGGTTGTACACCTCGAAGTTGTGCCGCGCCAGGTGCGCGTAGTAGTCGCTCTTGATGAACTCGTCGTTGGCTTTCCGCTCCTCGCGCTCGTCGTAGCCCATGTCGCTGTTCAGGACGTGCATCATCTCCTCGTAACTCTCGACGTCGCTCTCGGGGCCACAGAGCGTGCAGTTGGGCATGTCACAGGGGAAGTTGCCGTCGTCGTCGATGTATGAGGGAAGGTCCTCCAGCGCGACGTTCTCCCACTCGCCGGGGACGACGTACTTCCGATACTTCGCGGCCTGGACGTGGCTCGAACAGTCGAACGAGTCGACGCCGAGGAGCGCCAGCAGGGAGACCTGCTTGCCACCGATTCCGAAGACGTGTAGCCCGATCTCGTCCGCGCGCACTTCCGGGATGGCTGCTTTCGCTCCCTGGATGAGCTTGACCAGCACGTCCATACTGCTCCGGAGGGGGACGAGCGACCCGAGAGCGAACCCCTCGAAGGCGTGGTTGAGACCTGCCTCGTCCACTGCCTCGATGAAGTTCCCGACGTACCAGCTAACCGTCTCGAAGTCGGTGCCGTGGAGCGCGACGTACACGCCGGGCTCGTTCCCCTCGGCTTTACGTCGTTCGAGGTGTTCTCTCGCCCGCTCGTTGTCGTTGTTGTCCGCGGTCAACAGTGATGGGTCGTCGATGATCCGCAGACACTCCACGGCGCTCTCGATGCTCTGCTCCATCCGCTCCATCTTCTCTTCCTCTTTGAGGTCTGGCGGGATCGGATAGTCGAGCGTCGCGATGATGTCGGCACCGAAATCCAGCTGGAGCCCCAGGATGCTCGCCGGGTTGGTGTAGAGACCCCAGTCGTTCTCGTCGCCGCCTTCGGTCGGGGCGTCGCTGAACGTGTTCGAGTTCATCAGCTTGAACCCGCCCGAGTCGATGAACACCGGCGAATCGAGGTCCGGGTACCACTCCTGGAACGGCTGTGTTCGCCAGTGTTCGTTGAGATTCTTCGGAGAAACGCCGAAGTCCGTGAAACTCATCGCCTGGAACATGATGCCTTGCAACTCGTCGTTCGCAAAGAGGTTCTCGCGAAGTCGAGACCAGATGCCGCCGGAGTTCGTCGTCGAGCCGCCGATGAGGCTGACCACGGGAAAGAGCGCCGGCGTATCGACCGGTCCGTGGGGAACGTCGAGTTCTCCGAGTCGGCCATAGCCGTCGTCGCCGACCGACGTCACCCGGAAGTCTGCCATAGATCAGACACCGGTACTCGATTGGCCCAGATAGGTCCTTCGCCTCCGGGATGCAGTCCGGATGATCACGCTCTCGCCGGTCACGAATCGTCGTGCTGCCGACCGACTGCTGCTCGAATCATCGTGACGCGCTGTGCTGAAATCCCGTCTATCGCTGTGAGTTCGTCGTCGGTCGCTCTCCGGAGGTCGTCGAGTTGGTCGTAGCCTGCAGCGTGTAACGCCTCCGTCGCCGCGGCGGGTACGCCGCGCACGTCTTCGACTGGTGTCGACGTATCGTCTTCGGAGCCGACTTCCACTCCACCAGTCGTATCGCTACCGTCCGTTTCTCCACCTGAGTCGTCGCTACTGCCACTGGTAGACTCATCGTCCGGGGCATCCTCGAGAGTGACGGGAGGCTCCGCGGGGAATTCGTCGAGTAAGGCCCGCGCCTGCGCTAACTCCGCTTCGGACTCGACGAGTACTGGCAGTGGAACCGCACTCTCCGGGGCGACGGGGACGACCCACGACTCGAGTTCGGCGAGTGATTCGTCCAGCAGTGCCGTTATCGCCGGCGAGAGTGTCTGGGTCCCGACCGTCTCGAACGCAGTGATCCGGTCTTCCGTGCCGTACGCTTCCCGGTACTCCGAGATTTTGAACGGGCTCCGTTCCATCTGCTGTCTCCCGTAGCCAGTGTCCTGGTCGCCCCATCCCTGTTCGGTGATGATCGAACGGGTATCGTCCATCCACCGCTGCTGGGGATCCGTCTCGGGGATGGTAGTCCTGGCCGATTCACGGATCGCTCGATGGATGATACCCAGGCTCCGGAACGCGTCGTAGTGCTCGGCCAGAGGCGATGGATTGTCCTCGACAGGTAGATTCGTCTCGTCGTGATCACTCTCGTCCACTTCGTCCGAACCATCGCCTGACTTGGGCTCCGTCGACGAGTCATCCCTCTCGTCATCGCTCGAACTGGCACCCTCGGGTGGTTCCTGTTGCCCGGACCCGGAGGAGTCGTCTGGTTCCCGGCGGACACGCCCCGTGCTCGCGTCGGTGACCCTGGAAGGATCGGTCTGATCGCCGAAGGCTGCGGCGAACCAGTCCGTCGCGACTGTGGGGGTGTCAGGATGGTCGTCGATAGCTGTCGCGTACGCCGTCTCGATGGCGGTTGCCCGCGGGTCGTCGCGGACGTTCGGCGCGCCGAGCTGTTCCAGCGTGACGATATCCGACGCCACGTCGGCCTCGATCGACACTGAAGGCGGTTTGAGGATGCCGTCAGTGTCGGGTTCGAGTACCTGGCCGAAGAACTCTGCGATGGTCCGGACGAACGATTCACCGTCGGGTTCGATCGTGGCGTCGGCTGGCGGTACCCCGACGAGGTGATAGAACGAGACCGTCTCCTTCCCGCCCGCGTCACGAAGCAGGCGACCGAGTCGCTGGACGAGCGACGTGTTCACACCACTGCCCGGGCGGGCGATGTTGATGCCGACTTCGACGGACCTGATGTCGTTCCCCTGTCCGATGCGTTTCCCGGGGCCGATCAGCGCTTTCTCGTCGGTTTCGGCCTCGTCGAACGACCTGATGATCGAATCCTGTTTCGCCGCGTCTTGATCCGCATCGAGTCGCTGGACGACGCGGTCGTCGTGCCGGTCGTACAGTTCCTGCCAGATTTCCTTCGCCTCGCGGTAGGACCGGGTCAGAACGAGTACCGGCCGTCCGTCCGAGAGTGCCTGTTCTGCCAGTTCGACGACTGCCGCGAGGTCCGCGTCGAGATTGAGTCGATGGATCGTCCGGTTGCCGACACCACTCGCGAGTGTCTCGAGTTGCTCCGTTGGCGCGACGTCGTCGTCGCCGTGCTCGCGAAGCCCAGAAGCGAGTGCCGACCCCGAGACGTAGTCGCCAGCCATCTCGTCGATGGCAGCGTTCGGGAGTTCCGGCGCTGCTTCTGCCAGGGCGTCGTTCTCGAGGTGGTACGTCCCAGCGTCGTACTCGACGACGTCGTCGAAATGGCTGGCCGTCTCCCGGAACTGTGAAAGCGAGTCGGAGCCGGTCACTTCGGTGAACGACAGGGTCCACTCGAAGTCAGGGATCACGCCGTCGGCGAGCGCGAGCTGGTGGGTGTAGCGATAAACCAGGGGGAACGACCGGTCGGCCCGCTGAACCAGGGACTCGAGTTGATCGGTGACGCTGCCGGTCATCGCGAGGACGGGACACGAAGACTCGATGAACGAAACCAGATGGTCCCCCCACCCGCCACGGGTCGAGTAGTTGTGTACCTCGTCGAAAATCGCCAGGCGGTAGTCGCTCGGGTCGACGTCTTCCATGCTCCGCGCCGACCGGATGTCGATGTGGCCCCACGGCAGACGGATGCCGGACTCCCGCACCTGCGTGAACGCGGCCGGCGTGTGACAGTGGTCCTGGAACAGCCGCGCCCACTGGACGCCGAGCAAGTCGTCAGTCGTGACGATGAGGACGTCGTTCGGGCGGTCACGGTGTGGGTCGGGGAGGTCGCCGTCGAAAATGTCCGAGAGGCGTTGCTGGTCCGCAGGGTGAAGCGACCCCGAGTCGACGGCGTGTGCGACGGCGGCGAGTCCGAGTACCGTCTTCCCCGTCGCCGTCGCCATGTCCACGTACGCGTTCATGTCGTGGTGCAACCAGAGAGCGAGGCTCTCAAGCTGGTGGTCCCACAGCTCGGTCGTCAGGTCCAGCTCTGCCAGCTGCGTCGTGAGCGTCCCCGCATCGTCCGGGTCAGGTAGCGCCTGTTCGACGACCGGTGCGACTTCGGGAACCGCGGTGAGTTCCGCGACGAGTTCGCGCGGCGTTTCAGCGTCCGCCCGCAGCTGGCGTGCGAGTTGTGCCGACTGATCCCGCGTCTGGCGCTGTATTTTGCGGGTGATCAGTCGCGAGAGTATCTCACCGGGCGGGACGTCACGTCGGTCGACGTGCTCAAGCCCCGCTTGCAACCCGGCGAACTCGACGAGAAGAGTGCCCAGATCGAACGTGTCCGGGAGTGCCGTCGAGCGTGAGATATCTCCAGTAAGAGCGCCGATGCCACGGAGATAGTGGCTACTTGCAGCTTTATCGAGATCGGCGCCGTCAGTCAGATACTTTGGTTGGTGTGACTGGGGATCAATAACGTAGTCCCCTTCGTTGAGTTTGCGGGCGACGTAATCGATACGGTCCGGCCACTGGGACTTGTCGTAGTCACCGAGCAGGTCTGCTTTGAACGCCTGTTCGCCACTGACGATGGCGTCGATGTCGATATTGTTACTGTTTGCCATACGTTAGGGAACGAAGCGTCGCTCAGTTGTGCGGGCGATTGACACAGGTGATGCACGCCTGTTACCGATGCCCTCACAAATAGATTCGCGTCAGTACAGGCGGTGATATGTGCGAACAAAGATGCGTTCTCTCGGTGGCCGTTTCTCACGGACTGCGGTGGCCTCTGACGCACATTCCAGTTTCTCAGTCCGCTGCTGGAGATTGAATGTGAACGCGGGTTCAGGGCGCCTTTTCGTGGGATCAGTCCTTCAGTGCATGGACCAGATGGCCTTCGTACAGGCCTCTATTCCGCGTACGACGGCCGCTCGGCGTACTCGATCGGATCCCGTGCATCGAGTTCCTGGAACGCCCTGAGTCGGAAGGCACACGAATCACAGGTGCCACAGGCGGGCGCTTCAGCACGGTAGCAACTCCAGGTGTCCTCGTAGGGAACGTCGAGTTCGAGTCCGCGCTCGGCGATGTCCGTCTTCGACCACTCGACGAACGGTGCTTCCATCGTAATCGACGTCTCTGGCTTCGTCCCGACGTCGACGACCTGCTGGAAGGCGTCGAAGAACGCCGGTCGACAGTCGGGATAGCCGGCGAAGTCCTCCGAGTGAGCGCCGATGAAGACGGCGCTGCACTCGTTGGCCTCGGCGTAGGAGACGGCCATCGAGAGGAGGTTCGCGTTCCGGAACGGCACGTACGAGGACGGAATCTCGTCGCTGTCCATGTCCGCGTCAGTGACCTCCATCTCCTGGTCCGTCAGTGAGGAGGCACCAATCTCGCTCAGGTGGCTCGTCTCGATGTGCAGGAAATCCGCCGCCTCGACGTGGCCTGCCAGCGCCTGTGCGCAGTCGTGTTCCCTGGCCTCCGTCTGCTGGCCGTAACTGGTGTGGAGGAGAAACAACTCGTCGTAGCCCTGTGCCTGTGCCTCGTAGGCTGCCGTGGCGCTGTCCATCCCGCCAGATGCGAGGACGACAGCGCGGGAGTTCTGTGCCATCGTCGGATTCAGTCGGTTGTACGGACGTGCTGGTCGAATCGTCGCTGTTCGTCGTCGGTCAGGTCGCCGACAGTAGACCGGGTCACCGTCTCCGTCGCCGTCTCGACGCCGCGCATCGCCTCACAGAGGTGCGTGGCGTGGAGTTCGACGACGACTCCTTCGGCCCCGATCTCCTCGGCGAGGCCGGTCGCGATGTCGCGGGTGAGCCCCTCCTGGATTGTCAGTTCTCGTGACTGCCACCGGACGTACCGGGAGAGCTTCGAGAGACCGACGACGGCGCCCCCTGGCCGGTAGCCGACGTATGCTTCCCCGTAGTACGGGAGGAGGTGGTGTTCACAGAGGCTGTAGAGTGGAATCCCCGTCTTCACGACGAAGTCGTCACTGGCCGTCTCGAACGTCTGCATCGACGGTTTCGCCGCCTCGCGGCCGCCCTCGGTCAGGGTTTCGAACGCCGCAGGCACGCGCCGGGACCACGTCTCGATCAGCGTCTCCTCCGTGGTGTCCTCGCCGACGGCGTCGAGGAGGAGGCGCACGCCCTCCTGTGCCTGTTCCCAGTCGATTGCCGTCTCTGATGGGTGGTTCTCTGTCCGTCGCGGCTCGTCGATGTCTGGTGTCACGTGCTCACGCATCGATTCAGGTCCCCGGTGCGTCGTTCCACAGCGTGACGTGCAGTCGCGGCGTGAACTGGTAGCCGCGTTCCATCGCCAGTTCGGCGACGGTCTCACGCGTCTCTTCGAGGCGGTCCCGAGTCGCTCCTTCCGGCATGAGGAGGACGTCAGTCGACCTGACGTTCGCGCTCGTCGCGTCGTCGATGCGCTCGACGAGGTCGTCGATCTCCGGCATGTCCGTGCTGTCGGTCACGACGAACTTCAGCTGGAAGTCGTACGTCTCGACCAGTCGAGACAGTGCCTCAATATCGATCCGGCGGTCCTCGTGTCGTTCCTCCCACGCACCGTCCCCCTTCGGGTCCCGTTCGGGGGTCGGCGTGCTCGAGGCGAGCTTCGGGCTGATACTCGCGAGGTCGATCGGTGCCTCCCGGTAGATCGTTCCGTTCGTCTCGACAGTGGTGTGATAACCAGCTTCGTCGAGCCGTTCGAGGAGCGCCACACTTCGGTCGTGCATCATTGGCTCACCGCCCGTGAGAACGACGTGGTTCGCCTGGGCGTGAGTGCGAATCTCCGCCAGCACGTCGTCCATATCCATCCAGGCGTGCGTCGGTTCCCAGGAGGTGTGGTAGGAATCGCAGAACCAGCACCGGAGGTTACAGCCACTGGTCCGCACGAAGACGGACGGGACGCCAGCCAGTCGTCCCTCTCCCTGGAGTGAGTAGAACAGCTCGTTGATCGGCAGCCCATCCTGGTCGCCCTCGTTCATCGAATCGGAGGCGTCCGCATTCACCGGCATGTCAGGGCCCGGCGCAGAGCTCGCTCGTTTCCTTGACTGTCACACCGACGTCGGAGACGGTCTCGGGGAGGCGGCGTTCCAGTTCCCGTTCGAGCGTCACTGCCATGACTTCGGCCGTCGGCGGTGCATCGATCACGACCACTGCATCCTCGTCGCCGCTCGCCTCCATCGCCTCGATCAGCGGGTCACCTGCCTCGAGGAGGAACCGGTGGTCCCACTCGGAGAGTACGTCGGTAATATCACCTTTGTCGACGACCCATCCTTCCTCCGTTAGCTCACCACAGAGACGAACGGAGATCTCGTAATTGTGGCCGTGCGGGCGACTGCACTTTCCGTCGTGGTGTTGAATCCGGTGGCCCGCGCTGATCCGTATCGGGCGGTCACCGCCGACGACCAGTTCACGCTCACCTGAATCCGCGATCACACCCCCACCATATTCTTCGAGTGTTCCCATAGGCATATTCGGTCATTACCTGGATAGGATATAAAGCTATCCCAGTTCCACGCGACCTCGAAGCATCACGGACGTACAGGGAGGATCGTCACTGACGACGATGCCTCCGTTCGAGGCTTGAGACCCCAATTGCTAAGGCCGATACTGTGAGTGGTAGACGGGAACCGCTCATGGGCTCGTTCGCGACGTCCGTACAAGCGTCTCTCCGCGACCAGCTTGCGGTCCGGCACCCCGAACTCAAGTGGGAAACCGAATACCGGATCGCGGGGACGCCAGTCGACGTCGCAGGCAGGACGGATTCTCACCTGTATCTCCTGGAACTGGAGTGGCGCCGGGCCGACCCGGCGGACAACGCTGCAAAGCTCTTCCGCCACCTCGACGAGGAGACAGTCAACGGAACGACAGTGGTCCTGTTCCAGATTTTCACGGAGTACTACCAGTTGGCCCGTGGTGGCGTCTCGTCGAAGCGAAAGAACGCGGAGTTCGTCGGTCGAATTGCGACGGAGACCATCGACCAGCTCACCTACCAGCCAGTCGAGTTCGAGCTCGATCCACCGAAACGTGGTGCGGACCGGCCGGAAAACTGGGAGGCAATCGCCGACGAGACCGCAGCCCGGATCAGTGACTGGATCTCGGACGACGAGCCGGAATCGTAGCCCAGTCGAGGGTCAGCGTCGCTGGTCACTCGGCGGTGGTGCTGTTCGACGCCCACATATGGCCGCCTCCTCGTCCGTGTGTGGCGTCCATCTCGATGAGGACGTCACGAACAGCTTCCCAGAGGACGGTCTGGCTGCGATCCCTGGTCTCGACGGCCTCCCAGACAGCAGATTTCACTTCCGAGGTTCGAACGAGTCCGCCAGCGTGGATTTCTCTGGCAGCGGCCACGGCGGCACGTAGAACCTCGTCCCGGGTGTACCCGCCAACGAACGTCTCCTCCGGAACCTGTTCGTCGAGCGCCTGCCTGTCCACCTCGTCGGAATTACCGGGGCTATCTTCGGCAGGGGACTCGGCCGTCTGATTCGCCTGCCGTCCGCGAGACGTCCTGGTTTGTGTCTCGGGACTTGGTTCGACCGTCCTCCCCGAGGTGTCGCTTTGGCCACCAGCGGTGGTACCTCGATCGTTGCCCACTGGTTCCGGTTCTGGCGCTACGTCGTTCGGTTCGTCCACCGTCGATTCGACCGTCGAGCCGAACTCCTCGTCGAGCGGCGCGAACGAACCGGCAATCTCGCCGAGGATACCCTCTTCTTCCTGCATTTCGTCGAACGACACGTCCGGGGCCTGCGTATCCGGTCCGGGATCGTACTCCCTGAGATGTTCGTGTGGATCGAGCTCCGGGTTGATGAGCAACGGCTCGAACTCCCGCTGTTCGAAGATTCGCTCGTACTCCGCGAGGATTCCTGCCAGCGCGTCTCGTCCCTCGTGAGTCACCTCGTACGTCGCATCCGGAGTGACGGCAGTCCCTCCTTCAGTGTGGTCGGCTCGCTCGTCTACGGGTCGGGACGTATCCACGGTTCGGCTGATGAGGTGGCTCCGGAGAAACCGACTGAAGTAGCCACTGTCGTCGGCCGAAATCCCGGACGTCTCACGGAGGAGCCGTTCGGGGACGAACCGCGTGCGGTCCGCCATGGCCTTGGTGAGAGCGAGATACTCGTCGTGGGTCGCGACGAGCCAGAGCATGTCGTACACGATGGGATTGTACTCGGCCGGAGGCTGAGGGACAATGTCGTAAAAGAAATCCAGATCGTCCGTCGAGAACCCCTGTCGTAACAGCATGTGCTCCCCGGAGAGACCGCGCTGGAGCAAGATCTCGAAGAGCCACCGATACCGCTTCAGCAGCCTGACGAGCGCCCACTGGCGGTGTTCCGGTTTGAAGTAGACCGTGTGAACACCAGTCGCGGCGGACTTGGCGGGTACGAGTCTGAGTGAATCGATATCGTGTTCCTGCCGAAAGTGCTGTGGCTGGGTCTCGAGTTCGTCCAGAAACAGCGGCCCGTCGAGAAGCAACGAAACCGGAAACCCCGAATCCGAACTCATTCGTTGAGAGTTTCCTGACGTTATATATAGTGCCTGTGGCCCACTCACGTTCTGTAAACTAATCAACGACAGAACGGCACGAGTCAGTGGTACCGTCGTGAGTTCCGTATTTGCTGTGACAGAATCGAGATACCCCTGATGGAGAAGCACATTCAAGTAGTGGAATCCCACTACGTGTATCAACCGAGCAGCCTGCTCCAGATGAAACCTGTCGCAAAACCGGATTGTGGCACCAAATCCTGCGTTGTCTCTGGAGTTCCTGGATGCGACTGAACGCGACTTTCCCTCACAGGTGACCGCGGAATATGCCCCAACTCCAACCACCCGACTGGATCGAACCGCGAGAGTACCAGCGGACAGCAATCAGGGAGTGGGTCAACGCTGACGGCCAGGGGATTCTCCACATGGCGACGGGGACGGGGAAGACCATCACGGCACTGCTCGCGGCGTCACGAGTCGCCGAATCGATCGAGGATGGCCTCTTTCTCGTCGTCACCGTCCCGTACCAGCATCTCGTCGACCAGTGGGCCGAGGAACTGAACGAATTCGGCATCACGCCCGTCCGGGCGTATCAGTCGCGAAAGAACTGGCAGCCTCGTCTCGAACGCGAACTGCTCGAATACAATCACGGCTCCCGGTCGCTGTGCGTCGTCGTGACGACGCATCGAACGCTCTCGATGGAGCCTGCACAGCAGACCATCGGCAGGGGCCGGGGACCGATGATGCTGATCGCCGACGAAGTCCATCACCTCGGGGCAGAACAGATGCGTACGGGACTCTCCCAGGCGTTCGACTTTCGACTGGGCCTGTCTGCGACGCCAGAACGGTGGTACGACGACGAGGGGACGCGCGTACTCGAACGGTACTTCGGTGAGACGGTGTTCGAGTACGGACTCGAAGCGGCGATCGAAGCCGGGGCGCTGTGTGAGTACTACTACATCCCGCACATCGTCGAGTTCGACGCCGAAGAGCTCGAGGAGTACAAACGACTCACGGCGAAGATCGGTCGGCTGTCGGGAAGCAACTCCAACGTCGCTCTCGAGGACAATCCCGCACTCCAGCAAGCACTATTTAAACGCGCCCGTCTGGTGGGAACTGCCCGGCAGAAACTCGACGTGCTCGTCGACCTCCTAGAACGAGAGCACGAGGTCGATCACACGCTGGTCTACTGTAGTGACGGGTCGACGGGAATCGAGCCGGGGACGGGGCAGCGTCACGTCGATGCCACGACAGACCGCATTCGGACAGAGAGTGACCTCACCGTCGACCGATTCACTGCCCGCGAGTCACAGGCAGATCGAGAACGACTGCTTGACCGGTTCGACGACGGCAGTATCGACGTTCTCACCTCGATTCGCTGTCTCGACGAGGGCGTCGACGTCCCCGCGACACGGACGGCCTACATCCTGGCCAGTACCAGCAATCCACGGCAGTTCGTCCAGCGCCGGGGACGCATCCTCCGCACTCACGCGGGCAAGGACTTCGCCGTCATCCACGATTTCATCACCGTCCCGAGCGTCAACGGCCAGCCTGCATTCCTCTCCGGCAGTGAGTTCGACGTCGAACGTCGCCTCCTGGAGAAGGAACTCGAACGCGTCTCGACGTTCGCCGATGCCGCACGCAATCATCCCGACGCCGAAGTGGACGGTGTCCCGACGACTGACGGATCCCTGCAGCGACTCAAACGCCAGTACGATCTTCTTGGCAGTTGATAATTACAGGAACTACTGATCAATCGCCGAGCAAACCGGAGACAACCTGTAAACGGGTGGTCCGTTACAAGATATAAATACGCACAGCGTCTGGGTGGGGTGATGACGGACAGCAACGATGACATCTCCATTCCGGACGAAACGGTAGCCCGCATTACCGACCGGGTCCTATCAGCCGAGAAGAAGAAACTCAATCTCGATAATCCGCGCGGTGTTGTCAATCAAATCGAGGAGATCGTCGAAGAAGAAGTCTACTGATGAAGTTAGACACACTTTCACTCCAGAACTTCCGGCAGTTTCGCGACGAGGAGATCTCGTTCGCACGCGGCGAGACGCGGAACGTGACGGTCATTCACGGGTCGAACGGTTCAGGGAAGACCACGCTGCTGAATGCGTTCACCTGGCTCCTCTACGAGGAGGTCGATTTCGATACACGCCCCGAACGGCTCGCGAGCGAAGGTGCGATGGCTGCGGCGGATCCTGGCGACGAAGTGACCGTCTCGGTCACACTCGAGTTCTCGCACGACGACGCCGACTACACCGCCACGCGAACGGCCACGTACGAAAAGCAGTCGCCGACAGATTTCGACGGCATTCTGAACGAACCGACTCTCGTCGTCGAGTACGACGACGGCAGCGGTGTCAATCGACCGGAGAATCCCGGCGAGGTCCTCAGCCAGATCATCCCGGAGCGACTCAGCGAACTGTTCTTCTTCGATGGGGAGGACATCGACGAGCTGGCCGGAATCGACAACCAGGACCGTATCCAGGAGGCCATCCAGAACATCATGGGGCTGACGATTCTGGAACGGGCCACCCGACACCTCGGAGATGTCGCCGACCGCTTCGAGTCCCAGGTTCAGGATAGTGCCAGCGAGGAACTCCGGGAGCTGATCGACGAAAAGCAGGCGACAGAAACCGACATCGAGGACCTCCAGCGGAAAAAGCAAGACAAGGAACGCGCGATCGAACGGGTCGGAACAGAAATCTCGGATATCGACCAGAAGCTCGAACGTCTCGACGAGAGCGCGCAGCTACAAGAGAATCGAGAGGCGTACCAGGAAGACGTCGCGGCTCTCGAAGACGATGTCGACGAGATCAACGCCCAGATCAAAGCGGTGATTACGGAGAACGGATTCATCCCGCTCGCGATGCCCCTGATCCGGGAATCTGCACAGGAGATCGACCAGCTCCGGAAAGACGGCGTCATTCCCTCGGAACTGAGCGACGACTTCCTCAATTCACTGCTCGAAGCCAAGCAGTGTCTCTGTGGCCGGGACCTCGAGCACGACTCAGAGCCGTACGACCACGTCGCCTCCCTCCGTGGTGAGGTTGCGTCTGACGGCGTCGAGCAGGGCGCGCTCCGAGTCGTCGGTCACCTCAGGCAGTTCACCGATGGCCGCACGGAGTTCTTCGACGACGTCGACGAACTGATCGAACGCCGGCAGGAGAAACACGAACAGATCGACAGGCTCGAAGAACGCATCTCGTCGATCAGCTCGGAACTCAAGGGACTCGACGCCACCACCCCCGGCGGGCAGTCGATCAGTGACCTCGAAACCGAGCGAGAGAACAAACAGCAAGAAAAAGAGCAACTCATCGCGGACAGGGGAGGCATCGAAGAGCAGATTTCCTCGAAGGAAGCCGACGTCGAAGAGCTCGAAGCGGATATCGCCGATCAGAAGGACGAACAGGCAGAGACCCAGCTCGCACGGCGCAGACAGCGTGCAGCAGAACTCGTCGAGACCGACCTCGCGAACAACTTCGAGGCACTCAAGGATAAAGTTCGAACGTGGTCGAATCAGGAAGTGAACGATACATTCGGCAAGATCGCGAGCAAGAACCTCGAAGCCGAAATTACGGCGGAGTTCGAACTGAAGATCCAGCAATCCGTCGAAGACCAGCAAGTCGAAGTCGACAAGTCGACGGGTGAACGCCAGATCGCGAGTCTGGCGTTCGTCGGGAGCCTGGTCAAAATCGCCAAGAAGCGCTACGAAGCGGGCTCCGAATCGGAGTATTTCACCGGTGGTATCTACCCGCTCGTCATGGACTCGCCGTTCGGTGCACTCGACAAAGACCACCGACGAGAAGTGAGTCGTATCCTACCGACCCTGGCGTCGCAAGTCGTCGTCTTCGCCACTGACTCGCAGTGGGAGGGTCCCGTCGAGGAGGAGATGAGCGACATCGCCGGGGAGCAGTACTGGCTCGATTTCGACGATGGAGAGGGGACGAACAAGAGTCCGCAGACGCAAATCAAGGGCGATCGGGCCGCTCAGGCAGGTGACTGACGATGGCAAAGACGAATATCCAATACGAACAGGGCGAACTGTACGAACAACTCGTCGACGAGCACGCGGTGTTCGAACACTACTACGAAGTCCTCGTGTTCCTCGCTGTCCTCGGATATCGCGAGGGGAACGTGAAGCGCGAGAACTACAAGGGAATCCCGGACGAGACCCAGAGCGAAGCAGGGTTGCAAAACATCCATTCTCGCGACCTCTACCACACGATCGCGGCCTGTCTCGCGTTCCAGGACACGGGCGAGCCAGAGTCTCTCGTGGACCCAGGGGAGCACAAGCGCGTCATCGCCCAGTACGCTGCTGGCGGGCTCGAAGTCGCCAGGGAAAAGTTCGGTCAGAACGCCGGTGACCCGACAGATGCGATCGTCGATTACATCAAATCCAAGGAGGAGGGCGAGGACGACGACGAGATCGAGACCGAACTCCAGAACATCGTCGACTCGTTCGACGACGAGATGATGGGCTATGAATAGGCAGTGTCAGTCGGCAACTCGGCCACCTGCTACTGATGTCACCTGGTGGCACGGCGTCTGCAATCCGACGGTACGCTGGTGATATGGACGGAAACAGCACTGACGTCCCCGTTCACGACTCGCTCCACGTCACAGACGCTGTCTCCCTGTACCAGAACGACGAATGGTGGAAGGCCGTCGTCACCTACCAGTTCGAGGGTGACTCGGACACCGACGAGACGGCGATATACCTCTGGCACGACGACGGCGACGGCTGGACGCGCAAGAACAAGTACGTCATCAAAACACCGGACGCCTGGGCAATCGACCGGGAGGTCATCGACGACTACATCCGGAGCGATGCTCCCTCGGCAGAGGATACCTCGTTCCCGGTGAGCGACTACTACACCGTCGGCGACGGTGAAACGATTTTCCAGCGCGACGGCTGGTGGAAAGCGATCGTCAACGTCGTCGAGAAGGGGTCGTGGGAGACGAACGAGGTGATGGTCTACCTGTGGCAAGCACAAGATGGCGAGTGGCGTCGGCGCCAGAAGTATACCATCAAGCGAGTCAACGACTGGGAAGAGGAACGCGAGGTAATCGATAGTCGAATGCTCGGTGATAGCGATGAGAGTCAATCTGGTAGTTCTGTCCAGCCTGATGGCGACGTCGCTGCAGACCTCGATTCGCTCGGAGACGAACTCGAGACCCACCTCAGTGGGGAATTCACGTAGTCCTCTGACAAGGGCCCGCGTACCAGTTGTCCGTTCTGAAGCGGGTGAGACTGTTCGTAACGTTCGCGACTGAGAACCACGCACCAACCTTTATCCAGTTACTCACGAGTGCATTGTGCGTGCCTATTCAGCGCGCGAAGCCCGTCGACACGCTCTACGACGAGGTCAGGGGGTACGACCTCGTCCTGACGCCCGACGCGCCGCTGGCGAGCGCGATCAATCGCCGACTGGACGTCCCGCACTTCGGGACGTTCGCGACGACGCCACGCCGACTCGCGGCCGGTCGCAAGGAGCGAGCCGAGGACCGGAGCGCGTTCCTCGAAGTCGTCGACCGGACAGACCACGACTGGAAGTCCATCAGCTACGCCGTCGGGAACACGCTCCAGTGCTGGGAACACCAGGGATCCATCGAGTCTATCCTGGCGTACGACGCGTACGTCGACGACGCCACCGAGGCAGTCGTCGAGATCATGGCCGACCTGCGGTCGACGTCGAGGCGGCTCACCGAGTACTCTATCGAGGCGGAGTCGGTCGCCGTCGTCGGCGAGGACCAGCTCACCGAACTCGAACGGTCGATCCTCCCGGACGAGTACGACCAGTTCGACCTGTTCACCGACGAGCGCTTCGCGTACCCCTCGTTCAATATCTTCGAGTCCTCGGCGGACATCGTCGACGCCATCCTCGACACGGTCGACGCCGAGACGGCCGGCGACGTCGCGGTCGTCCTCGACAGCAACAGTCGCTACTCCTCGCTCGTCGAGTCGGCGTTCGAGGCGGCCGACGTCCCGTACTACGGCGGCCCGGGGTTCGTCGACGACCCCCATCACCGGTCCCTGCTCAGTCTTTGCCGGACGGCGTTCCGGGGGTCGGAGACGCTCGTCTCCGACGTCAGGCCGGTCCTCACGCAGCTGGGCGTCGACGTCGCCGTCGACCACGACGACAAGCGACTCCACGCGCTGGACGTGCCGGAGACCGAGTGGATCCGGGCGTTCTGTTCGACGCTGGAATCCCGAACGTTCGACGAGGCACTCGCCGCGTACGAGTCCGAGACGGGCGCGTCGCTGGACCTGTTCCGCGACGAACTCGCCCGGCTCGGCCTCGCCGAGACCCGGATAGACGAACGTCGTCTCGACGAACTGGCGTACTACCTCCAGGCCTACGAGGTGCCCGTCGACCGGGCGAACGAGGGCGTCCTGCTCGCCGACGCCAGGTCGTCGGGCTACGTCGACCGTCCCGTCGTCTTCCACGTTGGCCTCGACGAGGCGTGGACCCACACCGCGCCCAAGCGGCCCTGGGTCGACACGGAGACGCAGTTCCAGCGCTACGTGCAGCAGTTCCAGTTGCTCCTCCAGAGCGGCGTCGAGCAGTACTACCTCGTCCAGGACACGGCAGGTGGCCAGCCAGTCACGCCGTGTCTCTACTTCGGCGAACTCCTCGACGAGGAGTACGAGCGATTCAGCGACCTCCAGTCAGTGTCCCACACCCGAACCTTCGACGACGTCGGAAAGGGATTCGAGAAGGAGCCGATGGACGTCGACGCCGAGCCCGTCCGGAACGTCAGCAACTCGAGTCTCACGACCTACGTCAACTGTCCACGGGACTACTTCTTCGACCGGCTCGTCGACGGCCCGGACAAGGATTATTTCAAGGAGGGCAATCTCTTCCACGACTTCGCCGAGTTCTACGTCACCCACCCCGAGGTCGTCGACGACGCCGCGCTCGACGAGGTCGTCGACCTGATGCTGGCGGAGGCGACGCCGTACTTCGCGACGAGCGACCAGCCGCTCCGCGAGCGGACGTACCGGATCGGGCTGGAGACCATCGTCGAGTACCTCGACGACCAGCGGCCGTTCGCGGACGACTTCCTCACCCCGTCGTCGGGGTGGGGCGAGAACGTCTTCGCCGAGTACTTCGACAGGCCCGTCGACTCGCCGATCACCGAGCGCTGGTTCGAGAACGGCGACCTCGGGATGAAGGGAAAGATCGACCTCGTCAGCGACCCGGCCCACCTGCTGGACTTCAAGAGCGGCTCGAAGAAGTCCCGGCGAGCCGTCGTCGAGAACGCAGCTATCGACCCGCCCGGTGACACGCCGGACTTCCAGGCGGCGATGTACCTCTGTCACTACCGGGCGGAGCGGCCGGACGAGCCCCTCGAGTTCACGTTCTTCCACTTCCTGGAGACGCTCGAGGACGTCGTCACGGGCGACCACGACGTCGCGGACACGCTCACGACGGTCTCGTACTACCCCTGGACGTTCGACGAGCACGTGGGTACCAGAGACGCGTTCGACGTCCTCCTCGACGGCTACAACGACTGTGTGGCGACGTTCGAGGACCTGGGCTACGAGGCCTACGCCGCGATTATGGAACGACTGTCGTTCCCCGAGACGACCGAGAAGGACGAACTCCGGGACTCCTCTTTCGCGACGGAGTTCACGAACGCCGTGATGGAGCGGACCAGCGACTCGGTCGACGCCGAGAAAGGCTGCGACCAGGCCATCCGCGCACTCAACAGCCACCGACAGAAGACGTTCTTCGAGGAGGATCTGGACGCCCTGGAGGACTTCGTCGCGGGACGCATCGAAGAGCTGAATCGGCACCGCGCCGGCGAGGAACGGTTCCCGATCGAGGGTCCTGGCGGCGAGCCGAACTACAGGCGGGTTGACCACCGCGACTGCATCCTGGAGGGTGCCAGCGGTGAGTGATCCAGCGGTGAGCGACCCAGAAGCGAGTGAATCAGCAGAAAGTGAATCGGCCGAGAGTGAATCGGCCGAAAGTGCGCCGACGCCGAACGCGAAACAGCGCGAACTCATCGAGAACACCGAAGGCATCTACGTCGTCGACGCTGGCGCGGGGACGGGCAAGACGTTCGCCGTCACGCGACGCTACGCCAGCATCGTCGACCAGCCCGACGTCGAGCCGGAGGACGTCCTCCTCGTGACGTTCACCCGGAGCGCCGCGACGGAGATGAAAGAGCGCATCGTCGACCACTCGTCGTACTCCCTTCGGGAGCTGGCCGACGCGTCGATCCAGACGTTCCACTCGCACTGTCTCGACCTCCTGGAGGAACACGGCTATCGCGCCCCGACCCACCTCGGCATCGACGACCGCATCACCGGGTCGACCCGCGTCGTCGAGGACGAACTGGTCGAGGCGGAACTGTTCCGCGAGTTCCTCGACGGGTTCCAGGACGACCACCCCGAGTACGCGGACTTCTTCCGGGCGCTCTCGGACAGGAGCGACCTGCTCGACGTCGTCACGGAACTCGCGTCCAAGGGCGTCTTCCCCACGGCAGAGGGCTGGTACCGCGACGGCGAGTCGTTCGTCGATGGGGACTTCGAGGCGTTCAAAGCCCTGTTCGACGAGGTGAACGAGCCCCGCAACGGCGGGAGCAAGCAGTCAGTGCTCCGGTCGAAACTGAACGGGTACGGGCGGAACAGGACCTACCTCCCGGACGCACCAGACAAGGGTGAGCTACGGGGCGATGGGACCAAGCAAGCACCAGACGAGACGGCAAAACGGGCCTTCGACGAGGACCGCGAGGACCTGAAGGAATTCGTCCACGACGTCTACCACGAATACCTGGCGTTCGCCCTCTCCCGGAGCTACCTCACCTTCGGGTTCCTCCAGCTGTTCGCGTTCGTCCTGCTCTGCGAGAACGAGTCACTCCGCGAGCGCGTCGGCTTCGAGTACGTGATGGTCGACGAGTTCCAGGACACCAGCGAGATACAGTTCAAGCTCGCGCTCCTGCTGGCTGGCACGGACAACCTCTGTGTCGTCGGCGACTGGAAGCAGAGCATCTACTCGTTCCAGTACGCCGACGTCGAGAACATCCGCTCCTTCGAGGACCGCATCGACCGCTTCACGACCGACCTGAACGACGACCAGGAACGCGTCGCCTTCCCCGTCGACGACGTCGAGACGATCGAACTGGAGGAGAACTACCGGTCGACACAGACCATCCTCGATTTCTCGGAGGAGGCGCTCGTCACGCCCGCGTCGAACAACGAAGACGTCGACGAAGACGTCCTCGACAACGTCGTGTCGCTCTCCTCGAACGCGTCGTTCGACGACACCACGATCGAGGGGATCCACCACCCGGACCAGCACGAGGCCGTCCTCACGAAGATCCAGTCTATCGTCGGGAACGACGACTACGCCGTCGAGGACGAGAACGGCGACCCCCGACCACCGCAATTCGGCGACGTCGCCGTCCTCACACGGACGAGAGACTTCGGCCGTGAACTCCTCTCGGTGGCCGACGACTACGACTTCCCGATGGCCTACGACGGCGGGGTCGAACTTTTTCGAACTGATCAGGCGAAACTCCTGCTCGCCTGGCTCCGCATCCTCGAGTCCGACGCCGACCGCGGCTGGGCCGTCGTCCTGGAGGAGGCGGACTACACCCTCGACGAGGTAGCTCACGTCCTCGACACCGGCAACTATCCGTCGAACATGGTCGCCTTCCGCGAGCGGCTCGACGCGATGGAGGCCGTCGGCTCCGTGGCCCGGCGCGTCTTCGACCGGTACGGGTTCACCGGCGAGTACGCCGACGTCATCCTGCACACCATCCAGTCGCTCCACGACACCTCGACGCTGACGCGCGGCGACCTCGTCCGACTCGTCGAGCGCGGCATCGAGAACGGGGCCACGCACGACGTCGTCACCAGCGCCGGCGTCGACTCCGTGACGGTCCAGACCATCCACTCGGCGAAGGGGCTGGAGTACCCCATCGTCGTCCTCGCGAACATGAACGCGGGCAAGTTCCCGCCGAACGTCGGCGGGTCGAGCGTCGTCCAGTACGAGGAACCGGTCGGCCTGCGGCAACGGAAGCTGTACGCCGACGTCGAGGAACACGCCCACCCGCACGTCTACGACAACTGGACCCACGACGTCCTTCGACACTGTCTGCAGGACGACAACGACGAGGAGCGACGCCTCCTCTACGTCGCGGTGACGCGCGCCGAGAGCCACGTCGTCTTCGCCGGCGGCGAGGACCCCAACACCTTCTACGAGGAACTCCCCTTCGAGGGAACGCTCCTCGACCCGGCCGTCGAACCGGTCGACCGGCGCGAGACGGTCCAGACTCAACTCCCGTTCTCGGTCGTCACGCCGGAGGGGCCGACCGGGCACACGCCCCATACGCTGATGGACGACGCGGTGTTCGAGGACGCGGACGTCGAACTCGAAACGGCGGAGTCGATGGAGTTCCGCGGCCGTGACTTCGGCTCTCGCGTCCACGACTTCGCGGAGGCCTACGCGCTCGGCGAGGACGTTTCACCGACCACCGACGGCCACGACGACCAGCGCAACGTGAAGGCGTTCATCGACGGGCTCGACGGCGAACTTCACGTCGAAGAGCGGGCAGTCCTTCCCCTGGCCGTCGACGGCGAACAGGTGACCGTCTCCGGCATCGTCGACCTGGTCCACGAGACGGCGGACCGCATCGAGATTATCGACTACAAGACCGACCAGAGCCGACGCGCCGAGTCGGAGTACCAGAAACAGCTGAGCGTCTACTACCACATCGTCAGCGAGTGCTTCCCCAGGAAGGAGGTAACGGCGAGTCTCTTCTACACGGCGACGAACGAACGCCGCACTATCGAGCCGCTCTCGCTGGCTGAACTCGAAGCCGTCGTCCGCGCTTCGTCGTAGTCGGCAGCGGCTCCTGATTTCGACCGACAACGCTCCCCAGACGGTCTCTCAGGTCTCGCGTCCACGTCAGGTAACGTGTATCTCAATCTAAGTGGTCCATATCACCGCTTACTCCGCCGAACTGTCGTACATCTCCTCGAAGGCCTGCTCACCGCGGATCAGATCGTCGACGCCGTCGGTGAGCGTCACCTCGCCAAAGACAGTCGCCCGGTAGTACGTGTAGAGTCCGTCCTGCCCCCGTTCGGTGCGCTGGCGCTTCTCGACGAGGCCGACGTCGACGAGTTCGTTGAGATGGTAGTGAAGCGTGCTGTCGTCGATGCTGATCGCGTCTTCGAGTTCCGTGGGGCTCATCTCGCCACCGTGGACGAGGCGATAGACGATTTCGTAGCGGGTCCGATGCCCGACTGCGGCGTGCATATCGAGGTACTCATCGAGGCTGCGGATGTTATGCACTGGCAGCAGATCTTCCGGATCCTCCGGGGCATCGCCGTGGACTGGAGGTGTTTGGTCCGGAGCCATGGTGATTTCACGTACGGGCAGCACGGTTTAAATGGCTCGCTGTCGGTTCATCGAGCACTCTCTCGCCGGAAAGCAGACGACCGACGGCGATGGTGACTCGACCAACGAAACTTTAGCGTTGGTATTCGAACCAACGAGTAATGAAATCCAATGACACGAACACTCGTCGTCACTGTCGAATCCGACGAAGCGTTCGATGACGAAGTCCGCTCGGCGATCGAGCGATTACAGGACGGAGAAACAGTCGACTCCACGCACACGGTCTCCTTTCCGAGCGAGGAACTCCTCGCGGAGACGCTCACGGCGACCACACTGGCGCTCCTTAGAGCCCTCTCGACGCACGAACCGGCGAGTATCCGCGAGACGGCCCGGCTCGTCGAGCGGGACGTCAAGAACGTCCACGACGAACTGACTCGCCTCGAAGCGATGGGTATCATCCGGTTCGAGGAAGTCGGCCAGGCGAAGAAGCCGGTCTTTCCGTTCGACGAACTGATCGTGAACGTTCCGTTCCCCCACTCGCCTCAGGGCGACGATCACCCCGCAACGACGTCGTAGGCTCCCGGAAGTTGCGTACCCACCCCTCGCTACGACGTCCGCTCTTCTCAGATGAACACCCCCTTCCGGCGACCCCAGCTTTAACCGGTCGGTGCGCAATCCGAAACCATGCCCCCTGCTTTCGACCCGCAGACCACCATGTGGTACGACGCGCCGGCCACGGAGTGGCTGGAGGCGCTGCCCATCGGCAACGGTCGCCTCGGCGCGATGGCCTTCGGCGGCCCCCGCGTCGACCGAGTCCAGTTCAACGCCGACACGCTGTGGGCGGGCGGGCACGAGGACCGGACGAACCCGGTCGCACGGGAGCATCTCGAAGCGGTCCGGCAGTTACTCTTCGACGGCGAGGTCGAGCGGGCCCAGGCGCTCGCCGACGAGAAACTACTAGGCGACCCCGTCCGCCTGCGTCCCTACCAGCCCTTCGGCGACCTCGCGCTGGACGTGGGCCACGACGACGTCACCGACTACCGGCGAGAACTCGACCTGTCGGCGGGCCTCGTGCGCGTCCGGTACGACCACGAGGGGACGACCTACACTCGCGAGTACTTCGCCTCGGCCCCGGACGAGGCGATCGTGGTCCGACTCACTGCCGACGGTCCCGGCGAGGTGGACGTGACGGCCGGCCTCCATCGCGAGCGCGGTGCGCGAGCGGGCGCCCGGGACGACGCGCTCATCCTCCGGGGTTCGATCATCGATTTGCCGGCCGAGGAACGCGGCGAGGGCGGCTGGGGGATGCGCTTCGAGGCGCAGGCGCGCGTGGACGCCCCTGCCGGGTCGATCGAACCGGTATCTGGTGCCGACGCACCGGGCGCGTCAGAGGCGGGCCTCGCAGTCACGGGCGCCGACGACGTGACGATCGCGCTGACCGGCTTCACGAGCCACGAGACGGCGGACCCGACCGGGGCCTGCGAGGACGTGCTGGACACCCTCGCGGGCCGGCCCTCCGACGACCTGCGGCGGGCTCACGTCGCCGACCACCGCTCCCTCTTCGACCGCGTGGAACTGGATCTCGGCGACCCGGTCGACCGGCCGACGGACGAGCGCCTCGCCCGGGTGGCCGACGGGGCCGAGGACCCGCACCTCGCGGCGCTGTACGCCCAGTTCGGGCGCTACCTCCTGCTGGCGAGTTCCCGGCCCGGCTCCGAGCCCGCGAACCTCCAGGGCGTCTGGAACGAGGAGTTCGACCCCCCGTGGAACAGCGGGTACACGCTGAACGTCAACCTGGAGATGAACTACTGGCCGGCGCTGCAGGCGAACCTCGCGGAGTGTGCGACCCCGCTGTACGACTTCGTGGACGACTTGCGCGGTCCCGGAGGGCGCGTCGCACAGGCGCACTACGGCTGTGACGGCGTCGCCGTCCACCACAACTCGGATCTCTGGCGGAACGTGGCGCCCGTCGACGGCGCACAGTGGGGGCTCTGGCCGATGGGCGCGGCGTGGCTCTCCCGGCTGGTGTGGGACCACTACGCCTTCACGCGCGACGAGGCGTTCCTCCGCGAGACGGCCTACCCCATCCTGCGGGACGCGGCGGCGTTCCTCCTGGATTTCCTCGTCGAACACCCCGACGAAGACTGGCTGGTGACCGCGCCCTCCATCTCGCCCGAGAACACCTACGTCACCGACGACGGGCAGGAAGCCACCGTCACGTACGCGCCGACCATGGACGTCCAGCTCGCTCGCGACTGCTTCGAGCACTGCGCCGCCGCCGCGGCGGTCCTGGATATCAGGGACGACTTCCACGAGCGACTGGTCGCCGCCGCCGAGCGCCTCCCTCCGATGCAGGTGGGTGAACACGGCCAGTTACAGGAGTGGGTCGAGGACTACGACGAGGCCGACCCGGGCCACCGTCACATCTCCCACCTCTACGGCGCGCACCCTAGCGACCAGATTACGCCGCGGGAGACGCCGGAACTCGCCGACGCGGTCCGGACGTCGCTGGATCGCCGGCTCGAACACGGCGGCGGCCACACCGGCTGGAGCGCCGCGTGGCTGGTCAACCAGTTCGCCCGTCTGGAAGACGGCGAGCGGGCCCACGAGTGGATCGAGACGTTACTCACCGAGTCGACGGCGCCGAACCTGTTCGACCTCCACCCGCCGTTCCAGATAGACGGGAACTTCGGCGCCACGGCGGGCGTCGTCGAGATGCTGCTGGGGAGTCACGCGGACGAGATCCGCCTCCTGCCGGCGCTCCCCGACGCGTGGGCCGAGGGGTCGGTCTCGGGACTGCGCGCCCGGGGCGATTTCGAGGTCGACGTCGAGTGGTCGGATGGGCGCCTGGACGGCGCGACCGTCCGGTCGGGATCCGGAGCGCGCTGTCGCATCCGGGCGACGCCCGACCTCGCAGTCGAGTCGGCCGACGGCGGTCCGGTGGACGCACACCGCGAGGACGGCGTGCTGGTCTTCGAGACGCGGGCGGGTGAGAACTACTGTGTGACTCCGGTCTCGGACTCCAGTTGAACGCTGACTAGGACTCCGCGACGGACACTCCTAAACCGTCGCGATGAACGCCCGGAGTTCCTCGGTCGCACGCTCTCGCTCGTCCCAGAAGACGCAGTGGCCGGCGTCGTCCACGTGCACGATCCGTCCGTCGGGTAGGAATCCAGCTATCTCCCGTTCGCGCTCGCGTTCCGGTTCGTCCGCGTCGGCTTTCACGATCAGCGTCGGCGCCTCGACGTCGCCGTACCGCTCGGTCGGGTCGACCAGGTCGGCCTCGAACACGCGGGCGATCTCGGGCCGGAGCCGGCGCCTGGCTTCGGCCACCCGGCGTGCGAGGTCGGGCTGTCCGCGCTCGGCGAGGTCCCTGAACATCGTCTCGCCTTCGAGGAGCTCCTCGACGCTGGCGTCCTGCCACGCCGCGACCTGCGCCTCGATATCGTCGCCCGGTCCTCCCTCGTCGTCGTCGCCCGGTCCGCCCTCACCATCGTCGCCCGGTCCATCGTCGATAACGTCGTTGACTCCCTCGACCGGCCAGACGGGGTCTTCGAGGACGACCGCTCGCGGCCGCTCCGGTCGGCGGGCCGCGGCCGCCGCGACCGTATCGGCGCCCATGGAGTGGCCAAACAGGATCGGGTCGTCGATCGCGAGCGCGTCGAGCAGACCGAGCAGGTCCGTCGCCCGGTCGGGCGCGCCGTACGCCTCGTCGGGGGCGTCGGAACGACCGTGTCCGCGAGCGTCGTACAGCACGACGTCGAACTCGTCGCCGAGTTCACGGGCGAGGTCGAGCCGACAGTACCCGTCGTCGGTGAAGCCGTGTGAGACGACGAACGTCGGCCCCGAGCCGTCGGTGCGGCAGTAGTGCAACTCGATGCCGTTCGCCTCGACGAAACCGCGCTCCCACTGGTCCGGGACCTGCGTTCGGTCACTCATCGGTTAGAATCTCCCGGCCGGGATAGAAAAATTAACTGGGAATCTCGAGCCGTGTGGAGACGCGCGAGTGCCTGGTTTGCAGGCGCATCGTCCACGATCCCGCCGCTTCAGGATTCGTAGACGAACCGTTCGACCACCGCGTCCGCCTCGCACGTGGTCCCGTGCCCGGTCGCGTAGGGACCGAGGAAGACGCCCGTGAACCCGGTGGCCACCTCCGTCGAGAGGTAGCGAGTGGCCGCCGACGCGAGTTCGTCGCCGTCGACGTGGAAGCGGTACTCGTCGGTGTCGGCCACCACGGCCAGGTCGGTCGATGCCCCGACAGGCGTCCGGCCGACCACGTCCGTCGCGTCGCCGATGCGAAGGCGGACGACGGCTTCCCGCTGGCCGTTCCGACGGGTCACGCCGAGTTGGTAGTGGTGCCGTTCGTTGGCGACCACCGCGAGGCCGGCCTCCTCCCCGTCGGCCGGGTCGAAGGACAGCGACAGCTCGGCCCGACAGTCGAAGGCGGTCTGGCGCCGGCCGACGAAGGTCGCCCCGGGTTCGTCGAGGGTCTCCGGACCGCCGCGGAGCCGGAGTCCGTCCGCAGTCGTCCGGTAGCGGTCCCGGTCGGGGTTGCGGCGGAACGCCCACTCGACGCCCAGTCCGTCCGCGAATCCGGTGTCGGTACGCTCGATACTATTCGGCTCTGCCCGGCGCTCGCCGGGGAGCGGCGCGTCCATCTCTGCCCGGATCGGATTCCCGTCGTTGATCACGGGCCAGCCGTCCTCCCACGAGACGGGCGCGAGGAACGTCTCTCGACCGAGGTGGTGGTACCGCGGCCACGGCCCGCGCTGGCGGATGCCCAGGCAGACGAGCCACCACGCCCCGTCTTCGTCCTGGACGAGGTCGGCGTGGCCGACTGCCCGGACGTCGTCTCGTGGCCGGCCCCAGTGGGTGAGCACGGGATTGTCCGGACAACCCTCGTAGGGTCCCGTCGGGTCGTCGGCACGCGCCGCGACGACCATGTGACCCGCGTGGGTCCCCCCTTCGGCGAGGATCAGGTGGTACGTCCCGTCCCGTTCGATAATGTGCGGCGCCTCGACGTGGGGGTCGCGGAACCCCGTCCAGATCGTCCGCGGGTCGCCGAGTTCGCCGGTCTCCACGTCGAGTTCGGCCTGCTGGATCGGGTTCTCGGTATCTTCGACGTGGTAGGTGAAATAGCAGGTGTCGCCGTCGAAGAAGAGGTCAGGGTCGAACCCCGGCGCGTCCACCCACGTCGGGTCGGACCACTCGCCTGCTGGGTCCTCGGCGGTGACGAAGAAGTGGCCGTCGCCGCTGACGTTCGTCGTGACGAGGTAGAACGTCCCCTCGTGGTGTCGGAGCGTGGGCGCGAAGATGCCGCCGGACGAACCGACGTCTCGAAGGGGGAGCTGGGACTCGCGAGTGAGCGCGTGCCCGATGGGCTCCCAGTCGACGAGGTTCTCGCTCTCGTAGAGCGGCACGCCGGGGAAGTACTCGAAGGTGCTCGTGGCGAGGTAGAACGTCCCGTCGACCTGGCAGAGAGAGGGATCCGGATGAAATCCCGGCAGTACTGGGTTCTCGTAGCGCATGGGTAGCGCTTCTCACAGGGGTGGTATATTCGATTCGCTCCTGGGAGGATTTTGTTGGTGCGGTTTCCCCAGTCACGCCCAAACAGACGGCTCTCGACGCGCACGGACGGAGAGCGCGACTGCGGCGGCGAACAGGAACAGCGTCGGGAACAGGAACTGGCCACCGATGCTGAACATCCCGACGACGGTGATCACGCCGCCGAGACAGACGGTCGCCCAGGCGAGCAGTCGGCGGTCCGTCCAGACCGAGACGACGCCGACGCCGGTGAGCGCCAGCAGGACGACGGCCCAGAAGAACAGGACGGGCGCGTTGCCTCCCGTACTGCCCAGGAGGTAGTCGACGCCCGCTTCGCAGCCGCGGCTCACCTCGGTCGAGGTGACTCCCCCGCTGGAACTGCCTCGACTGGTCTGGCTGGTCCAGCACGAGACCGGGCCGAACGCCCCCATCAGTCGCAAGAAGCCGTACGAACCACTCAGCCCGGCTGCGCCAGCAGCGATGCGGGCGAACCGTCGAAGGGAGCGTCCGGAATTCATCCCTGGACACCACCTGTCGGGAACGCCGGGCCGAGTACGAGGACCTTCACGAGCGTCTCTGGGCGAGGACGGCACCTTACGTTATCTCCAGTCACTCGGGACAGGCGCTGTCACACCTGCAACGATATGTCCCTCCGCGCTCTGTCTCTCCCTCACTTGCGGCGAGGAAACGGCACGGAGAACCGCGAGTCGATGGTCGTCGACTGCTCCACGTAGCGTTCGAACAGTCGTTCGGCCCACTGGTAGCAGTCGGGATCCGTGGACTCGATGCACGCCCTGAGTTGCCCGTCGCCGTCGTAGGCGGCCATCAGCAATCTGTCGTCGCCGAGCGTGAGTCCGAACCCGACGTCGTCGGGGTACTCGTACACCGTGAGGACGTCGACGCTGGTGACGACGTCGAACTCCGTCGGGTTCAGTTCGCGTGCCGCGGCGATCGTCGACGCCGAGAGAACGAGGTCCGTGTGTACCCCGTCGAGCGCGAGGTCGGCGTGGGCCCGGTGGAACGACCGGCTCAGGACCGGCGCGATCATCCGGACGCGGTCGCCGTCGAACGCCCGGACGCGCTCGACGTAGAACTCGACCGGCGCCTGGGGATGTTGCTCCGTCGCCGTCCTGAGCGTCGCGTCCCGAAGCCACCGTAGCTCCGGCGTGTGGTCGCTATCGGGCAGGTGACGGAAGAGCGGACCGAAGGCGTCGATCCGGTCGAGGGCATCCAGATACGTCGTGTGTTCCTCGACCACGAGATCGCCAGTCGTGGTCGACTCGTAGCGCCCGTCCGTTTTCGTCGCCCAGCCCCGGTCGACGAGGTCCTTGAGATGGCGCTGGACGCTTCGTCGCGAGACGTCGAGCGTCTCGGCCAGGGCCGCCGGCGTCGCAGGGTCGGCCGACAGGGAGGTCAGTAGCCGCCGTCGCTCCGGCGACCCCGCCAGGAATTTCGCCGCGTCACCTGCCGTCATAGCCGTCCCTATTCCCGCCTGGGTAAAAAGTGAAACTGTGCTCGTCGTTCCCAGTACCGTGTCTGCGCAGCCGGAGAGTGGGGCAACTGAGCCGTCGAACCGGTAGCCGGACCCTCACGCTCTCGCTTCGGTCTCATTCGTCTGCTCGTCGGAGACCGACTGGCTGACGCTCGCCGACCCGCTTGCGACCCCACGTTCCGAGTCGCCTTCGATGGTCGTGACCGTCTCGTCGTCGTGGGTCACGACGATTCGCCACGGATCGTCGCCCGCGGGGACGCGCATCGTCGCCTCGTACCGGGCGACGCCGGGGCATTCCCGCGGCGCCTTGTCCGTTTCCTCGATGGGCACCGAGAGAACGTACGTCGATTCGTTCTGGCGCTCGAACGTCGGGCCGCCGATGGCGTACGACGGACCCGGCAACGAGACGTTCCGGGCGTGCGTTATCTCGGTGTTCGCCCCGCCACTGGCGACCGACGTCGAACTGTTCGCAGAGAAATCGTCGGTGCAGTGAGCGCCGGCCGATTCGAACGAGAGGAGCGCCGGTGGCTGGGGGTCGTCTCCGAGCGGGCTACCGGCGCCAACCGGCCAGAGACCGAGCCCGGTGACCACGGCGACAGTCCCGACGATAGCGACGACTCCGACGACTGCGAGGACGACAGCGACGCCACGTCTGGTCATGTCACGCCGTTTCACCGTCGTGAGTATAAGAGGACCGCTAGCTCAAAATCGCGTCTGACCGTTCTCCGGGACTCGTACGGCACTGGTTCTCGCTATCGACGAGGGCTACTGCAGACGACGTTGACGGTGGCTTCTCCGACGACGGCGTCGACGGACTCGCGGCGTTGATCGACAGCACTGTCGCACCATACCGGTAGGGGAGGGTTCCTCATTGCACGATGCAGAGTGCTTTTGCGACCCCAGTAACAACCTCGGGTATGGATTCCGGTTATCCGCAGACGCTGCCCGACGTCTTCGCCCGGGCCTTCCGAAAGTTCGCGGACCGGACGGCGCTGGCCGACGGCGTCGAATCGGTCACGTTCGGCGATCTCGACGACCGGTCGGCACGGTTCGCGACGGCCCTCGCCGACCGCGGCGTCGACGTCGGGGACCGCGTCGGCGTCTTGCTCCCGAACGAAGTGCTATTTCCGACGGTGGACCTCGGCGTCATCCGGGCAGGAGCCACTCGTCTACCGGTAAATCCCGAGCACACGGCGACCGAACTGACGTATCTGCTCGAGGACTCGGGAGCACGAACGCTCGTCTGCGGACCGGCCCAGCTCGACGCCGTCGTCGAGGCCGCACGATCGGTCGCGGCGCTCGAGACGGTGGTCGTCGCCGGTGACGAGGAGGTGGAGTCGTTTCCCGACGCGGACGTCGAGTGGCACCGCTACGGGGAGTTCCTCGCCGACGTCCCGGACTTGACCACCGTACCGACCCCTGGCCCCGACGACGTGGCGGGACACTTCTACACCGGCGGGACGACGAGCCGACCGAAAGGAGTCCACTACAGCCAGCGGTGCCTGGTCGAGAACCTCCAGGCCGTCGTCACCGAGTTCGGCTTCTCGGGAACCGACGTGGGCCTGCTGGTCCCACCGCTCTCGCATTCGGCCGGGACGTTCTGTTACGCGGCGCTGCTCGCCGGCGGTACCGTCCACCTGCGGACAGGGTTCGACGCCGGGTCGCTCCTCGAAACCGTCGACGACGAGCGCGTCACGTGGACGTTCCTGGTCCCGACGATGATCTACCGGCTACTGGACGCCACCCCGGACGGACTGGACCACCCCTCGCTGGAACGGATCATCTACGGCGCGGCGCCGATGCGCGTCGACAGGCTCCGGGAAGCCATCGAACGATTCGGGCCCGTCTTCCACCAGTTCTACGGCCAGACCGAGGTGCCGAACCTGATCACGTCGTTCCCACCGCGCGAGCACGAGGTGGCGTTCGCGGCGGGTGACGACGACCGCCTGGCCTCGGCCGGAACGCCGTGTCTCCGCGCGACCGTCGAGATCAGGGACGAGGAGACCGACGACGCGTTGCCGCCCGGTGAGGTCGGCGAGGTCGTCGTGGCGGCGCCGTACGTCTTCGACGGCTATCACGAACGGCCCGCGGAGACGCGCGAGACGCTACGAGACGGCTGGGTGTACACCGGGGACGTCGGCGTCGTCGACGAGGACGGCTATCTCACCCTGCTCGACCGGGCGAGCGACGTCATCGTCACTGGCGGGATGAACGTCTACAGCCAGGCCGTCGAGCAGGTGCTCAGGGACCACCCGGCCGTCGACGACGCCGCCGTGGTCGGTGTCCCCCACGAGGAGTGGGGCGAGGCGGTCCACGCCGTCGTCGTCACGAACGAAGCGGTCACTATCGAGGAACTCCGGTCGTCCGCGGGCGAGCGACTCGCGAGCTACAAGAAGCCGAAGTCGATGACCGTCGTCGACTCGCTCCCGACGACCACACTCGGGAAGGTCGACCGCAGCGCCGTCCGCGAGCGGTTCTGGGACGACGGAGACCGGTCGATATAGTGAGGCGAACGGGGCGCTACCGGTCGAGGGACGCCCCGACCTGCTCGAACGTCGCGTGCATGCGGTCGATCAGCTCGTCGGCCGCGTCACGGTCGATCGTGAGCGGTGGCGTGATCAGCGTGTGGTCGCCCCGGTCGCCCGCGACGTGCCCGCCGCTCGGGTACGTGATCACGCCCTCGTCGAGGCCGGTCTCGAAGAGGAGCGACTGGAACTCGGCGCCGCTCTCCGGGAGCGGTTCCTTCGTCTCCCGGTCGTCGACGAACTCGACGCCGAGCATCAGGCCCTTGCCGCGCACGTCGCCCACGAAGTCGTACTCGTAGAACTCCTCGCAGCGCTCGCGAAGGTACGCGCCGACGTCGCGGGCGTTGGCGACGAGGTCTTTGTCGTCCATGTACTCGAGGACGGCGTTCCCGATGGCCGCCGACGCGGGGTTGAAACAGTAGGTGTGGCCGTGCTGGAAGCCGTCCTCGACGTCCTCGAACACCTCCGCGATCCGGCGGTGTGGCATCGTGCCGCCGATGGGGGAGTACCCGCCGCTCATTCCCTTCGCACTCGTGATGATGTCCGGCGTCACGTCCCAGTGTTCGATGGCGAAGTTCTCGCCTGTCCGGCCGAAGCCCGCCATCACCTCGTCCACGATGAAGAGGACGTCGTACTCGTCGCAGATCTCCCGTATCCGCTCGAAGTAGCCGTCGTGCGGGAAGGCGGCGGCGTTCGCCGCGCCCGTCACCGGTTCGGCGATGAAGGCCGCGACGGTCTCCGGCCCTTCGTCGAGGATGGCCTGCTCGAGTTCGTCGGCACAGCGGACGCCGCAGGCCCCGCCGCCGTCACCGTCGCAGTGCTCACAGCGATAGGGGGTTCCGGCCGAGATGGTCGGCCAGTCGTCGAAGAGGGGTTGCATCTTCGTCTTCCGGGCGGGGAAGCCGGAGAGGGCCATCGCGATGCCGGTGTTGCCGTGGTAGCTCGGCTGGCGCGAGACGACCTTGTACTTCTCCGTGTTCCCGCGCTCGTAGTGGTACTGGCGCGCCATCTTGACGGCGCTCTCGTTCGCCTCGGACCCGCTGGAGACGAGCCAGGCGTGCTCGAATCCGTCCGGTGTGAACTCGGCGATTCGCTCGGTGTAGGCCATCGCCGGTTCGTTCGCGAACAGCATGCTGGAGGTGTACTCCAGGGTCTCGATCTGTTCGCGCGCGGCCTCTGCCACCTCGGTCCGGCCGTGGCCGATGTTCACGTTCTGGTTCCCGGCGATGGCGTCGAGGTAGCGGTTCCCGTCCGCGTCCCAGACGAAGTGGCCGTCGCCGCGGGTGATCGTGACGTACTCCTTCTGGAACGCCCGCGGGAACATCCCGCCGAGTTCGGTGCCGGGCGTCGTCTCGCGATGCGGTGCGTCTGATGGGTCGTCGGGCATCTGTCTATCACTCATTCGTCTTGCAGGCTCTTCCAGTGTTCCATCACGCGCTCGCTCCACTCCTCGAACTCCACCTCGTACACGTAGTCGCTCCCGCGGAGGACGGTGTCGGTCGGGTCGATAGTCCGCAGGACGGCGATCTCGCCGCGCGTCGGTTCGGGCGTCGTCACCACGTCGTCGGCCACGCGCAGGTCCCACTGAACCGCGTCACGCACGTCCGCGACCGCGACGCCGGGATGGGTCGACGCGAGCACCATCTCACCGTCGTCGTCGAAGCGGAACACGGCCATGTCGGTGATGACCGCCGACGGGCCGTCGCCCCGGAAGCCGGCTTCCTCGCGGTCGTCGCCGCCGTCGAGGTGGCCTGGCGCGGTCATGTAGTCGAGTTCGGTCGTGAACGCCCGTCGCTGCTGGCGCATCATCACGATCGACCTGCCACACGAGGTCATGATGTCGTTGCTGCCGCCGGAGCCCGGCAGGCGGACCTTCGGTCGCTCGTAGGTCGCATCGTCGCCGGTGACGACGGTCGAGTTCGTGTTGCCGTAGCGGTCGATCTGGCCGGCGCCGATGATCCCGACGTCGAAGAGGCCGCGCTGGTTGTCGGTGAATATCTGGAGCTGGTTCGTCGCGACGAGGGCGTCGACGCCCAGTACCGTGTCCGAGATGGACTGGACGACGCCCGGCGGGCGCGAACCGACGTAGCCCGATTCGGTGACGAGCTGGCAGTCCGGCGCGCGCGTGTGCTTGGCCAGGACGCCGGAGATGAGCGACATCCCGACCCCGATGAACGCCAGTTCGCCGTTCTCTATCTCGTGGGCGGCCGTCACGGCGAGCAGTTCGGTCAGCGAGTAGTCCTCGGACGTCTCGTGGGGTCGCTCGACGTCGACGGGGTAGGCGACGTCGTCGCCGGTCAGGGTGTGCGTCGGGTCGTCGAGGCTCATCGGGACCCCTCCGGTGCGGTCGCGTCGTCGCCTCGGACGCCCGGTACCTCGTTGATCTTGGACTCCATCTCCTCGAGGGTCGCGAGGCGGTCGGCTCCGATCTTTTCGAGGTACTCGTCGTGGGGCAGGACCCACTCGTCGGCCCACTCCAGGAACCCCTCGCGTTCCTTGGACTGCAGCCCGTACTCGCGGTAGAACGGCAGGTCGGCGTAGTAGTAGCCGTAGCAGTGCCAGGGGTGAGAGCCGAAGGGCACCTCGACGACGGCGTCGACGGCGTAGAAGGGGATCCGCGTCACCTCGGGGTGGCGCTGGATGGTCTCCGTCGGCACGACCTCCTCGCAGGTGACGACGACGTGCTCCGCGGCGCGGGCCTTCAGGTGGTCGTTGACGACGTTCCCCCAGATCTGGGCGTTGCCGAGCGCGTCGGCGCGCTGGACGTGGATGATGGCGACGTCGGGCTGTGCCGCGGGGACCAGTGCCAGGTCGTCGCCCGACCCGAGCGGGTCCTCGACGACCTCGACGTCGGGGTTGTGGGCCGGAATGTCCGTCTCGACCATCGAGCGGGTCGGGACGAAGGGGACGTCCATCGCGCCCGCGAGGAACATCAGCGACGACCCGAAGTTCGAGACGTCGCGCATCTCCAGGTGGTGCGGTATCGATTCCTCGACGGCCCGGCGAACGTTGAACCCCTGGGAGATGAGACTCGTCCCGACCCAGGAGCCGGTGTACTGGTCGACGCAGCCGGCGCCGACCATCACGTCGAACAGCGTGGTCCGCGCGTCGTCGAGGACCGTGAGGCCGGACTTCCCCTGGCGAACGATCTCTCGGGCCGCTGCCTCCGGATCACGCCCGCCCATTCCCCCGAAGGCGACGCTCGCGCCGTCGGGGACGTACTCGTCGATGGCCGTCTCGAGGTCGGTCGTCTTGTCGCGACGACTGCGTGCGCCCGTCGGAGTCCCGGACGGGGCGCGGGACGAGAGGCTCTCCAGGGCCCGCTCGCTCCCGTGTGCGCGCCCGTCGCCGTCCGTCCGGCTCACTGTTGGCCCTCCTGGCGGGCCGCCCGGTCGGCGTCGGCCGCCTCGTCGTCGCGGTCGTACCCGCACCACGCCATCGCGATCAACGCCAGCGACGCGATCGCCTGCTCGAGTTCGTCGACGGGGAGGTACTCGTCCGTCCCGTGGATGTTGTGCGCGCCGGGGCCGAAACACAGCGCCGGCGTGTCGGCGTCGTTGACGAAGAACCGGGTGTCGATGCCGCCGGGGAAACCGATCGCGCGCGGCTCGTGGTCGAACCCGTCCGACACTACCGACTGGACGGTTTCGACGATGGCTTCGTCGGGGGCGACGCGAGCCGAACTGCCGCGCCAGCCGAACCACTCGACCGTCGGCGGGTGGGCTTCGAGCCACTGGTCGCCCGCGGCAGCGGCCTGGACCGTCTCCTTGACGAGGCGCCGGATCTCGGCCCGTTCCTCGGCGGGCGCGTGCGAGATGCGTCCCTCGAGGACGGCCTCGTCCGGGACGCTCGAGGGCCACTCGCCGGCGTCGACCGTCCCGACGTTGAGCGAAACGGTGTTCTCGCCGTCGCGTTCGAACAGTTCGTCGTGGACCGTCTCCGTCCGTTCCTCGTGGAGATCGGTCAGTGCCTCGAAAATTGGGATGAGCTTCGCGACGGCGTTGACGCCACTGTCGGTGTTGGCGGCGTGGGCTCCCTTGCCCTCGACGGTGACCCGAAAGTAGGAGACGCCGTCGTTGGCGATCCAGCAGTCGAAGTCGGTCGGCTCGGGTATCACGACCGCGTCGGCCTCGGGGCCGGCGAGGGCGGTGGCGAGCGAGCCGCCGTAACCGCCGGCCTCCTCCTCGATGACCGACTGGAGGATCAGGTCACCGCTGAGGGAGACGCCGGCCCGTTCCAGCGCCTCGACGGCGTAGATCATCGCCGCGAGCCCTCCCTTCATGTCGGAGGCCCCGCGCCCGCGTATCTCGCCGTCGACGATCGCTCCGCCGAAGGGGTCGAACGACCACTGGTCGGCGTCGCCCTCGGGGACGACGTCGACGTGTCCGTTGAACAGGAGCGACCGTCCCTCGCCCGCCCCGTCGACTCGCGCACTGAGGTTCGGACGCCCGTCGTAGGAGTCGTCGGTGTCGGCGAACTCGGGGTGGTCCTCGATGCCGGGGACGTCGTCCGCTTCGAGTCGATCGATCTCGAGCCCCAGATCCGTGAGCGCCTCGGCGACGCGTTCCTGTGCGGTCGCCTCGGCTCCCTGAACGCTTCGCTCCCGGACGAGATCGCCCGTGAACGCCGCGGCGTCGTCGACGACCGTTGCGGCCGCCTCGCGGACGCGCCGTCGGTCCGCCGGTCCGATGACAGACGACCCGGTCATCGTCGGTCCTCGTCGTCGAGCCCGTTTGTGCGACGGTTCTGTGAGTGCATACGTACCATGTTATTTACAGCGTTAACTAAATTTTGCATCCGGCTTTCAATGGCTGTCGCAATTTGTGTTTTCTTACCAAAGTTTATTATACTTCCGGGATAAGTCACCAGTGAACATGGATGATGCGCTTGACGGAACGGGCGGTAACTCCGACGGAGACCACACCACGTCGACCGATTCGAGTTCTCGAGGACGGTTGAGCCGACGCCGGGTTATCGGGGCGTCCGGCGCCGCCATCGCCGGACTCGCAGGCTGTCTCGACGGGTCGTCGAGCGGCGACGGCACGGAAACGTCCGACGGTTCGGACGATACGAGCGAGTCCGCGGGGACGACCACGACCACGTCCAGTAGCGGCGGTCAGGAGATGGCGGACACCCTGAAGTTCTACTCCTGGGGTGGTTCGACGCAGGAAGCGCTCACCGAGCACCTCATCGAACCGTTCGAGGACGAGTACGGCGTCACGGTGGAACAGTCGAGTTTCTCGAGCCAGGACAAGATGCTGGCGAACGTCCGATCGAGTCCCGACGGCTCCTACGACGTCATCATGCCGTCGCTGTCTGGGTCGTACAACGCCGTCAAACAGGGCCTCGTCGAACCGATCCGGCTCGACAACGTCGACACCTGGTCGAACCTCCTCCCCGCGTTCCAGGAGTACAACTCCGCGGCCTCCGGCGACGACCACTACGTCGCGCCGCTCTACTACGGCACCGTCGGCATGGTGTACAACAGCGACGAAGTGTCCGGTTCGCCACCGTTCTCCTGGCAGGAGACCTGGAAGGACCAGTACAGCGGCGCGCTCACCCTCGAAGGGTTCGCGTTCGTGCGCGTGTTCACGACGGCGCTTTCGCTCGGAATGGACCCCAACGTGATGGAAGGCGACACCGGGTCCTACGAGAAGGGCATCGAGAAAGTGTACGACGCGATGGCCGAACAGCACGAGTACGTCACGAAGTACTGGACCAGCGGCCAGGAGCAGACGACGCTGTACTCGAACGACACGGCCGTCCTCGGCGACGGCTGGTCCGGTCGCATCCTCGCACTGCAGGAGGACGGCTACGACAACCTGCACTACACCATCCCCGAAGAGGGCGCCTTCGGCTGGGCCGACACCTTCGCCATCGCCAAGGGGTCCGAACGCCGCTACACCGCCGAGAAGTTCCTCCAGTACGCCTACCGCCCGGAGGTCCAGGAGAGCCTCTCACCCACGCTCGGCTACCCGCCGGCGACGCAGGCGACGTCGAGCGACATCGAGGCGCTGCCGGACTTCGACCCGAGCGGCGGTGAGCGCCTGAAGTTCCAGAACCAGCAGTTCAAGGAAGAACACCAGGACGACTGGAACTCGACCTTCGAGAAGATCAAGTTGGGCCAGTACTGACCAGACGACCCCCATTCCCACCCACCTGTCCGATGTTTCCAACGAAGCACCCATGAGTCACGTAGAAGTAGAACACGTAACGAAACAGTTCGGCGACGTCACGGCGGTCGACGACGTGACGTTCACCGCCGAGGAGGGGGAGTTCGTCTCCCTGCTCGGCCCCAGCGGTTGTGGGAAGACCACCACACTGCGCATGATCGCGGGCCTGGAGATGCCGACCGAGGGCGCGATCCGGATCGGCGGCGAGGACGTCACCGACCGGCCGGCGTACGAACGAGAGATCGGGATGGTGTTCCAGCACTACGCGCTGTTCCCCCACAAGTCGGTCGGCGAGAACGTCGGCTTCCCGCTCAAGATGCGCGGCGTCCCGGCCGCCGAACGGCGCGAACGCGTCGCAGAGGTCCTGGAACGCGTGCGCCTCCCCGACGTGATGGACCGGTCGCCAGAGGAACTGTCGGGCGGCCAGCAACAGCGCGTCGCCCTCGCGCGGGCGCTGGTGTTCGAACCCGACGTCCTGTTGATGGACGAGCCGCTGTCGGCCCTGGACCGCGTCCTCCGCGAACAGATGCGGGTCGAGGTCCAGCGCATCCAGCGCGAGTTCGACATCACGACCATCTACGTCACGCACGACCAGGCGGAGGCCTTCGCGATGTCCGACCGCGTGGCGGTCCTCGACGAGGGACACCTCGCCCAGCAGGGCCGGCCCCTCGACATCTACGAGAGTCCGCAGACGAAGTTCGTCGCGAACTTCATCGGCGAGTCCACGACCCTTTCGGGCACCGTCGCCGACCGCGACGGGAAACGACTGCTCGAAACCGACGCCGGCGTCACCTTCGAACTCCCGGCGGCGCCCGGTCTCGCCGACGACCGCATGACCGTCTACCTCCGTGCCGAGAAGCTGGGTATCTCGCCCGACTCGTCCGGGGCGACCAACGAGTTCCCCGCGACGATCGCCACGACGAACTACCTCGGCGAGAAGACCCAGTTCTTCTGTACGCTCGCGGACGGGACCGAGCTCGTGGTCGCCGAGCAGGGGTTCACCGCGCTCGACGCCTACGACGCCGGTGATACCGTGTACGTCACTATCGACCCCGCGGACCTGGTCGTCGCCCGCGACCCGGGCCAGGACGAATCGAACACCGCCGTCGACGAGTCGGTAGCATGAGCGAGCGCCACCAGCGCGCGGCGGACAGCGCCGATCGCACCGGGTTCGAGCGGTACCGCTACCGGCTGTGGACCGGCGTCCTCCGGGCCGAACCGGTGCTGCGAGGGATCCAGGCGCTGAAGCGGCGCGAACGACTGCTCACGGCGGTCCAGGCGGGCCTGGGGATCGCCTGGATGGCCGTGTTCCTCCTCGCGCCGCTCGCGTACATCCTCGCGCTCTCGTTCTGGCAACGGGGCGCGGGCGGCGTCGTGGTCCAGGAGTTCACGCTCGCGAACTACCAGTCCATCCTCCTCGAAGACGTGCAGTTGCTGGGGTGGCAGATCGGCAACGTCTACCTCCTGATACTCTGGCAGTCGCTCAAGTTCGGCTTCCTGACGACGGTCACGACGTTGCTGCTCGGCTACGTCCCGGGGTACTTCCTCGGCCGGACACAGAGCAAGTACCGGTCCTTGCTCCTGTTGCTCGTCGTGCTCCCGTTCTGGGTGCCGCTGATCATCCGCTACTACGCGTGGATCCTCGTCATGGGCAACGAGGGGATGGTGACGACGATACTCGGCTGGGTCGGCGTCGAATCCGGCGGGTTCCTCTACACCGAGGTGGCCGTCGTCACCGGCCTCGTCCAGGTGCTCCTCCCGTTCATGATACTGCCGATATACAACAGCGTCGCGAAGATAGACGACGAGTTCGTCGAGAGCGCGAAGACGATGGGCGCGACGCCGCTGCGCGCCTTCTACGAGGTGACGCTCCCCCTCTCGTTGCCGGGGATCAGTGCCGGGTCCATCCTGGTGTTCATCCTCGCCGTCGGGAGCTTCATGGCGCCGGCCCTGCTCGGGGGCCCGGCCAACTCGATGGTCGCGAATCTCATCAGCCAGACGTTCGGTGAGAGCTTCGACTGGCCCCTCGCCAGCGCGATGGCGATCGTGTACCTCGTCGTCCTGTTCACGCTGATCACCGTGTTCAACCGCTTCGTCGGCCTCGAGGAGGTGTTCGGCGAATGAGCCCGCTGCTCCCGGACGAGCGGCGGTGGGACCTGATCCGGGGCACGACGGGGCTGCTGTACCTGTTCCTGCTGTTGCCCCTGTTCGTCGTCGTGCTCGTCTCGTTCAACCCGACGCAGTACCCCACGTTTCCGCCCGACGGGTTCAGTCTCACGTGGTACGAGGCGTTCCTGACGAGTGACCGGCTCCTCGGCGCACTCTGGAACAGCCTCGTCGTCGCCGCGGGCAGCGCCGTCGTGGCGGGCGTCGTGGGACTCGTCTCCGCGCTCGGCTTCGTCCGGCGGGAGTTCGAGTACAAGAACGTCCTCTCGAGCCTGCTGTTCCTGCCGATGCTGATCAGTCCGGTCGTCATCGGCGTCGCGCTCACCGCGTTCCTGACGGACGTCGGGATGGAGAAGAACTACATCTTCTTGATCCTCGGGCACTCGACGCTCGTGCTCCCCTACGTGTTCGTGACCGTCCGGGCCCAGCTGTTCGGTTTCGACCGCTCGATGGAGGAAGCGGCACTGACCCTCGGCGCGAACGAACTGGAGACGTTCGTCGAGGTCACGCTCCCGACCATCGCTCCGGGCCTCGGCGCCGGCATGTTGCTCGCCTTCGTCATCAGTTTCGGCGAGTTCACGGCGACGCAGTTCTGGGTCCAGCCCCAGACCGTCACGGCGCCCATCGAGATCTACACGATGGTCCGGACGAGCCTGACGCCGAAGATCAACGCGATGGCGACCATCCTCATGGTCATCACCGTCGGCATCCCGCTCCTGCTGGACGTGCTCCTCGGCAAGGAACTCATCCTCAAGTCGGCCTGATAGTGGTGGTTGTAAGCCCCTCCCGGCGTCCGGCCGAACTGCGTGAGGCCGGACGCCGGGAAAAAGTTACAACCACCACTATGAGAGCAGGCCGACGGCTACCGCCGTCGACGATCGAATCGGCCGTTACCGGTCGCCGCCGTCGTTCAGTAGCGCGAAGATTTCGGAGTCGGTCTGGAACTTCAGGAGGTTGTGGACGACGGAGTTCCGGACGTTCGAGACCACGCCGCCGTGTGCCTTGTAGAAGTCGTGGATCCACTTCGACTCGGTCTCCCGGTCCCGGAACATCATGATGGTCTTCCACTGGTACTCGCCGTTCGAGATGAAGTACATCAGCGTGTGCCGGTCGTCCATGATGTACTCCATGGCCGCTCGCCATTCGTCGCCGAAGTTCCGGGCGTCGAACTTGAACTCGAACAGCGCGAAGTTGAAGAACTGCTCGTTCGGGAGGATGGCCTCCCGGAACACGCCGGCGTCCCGCATCCGGCGTATCCGCTCGCTCACCGTCACGTGAGAGATGTCGATGTCGTGCTCCGTCTCGAGGACGTCCGCCATCTCCCGCGAGGACATCTGCGGGTCCTCGGAGAGTTCCTGCAGTATCTTGATGTCCCGTTCCTTGAACTCCCAGTCTACCTCGTCTTGGCTCGTACTGTCTACCATGGATACCTCCTACCGAGGGGCCCCACCGTTGCGGCCCGACCCGGTAGCTTTTTCTCCATCACTTATCATTGTTATCCTGTAACGGAATAATACTTACCATACTATGTCTGAACAACCAGATGTCCCGCCAGACAATGCGGCGGTGGTCGAGGGATACGACGAGTACGTGATGCCGATCTGGAAGTCGCTCAACGTCCCCGTAGACCGCGCCTCGGGGTGTACGCTCGTCGACTTCGAGGGGAACGAGTACCTCGACGTGTTCTCGGGTATCTCCGTCGCGAACGTCGGGCACAACGACGAGACCGTGACCGAGGCGGCGAAGGCACAGCTCGACGAGTTCGTCCACGGCTGTTCGTACGTCCACCCCAACGGACCAGTCGTCGAACTGGCCGAGCGCCTCGCCGAAGTGACGCCCGGAGACCTGCAGAAGTCCTTCTTCTGTAACTCCGGGACGGAAGCCGTCGAGGGAGCGATCAAACTGGCCCGCAAGTACACGGGAAGCAAGGAGGTCGTCGCCCTGGAGATGGGGTTCCACGGTCGAACCCTGGGCAGCCTCGCACTGACGGGGAACCACAGCTACAAGCACGGGATGGCGCCGACCATCAACGACGTCACCCACGCGCCGGCGCCCTATCAGTACCGGTCCGAGTACGGCGACCGCTCGGAAGCGGCGTTCGCCGAGGCCGCCGCCGCCGAACTCGAACGCGTGATCGGGACCCACACGAGCGGCGACCTCGCGGCGGTCGTCGTCGAACCGGTGATGGGCGAGGGCGGTATCGTCGTCCCGCCGGCGGACTACCTCTCGCGAGTCGCAGACGTCGCCCGCGACCACGGCGGTCTGTTCGTCCTCGACGAAGTCCAGACCGGCTACGGCCGCACCGGCGAGTTCTGGGCGAGCGACCACTTCGACGTCACGCCGGACATCCTCACCCAGGCGAAGGGGATCGCCAACGGCCTCCCGCTCGGGGCGTTCACGGCGCCCGCGGAGATCGCGGACGCGTTCGAGGCCGGCGACCACCTCTCGACGTTCGGCGGCAATCCGGTCTGCTGTGCCGCCGCGCTGGCGACTATCGACCAGCTCGAGGACGGCGCCGTCGCGAACGCCCGCGAACAGGGCGCCTGGCTCACCGACGCTCTCGCCGAACTCGAGGCGCTCGAATCGGTGGGCGACACGCGCGGCCTCGGGTTGATGCAGGGCGTCGAACTGGTCGACCCCGCCGAGTCCGGACCCGGCGACGCGCCGGCGCCGGCGGCGGACCTCGCGAGTCGCGTCGGCGATCGGCTGCGCGAACAGGGCGTCGTCATCGGCGTCGGCGGCTACTACAAGAACGTGATCCGCTTCCAGCCGCCGCTGACTATCGAACGCCAGCAGCTTCGACGGGCCGTCGAGGAACTGCGCGCCGCGATCGAGACGGAACAGCGCTGAACGACCCGGACACGACACAGTACATGGCAACACAGCGAACCCAGACCGACGACACCAGCACCGCACTCGCCACCGCACGACGCCAGCTCGAACGGGCAGCAGCGGAGACCGACGTGAACGAGCAGGTAGTCGAACGACTGAAACACCCCTCGAAGCTGTTACGGGTCGCGGTTCCACTCGAACGTGACGACGGCAGCGTCGAGGTGTTCGAAGGGTACCGTGCCCAGCACGACGACGTCCGCGGTCCGTACAAGGGCGGCCTCCGCTATCATCCCCACGTCACGGCCGACGAGTGCATCGGGCTGTCGATGTGGATGACCTGGAAGTGCGCCGTCATCGACATCCCGTTCGGTGGCGCCAAGGGCGGCGTCGTCGTCGACCCGACGGACCTCTCTCCCGAGGAGAAAGAACGACTGACGCGCCGATTCGCGGAAGAGATCCGGGACTTCGTCGGGCCGACGACGGACATCCCCGCGCCGGATATGGGGACCGACGCCCAGACCATGGCCTGGTTCATGGACGCCTACAGCATGCAGGAAGGAGAGACTGTCCCCGGTGTCGTCACCGGGAAGCCGCGCGTCATCGGCGGCAGTTACGGCCGCGAGGAAGCGCCGGGACGGAGCGTCGCCATCGTCACGCGCGCCGCTGCCGAGTACTACGACGTGTCGCTCGACGGGCTGCGCGTCGCCGTCCAGGGGTACGGGAGCGTCGGTGCGAACGCCGCGCGCTGTCTCGACGACTGGGGCGCCGACGTCGTCGCCGTGAGCGACGTCAACGGCGCCATCCACGACCCGGACGGCCTCGACACCTGGGCCGTGCCGTCCCACGAGGAGGAACCAGAGGCCGTCACGACCTGCGACGCGCCCGAGACGATCTCGTCGTCTGCCATCCTCGAACTCGACGTCGACGTGCTCGTGCCCGCCGCGGTCGGCAACGTCCTGACCGCGTCGAACGCCCCCGACGTTCAGGCCGACTTCGTCGTCGAGGGCGCGAACGGTCCGACGACGGCCGCGGCCGACGAGATCTTCGACGAGCGTGGCATCCCGGTCGTTCCCGACATCCTGGCGAACGCCGGCGGCGTCGCCGTGTCGTACTTCGAGTGGCTCCAGCACATCAACCGCCACTCCTGGTCGGCCGAGCGCGTCGACGAGGAACTGGAGTCCAAGATGCTCTCGGCGTGGGACGCCGTCGTCGAAGCGGCCGAGGCACGAGACGTGACCTGGCGCGTGGCGGCGTACATCGTCGCACTGTCCCGAATCGCCGAGGCGAAAGACACCCGCGGACTGTGGCCCTGACATGACGGGCACGACCGAACCCAGTGACACGACGCCCGTCGTCGTCGGCGCAGTCCGAACGCCGCTCGGGAAGGCCAACGGCGCGTTCGCCGAGACCCGGAGCGAGGACCTCTCCGTGCCGCTGGTCGACGAACTCCTGGCGAACGCGTCTCTCCCCGGGTCCCTCGTCGACGACCTGCTGTGGGGCTGTGCCCAGCAGCGCGACGAACAGGGCAACAACCTCGCCCGCGTCGTCGCGCTCCTCTCGGACCTCGGCGAGACGGTGCCGGGGGCCACGATCAACCGCTGGTGCGCGTCGTCGGCCGAGTCACTCATGCGAGCGGCCGACGCCGTCGCCGCCGGCCAGCGTGATTGCGTCATCGCCGGTGGCGTCGAGAACATGTCCCGGGTCGCCATCGAGGGCAACGTCGACAGCGTCCACCCGGGGCTGGGAGCGGACTACGACCTGGACGCCCTGTCGATGGGCCAGACCGCCGAGGAAGTCGCCGACCGCTTCGACGTCGACCGGACGGACCAGGACCAGTACGCCCTCCGCAGCCACCAGCGAGCAGCCGACGCGAGAGATACCGGACGCTTCGACGACGAGATCGTTCCCGTCGAGACCGCCGACGGGACGGTCGAACGCGACGAGTGTATCCGGGACGACACCTCGCTGGACCGACTGGCGGAACTCTCCCCCGTGTTCCGCGAGGACGGCACCGTCACCGCGGGCAACGCGTCCCAGATCAGTGACGGGGCTGCGGCGGTCCTCGTGACGAGCCGGGAGTTCGCCCGGGACCACGACCTCGAGGAGTTCGCCGCGATCCGATCCCACGCCGTCGCCGGCGTGGACCCCGAGATTATGGGTATCGGCCCGATACCCGCCGTCTGGTCGCTCTGTGACCGGACCGGGCGGGACCCGACCGACTACGACCTCGTCGAACTGAACGAGGCGTTCGCCAGCCAGTGTCTCTACTGTCGGCGCGAACTCGGCATCGACGAGGACCGCTTCAACGTCAACGGCGGTGCCATCGCGCTCGGTCATCCACTCGGTGCGACCGGTGCTCGGCTGCCGGTGACGCTGCTCCACGAGATGCGACGACGCGAAGCGTCCCTCGGTCTCGCGACCGAGTGCGTCGGCTACGGACAGGGCGCAGCCATCGAATTCGAACGCGACTGACGATCACATGACATTCGAGACGACGAATCCCGCGACTGACGAATCGCTCGCGACGTACCAGGCCGCCGACGCCGAGACGGTCGAGGAGACGCTGTCGACGGCCAGCGACCGCTTCGACGCCTGGCGGCGGCGACCGCTTTCGGAACGCGAATCGCTCCTGGCGAACGTCGCCGACGTCCTCCGGGACGGCAAGCGCGAGTACGCCGAACGGATGACCCGGGAGATGGGCAAACCCGTCGACCAGGCGATGGCCGAGGTCGAAAAGTGCGCCTGGGTGTGCGAGTTCTACGCCGAGCGCGCCAGCGAGCACCTCCAGGACGAACACGTCGGGACGGTGCCCGGCGTCGAGAGCTACGTGTCCTACGAACCGGTCGGTCCGGTGCTGGCGGTCATGCCCTGGAACTACCCGTTCTGGCAGGTGTTCCGCTTCGCCGCCCCGCACCTCACCGCCGGCAACGTCGGCGTCCTCAAACACGCACCCAACGTCTTCGGCTGCGCCCGGGACATCGAGTCCATCTTCCGTGCGGCCGGCTACCCCGAGGGCGTGTTCACGTCGCTCCAGGCCGACACCGACCAGGTCGCGGACGTCATCGCCGACGACCGGATCCGCGCGGTCACGCTCACGGGCAGTACCCGCGCCGGCCGCGCCGTCGCCGCCCAGAGCGGCGAGCACCTGAAGAAGTGCGTCCTCGAACTCGGCGGCAGCGACCCGTTCGTCGTCCTCGACGACGCGCCGGTCGCCGACGTGGCCGCCGAGGCGGCGACTGGTCGCACCCAGAACTCCGGCCAGTCCTGCATCGCCGCCAAGCGGTTCGTCGTCCACGAGGCCGTCGCCGACGAGTTCGTCGACCGCTTCGTCGACGAGATGGCGTCGCTCACGGTCGGCGATCCGATGGACTCCGGGACCGACGTCGGTCCCCAGGCCCGCGGCGACCTCCTCGACGACCTCCACGATCAGGTGCAGACGTCCGTGGACGCGGGAGCGACCCTCAGGACCGGCGGCGAGCCGCTCGACCGGGAAGGTCACTTCTATCCCCCGACGGTGCTGACCGACGTGCCCGACGGCTGCCCGGCGGCCGACGAAGAGCTGTTCGGCCCGGTGGCGGCCGTCTTCGTCGTCTCGGACGAGGAGGAAGCGATCCGCGTCGCGAACGACACCAACTTCGGGCTCGGTGCGAGCGTCTGGACGGCCGACCCGGCTCGCGGGGAAGCCCTCGCGCCCCGGATCGAGTCGGGCAACGTCTTCGTCAACCAGGTCACGAAGTCCGACCCGCGCGTCCCCTTCGGCGGCACGAAAGACTCCGGCTACGGGACGGAACTCTCCCACCACGGCATCCGCGAGTTCACGACGAAGAAGACCGTCTGGGTCGAGTGACGGCATCCGGCTGACTATCTCCGGTGGCGCGTCGCTCCCGGCCAGTTGCTATCGGACAGTTCCGACGACGTCGCTGCTGGATCGCATCGGGACGAGAGACGCGCCTTCCCCATTGTACGACGCTCTGGACGTCGAACCGTTCGAATCTCCCTCGCGGGAGCGACTGCGAGCGAGCGACCCGACGAATGCCAGGTCCGTCGTGGGCCTCCTCACCGGTCGAGTTCGACGCGTCGTCCCTGCTCGGCGGATTCGTAGAGCGCACGGATGGCGCGCATGTCGACCATCCCGTGTTCGCCGTCGGGTTCGGGGTCTTCCCCGTGCTGGAGGCAGTTGGCGAAGTAGTCGAACTCCTCGCGCATCTGGTCGACCGGTTCCGGCCGGTACTCGCCCTCGACGTCCGGACCGGAGACCCGGAGCACTTTCCGGGTCTTCGGGAAGAACAGCCCCTCGATGCTCAGTTCGCCCTCGGTGCCGACGAACCGCAGACTCGATGCCAGCGTCGCGCTGTGCGTGACCGTACACGAGGCGAGCTTGCCGTCGGGGAACTCGAGCTGGAACGCCCCGTGCTCGTCCGTTCCGTCGTAGGCCGGCTGTTCTGACTCCGTTCGGGCGTACACAGCCTGGGGGTCCTCTTCCAGGATGAACCGGATCGTGTTCAGCGGGTAGATGCCGATGTCGTTGAGCGTCGTCCCGCCGGAGAGGTCGGGGTCGAATCGCCAGCTGTCCTCGCCGACGGCGTCGACGATGTTGTCCGACATGTGCCCGACTATCGAGACGACGTCGCCGATGGCGCCGTCGTCGATCAGTTCCCGGGCGCGACGAGCCACCGGTTCGGTCTGCAGTCGGTAGGCGACCATCAGCGGGACGTCGGCGTCCCGGCAGGCGTCGACGCACGCCTGGGCGTCCTCGACGGTCGCTTCGAGGGGCTTCTCGCAGAGAACAGCTTTGTCATGCTCGGCCGCAGCCTCGACGTGGCCGCGGTGGAGGCCGTTCGGCGTGCAGACGTACACCGCGTCGTAGGCGTCTGTCGCGGCGCCGTCGGCGTACTCGTCGTAGGTGAGCGTCGCTTCGACCCCCTCGAGGTCGGCCGCCACCTCGTCGGCCTTCTCCGTGCTGGAACTGACGAGGGCCGTCGTCGTGCAGTAGTCCGCGTCTTCGACGGCGGGGATCGCCTGTTCGCGCGTCCACCAGCCGAGTCCGACCATGGCGAACCGAACCGGGTCGGCGTCTGTGGGGCGCTCCCAGTCGCGGGCACTGAAACTGTCGAGGTCGTACTCCATGCGCAAGGATTGGCTGTCCCCGATAGATAATCTTCGTGCCCGAGGATCCACTTGCATCGAGCAGCGGCGATCCCCGGGAACACGGCCGACGACCCGGTCTCCCACTGGTGACGTCGCAGTGCTCGACGGGGTTCCTGTGGACGCGAAGCAGTGTACGCGATCCGTCCTGCCGCGGAGCGATAGCAGACAGAGCGTGTTCCAGTCGGTTTTACGTCGCTCGCCCAGCAACGTGGGGCGATGGGAGCCACCGTGGACAGCGCGGATTCGCTGACGGTCGTCGGTGCGGTGAGTGGCGTCCTGACTGCCGTCGCACTCGGGTACGTAACCCTGCGGAACGGGGGCAGCGTCGGGATCACGGCGCTCGTCGCGACCGTCTCCGGGGCCGGCGCGTTCCTGTTCGTCCCGTACGTGGTACGACTCGACCGCTACGGCCAGGCCGACGACGAGGAGGATCGACGGCGGGTGAATCCCGGGGCCGCCGGGGCCACACTGGGTGTGACCGGGCTCGTCGTCCTCGCGCTCTTGCTTCTCCTCGGGAACTCGCTGCTCGCCGCCGGGATCGGGATGGCGCTCGGGATACTGGAGTTCGCCATCTGGTCGCTGGCCCTGCCGCGGGCCGCCCAGGAGCCGAAAGATCGGCCGCCGATACACCGACGGGGCTGACCAGACGCCGACAGTCGAAGCGTGACCCGGCCGACGAGCCGCTCCTGGCCAGGTGCACACAGCACCGTTCGACACGCCAAGAAAGGGAATTTCCACCGTTCTGAGGCCCAGCTCCGGCGATGAGTGGTTACTCGTGTTCGTGTAAACTGAGATATGTCCCGTTAGATATATACAGATGCCAATATACAAGTCAACATATGCCACAGTCCGATGACAGTGACCCAAACGCAGACGGCGAGCCCGTCGACACCGGCGACGACGGGGGAGAGTACTCTCGGCGGAACTTCATGGAAACAGCGGCTGCAGTGGGGGCTGTCGGCGCCACGGGCGGTCTCGCGGGTTGTTCGGGAGACGGCGACGGTGGAGACGGGGGCGACGGCGGAGACGGTGGCACGGACGGGACGGGCGAACAGGACTTCCTCTGGTGGACCATGCGGGGGTACATCCCCGCCGAGACCGAGGGGATCAGGAACGCCGCCAAGGGCTTCGAAGATGCCGCGGACGCCAACGTCAACCTGAGCACGGAAGTCATCACCTGGGACTCCATCTTCCAGGAGTGGGAGGCGGGCGTCCAGGGGCGGTCGCTGCCGAACGTCTCGGAGATGGCGGGCGAACACGCCGTCGACTTCGGGTACCGCGGAGCGGCCGAACCCCTCACCGACCTGTTCAACCAGTACGACGACTGGTACGACGTGATCAACAAGTGGCAGAACTTCCAGGGCGAGCAGTGGGCTGTCCCGTGGTTCATGGAAGTACGCACGACGCACGTCAACCGGAACCTCATGGACGAGGGCGGCGTCGACGGCACGTTCGAGAGCTGGGAGGACATCGTCTCGAAGGGCCAGACGATCATGGAGAACACGGACCTGGCCGGCGCGTGGACGACGCCCGGGGCGCAGGACACCACGACCGGGCAGAACGTGGCCGCGTTCAACTACCAGGCCGGCGGGAAGTACTACGGGTACGAGGACGACCAGTGGAGCGTCGAGGCCGACGCCGCGGGCTCGCTGTTCACCCACCTGTGGGTGATGAGTATGCGCGAGCAGTGGGGTACGGCCCCGGGCGGCTGGGGCAGTATCGACAGCACGTCGAACCAGGAGCTCTTCCAGTCGGGTGAGGTCGCCGCGGCCCACCTCCCGACGGACCTGGCACGGAGTCTCATCGACCCCCAGAACGGCGTCAACGAGGAGTACGCGGACATCGCCGAGGCGACCGAGCTCGAACCGATGCCCACCGGACCGAACGGCGAGAGCCACTCGTTCATGGGCGGCAGCGTCTTCGGTTCGTTCACCGACGAGGTCGCATCGTACAGCGCGGGATCGGAGATCTCGAAGAGCTTCGTCGACTACATGACGCAACCGGAGAACCTCAGCGAGTACTTCCCGGTGTCGGCACCGACGTTCATGCCGGTGCGGAGCGGGCAGGAGGAGATGGAACTGTACACCAACAACCCGACGGAACTCCCCGACTCCTGGCTGGAGACTCGCCTGGAGCAGGCCCCCCAGGCCGTCCGCTACGGCGTCACCGGCTCCGGACGGGCGACCCCGTTCATGGGTTCGCTCGAGGGGGCAACCGACGGCTACTCCGTCGCGATTTCGGCGATGATCGGCAACGACGCCGACCCCAAGAACGCCCTCCGGAGCATGGCCAACAACATCCGCTCGACGATCAACGAGGCCGACTACGTCGACCAGACACTCGAAGAGAGTTCGTCGGGTCCGTCGCTGGACGACGCGCCCGACATGGTCCAGGACTGGATCTCCGGCAACGGCAAACCCCAGATCTGGAACCCTTACGAATAGCTATCGGGATCGGGGTCCGAACCCGGACGGCCCGGTGATCCACGGCCGACCTTGTCGGTGCAGTCGGCCAGACTCACCCGGAACGAGCACGGTCCACCCCCGTTCGCGATTCGACGCGCGCCCTTTTTCTCTGTATAGCCCAGTCACACCCTGCTGAAACAGGTGACCAGTATTGCTCGGCGAATTCCTGAAAAACCGGAGATAGCGCGACCAGTACCGTCATTTTGCCGACCGTTCGGGCGCCCGCAGCCGATTCAATAAAGTATCTGGGCCTGCTTGGTTTGATAGAGTATGTCAAACGCAACGCCGACCGAGGGAGGGTCGATAACAGAGGAGTACCGATACCTGCTCTCGAAAGAGAGTGTCTGGGGTTGGTTGTTCCTCTTACCGACGCTCGTCGCGCTCGCGGTCGTGAGCGTCTTCCCGATCATTCGCGGGATCCTGTTGAGTTTCTACGAGTACAACGCCCTCAGACCGGACGTCTGGCTCGGCCTCGGGAACTACGCCACGATCTTCGGGCTGCCGGAGTTCTGGAACGTGCTGAAGAACACGTTCGTCTGGTCGTTCGCCTCGGTCGTGATGATGGCAGCACTCGGTCTCGGCTTCGCGCTGCTCCTCGACCGAGAGTTCAAGGGTCGGTCCATCGCGACGACGCTCCTGCTGTTGCCCTGGACGATCCCCTTCATCGCTGTCGCGTTGAACTGGAACCTGCTGTTCGACTTCAACCTGGGGATGTTCAACGGCATCCTGAACCTCCTCGGGTTCGAGCGGATCGACTGGCTCAGCCGCGGCCGATACGCGCTGTTCTCGGTCACGCTGGCGTACGTCTGGCGGAACTTCCCCTTCTTCATGATCACGTTCCTGGCGGCGATGAAGGGGATCCCCCAGGACCTCTACGAGGCGGCGCGCGTCGACGGGTCGACCCGACTCGACCTGTTTCGACACATCACGCTTCCCTTCCTGCAACCGATCGGGATCGTGACGACGCTGCTGATGAGCCTCTGGACGCTGAACCACTTCACGCTGATCTACGTGATGACCAGCGGGGGCCCCGGGAACGCGTCGATGGTGTTGCCGGTGTACATCTACCGGCAGGCGTTCCGCCAGAACGACTTCGGGCTCGCCGCAGCCATCGCCGTCGTGATGCTGATCATCATGATGGGGTACGGACTGGTGTACCTGCGACTCTACCAGGAAGAGGTCGGAGGCAAGTAACATGGCAACCCAATCACGCGATACGACCGAACTGTTCGGTGTCGAGCTGTCGAATAGCACCGTCGACCGGCTGAAAGCGGTCGGCTTCCACACGTTCCTCTGGGGGTCGATCTTCGTCGTCCTGCTGCCGGTCCTCTGGATGGTCGCCGTGTCGCTGAATCCGCTCTCCTTCCTCAACGTCATCGAGGACCCCATGCGATGGGTCAACGGCGTCAGTCTCGACGCCTACGAGCGAGCGATATACCAGACCGACTTCCTGATCTGGTTCAAGAACTCGGCTATCGTGACCCTCGCCGCGACCGCGCTGACGATCGTCGTCTGTACGTTCGGCGCCTACAGCATCGGTCGTCTCAGGTTCCGCGGCCGCAAGGCGGTGGCGACGTTCCTGCTGATGACGCAGATGTTCCCGCTCATCCTCGTGGCCGTCCCGCTCTTTCTCATCTTCAGGGATCTGGGCCTCGTCAACACGCTCTACGGCCTGACGATCGCCTACATCGCGTTCATCCTCCCCTTCTCGATCTGGATGTTGCGAGGGTTCTACGAGAACCTCCCCGAGTCGCTGGAGGAGGCGGCGATGGTCGACGGCTCGACCCGGGTCGGCGCGGTCATCCGCGTCATCGTCCCGCTGTCGGCGCCCGCCATCGCGACGACGGCCATCTTCGCGTGGATCTTCGCCTGGAACGAGTTCGTCATGGCGCTCATCCTCATCAGCGACAGTTCGAAGACGACGCTCCCGCCGGGGCTGAGTACGTGGGTCGGCCGCTACTCGCTGCAGTGGGACCTGCTGATGGCGGGCGCGATCGGCGCGACGCTCCCGCTGATTATCATCCTGTTCTTCCTGCAGAAGTACATCATCACCGGCCTCGCCGAAGGGGCCGTCAAGACGTAAGGTAGTAACAATGACACGATACACCACTTACACGACCGAAACCGTAAACCACCGAGGAGGCGATCGATAACCCATGGCCCGAATACTGTTCGACGAAGTCACCAAGATCTACGGCGACGACACGCTGGCCGTGGACAACTTCGATCTCGAGATCGAAGACGGTGAGTTCCTGACACTCGTCGGTCCCTCTGGGTCGGGGAAGTCGACGCTGTTGCGGATGGTCGCAGGCCTCGAGGACATAACCGAGGGAAGCATCCACATCGGCGACACCGTCGTGAACAACCTTCCCCCGCGCAGCCGAGACATCGCCATGGTGTTCCAGAGTTACGCGCTCTACCCGCACCTCACGGTGCGCGAGAACATGGCCTTCGGCCTCAAGCGGTCGACCGACCTCTCCGATCCCGAGATCAACGACCGCGTCGAGGAAGCGGCGGCGATGATGGGCATCGAGCCCCACCTCGACCAGAAGCCAAAGCACCTCTCGGGCGGCCAGCGCCAGCGCGTCGCGACCGGACGGGCCATCGTCCGCGACCCGGGCGTGTTCCTGTTCGACGAGCCGCTCTCGAACCTTGACGCCAAGCTCCGGAAGCACATGCGGACGGAGCTCCAGCGCATCCAGAATCAGCTGGACACGACGACGATATACGTCACCCACGACCAGGAGGAGGCGATGACGATGTCCGACCGCATCGCCATCCTCAACTACGGGGAACTCCAGCAGGTCGGCTCGCCCCGCACCGTCTACAACGAGCCCGAGAACGTCTTCGTCGCGCAGTTCATCGGCAGCCCGTCGATGAACATGTTCGTCTCGACGCTCGACACCGACGCCAATCGGTTCGTCGGCGACATCGACGTCTCGATCGACCCCGAGCGGGCCAGCGCCATCGCACAGAACGCCACGTCAGACGAGCTCCTGCTCGGCATCCGGCCGGAGCACGTCACCGTCCACCTGGAGGCGGTCGAGGAGTCCGTCCCCGCGTCCGTCGACATCATCGAACCGCTCGGGAGCAACGACCTCCTGTACTTCGACCTCGAGGACGGCACCGGCGTCGAGGACGTCATCGCCGACGACGTCAGCATCGGCGAAGACGAGGAGAAAGACGAAGAGGAGTACAAGGTGTTCATCCAGCCCGATTCGGTGCCCATCGAGTACGAGGACAGCGGCGAACTCGTCTACCTGACCTTCGACACCGAACACATGCACGTGTTCGACCCCCGGACCGGGGAGAACATCGACGTCGAGACGACGACGCGGACGACGGTCGACGCACAGACCGAGACCGCCGGTGACGACGACTGATCTCCGCCGCGGGACGCCCCGCCTCCCGACCGCCACGTTCGTGGCCGTGGACGACGGCGGTATCGAAACATGAGTGCTGACGACAGCTCGCCCGGATACGACACGGGGTACGACCCCAGCGCCGACCCACACGGTCCGGACGTGGGGGTCGGCGGGAGGGAACTGACCTACCGCCGGTTACCGACCGAGTTCCGGGACGCCGAGAGCGTCGCCGAACTCGTCGCGACGATCAGAGCCTACGGCTGGGTCCCGCCCGCACTCGCACTGGTGACCTACGGCGTCACGAGAGGCGTCTTCGAGTTCACCTCGGAGACGTACGCCATCGCCAACGGCTACTTCTTCGAGGCCTGGCCGGCCGCGGTCCTGATCAACCTCGTCTTCGGTCTCTTCCTGGGGGGGTTCTCCTGGTTCCTCTACTTCGGCATCGTCGGCGTGTTCGCCGGCTTCTTCACCGAGGACACGAGCATCGACACGGGCGTCTTCAAGGCCGGCGCGTACCTGTTGCTGGTGTTCGTCCCGCTCCTGGTGATAAGCGGCGTCATCGCGACCACCATACCGGCGTCGGTGGTGACCCTCTCGGGCGAGGGCGCACCGGCCGTCGCCGACGCCCACAGGGCACTCGCCGCGACGACGCAGATGCGCGTCGTCGGCGTCCTGATCGCGGCGGGGTGGGGCGCCGTCGGATTCTTGCTCCTGCCGATCGTCAGGGAACTGTACGGGATCGACAGGAAAGCGGCCGTCGTCTCGGTGCTCCCGGCGACGCTTGTCGCCGTCGTCGCGACCGTCCTGGTCTGACCGCGCCGGCCGCTGCCCGGGAGTTAGCTGTCCATATCCGGCCCGGCCATCAGGTTCCCCGGCGGCTCGTCGTACTCCGGTTCGCCGAGGACGCTGTCGACCGTGGGGTCTCGCTGGTCGACGAGGAAGCTGTCGACGCGGGTCAGGCCGTTGACGAACTCCACGGCCCGGACCAACCCCGAGACGCGGACTCGGAAGGCGTCGAGGCCGTCGTGGGCGACCACGTCGTCGACAACCTCGCCGTCGACCGAGACGCCGGCGCGGTCGTTGCCGGCATCGTGGCGGCCACGCAGGTCCGCCAGCGCTTCGAGCGGGTCGAGTCCAGCGTTGCGTGCCAGCGTCTTCGGGATCGTCTCCAGGACGTCAGCGAACGTCTCGACTGCAAGCTGTTCGCGACCGTCGAACCGCCTGGCGAACGACCGGACGTCGACCGCTGCTGCGACGTCGGGCGCGCCGCCGGCCGGCAGCGCGCGCGGGTCCTGGACGACCGCACGGAGCGCGTTCTTCCCGGTTCGGATGCGGCGCTCGGCCTCCTCCGCGACCGATTCGGTGCCGCCGCGGACGACGATCGTAACGGCCGGCTGCCCGGTCCCGGGCGGCGCCTCGAAGGCGAGCCACGCTTTGTCCCGGGCCATGTCACGGAGACTGAGCTGCACGTGGCCGAGGACGTCCGGGTCGATGCTCGTGCCGGGGGTGACGGGTCCGATCGGCGTGGCGCCGGTTACGAGCTGGAGGTACTCGAAGGTGGAGTCCTTGGTGTCCCTGACGAGCACCGCCCCCTCGCCGGCGAGTTCGTAGGCGACCTGCATGTCGGCATCGCCGGTCACGACGACCGCGACGGCACCGGTCTCGCCGATGGCGTTCGCGATGCCAGCGCTCTCGTCGAAGCTGGCGGCGGTCTTGCCGGGGTCCTCGGGATCGATGGAGACGGAGACGTCGGCCGTCAGTTCGCGCGAGGTGAGGTCGCCGTCGACGAGCAAAATCGGCCCTTCAGCGGGCAGGAGGTACTCCGCGTCGACGACCTCGCGGGGGACGACCGTCCCCTCGACGAGTTCCGTGTCGGTGACGGTGCCGCCGTGGACGGCGACGGTGTCGGCGAGGTCGAGTCGTGTGGTCCCCGTTTCGGGGTCCGAGACGCGCAGGACGGCGTCGACGACCGTGTCGACGACCTGGTCGAGTGGCCACGACTGCGTGCGCCCGTTGGTCATGCCCGTCATCGCGATGGTCTCGAGGGTATCGCGGTGGAGTTCGCCCTCACGGGCGACCGGGATGGCCATCTCGACCCAGTTCTCGATAGTTCGCTGGGCGGCGATCGAGTAGCCCTCGACGACGTCGTTCGGGTGGACCCCCTGGTCGACCAGATCCATCGACGCCGAGAGGAGGTCACACGCGAGCAGGAACATCGTCGTGACGCCGTCGCCGACGTCGTCCTCGTGGTCCTCGGCGAGCGTGATGTACTGCTGGGCGATCGGGTCGTCGGTCTCGCCCTCGAACTCCTCGATGATGCCGATGCCGTCGTTGGTGACGAACCCCCGGAGTTCGTCGTCGGGCATCCGCCTGACGATCATCTTGTCCAGTCCCAGCGGCCCGAGGGTCGACCGGACCAGTTCCGCCATCCCGCCCGAGGTCTGTCGGACGGCCGCTCGGGTCTCCCGCGACGGCACACGCGACCAGCCAGTGTAGGTCTCGTCAGTCGTCATCGTCGGTGTGACCCCCACGTAGCGTCCAGCACGTTATCGCACCAGTAGCTTGTCGTAGGCGAACAGCGCGAGGACGATGATCAAAAAGGCGTAGGCCAGCTCCCCGATGAGGTTCCACCCGAGGCTGTTGCGCAGGAACTGGGTGCCGACGAAGACGAGAACGGCGGTGGCCAGGACGAGGCCGGCCAGAATACCGACGTTTCGCCGTTTGTCGAAGTTGACGGACATAGGTATGGGAGAGTATCACACCCCGGGACTATAAATCAACCGTGGTCCGGCGAACAGCCCGTTCGGTCCGCCCGGGCCAGGGCCATCGGAACCCTCGGTCGGTCCGGGCCAGGGTGACCGAATACCGCACTCGACGCACCCGGCGTGCATCTATATCAACGCGGCCACCGATAGACGTGCTATGGATACTGGTGTCTGTTACTTCCCCGAGCACTGGCCGCGCGAGCGCTGGGCGACCGACGTCGAGCGCATGGCCGAGGCCGGCATCGAGTACGTCCGCATGGGCGAGTTCGCCTGGAACCGCTTCGAACCCGAACCGGGCACGTACGACTTCGAGTGGCTCGAAACCGCGGTCGGCCTCGTCGCAGACCACGGGATGCAGGCCGTCCTCTGTACGCCCACGGCCACGCCACCGAAGTGGCTCACGGACGAGTATCCCGGCATCCACCAGGAGGAGCCCGACGGCACCCCCCTGGAGTTCGGCAGCCGCCGCCAGTACTGTTACAACTCTCCCGACTACCGACGCGAGAGCCGGCGCATCATCGGGACGCTGGCCGAGCACTTCGCCGGCCACGACGGCGTCGCGGGCTGGCAGACCGACAACGAGTTCGGCTGTCACGAGACGGTCCGGTGTTACTGCGACGACTGCCAGAGCGCCTTCCGTGACTGGCTCCGCCAGAAGTACGACGACGTCGACGCGCTGAACGAAGCCTGGGGCAACGCCTTCTGGAGTCAGGAGTACCAGGACTTCTCGGAAGTCGACGTCCCCGGGCCGACGCCCGCGGAGGGACAGCACCACCCGACCCGGCTGCTCGACTTCCATCGCTTTTCGAGCGACAGCGTCGTCGACTACAACCGGCTGCACGTCGAGGAGCTGCGCGGCGCCGAGGCCGACGGCGACGACTGGTTCGTCACGCACAACTTCATGGGCGACTTCGAACCGCTGGACGCCTTCGACGTGAGCGAGGACCTGGACTTCGCCGCGTGGGACTCGTATCCGACGCTGCACGCCCAGCAGGCCCCCGACACGCCAGACCCGGCGAGCGAGGCCGCAGCCGACGTCCAGCGGGTCGGCGACCCCGACCTCACGGCGATGAATCACGCGCTCTACCGCGGTGCGAGCGAGGGGCCGTTCTGGGTGATGGAGAACCAGGCGGGCGACATCCGCGCGTACCCCTACTCGGCCGAACCCGCCGAGGGCATGATGCGCCTGTGGGCCCACCAGGCCGCTGCCCACGGCTGTGACGTCGTCTCCTACTTCCGGTGGCGGCGCTGCCGGTTCGGCCAGGAACAGTACTGGGGCGCGCTCAACAACTACGACGGCTCGCCCGACCGCGGCGTCGGCGAGGCCGCCGAAGCCGCCGAGGAGTTCGCGGAACTGCCCGACCTCGCCGCGCCCGAGGGCGAGGTGGCGCTGCTCGTCGACTACGACAGCATGTGGGCGCTCCACGCCGAACGCCACACCCCCGACTACGACTACTGGCCGCACTGCCGGGCGTACTACCGCGCACTCCGTCGACGCGGCCTCACCGTCGACGTCGTCCCGACTGACCGGGAGCTCGACGGCTACAGCGCGGTCGTCGCACCCTCCCTGCACCTGGTCGACGACGACCTCGCCGGGCGACTGGCCGACTACGCCGCCGACGGCGGGGAACTCGTGCTCACCGTCCGCAGCGCCACCAAGGACGAACACCACAAGCTCCGCGACGAACTCGCTCCCGGCCCCCTGTCGGAGTCACTCGGCGCACGCGTCGTCCAGCACGAGAGTCTCGCCCCCGGCGTCGAGACCCGGGTGACGTACGGGGCCCAGTCGGGTGGCGACGGCACCGACGACGGAGAGGCCTACGAGTTCCGGACCTGGGGCGAGTGGCTCGACGCCGACGCCGCTGCAGTGCTCGGCCGCCACGAGTCCGGTCCGGCGGCAGGCGAACCAGCTATCGTGCGCAACGACCACGGCGATGGCGGCGTCACCTACGTCGGCGTCTGGCCCGAGTCCGAGCTCGCCGACGCGCTCGTGGCCGACCTGCTGGAGCGCGCCGCCGTCCCCGCGGCCGACCCGCTCCCCGACGGCGTCCGCCTGACCGAGCGTGACGGCTACACCTGGGTGACGAACTTCGGTCGCGACTCCGTCGAGATCGACGCCGGCGATGCTCCCGTCGTGGTCGGCGACGCCACAGTCCCGGGCCGCGACCTCGCGGTCGTCGAGGGGCCCGCTCACGACGTCGTGGTCGAGACTGGAGACTGACGACAAGGAATGGACGCGGAGAGACAGAGACCGCCCGGACGGCGTGTTATCGCCCGGACGGCGCGGCGGCCTGTGCGAACACCCGCTCGTTCCGGACGAACGAGTCCACGACGCCCGACTTGTACACCTGCTCGTAGGAGAGACAGGTGTCGGCGAGGTCGTCGACGTAGCCGTTGCGCTGTCGCCAGCGTTCTCTCACCTCGTCGCTCACCGTGAAGTCGTTGTCCTCGTAGAAGCTCGACTCGGCGCCCATGTGTCGCATGACGAAGTAGAGACTCGACGTCGGGAAGGCGAGCATCCCGCGCTGGTAACCCTCCTCGGTGACGAGTTCGGAGTCGAACAGCTCGAAGCCGTTCGCGTCGTAGTAGTCGATGTAGTCGCGGACGCGGTCGCTTATCGGGATGGACTGCATCGCCTCCCAGAACTCGGTGTCTCCGTCGGCGAAGCGGTAGTGGATGCTGATGAAGTCGTAGACCGAGTTCCAGCTGCCGCGGACGTACCGGTTGTACGACTCCCGGAACCCGTCGTCGACGATCCGGCCCCTGGCGGCGAGCCGTCGCGACAGTCGCAACGCGGTGTTGAGGTGGGTGGTCAGCGACGTCGCCTGGAGCGGTTCGATGAACCCCTGTGCGTTGCCGGTCGCGACGCAGTTGCCCACCCACGGCTCCTCGTAGAAGCCCGAGTCGAACCGGTAGTAATCGACCTCGCCCAGGTCCTCCTCGCGGTGAGCCCTGAACTCCGCGAGCGCGTCCTCGTCGGAGACGTGGTCGGAACTGAACACGTAGCCGAGGCTCCGGCTGTCGTAGGTGTCGATCTGCCAGAACCAGCCGTGCTCGCCCGTCTCCAGGACGGTTGCGGGAACGATCTCAGAGAGGGGACGGTCGACGGCGGCCCGGACGGCGGTGTCGAGTGGCACGTCGAAACTGCGGTAGGAGGCGTCGAGTTCGTCCATCAGGAGGCGCTTGAACCCCGTCGAATCGACGTAGAGGTCGGCCTCGTAGGTCGCACCCGAGGCGCCGTGGACGGTCGCGATGCGCGTCCCGTCGGCGTTCGTCTCGACGTCCGTGATCCGGTCGTCGACGAGCGGGACGTCCCGTTCCCCACAGAGCGTCCGGAGAAACTCGTTGAAGCGACCGACGCTCAGGTGGTACGCCATGTTCGGGTACATGGCGTAGGTGTCCTGGCTGGGCGCGTAGACCAGCGGCGTCTTCCCGCGTTCGGCGATGCCCTCGGCGGGCGTCGACATGTCCCCGGTCTCGTAGTAGTGATACAGCGACTCGACGGAGTTCGGGTCGTCCACGTCCGGTTTGACCGACCGGATGTCGAAGGCGTAGTGGAACGGCTCGTAGCCACACCAGTCCCGGAAGTACGACGAGGCCTTCCAGACGGGCTTGACCTCGCGGAGGAACCGCCCCTCGCCGATCCCGAGCACGTCGTGCAACAGCGGGATGATCGACTGGAACGTCCCCTGGCCGACCTCCGTCGGTGGTTCGCCGAAGTCGTCGACGACGGCGATGTCCACGTCCGGGTTCACCTTGCGGAGAGTGAGCGCGGCGAGGAGTCCAGCGTCTCCACCACCGACGACGGTAATGCTCGAAACTTCAGCCCCCATTTCGCTCAGCTTGGGGAGATTGGGATAAGTATCTGTCTCCGACCTGGCCGGACGCGACGCCGCAGGTGGCGGAGGGAAGCGTGTTCCGAGGAGCGCTGGCGTACTCGGAATCGCTGGCCGTACAGTGACACAGTGTCGTCAAGGCGAAGTGGCCGAGGTCGTTAATTTCGACGATTCGAAGCAGAAACGGCTGACGAAGTCTATTAATGTAAAACAAGCATTTTAGTTATGTGGTACCGTAGTACATGCCAATGGCTGAACTCGAGTCCCACCACGACCCGCGCCAGCACCTCTCCATACTCCGTCATCACGTCCTCGGACCCGTGTTGACGGCAGAAACACTCGCAGAGCGCGTGCGCACTGAGGTCGCCAGCGAACGGGATGCGTTCGACGCGTTCGCCGACCGCGTCGCTACCATCACAGCCGACTCACCCAGACCACCTGCGCTCATGGCTGGAAGTGTGGATACAAGCGGCACGTCGTCCGCGACGGCCGCACTCCAGGAAGCGTACGAAGCGACGGTGATGGCGGTACAGCACTACGACGAGATCTACGACGAATCTGTCGAGGAAAACGCGAGTGCGGAGTTCGGGCCGGACCTGGCGAGTCTCCTCTCGTCGGAGACGTCGACGACGTTCACGCAGTCTCACAGGGAATTGCTCGTCGGCGCGGCGGAACAGCGGGCGCGTGACCGCGGGGAGTTCTGTGACAGACTCGATTCGGAACTGCACTCGCTCCGTTCGAGACGCCACGACGTCACGACCATCCTCGACAACTTCGACACGAGTATCGTCCCAGCCTGGTACCGCGAGGAGTTCGAGGAGGAGGTCAGACAGGTGCTTCGCACTCGCCAGTCGACGCTCGGGTCACAATCGTCCGTCTCGTACATCGACGAGCACAGCCTGTGTGCGTATCTGTACGCCGAGGAGTCGTGGACGTATCCGGTCCTCACCGCAGTCGCGCGATTGCTCGACTCGATATCAGTACCGGATTGAACGGTGGAAAAGTCAGCCGTGTTAGGTGATGGCCGCGACGGCTGGACTTGTGGGGTGGGGTGGGTTGGGTGGAGTGCCGGATGAACCACAAATGAACTCCGGCACCAGTTCTAGACATTGACAGCGTAAAAGCTGCACGCCGATTTGATTAGGTTTGTAAAACTGCTGTCTCGAAGCGGAACCAGCTGCAAGTGGGGGTGCGCCCAAATCCACCCTGTGCCAGCCGGGCCGCTGGTGGCGACCAGGTTGCACCAGTGGGTCCGAGTGACAGCCGAGCAATCGGTCGTCCAGCCGTCGATCGCCACCGAAATCAGCCAGGTGAGTCGGGCGATCGCGACGGCAACGGGCGAGAATTCACGAAAAGGACCCGGCTCGAAGCCCAAGCAAGTGCCAGGGGATGAGCGTTCGATGGCCGGGTCTCCCATGCCAGTACTTGTGCCAGTACTAGCCCTTGAAAAGGGAGCGCCGAGGAATATAGCTCCTCCGACCGACGCATTGCAGGGGCCACTGGGGGGATTCGAGTGGCGATATCTGGCCACGTCTGGACGACGACGACGGTGCGAGAAACGGATGCCAGCCGCGTGGTGGGTGCCGACAGACTGCGGCTGGACTGAACTGGCTGTGGGGTGGGGTGGGTATGTCGTACCGGTACTGTGTCACCGGCATAAATATGTTAGAATTGAATGTATAAATAGCAACATACAATGTGATTAGGCCAGAATAATCGAAGGATGGTAATCAACCAGGACAGCTAGCGCCGCTCGAAAGCGTCCAACACTGGGTGCTGGTACTGAGACAGCAGTAGCCAGGGGGAACGGTGCGCTGGCAACGAGTCGACTCCATCAATTTTTGTACCGCTCGTAGTTGCAGATCGGACACCCCAGCTGCCACGGGTTGCTGTCCTCCTGGTGAACAACGACTTCCGGGAGGTCGTGGTCACCGCAGACGTCGTCGGTGACTTCGATCTCACCCTCACGGGGAAGCGGGAGCGAATACTCACAGTCCGGATACCGGGTGCACCCCACCAGCCGAGAGCCGCTGTGGACCCGCTTGATCGCCAGTTCGCCACCCTCGCGGGCGTGACACTCCGGGCAGTCACCGATGACGCGGTCGTCCGTGTCGGCGGCGTCCCGTTGCTGGCATCGCGGACAGCCGAAGACGAACGTCTTCGACCCGGCGATCATCTTCACGTGGTGCAACCCGTGGTCGTCGCACAGCTCGTCGAGGATGTGTGGCCGGCCTTTGTTCGGGAGCGGGAGGGTGAACTCGCAGTCCGGATAGCCGTTGCAACCGACGAATCGCGACCCGCTGTTGGCTTGCCGCGGCAGTAACGGTTCCCCGCACTCCGGACAGTCGCCGACGCTGTCGCTCTCGTCTATCTCCGCACGGAGCAGCTCGCCGATCTCGTCTCTCGCGCGCTGGAGGTCGTCGAACACGTCTTCCAGCATCTCGCGCGAACTTCCCGTCACGTCGTCCAGCGTCGTTCCCCCGTCGGCGATCGCCGTCATGTCGGCCTCGAGCTGTGCCGTCATCTCGGCCGAGGCGACGTGGGCGCCGTACTCCTCGGTCGCAGACACGACTTTCCGGGCGAGATCGGTCGGTTCTGGTGGGTTGCCCGTGACGTAGTCCCGGTCGTAGAGCTTCTCGATCGTGTTGTGTCGCGTGCTCTTCGTGCCGAGGCCGAGCGACTCCATCTTCTCGACGAGTTTCGACTGGCCGTACCGGTTCGGCGGCCGCGTCTGTTTCTCGTCGAGTCGACTCTCGACGATCTGCAGCGCGTCCCCCTCGGCGACCGCCGGAATGGTCGTCTCCTCGGTGTCGTAGTAGGGATAGACGGCGTGGTACCCGGGGTCGACGAGACGGCTCCCGTTCGCCTTCAGCGAGTGGCCCTCGACGTCGACGTCGACGCGGAGCTTCCGCCACGTCGCTGCGTCGGCGAGCGTCGCGAAAAATCGCCGGACGATCAACTCGTATATCTCCCACTCCCTGCCTTTCAGGGCCTTCTTCTTCGGCACGTCTTCCGTCGGGTGTATCGGCGGGTGGTCCGTCGTCTCGGTCTCCCCCGCAGTGGGTGAGATGGACTCCTGGTCGAGCAGGGCCTCGGCGTCGGCCTCGAACGGCGACGCTTCCGACAGGGTCTCCAACAGTTCTCGCGGGTCCAGATCGTCCGGATACACCGTGTTGTCGGTGCGCGGGTACGTGACGTAGCCGTCGTCGTAGAGGTCTTCGGCGACGTTCATCGCCGGTTTGGCGTCGTAGCCGATCGCGTTCGCGGCCTTGATGAACTCCGTCGTATTGAACGGGATGGGCGGGTTGTCGTTCCGGGTCGACTCGTCGACCGTCTCGACCGTCGCTTCCGACGCGTCGTCGACGTCGCGATACACGGCGTTCGCCGTCTCCTCGTCCCAGAGTCGCTCCGCTTCGTTCTCCTGGTCGTTCAGGAAGAAGTACTGGGCTTCGAACGAGTCGCCGTCGAGCGTCTGCCCGAGGTCGGCGTAGATCTCCCAGTAGTCGTCCGGGTCGAAGTCCTCGATCTCCCGTTCGCGGTCGACGAGCAGCTTCAGCGTCGGCGTCTGCACCCGACCGACACTGATGAACCCGTCGCCGCGCTGGTTCGACGCTAACGTCAGAAAGCGCGTGAGCGACGCCCCCCAGCGCAGGTCGATCCGTTGCCTGGCTTCGCCCGCCGCTGCGAGGTCGAAGTCGATCTCGTCCGGGTTCTCGAAGGCGTTCCTGACTTCGGGGCCGGTCAGCGACGAGAACCGCACGCGGTCGACGGGAGCGGTGTCGTTCACGGCCCGCACGAGGTCGTAGGCTTCCTTGCCGATCAGCTCTCCCTCCCGGTCGTAGTCCGTCGCGATGACGACCCGATCAGCCTCGCTCGCCAGCGTGTTCAGCGCCGAGACGATGTCCGGCTTCGACGCCCGCTTCGTTATCTCGACGTCGACGAGCGAGGCCGGCGAGACGCTCCCCCAGTCGTTGTACTCGTCCGGAAAGTCCACCTCGACGACGTGCCCGGCCAGCCCCATGCAGTACGTCCCGCCCCACTTGAACACGGTCACGCCGCTGACCGTCTCCCGCGACGCACTGTCGCCACTCAGTATGCCAGCGATCCGTTCGGCCGCGTTGTATTTCTCGGAGACGATGAGTTCCATAGACCAGTTAGTAGCACAGGTAACGGGGAGAGTCCACCTAAACGTTCGTTCTCCCGGGCACGACCAGCCGTCGACACAGCAAACGGGACTGCGAACCGATTCGAGTTCGGAGAACGAGACGGAACGCTCCTGGCATCGCCGTCCTACTGAAGAAAAGTTATACTCGGGACTCTCGTCCATGAAATATGGACCTCGACAGGTCGCCCTGGGACCGGTTCGCCACCGATGGGGACTACAGGATCGGCAGGATGAAACTGGCAGCGGTGTCCGGTGGCGTTCTCCTCCTCCTCCTCGTCGCGTACGTGGCCGGTAGCGCCGCACTCTACGGTTCCGACGTCGCCCAACCGGAGCCGAACCTCTCCACTGACGTCGACTGCGGCAGCGAGGGCACGTGCACCTACGACCTGGCCGTCAACTCGATCGGCGACGGGGAGGGAATCGCCGTGGCGTACGAACCCGTCGGGGAGAACGCGTCAGTCACCACCGAACTCGGCGCTGGCGAGTCCGTCGAGTTCGCGTCTCGCTCGACAGTGGTCGTCTACACGCAACGCCACGACTCGGCCGAGCTTCACTCGACGTACCAGCCGATGAATAGCTCGTCAGCGGACTCCACTAAGAACGAGCCTGCCCAGGGGTACCCGGAAATCGCGCTCACGTTCGACCATACAGGGAATGATGCGGGCGAGGGAGTCAACGTGACAATTCAGCTCAGGACGATGGGCACTACCGGTGCTGTCACCGTCACCGCACCACACCAGCAGGCGACGATTGCTATCGGAGAGATGGGGAAATTGCGGTATCTCGACAGCGGAACGTCACTTCAGATCACTGCCGACCGCGATGGAACGAAGCCCGTCGTCTACACGTACACGGTACAGTAGCACGGCTTCGAGGGACGCCACGGCTGTGGCCGGGTGGTGATAGAGGTATCTCGTGGCGTTCAGGCCGAGTCCTCTTCGTCGTCTCCCGACGGCGGTCGCTGTGACAGGCTGTCGAACCGGCTCTGGGCCTGGTCCGACCGCTCGTCGGTCTCCGCTTCCGTGTACGTCACCTCGACCAGTTCGTCGTCTTCGAGTTCGACCGCCAGCACCGCGTCGACGTGGCGACCGTCCGCCGGCAACGCCGCCTCGTCGACGACGACTTCACCGACCGTGTCCCCGTCTGCTTCCAGCAACAGCACTGCCAGGTCCTCCTCGAATCGGTCCACGACCGCCGTGTAGGTTCCGTCAGATGGCATCAGTATTCCTCCTCCAGGACGGTCTCGCCGTCTCCGTCCCGGACGACGACCGTGTCGCCGCCGTTGTTCCAGACCGGCGCGTCGGCGCCCCAGTACAGGTCGGTGTCGCTGTCGGTGCCACTCCCCGTGCGGAGCGTCACCTGTGCGCCCGGGTCGAGTGTGACGCCCTCGGGGAACGTATACGTGTGGTCCGCCTCGTCGCTGACCGTCCAGCCGGACAGGTCGAGCGCGGCGTCGCCCGTGTTCTCGAAGACGACGTACTCGTCGTCGAGGTTGTCGTACTCGTCACCGGCCGCGTCCGCGTGGACGGTGGCCACCGAGAGCGCTCCCGCGCCGCTATCGTCTGACACCGACGAATCGGTCGGCGTTGCAGCCTCAGTCGCCGACTCAGTCGTCGGCGCCGTGCCACCGTCCGCGGCGACGGGCGACGTCGTCCCGCCGCTCACGTCGAGGACGGTCCGCACCTGCAGGTCGTCGGTCGCCCCCGGTTCGACGGCGTCTCCCTCCCTGAGTTCGAGCGGGTCGGTCGGTGCGTCTCGCTGGGTCGCCACCGTGACCGCCGACCCGTTGCTCGTCATCCGGACGTTCCCGTGCGTCGCCGTCCAGTACGTCTCCACACCGCGCTCGGCGAAGCGCTGGAGGACCTCCTCGTGGGGGTGGCCGTACTGGGAGTCGTAACCACTCGAAATCAACGCGATCTGGGGCTGGCTCGTCTCGAGGAAGGCGTCGCTCGAACTGGACCGACTCCCGTGGTGGCCGGCCTGCAACACCGTCGCGTTCAGCGACGCCCCGTACTCGTCGAGGAGGTACTCCTCGCCGGCGTCCTCGGTATCGCCCGGCAGGAGGAAAGTCGACGCGCCGAAGCCGAGGTGGACGACGACGCTGTTCTCGTTCCGGTCACCGTCGGCGACGTACCCCTCCGGGGGCATGAGGACCGTCGTCTCGACGCCCTCGAACGGGATCGTGTCGCCCGCTCGCGTCTCGTACAGCGTCACGTCGTGTTCCTCGATGGCGTCGAGGTAGTTCCCGTAGGTCTGCGAACTCGACGCGATGCCGGGGTCGTAGACCGCGCCGACGCCCTCGCCTTCGGTCTCGAAGTGCTCGATGACCGCGGCGTGGCCGCCGATGTGGTCAGCGTCGGCGTGGGTCGTCACGAGGTAGTCGATCCGCTCGATACCGCGCTCGTCCAGGTACGAGAGCACCTGTTCTCCGTTGTCCGACCAGTCGCCGGAGTCGATCAGCATCGTCTCGTTCGACGGCCCGACGACCAGCGTGCTCGCTCCCTGCCCGACGTTGATGTAGTGCACTTCGAGCGTGCCGTTCGCGGCCGCGCTGGTGGCGACTGACGGTGTGGGAGATTCGGCCGTCTCGGCGGCGGCCCGGTCCGGCCCGGTGACGGCGTCGAAACCGGCACCGCCACAGCCGGCGAGGGCGACGAGAATTACGACTGTAAGAACCCGTATCACGGGCAGACGCGTCATTAATCCACAGACGCAGCGAGGGCGAATACGTGTGGTGGCGAGTATTGTGATCTTCCGTCGTAAAATTTAGAGTTGAATATCAGGATGATTGTAATCATCCCGGCGGGTTCGAATGCAACGTCCTGGGGCTCGGTTTTCGATATCGGTGTACCGAGTCTCGGGGTTCGTTCACTCCCTGACGGACGGATCCGGTAGCAGATTTCGACAGCCCGACGCCTACTGTCCGAACCACGCGACGATATTCCGGCGCCGGGCGAGAAGCGTTCCGAGGTGATCGGTTTCGGACGGACACAGCGTGCCGTCTTCGTCCTGCACGAGTGATCGTACCGGTGAGAGCGGCGTGTTATCGTCCAGGGTGCCGTGCCACGCTCGAACGGGGACGGAGAGGTCACCCGTATCCAGCGAATCAGTGCCGAACGCCCGCAGCTCGCGACGAACGGCGCTCCCGCCCTGTCGAAGCGCCTCCTGGAAGTCGGCCCCGACGGCCCGCGCGACCGGGCCGGAGACCGACCGGTCAGTGTACTGCCGGACGACAAGGTCCGGACCGAACGCACGCGCGACCAACCCACTGAACCGGAAGAAGAGTTCCAGTGCGAGGGGGGCGCGCGCGAGCGTGCTCAGCCCGTCTCTCGCAGGTGGCACGACGGTACTGAGCAGTCCGAGCCGGGTGGCCCGGTCACTCGTCGCTGCCGCGACCGCGAAAGGGCCACCACCGGAGAATCCGAGCATGCCGGCGCGCGCTATGGATTCAGCTCGCAGCAGTTCGTCCAGGTCGGCCTGCCAGTCCGTCCAGGTCCATCCGGAGGGCGGAGCGCCGGAACGGCCGTATCCCGGCCGATCGGGAACGACGAGCGTGACACCCGCCTTCGTCGCGACGTCTGAGAGCAACGGTGCGAACAGTCGGGAGCCAGGGGTGCCGTGATGGACGACGACCGGGAATCCAGACGGGTCACCGGCGATGGCGTAGGCGAGTGTCCGCCCATCCGAAAGTGAACACGTACGCGTGATACTGTCGTGGCCCACACGGGTCATGGGTGAGTGAATCGTGAGTCCAGTCCGCTCGATCTAGTCATTCTCGAGCACGAGCCGTGCCGAGGAGGTCGATTCTACCTCGGACCGCTGGATGGGGGTGCGCTCGTCGCGGGTGAGACACACTTCGACGCGCTCACCGGTGAGCGCGTAGACGTCCATCTCGGCCCCCTTCGAGGAATACCAGGTGCCGACGGCTGTGACGAGGCCCGCGTCGAGGAGATTGTCGAGGTGGTACGAAACGGTCTGGACCGAGATGTCGCTCTGCTTCGCGATTTCCGACGCGGGTGCCGGGCCGCGTTCGAGCAAACGCATGATGGACCGGGCAGTGGTCGAGCCGAGTGCATCGAGGACGGTTTCGGAGCGCTCGCTACGGAAGTCGACCACCAATCGTTGGCGAGGCGCGTGGTCGATGGAGGGCCGGTGGGGGAGCAGGCGAGACATGATTTATTCCGTCGAAATGGGGGTCACGGGGAACGCGTTGAACCAAACTATTCACTTTGTTCGGTTCATTCCGAACAAACATACCAAACTGTTTAATACTTCCGGTCGGTCCTTCGAAGCGTGACGGTTCTACGAGCGACCCCCGGCCCAGAACGGGACCATCACCCATGAACGAGGATGACCCAGAAGCCGTCCGAGAGGACGTCATCGAGTCGATGGAGCGGTCTGCCGAGGTCTACGGGTTGAGCCGAAGCGCCGGCCGCGTCTACGGCGTCCTGTATTTCTCGACGGGCCCACTCTCGATCCCGGAGCTCGTCGAGGAGACGGGCTACGCGAAGTCGACGATCAGTAACGTCACACGCAAGCTCACCCGTATCGGGCTGGTCCAACGGCGGTCATCCAGCGGCGGCGGTCGGCGGGTGCGATTCGCACCGGAGACGGACCTCTGGTTCGTGGTCCAGGACGTCTTCCAGCAGTATCTCGCCCGGGAGATGACGAGCGCACAGCGGTCGCTCGACCGGGCACTCGACCGCCTCGAAAGCGAGGATAGTCAGGAAGGGACCGCTGACCGTGACCGGATCGAAGACCTCCAGGAGACGTACGGTGACCTCCAGCGACTACTCGAGCTAGCGACGGAGCATTCGACGACCGAACTCATCGAGGCCATCGAGCAGTACGACGGGTGAGTAGCTCGGCTGGTCGTGGGGCAGTCCGTGGACGGAGACGCGTCTGTCCGGCGTGGTGGGTCGGACAACTCACCAGGAAATCGTGTACGTACAGGTGTCGCTTCCGTCTCGCCGACACGCGTCGCCACGCTCTTCGACGAACACGAACGCTTCGACGGGCGCGTGACGGCGGGCGACTGCCCGGATCAACCCGCGATCGAACGGACAGGGATAGGGCGTGGTACAGACGACGCGACCGGTTCGGTCGTCGAGTTGCTCGAATCGGTAGCTGCCGATATCACCACCGCGATGATTTCGCTGGTAGGCGTCGTCGATGGACTGAAGCGCGTCCGCCATGCTCCCAATGTCCGTCGGCCAGTCGGCGACGGCCGGTATCTGTTCACCGAGGCGGTCGAGGAGGTGCGGTTCGAGGTCCGCTGCGATGTCTTCGAACGTGTTCAGCCAGGCCTGCTGGGGGTACCACTCGTCAGGGGCGGGATCGTCGATGCCGTGACTGAGGAGGGCTTCACGGGCGCGAGCCCGGTAATCCTCGGAGAAACGAGCGAGAGCGTCGTCCACGACGTGAAGAATCGTGCGTCCGTGAACCTCGACGCCCTGGTCGAACGCCTCGTACTGGACCATTAGTGGTACAAACTAACGCGCCAACATATATGTGGTGAACTAGAGCCGAACGCGAGGCGTCACCGCTCGTTCACCTGGGATGTATTCCTCCGTCCCGGTGTCCCACTCGATGCGGCGGGTTTTGGTGACTCTCCCACCTGCTTCTGCAGCATGGATCGTCGGTGGCCTGATAGAAACATCGGACAGAGTAACGCGGCCAGCTCGACCGGGTCGTCAGGTGGCTTAAAGACGGTTCGAAGTCATCGGCGGTCATATTTCTCACCGGAAGATGTATCGGGTATGTTCACAGATTGGTCTGCCGCTCGAACGGCGGTGAGCGAGGCTGGCGTGGTGACGATGGTGGTACTCAGGCAACTACTCGGTGCGACGCGCTCGGCGACTCGGACGGTGTGGCGTCTCCTCACGTGGCTCGTTCACGGGCTTCGGTCGCTAGCCACTGTCGCCTTCAGCAGAGTAGCTGCTGTCCGCTCGGTGGCTGGCGAACGAGACGTGGTGGGCGCAGTGCGTGTCGGTCTTCTGGGAAAGCGTTCCGACGTCTCGGTGGTCCTCACGCTCCTGTCGCCGGGACTGGCGCTCCTCGCGGCCTGGTGGGTCGAATCGACGGTCGGCTACGAGACGTTGCCGACGTGGGTTCGCGGAACGTGGTTCGGAACTGACCCCTCCCCGATGATTTTCCTCGCAGTCGGCGGCCTGCTCGCCCTCGGTGTGATCAGCGCGGGTGTCAATTCGGGTCTCCTCCCGACAGGTCTCCTGGTGAGTGCACCGATCTTTGGTGCGAGTGTCACGCGATACGGGACCACCGTCACCTACACGTGGGGAAGCCAGGTCGTCTCACTCCCCAACGCGGTGGGGATGGCGATCATTTTCGCGCTGGGATTCGGCGTTCCGATCACCATCTCCGGCTTCGTACTGGGGCGAGCCCTCAGACGCGTGGTACGCGTACTCGGCGGCGGTACTGGCCCGTCCGCACCGGACGACACCGCCTGATCAGGGCTACCAGACCTCCTCGTGAACGAGCAGGACTGTCTCCCTGACTACAGATGAGTCGCCCACCCTGTTCCAGCCGTCGACCGTCCTGGGTAATTCGTGCGGTTTAGCGCTGGCCTGGAGGCGGCTTCACCCACCGTGATGACTTCGACGAGAATCAGAGCGTCCAGCACGCTTATTCAGGTCCTGGGGGTCGTATGACCTATGTCATCGGACGTTCCGTTCGTCGATCCGGGAACTGCGACGCTCGATTTCGACCAGATTATGGTCGAATCGATCCTGCTCGCTAAACTCATCGGGCTGTTCGTCGCGATCGCACTCGTCCCTCTCACAGTGGTGTTCTTCTTCGGCGGCCGGTCCGGGCTCGGCCTCTTGTTCACGCTCCTGGCGCAATTTATCCTCGCAATCGGGTCGGGCGTCGTCCTCATCTACGTGGTCGCACGTGGCATTTCACTTGCAGGCGACGGAGATTGACATCCGTCCCGAAAAGTGACCGCCGAGCCAGCCAGACCCCGACTCCGATCAGTAGCCGGCATTGTCCTCTCTATCGCACTCGAACGGCGAGAGCGGCCGTCCTCCTGAACGGACTGAAGGATGGCTCGGGAGAGCGGAGCTATTCCGGCGGATTTGAACCGACTGAACTTCGCTCACTCCGTTCGCTCGTTCCGTGCTTCGAACCCCCAAGACCATTCGCTCGTCGCGTTCGGTCCTCGCAAGATGGGTCCGTCAGAAGTGGGTCCGGGCGGATTTGAACCGAAACCAGACGTGCTCGCTTCGCTGTGCGCGACTGGTAGGGTTCAAATCCTTTTGGACCCATTCGCTCGTCGCGTTCGCTCCTCGCAGAATGGGTCCGGGCGGATTTGAACCGCCGACCTCTTCCTTGTAAGGGAAGCGTCATAACCACTAGACCACAGACCCGACACCTCGAAACAATCCACCTGAAGGAATAACGCTTTCTCTCTGCGACGGAACGCTTACCTGACCCCTGCCCGACAGCTATCCCATGCCGCGCCGTTCGACACTGGCGGTCGCAGCCCTCCTCGGCGTGCTGGTGGTGGCACTGCTGGCGGTCCAGACGGGCGCGTGGGTGGACGTCGTCGGGACTGGCGAGTACGAGCGGACGAACGTCACGGCCGTCGACGCCAACGGCACCGAACTCGCGACGGTGGACGTTCGCATCGCCGACTCGTACACGAAGCGCTACGTCGGGTTGAGTAACACCGAATCCCTCGGGCCCGACGAGGGGATGCTGTTCGTCCACGACGGCGAGGACGAACGGGCCTTCGTGATGCGGGAGATGGCCTTCCCGCTCGACATCGTCTTCGTCGGCGCGAACGGGACGGTCACGAAGGTCCACCACGCACCGCTGCCGGCCAACGGCACGGGCGAGAGCGACCTCCAGCGCTATCGCGGGACCGGACAGTACGTCCTCGAAGTGAACCGCGGCTGGACCAACCAGACCGGCCTCGACGAGGGCGACCGGCTCCGGATCCCGGGCGAGACGAACGGGACTGTCGAGGTGAACGAGACAGGTGCGATAAGCGAACCGCGAGACCCGATGGCGACCTGCACGGCAAACGGGACGGCGGCCGCCGCGATGGCACCGGACGAGCGCCCCGTCGTGTCAGCACTCGACGCGAACGGGACCCGGCTCGGGTCGGTGCGAGCCGCGGTCGCGGCCAATGGAAGCGAGCGCTTCACCGGACTGAGCGAGACGGAGTCCCTCGGCGACGACGAGGGGATGCTGTTCGTCTACGACGACGTCGGGACGCGCACCTTCGTGATGCGGGACATGGACTTCCCGCTCGACATCGTCTTCGCCGACGCGAACGGCGCCGTCACGGCCATCCACCACGCGCCGGTGCCCCCCGAGGGGACGAACGAGAGCGAACTGACGGGGTACGAGGGGACCGGGCAGTACGTCCTCGAAGTGAACCGCGGCTGGACGAACGAGACCAGTCTCGACGTCGGCGACCGCATCTGCTTCCCCTGAATCAGTGACGCAGTGTCGAGAGTATTTTGAACGACCAGCCCCTGCCTCTCGGTAATGGATATCGACGCGACAGACGACGACGTGTTCGACGACGTCCGCGAGCGCGTCGATCATCCGATGCGTCGCCTCTTCGAGGAGTACGGTAGCGACAACTGGGTGGCCTTCGCCGTCGGCTTCCTCGGCAGCGTCGCCGCACGCCTCCTCGACCTGCTCCCGCCGGTGTTGCTCGGCATCGCCATCGACGCGACGTTCGAGGAGAACCGGCAGTTCTCGCTCGGTCCACTTCCCCTCTACGAGTACGCGTCCGAGCCCGAGAGCCAGGTGATCCTCGCGACGGCCATCATCGCCGGCGCGTTCCTCCTGGGGGCGGGGTTCCACTGGATCCGCAACTGGGGGTGGAACAGCTTCGCCCAGCACATCCAGCACGCCGTCCGGACCGACACCTACGACCAGATGCAACGGCTCAACATGGACTTCTACGCCGACAAGCAGACCGGTGAGATGATGTCGGTACTCTCGAACGACGTCAACCGGCTGGAGCGGTTCCTCAACGACGGGATGAACTCGGCGTTCCGGCTGGCGGTGATGGTGCTCGGTATCTCCGCCATCCTGTTCTGGTACAACTGGCAACTCGCCCTCGTCACCCTGGTCGTCGTCCCCGCCATCGCCTTCTTCACCTACCGGTTCATCAAGACCATCCAGCCCAAGTACGCCGAGGTCCGCTCCTCCGTGGGTCAGCTCAACTCTCGACTCGAAAACAACCTCGGCGGCGTTCAGGTGATCAAGACGTACAACACCGAGGGCTACGAGTCCGACCGCGTCGAGGACGTCTCGCAGGACTACTTCGACGCGAACTGGGGCGCCATCGAGACCAGGATCCGCTTTTTCCCGGGGCTGCGCGTCCTCGCTGGATTCGGGTTCGTGGTCACGTTCCTCGTCGGCGGGCTCTGGGCACTACCCAACGGCGGCGGCGCACCCCTGTTCTTCACGGGCACGCTCTCGACCGGTGAGTTCGTCGTCTTCATCCTCCTCTCCCAGCGGTTCATCTGGCCGATGGCCCAGTTCGGGCAGATAATCAACATGTACCAGCGGGCCTACGCCTCCGCCGAGCGCGTCTTCGGCCTGATGGACGTCCCCGGCGAGATCGAGGAACGACCCGACGCCCCCGACCTCGTCGTCGAGGACGGCGAAGTGGCCTTCGAGAACGTGAGCTTCGGGTACGGGGCGGGCGAGACCGCGGACGACGAGACCATCCTCGACGACGTCAGCTTCACCGTCGACGGGGGGAACACCCTCGCGCTCGTCGGGCCGACCGGCGCGGGCAAGTCCACCGTCATGAAGCTCCTGATGCGGATGTACGACGTCGACGAGGGCGCGGTCCGCATCGACGACCAGGACCTCCGGGACGTCACCCTCCCGAGCCTGCGTCAGGCCGTCGGCTACGTCAGCCAGGAGACGTTCCTCTTCTACGGGACGGTCAAGGAGAACATCACCTACGGCACCTTCGGCGCCACCGACGAGGAGATCGTCGAGGCCGCGAAGGCCGCCGAGGCACACGCGTTCATCCGGAACCTCCCTGACGGCTACGACACAAAGGTCGGCGAACGCGGCGTCAAGCTCTCGGGCGGCCAGCGCCAGCGCATCGCCATCGCCCGCGCGGTCCTCAAGGACCCCGAGATCCTGGTACTGGACGAGGCGACGAGCGACGTCGACACGGAGACGGAGATGCTCATCCAGCGCTCGCTGGACAAACTCACCGCCGACCGGACGACCTTCGCCATCGCCCACCGGCTCTCGACGATCAAGGACGCCGACCAGATCGTCGTCCTCGAGGACGGCCAGGTCGTCGAGAGCGGGAGCCACGGGGAACTGCTGGAGGAGGGCGGCCTCTACGCCAACCTCTGGGCCGTCCAGGCCGGCGAGATCGACGAACTGCCCGAGGAGTTCGTCCAGCGGGCCACCGAGCGACGGGCCCAGACCGACGCCGCCGACGACGACGACTGATCGGACGCTGATCTCGGCCTGGTCAGGGCGTCTCGACGCCGCGGATCTCGAATCGAGCCCCGCCGTCCTCGCTGTCTGTCACCGTGATTTCCCAGTCGTGGGCGTCGACGATTTCGGCGACGATGGCCAGACCGAACCCCGTCCCGTCGTCGTCGGTCGTGTAGCCGAACTCGAATATGCCCTCGCGGTCGGCCTCCGGGATCCCGTTCCCGTCGTCGGCCACGAAGAAGCCGGCGCCGTCGTCGAGCCCGCCGACCCGGATCGTCGCGCTGGCGCCGTGTTCGATCGCGTTGCGAAAGAGGTTCTCGTACAGCTGCTGGAGGCGGTCCGGGTCGGCCAGGAAGTCGCGGTCGCTCTCGACGACGAGGGTCGTCCCCTCGGACTGGACCATCTGCCAGGCCCGGGTGGCGACCGCTTCGATAGCGACGGGCGAGGGGTCGTCGACGTGCTGGCCCTGCCGGGCGAGCGAGAGCAGGTCGTCTATCAGCCCCTCCATCCGTGCGAGCGCGTCGTCGACGGCCACGAGGTGCTCGTCGTCCTCGCCGTCTTCGCGCAAGATCTGGACCCGCCCGCTCGCGACCGACAGCGGGTTCCGGAGGTCGTGGGAGACGACGCTCGCGAACTGTTCGAGGCGCTCGTTCTGGCGTTCGAGTTCCCGGCGGTAGCGTTCGCGGTGGGTGACGTCGGCGAACACCAAGAGTCGCCCGATCGCGGCTCTGTCGGCCGAGAACGGGTTCGTCGACACGTGATAGTACCGCGTACCACCGGGGCGGTCGAACGAGAGGATCGGTTCGTCGTCGTCGAGGACGTTGGCGATCGTCGGCAGGCGGTCCGCGAGCGGCTCGCCGAGCCCGTTTTCGAGGGCTGGAAACAGGTCCAGTGCCCGGCCGTTGTAGTCCCGGATACGGTCGTCGTCGTCGAGGACGACGACCGGGTCGTCCCGTCCAGCGGCGAGCTGGATCGACTGGAACCGGTCGAGGTAGAGGAAGGAGACGCCCAGTGCGAACGCCGCGACGCCGATCGGTTCGTACGGGATGGCGACGAGCCTCGTGCTCACCATCGAGGCGATGTCGAACAGTACGGGCAGGCCGGTGAGCGTGACGAGCACGGCCAGCGGCGTCGCGTCCGAGTCGACCTGCACGAACAGCTCGAACAGCATGAAGTAGCCGATGGCCGCGAGCGTGTACGCGAGCCCCATCGTGACCCAGTGAAGCACCGTACTCTGGATCGCCAGGTGGGGGAACGGGTCGGTGACGTACGCGGCCGTGAAGTACAGCTGGTGGACCGGGTTGGTCATCTTCACCGCGACGACCGAGACGAAGACCACGAGAGCGATGGCGTGTATCGTCCGATTCCGGTGGAGCGAGCGACCCGTATAGGCCGAGCAGAAGTAGAGCCACGGCCCGACGGTCGAGAATCCGACGATCAGCCCCGCGAGATAGAAGGAGAGTTTGAGTTCGAAGTTGCCGGCGGCGAGGAAGCCCACCTGTGCCAGGGCCCACGCGCCGCTGGTGACGAGGAGGCCGACGAGTCCGAGGCGCGTGTCCCGGTCGGTGATCTGGCGCACCCTGACGAGACTGCCGAAACAGGCCAGGGCGGCCCCACCGAAGGCCAGCACGTAGGCGGCGTAGAGGAGACCGTCCGTAGAGAGCTGGAGCGGGGTCACGTCGAGACGGCCTCCGGTCCCGGGTCCGGAACGGGTGCGTTCGAGCGGCCGTCGGTGTGCGTCGAGCGGGTCCCAGCCCAGTGGCCTGGCATTACATGGTACCTCAACCGCGACGAGATGATAAACCCCGTGCCCGTTCGGGGTCGAGTGGTTGGTCCCGCGCGGACCTGACGACCCGGTGCCGGGATTTACCTTCCCTCGCGGAGAGCGTGAGGCATGCGACTGTACACCACGCAGGGGTCGATGGAACGCGAGGACCTGGGACTCGTCCTCCCCCACGAGCACGTCTTCGTCGACCTCGGGCCCATGGAAGCGGCCAACTGGCGTGACGCCGACCCGGCCGACGTCGTGGACGTGATGGGCCCGGAGGTCGAACGCGCACGCGACGCCGGCGTCACCGCCCTCGTCGAAGCGACGCCGGAGGGGGTCGGTCGGCGCGTCGATATCGACCTGGCCGTCTCGGAGGCCACCGAATTTCCAATCGTCGTCCCGACGGGCATCTACCAGGAGCCGTCGATTCCGCAGTGGGCCCGCGAGGCGAGCCAGGACGAACTCGCCGCGTGGATGGTCGAAGAGCTGACCGACGGCGTCGACGACACCGGCGTGCGAGCCGCCTGGATCAAGGTCAGCACGGACGACGACGACCCGACGGGGCTCTCCGACGACGAGGCGAAGATCCTGCGGGCCGCCGCCCGCGCAGGGGCCGAAACCGGTGCCGTCGTCGGGAGCCACACGCTCCACGGCGACGTCGTCCACCAGCAACTCGACGTCCTCGAAGAAGCCGGCCACGACGCGGAGCGGTTCATCTGGATCCACGCGCAGGCCGACGACGAGCGGTACCACCGCGAGGTCGCCGAACGCGGTGCGTTCGTGGAGTACGACTGGATCGGCGGCGACGACCAGGACGACGCCGAGTACGTCGCCCGGATCGAGACGATGATCGACGCGGGGTACACCGACAACCTCCTGTTGAGCCAGGACCGGGGCTGGTACGACCCCTCCGAACCGGGCGGTGGCGAGCAGAAACCCTACACCTACCTCGTCGACGAGTTCCTCCCGAAACTTCGCGACGCCGAGATCGACGAGGAGACGATACGGCGGATAACTCACGACAACCCCTTCGACGCGTACGCGCGGTGAGCGGACGTGACCACGAAGCTTACGGCGCCCGACGCCGGGGAGCCGGTATGCGACGACGCGACGTCATCGCCGCCCTCCCCGCGGTCCTCGCCGGCTGTCCGTCCCTGCGACCCGACGGTGGAGACACCGCCACGGACCGAGCAGGAGACGCGGAGGAGAGCGAGCCCGGCGCCGAATCGGACGAGCCGACGCCTGCCTCGCCACAGGTGGTGTGGGCGTTCGTCCAGGACTCCCCCACTGCACCGGTGACGGTCAGGCACGAGTCGGGGGACTCGCTCACCACCGAGAACACCGCACGCCTGGAACTGGTCGTGACGACGTGGCCGGACCACCCCATCCCGACCGACGCGACCCTCACGCCGACGCGGACGCCGACCACCCATCGTCGGACGTGGCGCGAACTCGCGACGGGGGATCCCTATCCGATCGAGGCTGGCGACTCTGTCACGCTGGAAGCGGTCACGCCGGGAGACGACGTCGAAGTTCGGTGGTACCGGTCCGACGACCACGACGGCGAAGTGCTCGGATCGACGACGCTGCCGAAAGAATCGTAGAGTCGACTCAGCCGATCAACTGCGCCGAGACGGCGACGAGGAAGAGCGCGCCGGCCAGCGTCGCGGTCTCGGCGGCGGCGATGGAACTGGGGTGGCCGCGCCCCTTCGCGGCCGAATAGGTGCCGTACAGCAGGTATCCGCCCAGCATGAGGCCGCCGACGGCGAGGACCGGCAGGCTGAGCAGTCCGGCCGGCGCGTCGGGGTTCGTGACGAACGCGAAGACGCCGCCGACGGCCCCGAGCATCAGCGCGACGAAGCCGACGATCCAGGTCGTCGGCCGTTCGAGGAGCGGCGGGCGGCGCTTGCCTTCCAGCGCCGGGACCTGGCCGTGCTCGTCGGGTGCCGGTGCGTAGTGGTACCATCGGCGACTCCGGACGAGGGCAATCAGGACGAGCACGGCGAGGGCGGCCATCACCAGCATGCTCGTGACGTACGTGGCGCTCATGGTCGCCCTCCCGTCGCGGTGTGGGTCGCTGGACGGTGCCGGCTGCTATCCTTCGCCGTCGGTTCGTCGGTGTCGTCGTGGGTGTGTGCTGGTCCAGTCATGGTCACGTGATGGAGAAGCTCGCGGCGGCGGTCAGCGCCACGGCAGCGACGACGCCGCCGACGACGAGGTACGACACCGCCCGCGGTTCCCAGCGCAGGTGCTGGTAGTAGGCGGCGACGATGACGGCCTTGATCACCGACAGGACGATGATGGCCCAGAACGCCAGCCAGTACGACTGCTCGAGGAAGCCGGCGTACTCGACGACCGCCTGGATGGTCGCGAAGGCGAACAGCACGACGTATATCGCGGCGTACAGTTTGGTGTGTGACATTGTTGGTTCACCTCAGAGGATGTAGAACAGCGGGAACAGGAACAGCCAGACGATGTCCACCAGGTGCCAGTACAGTCCGAAATACTCGATGGGCTTCTCGTCGCCCATGTAGGCGCCGTTCCACGCCCGCAGGAACATGTAGGCGACCATGATGAGGCCGATGGCGACGTGGGCGCCGTGGAGTCCGGTGGTCAGGTAGAACGTCGACGACGCGAGGTTGGTCGTCAGGTCCCAGCCGTGGGGGAACGCCTCCGAACCGTGGAGGTTGAACAGGTGGTCCCACTCCATGGCCTTGTTGATCAGGAAGCCCACGCCCAGCGCGAACGTCGCGCCGAGCGAGAGGAGGACGCCCTTTCGAGATTCCTTCTCCGCGGCGACCATCGCGAGCACGACGGCGAAACTGCTGGTGAGCAGCAGGTAGGTGTTGATCAGCCCCGGCATCGTGACGTGGGCCTCCGGGATGAGGTGGTGCCACTCCTCCCAGCCGTAGGCGACCCGGACGAAGACGTACGAGCCGATGAACGCCCCGAACAGGACGATGTCGCTTGCCAGGAACGTCCACATGCCGAGTTTCATCTTCTCGACGCCGCCGTAGGGCCACCGCTCGGCCAGCAGGGGTTCGGGCGCGTGGAACGGCTCCTGGGCCATGCCGACGAAGCTGCCGAACACCCCGACGGCGCCGACGACGGTGAGCGACGTGTAGAACGTCCCACCCGTCCGGATACCCGAGAGCCCCAGGAAGAGCACGAAGCCGGCGATGCCGACGATGAACGGCCAGAGGCTGGCGTGGTCGGCGTGGCCGTCGTGGCCGTGTTCGCCGGGCGTGCCGGTACCGAGGGCGGTCTCCGGGCCGGCACGGGCGAGCGCGCCACCGCCGGACTGGACGCCGGAGGAGGCCGCCGTCGCGCTGCCCGGCTTGCCGCCGTCTGTCGAGGTGTCGCCATCGGTCGAGGTCCCGCCGTCCGTCGCCGTGGCGCCGTGGCCGGCGAGGCCACCACCCGACGAACCGCTACTCCGCGCGGCCACCTCCTCGTCGTCGAGGAACTCCAGCCTGCCCGAAGCGTAGCTCGGCGTGTCGTGGAAGTTCTCCAGGGGCGGCGGCGAGGAGACGGCCCACTCCGCGGAGGTGGCGTAGGCCCAGGGGTTGTCGCCGACCTCCTCCCCGTGCCAGTAGCTGACGAAGAGGTTGTAGAACATGATGAGGAACGAGGCGCCGAGGATGGCGGCCCCGATGGTCGACATGTTGTGCCAGACCTCGTAGGGGATGACGTAGACGCCGAGTTCGAGCGCGCTCAGGTCGATGGTCGTCGAGAGACCGCCGTAGTCGAAGACGCGCCGTGGCGTCTCCCAGGCGAGGAACATCGGGAAGTACAGCAGGTTGAACCCCAGCATGAACACGCCGAAGTGGACCTTCCCGAGGAACTCGTCGTACATCTTCCCCGTGATCTTCGGGTACCAGTAGTAGAGGCCGCCAAAGAGCGCCGTCGCGCCGCCGACCATCACGTAGTGGAAGTGCGCGACGACCCAGTAGGTGCCCCGGAACTGGTAGTCGAGCACGACGGCGCCGAGGAAGACGCCGGTGATGCCGCCGAGGATGAAGACGATGAGCGCCCCCAGCGAGAAGAGGAACGGCGTGGTAAACCGGATCCGCCCCTTGATCATCGTGTAGATCAGCGAGAAGACCATCAGGTCGAACGGGAGCGAGATGCCGATGGTCGTCGCCATGAAGAGCGTCTTTATCTGCAGGTTGATCCCGGTGAGGAACATGTGGTGCATCCAGACGATGAAGCTCTGCAGGGCGACGAGCACCATCGCGATGATGAACCACTTGCGCCCGACGATGCGGCGGCCGGTGAACGTCTGGAAGCACTCGGCCATGATGCCCAGCGCCGGGAAGAAGACGATGTACACCTCCGGGTGGCCGAAGAACCAGAACAGGTGGGCCCACAGCAGCGAGGCGCCGGGGTTGTTCGCCCCCTGCGTGATCCCCGCGCCGTCGATCTGGTAGGAGAAGTAGTGGGTGCCGAGGATGTGGTCCGAGGTGAGGATCATCAGCGCCGCCAGCAGGGCGGCGAAGGCGAACAGCATCATCCACACCGTGAGGTTGATCGAGATGGAGAACAGCGGCAGGTCCCGCATCCGGAGCCCCTCCGCGCGCATGCGGTACATCGTCGTCAGGAAGTTCACCGACCCGAGGGTGACCGCCGTCACGAACATGATGAGCGCCAGGACGACCGTCGTCGCCCCGAGCGCCTCGCCGGGGAGGTACGTCGGCGTGTTCAGCGGCGCGTACATCGTCCAGCCGCCGGAGAACGTCTGGCCCTGGAAGAACGAGACACCGAACAGCAGCCCGGAAAAGAGGTAGAACCAGTACGACAGCGCGTTCAGCCGCGGGAACGCCAGGTCGTCGGCCCCGATCTGGAGCGGGACGACGTAGTTGGCGAACCCGAAGGCGAACGGTGAGATGAACCAGAACACCATCAGCAGGCCGTGGGCCGAGACGGCCTGGTTGTAGCCGGTCTCGCCGAGGAAGTCCGCCGCGGGCGAGAGCAACTCGATCCGGAACAGCAGGGCGAGCAACCCGCCGAATATCAGGAAGAACAGCGCCGTTATCAGGTAGAGGACCCCGATGTCCTTGTGGTTGGTCGTCAGGAACCAGCGCTTGATCGACGATTTCGGTGGAAGTTCGCTCATGGGGTGATCACCTGCTGGGCCGCGGCGGGACCGGAACCGGCCGTCACGCGGGCGCTCTCGATACTGGCGCTCTCGTTGCCGCCGGCCTCCGTAGCGTTACCGCCGGTCTCGTTGCCGGCCGTCTCGTTGGTCCGGTCGTACCACTGGTCGTAGCCGTTCTGGGTGACGACGCGGATGTCCGCGGTCATGTAGGAGTGGCCCGAGCCACACAGTTCGTAGCAGTTGGCCTGGTAGGTGCCCGTCTGCTTGGCGACGAACCAGGCGTCGGTCTCCTGGCCCGGCACCGCGTCGGCCTTGAACCGGAGCTCCGGCGAGCCGATGTTGTGGAACACGTCGGCGGAGGTCACGTTGAGCTCGATCAGGCGGTTCTGTGGCACCCGTAACTCACCCGTCGTCGTGTGCCCGTTCGGGTAGACGAACTGCCAGGAGAACTGGTGGCCGATGACGTCGATGGTGATCGGGTTCAGTTCGCCCGACTGGTTCGCCTGGGCCTGTGCCGCCGCGTCGGACTCGCTCGCCGACGCGATGCCGGCGTTGTCCAGCGCCTGCTGCTGGGCCTGCTGACTGGACGGGCCCGTCTCGATGTACAGCAGCGAGACGTACGTCCAGAGGATCAGCCCGACGACGATGATAGCGCTGATCGTCAGCGAGAGGAACAGCTTCTTCCCACCACCCCCGCCCGTAGGTATTTCGCCCATCTGGGGCCGTTCGACGTCCGCGTCGACGCCGTCGCCGGCGCCGTCCCGGTACTTGTACGCGTTGTACAGCGTGTACCCGACCACCACCACGCCGACGGCCGTCCCGAGCACCAGAAAGACCGTGAAGATCTCGTTGAAGACGTCAGCCGGGGCCCTGACGTCCCCGGCGTGGGCGACGGGGAACCACGCGAGTATGAAAGACGATACCGTGTGAACACCCAGCATTCCACTCACTCTTGCTGCCCCCATCTATTAGATATTGTGGTCATCGAAGGGGTACTTTCCCCAATCTCGCGACAGGCGGCCTCTGGCATCCGAAATCGGGACGGCGTGTGTCGAACCCCCACGCACGTGGGCGAGTGCGATCCGTGACGCCGACGCACTCGATCGGCGTCGCTTCCGGCGTTCGGTTCCTCGCGCTCCGGTCGAGTCGGATCAATACCTAACGAGTAAGCCTGATCTTCTATCCTTCGTCCACTCCGTCAGTTACCTGCCGGATTCCGTCCCCGGCAGACTCCCCACCCATCCCCACACGTCCGGCCACGTAGATCTGTCCGTCGCCGTGGCTGGACCACTTTCGTTATTGTACACGTCCACCAGCCGCTCAGCCCTTGGCACGCTATCGCTCGCCGGTCGTCTCCCGTTCGAACTGCGCGAGGAACTCCCGGACGAACCCGGTTCGCTCGTCAGCGAGGTCGCGTCCGGCGTCGGTGTACATCCGATTCGGGAGGTCGAGGATCTTCCTGTGGAGATGGTTGAACTGCGTCTTCCCGGCCGATGTCGGATCGTCCTCGGGCGGGAGCGACGGGTCGTGTATCGGCGACCCCAGCTCTCCGCCGTAGGCGAAACAGCGGGCGATGCCGACCGCGCCCATCGCGTCGAGGTTGTCCGCGTCGCTGACGATCTCCGCCTCGATGGTCTCGGGTTCGATCGCGTTGGAATAGCGGTGGGCGTGGATGCAGTGTCTCACGGTCTCGATCGCTTCCTCCGCAGCGCCGTGCTCGCGGAGGATTCGCTCGCTCTCGTCGGCGCCCCACACGGCGTGGTCCTCGATCTCGCCGGCGTCCTCCTTCGCCCGGCCGATGTCGTGCAGCAGGACCGCGAGCCGAACGCATTCGGTGTCAGCGTCGGACAATTCGGCGAGGAGTCGCTGTGCGTTCGTCTCGACCCGCTGGACGTGAAACCAGTCGTGGGCGGGGCTCGTCTCCGGCGGGAAGTAGGATCGAGCGACCGGTCGAATCGCCTCGACCAGGCTCTCGGCTTCCTCAGCCATGGCACCCTGTCAGCGGAGCGGAACAAAAGAGCGGTGGTGTGGGAGCCGGGCCGAGTCGGTCCCTGTCAGTCGTCGGCTTCGACCTGCTCGGCCCGCGGGACCGTCACGTCGGCGAGGCCGGCCTCGATCTCCTCGCGCCGGGCCTCGAACTTGCCGGGGAGGACGAGGCGACCGCCCAGATCGTCGAGCGGTTCGTCGCTGTCGTAGCCCGGCCCGTTCGTCGCGAGTTCGAACAGCACGCCGCCGTGCTCGCGGAAGTACACCGACCGGAACCAGTGACGGTCGATCTGCTGGGTGGGGCTGAGACCGTCCGACCGGACCGCCTTGCGCATCGACTCCTGGTCCTCGTCGGTGGGCGTCTGGAAGGCGACGTGGTGGACCGTGCCGTGGCCCTGCCGGCCGCCCTCGATGGTCGGGAGCACGTCGACGTAGCGCCCGACCGGCCCCTCCGCGGCGAAGCGAGTCCGCTCGTCGCCCGGCGTATCGCCCTGGGCCTGCTCGGTGCCGACCTCCTCCAGGCCCATCGTTTTGAGCAACTCCGTCGTCGGGCCGGGGTCGGCCAGCCAGAGCGTCACCGAGTGGAACCCGCGGATGGCGTACTCGTCAGGGACGAACTCCGTCCACGGGACCGTGGGGTCGTCCGCGGGAATCTCGACTGCGACCAGTTCGACCGGGAGGCCGTCGGGGTCGCGGAACGGGAGGACGGTCTCGCCGAACCGCTCGACCCGGTCGTCGTAGTCGACGCCGTACTCGTCGAATCGCTCCTCCCAGTAGTCGAGGCTCCCCTCGGGGACGCGGAACGCGGTCCGGGAGACCTGGCCTGAACCGACCTTGCCGCCCGACTGGTTCTCCCAGGGGAAGAACGTCATGCTCGTTCCGGGGTTGCCCTCCGCGTCGGCGAAGAAGAAGTGGTACGTCCCGGGGTCGTCCTGATTGATCGAGCGCTTGACCAGCCGGAGGCCCAGCGCCTCGACCCAGAAGTCGAGGTTCCGCTGCGGGTCGCCCGCGATACAGGTGACGTGGTGGATGCCCGGTGTGGGCGTGGATGCTGCCATTACTCTCCCTTGCGACTGCAGGAACTTGAGTTCGCGCTGACGTGAGTGTTACCACCGTCGCCACCTGGACTGCCCCACCGCTCCGGTCAGAGACTTCCGATCACTCACTCGTACCGGGCGACCACACGAACCGGCGACCCGTCGCCCGCCCGGAGCGCGAGCGGAAAGGCCAGCACCTCGAACCGGTCGGGGAGCCCGGACAGATCGGTCAGGTTCTCGAATATCAGTTGATTCGCCCCGAGGAGTGCGTGGTGGGCCTGGAAACCGGCCGGTTCGTCTTCCGCCGCTTCGTCACTCCCGCCGTCGGTCGGCGTCGGGTCGACGTTGAGCGCGTCGACGGCGACGTCGTACCCCTGGTCGACGCAGAACGCGGCCGCGTCGGGCGCCAGGAACGGGTGGTCGAGATAGGTCGGTTCGCCCCAGTGCTCGTCCCAGCCAGTGCGGACGACGAGCAGGTCCGCGTCGGTGGCGGGGAGGGCGTCCCGCTCGATGGCTTCCCGCGGGTCCATGCCGGTGCAGTCTGCGAGGACGGCGTCGAACGCGAACCGGTCGACGTCGACGGCGTCGATGGCGCGCCCGTCGGCCTCGGTGTGGCTCGGTGCGTCGACGTGCGTGCCGGTGTGGCTCCCCAGTTCGACTGCCGACACGCGATAGCCGTCCGCGTCGACGGTAGCGTGCGGTTCGACCGAAACGTCGGGGTCGCCGGGGAACACCGGCATGTCCGACTCGATCGCGTGCGAGAGGTCGCGCGTGTGCATGCCCCGTCCAACGACCGGCCCACGCAAGAGTCTGGCCGAACCGGTGGCCATCGCTCGAGCAACGACGACCGCGTCCGCGAGGGGACGCTGCACTGAACTCGGTCTCTCTCGCCGGGCGGAATCCGCCGGCGGAGTGGACCTGCCGAGCCGCGCTCAGGGCCAGAGGCCACGACACTCGTGGGCTTCGGCGATTCGGGAGAGGGCAACGATGTACGCCGCCTCACGCCACGTCACGTCGCGCTCCTCGAACTCGCTCCGGACGGCGTTCCAGGCGTCGATCATCTCGTCTTCGAGTTCCTCGTTGACCCGGTCGCGCGACCACGAGCGACGGTTGATGTCCTGGAGCCACTCGAAGTAACTCACCGTGACGCCGCCCGCGTTGGCGAGGATGTCGGGCACGACCGGAATCTCCCGCTCGGTCAGGATGGTGTCGGCGACGAACGTCGTCGGCCCGTTGGCTCCCTCGGCGACCATGTCGGCCTGGACGTCGTCGGCGTTGTCTTCGGTGATGACGTTCCCGATCGCGGCCGGGACGAGGAGGTCGACGTCGAGTTCCAGGATCTCCCCGCCGGCGATGGTCTCGTCGGCGTACTTCGTGACCGCCTCCGGTTCCTCCTCGTGGGACGGGATGGCGTGGGTGTCGAGGCCGTCGGGGTCGTAGGCGGCGCCGTTGACGTCGCTGACGGCGACGACAGTGGCGCCCCACTCGTCGAGCAGGCGGGCGGCGTTGGCGCCGACGCTGCCGAAGCCCTGGACGGCGACCGTCGTGTCCTGGATGGCGTAGTCGTAGTAGTCCAGCAACTCCCGGCTGATGATGGCGACGCTTCGGCCGGGCGCCTCTTCGCGTCCCTTGCTCCCGCCGATGACGGGCGGTTTCCCGGTCACGACGCCGGGGATGGTCTCGGCCTCCTGGACGCTGTAGGCGTCCATGATCCACGCCATCGTCTGGGCGTCGGTCCCCATGTCCGGCGCCGGGATGTCGGTCATCGGGCCGATGACGTTGCGGAGTTCGTTCGTAAATCGGCGGGTCAGACGCTCCATTTCGTCGTCACTCAGCTCCTTCGGGTTGACGACGATTCCCCCCTTCGCGCCACCGAAGGGGATGTCGACGACGGCGCACTTCCAGGTCATCCACATCGCCAGGCCGATGGACTCCTCGCGACTGACGTGCGGGTGATAGCGGAGCCCGCCCTTGTAGGGGCCGCGGACGCTGTCGTGCTGGGCGCGGAACCCCTGTAACATCTCGACGGTGCCGTCGTCGCGTTTCAGCGGGACGGTCACCTCGTGGACCGCGGTGGGGTAGTTGAGCCGCTCGACGATGTTCGGGTCCGCGTCGACGTGGGCCGCCGCTTGCTGGAGCTGGTGGCGGGCGGTGTCGAGAGCGGTCTCCGGGGGCGATTCTACGGTGGTGTCGACACCGTCTCCTGTCGCTGTGGACTCTCCTGACATTGTGGAAAAAGGAGACGTTATTCGAGCGACTTCGCCCGGTTCTGGAAGTCGCCGCCGCACTTCGAGCACGTCCCCGGGTGGGTCTGAGATTCGACGATATTTCCGCACTGCAGGCATTCGTACTTCGACGAGTAGTTCGAGGTGTCGCCTTCGATGTCTTGCCCGTGGGGCATAGTTCACTCTCGCGCCCCAGGGGTAAATATTAATCGTAATAGTAATAATAGGCCATATTAGGATGACAGCGGCATCTCGGCCAGCGACGTGTCCCAACACAGGCAGCGACCGCTGGCTCGTTCGCGCTGACTGGCCGTCAGGAACGCGCAGCCGAACATAAACCGGTCCGAGCACTCCCGGGGTCTGGGAAACAGTGGGGTTTCATTTACCCGTGGATGACATAGCCCTACCTAGAGATGAGCGCCAGTGAAGAGTACGTCTTCGTGTGCCCGGACTGCGAGGAGTCCATGGAGGTAAACCCCTCCATGCGGGACGCGCTCGTCGCGAACGGCTGTGTGGTGTGTGGTGCACCGGTCTCCATCGACGCGTTCACCCGTGTGGAATCGTCGGCCGACCCGTGACGGGTGCCGTCTCCCCGGCCGCTCCGTGACGGGACCGCCGCTCCGACCGGTCCGTGACGAGGTCGTCCTCGTTCCGGGCCGGCCCCCCCAGACGACGTCGAGCCGGTCGCGTCGACCGTTTTCTCCCGCGATCCGGCGGACCCAGGACGAGATAGGCAACAATAAAGTACCGACGAACAAAGCCGACGTACCGACAATGGGTCTGGAGCAAGAGACGGAGATGACGCGGGAGGAGACGGACGCCCTCCTGAGCCGCCACGAGACCGGTGTGCTGTCGCTCGCCAGCGACGACGACCCCTACGCGATCCCGATCTCCTACGGCTACGACGCCGACGAGCGGCAATTCTACATGCGACTCGTCTCGACTCCGGACAGCAAGAAGCGCGAGTTCCTCTCCGGGTCGCCGACCGTCCGTCTCGTCGTCTACGAGGAGGCGGGACGGACGTACCGGAGCGTGGTCGTCAGCGGCGTTCTCCACCCGATCGCTCGCGACGAGATAACGCCCGAACACGTCGAACAGTACGGCGACGCGAAGCGACCGCTGTTCGAGATATGGGGCGACGCCAGGAAGGACCTCGACATCCAGCTCTACGTCCTCCGGCCCGAGACGATCAGCGGTCGCCGGATCGAACTCGAACTCGACCAGTGACGCGCGACCGGTGACGCCCAGGGGGGCGTGCCCGCCGGCCCACCCGCTCGCCGACTCAGTCTCTCGCCGACTCAATCACTCGTCGACTCAGCCACAGACCCGCAGACTGAAGTGACGACGCCGGATACCAACGGACGAATGCCAGCCGGGATTCGCGTGACCGTCGCGTTCGAGACGCCGTCCGCGTGCCCCATCGCCGACCTGTCGGCGGCCGGTGGAACCGTCATCAAGGACGTGTCCACGACCGCCGGGCCGGCCGCTACCGAGGGGGCGTTCACCGAGTTTCTCGTCGACGGTGACGCGGTCCCGGACGACTACGACCACGACCCCGTCTTCGCCTACGCCGACCGCCACCTCTACCGGATTCCCCACGACGCGGACTGTCCCTGCGCCTGCCTCGGTGAGTACGGGGTGCCCGCCTCCCGCTACTTCGCCAGTGACGGGGAACTCGAACTCGTCTTTCACGCCCGCGACTTCGGCCGGCTCCAGACCATCGTCGGCGAGTTCCGCGACCGCTTTCCGGCCGTCGACATCCAGCGCCTCGTCCGGGCGCCGACCGGCGGCACCGCTCGCGACACCGTGTTCGTCGACCGGGCGAAACTCACCGACCGACAGCTGGAGGTGCTCAGGACCGCCTACGAGATGGGCTACTTCGAGCGGCCGCGGGCCGCCAACGCCACCGACGTCGCCGCGGAGTTCGACCTCACCCCCTCGACTGTCACCGAACACCTGCTCGCCGCCCAGTCCAAGCTCCTGCAGGACGTCCTCGAAGCGGGATCCTGAGGACACCGGTTCCCTTCCGCCGCCACGGCAAGATTGCCGACCCCATATAAACCACCCACGATAGCTGGGCTATCGAACCCTGTGTCCCGGCCGCTTTCCTCGATACATGAGCCAGTCGCAGCTAGTTGGAATCGAGGCGAGCCGGGACCAGACCGAGACCACCGCACTGACCGAGGACGCCGAGATCGGGTCGCTCCTCGAACCGCTGGAGGACGGAGACTGCCGAACGATCCTGGCAGCGACCAGCGACGGCGCGCGGACCGTCACCGAAATCGTCGACGACCACGACATTGCGCAATCGACTGCCTACCGGAAGGTCGAGATGCTCCTCGATGCCGGCCTCCTCGAGGAGAAGCTCCGCATCCGTGGGTCCGGGAGCCACGTGAGCACGTACACCTGCCGCGTCGTCGACGTCTCCCTCTCGGTTGACGGGGAGACGGGCGTCGAACTCTCCCTCACCCGTACCGCGAACGACGATCCCTTTTCCACCGACGTTCCCCGGTACTGAGAGCCGCTCGGTTCGAGAACGCAGACGGCGTCGCCTGAACAACCCGCCACTGAGAGCGCCGTTGCGGTCCCCCGACTGACTTGCTGTACGTACGTCGGTCCAGACACAGCCACTGGCCGACAAATCCTCACCACTGGCCGGCAAATCCTCACCACTGGCCGGCAAATCCTCAAACCCCTGTTCATTCCGGCGCCCAGTGACGAAACGGACGTGATCGATTGGTGAACGGAACACAACGTCTCGATCCGGACCAGATTAGCCCCGGTATTGCCTCAAACGTCCCAGTTAGCGAACGGACGACTCGCTCACAGTTCCCGTCCGAACCGCTTGCGAATCCGCCTGGCCGGCCGCTCGCGGGAACCTTTTTACGCGCTGCCATGTTACCTCCCCCCATGGCAGACAATCCCCCACACGTCGACGACACGTCCCACGTCGACGACATCACGGACGACGACGAGGAGTTCGACACGCTGATCGGTATCATCGGCGACGGCGTCGTCGGGGCCGCGGGCGGCCTCGCCGGCACCGCCTCGCTGACCGTCGGCCTGCTGATCGCCGAATCGATCGGTGCCTTCGACCGGGAGTCGTTCGCCCTGCTGACGCGGATGATCGGCCTGGAGGGGTACGTTCCCGCCGTACTGTTCGGCTTCTTCCTCTTCCTGCTCGGCGGGATGATCCCGTGGCCGCTCCTGTTCGCCTCGCTCAAGGAGTACCTCCCCGGCGAATCTGACCCCGTCAAGGGCGCGTTCTTCGGCGGCGCCATCTGGACCGGCTTCGTACTCGCCTTCTACACCGGCCAGTCCGGGCTGATGCTCGTCGCCTACGTGATCCTGACGTTCCTCGCCCACGTCTTCTACGGGCTCAGCCTCGGCGCCGTCTTCAACTACTTCATGACGCGGCCGGACTCGATCGTCTGAGTTCCGGACCGCTCCCGTCCGCGCCCTCGCATCGCCAGCGGGAACGAATACGGCCGTTCGGCCCAGTGGCGCCCGAGCGTCCGATACCCTTGTAGACCCGGGCGTCAATTTCCTCGACATGCACCTCTCGGAGGCCACGTGGACCGACGCCGCGGCGGTCGACACCGACCTCGCCATCGTGCCGGTCGGCAGCACCGAACAGCACGGCCCCCACGCGCCGCTGGGAACCGACGCCCTCACCGCAGAGGCCGTCGCCGACGCCGGTGCTGCGTCGTTCGAAGACGAGGTCGTCGTCGCCCCGACCATCCCGGTGGGCGTCGCCGAGGAACACCGCCGCTTCGCCGGGACGCTGTGGGTCTCCCCGGACACCTTCCGCGCGAACGTGCGCGAGACGGTCGGGAGCCTCGCCCACCACGGCTGGGACCGCGTTGTCGTCGTCAACGGCCACGGCGGCAACGTCGGGCCACTCCGGGAAGTCTGCGCCACCATCTCACGCCACGACGACGCTTACGCCGTTCCCTTCACCTGGTTCGACGCGGTCGACGCGCCAGACATGGGCCACGGTGGCCCCGAGGAGACCAGCCTGGTCCAGCACCTCGACGCCGACCTCGTGCGCGAAGACCGCCTCGACGAAGCGGCGGAGGGCGGAGCCGACGGCTGGGGCGAGTGGGTGTCTGGCGTCAACCTGGCCTACGACAGCGACGAGTTCAGCGAGAACGGGACCGTCGGCGACCCCCGCGAGGCGAGTACCGAACGGGGCGAAGCGCTACTGGACGACGCGAGCGAGGCACTTGCGGCCGTGCTCGCGGCCGTGCGAGACCGGGAGCTGTCCTGACGACCTGCGTTCGAGCGACGCGTCCGACCTACCTGCCGCCTCAGGCCTCGGCTTCCGCTTCGGCGTCGGCGTCGGCATCGGCGTCGACGTCCGCGTCGTCGTCTTCCGCCGCCTCGCTCTCGGCCTCGAACTCCTCGAGCTGGCTCCGGAGCTGCGGGACGGTGCTGGCGAGGTCGCCGACCTGCTCTTTGGCGTCCTCGACGTCCTCGACGAGTTCGCCGACGGTCTCGATCTCCTCGGCGAGGTCGTCGGCGTCCTCGAAGGCGTCGGCGCGCTCGCCCATGGTGTACCACTTCTTGGCGTCGCGAAGCTCCTCCTCGGCGTCGCCGACGTCGAACGCCGAGCGCAGGGCGTTGAGCACGCCGAGGGTGTTGTCGGCCTCGACGTCCCAGATGTCGTCGGCCGCCGGGAGCGACTCGCGGGCCGATTCCAGCGAGGACTCCACGTCCTCGCGGATCTCGCTGGCCGCTTCGCCGAACAGTTCGTCGTCGTCCAGTGTGGACTGACTCATGACTAGCCGTTGGCACGGTGAGGGATTAAAAGCCCGCCTGAAAGTGAAAGTGTAATCGCCGGACGTGAGAGTTCTCGCTGCGAGTTTTCCGAAAGCGAGGCCGTGGGCCCCGTGGGGGAGTGGCCACGCTGTTCGGTGACGACCTACTCCCGGACGTCCTCGACGGCCATCATCGGGTAGTCGCCGTCCATCCGCATCGCCGTCTCGACGGTGACGCCCTCGTACTCGACGACGACGTCGACGTCGGCGAACTCGCCGGTGAACTCCACGTAATCGGCGTCCCCCGTGGCGATAGCCTCCTGCAGGGCGTCTTCACGGATGCGTACCTGCACGTCCACGCAGTGGGGCTGGTTCTCGATGGCCTCCTCCATCGCGCGAGCGAGCGAGTCCGCGCTCTCGGGGCTCACCGGCGTTCCCGCGAACTGGTGGTACAGCGAGCCGAACTTGATCCCCGCCTCGAAACAGGCGACCTGGTCGTCCGTCGGGTCCATGCCAGAAAGGGTCGACCGGTGGGGACGAAAGCGTGTCGGGCCAGCCGCGACGACGGTGAAATCATCGTCGCGAGAACCGCTGGCCCCCCGAGGGCAATAACTATTGGACCGGCATCGGTTTTGGCGAACGTGTCGATCCGACCACTCTTCGAACGGCCGTGGGTGTTCTGGAGTGGCGTCACGCTCGCTCCCGTCGTGGCCTCGTTCGTCGCGACGGTGGTCGTTCGCCGACGCGTTCGCAGGCGAAGCACCGTCGTCGTTGGGGACCCGATAGCGCACGTCGCCGTCGTGTTCGCCCTGTACGTGGCTATGGCCGCGACTGGTGGCGTGATCCTATCGAGCGTCCGGGGCATCCCGGGCGGACTGGGGTTCCTGGGCAGCTTCGCCTTCCTGCTCGGCGTCTACGCCGTCCCGCTCGGTGCCGGCATCGCCCTGTATCGACGGTACCTCGCTGTGTGGTTCGACGGAACCGGGAGACCAGATGCCAACCGGGCGGTGCTCACCGAGGCGAGTGCCGTGTTCCTGTTCGCCCACGCGTCGATGTTTCTGTTAGCCGCCGTGGCGTACGTCGTCGCCTAGCGCCGCCCGTCGCGAGAGAGCGAACCGCCGGGGCGCCGTTCGACCCCCGTTCCACATGATCGAAACCGCAAGCTACGTATCGTGGGTTCCCCAGTGTCTACCTGAATGGACGACCCAGTCTTGCTCACGGGTGCTGGCGGCGGCGTGGGGGAGGCCATCCTGGAGGGGATCGGCGACGCCTACGAGTGGAAGCTCATGTTCCACAGCCCGCCCGTCGAAGAGCCCGACCACGAGTACCTGGTCGGCGACGTGACGGACGAGGGAGACGTCGCGACGGCGGTCGCCGGGGTCGGCGCAGTCATCCACCTCGCGGGGGACCCGCGGAAGACGGCCCCGTGGAACTCCGTGCTGTCGAACAACATCGACGGGACCCAGAAGATGTACGAGGCAGCCGTCGAGGAAGGCGTCGAGAAGTTCGTCTACGCCTCCTCGAATCACGCCGTCGGCGCCTTCGAGACCGACCAGCGCACGCCTGAGATGTACCGCACGGACGACGACTTCCTGCTGGACGGGACGGAGTTCCCCCGGCCCGGGAACCTCTACGGCGTCTCCAAGGCTACCGGCGAGATTCTCGGCCGGTACTACCACGACGAGCACGGGATCGAGGTGTGTAACGTCCGCATCGGCAACCTCACCCGCGGTCACCCGCCCATCGACTACGAGCGCGGCCAGGCGATGTGGCTCTCCTACCGCGACTGCGCCCACATCCACGAGTGCGCGCTGGAGGCCGACTACGACTTCGAAATCGTCTACGGCATCTCCGACAACGACCGCAAGTACTACTCACTCGAGCGCGCGAAGGAGGTGCTGGGCTACGAGCCCCGTGACAACTCTGCCCACTTCGAGGGCGAGGAACGCGTCGTCGAACCCGACGTCTGAGCCGACTCGCTCTGCCTATTTGCGCTCTTGCTCTTCGACCACTGCGAGCGGCGCGTTGCTCTTCACGCTCTCGAGCCCGTTGATAGCGCCGGCTTTGCGGTCGTACCCCTCGCCGCTGTCGGCGATGACGTTGCCGTTCCGGTGGCGGAGCCGCCAGCGCCACTCGTCGGCGGCGTCCCGGAACAGTTCGAACGTCGCCTTGCTCGCAGGGTCGTCGGCCGGCGCGTCCGCGTCCGTCGCCGGCCCGACCAGGTCGGCGGCGGACTCGACCGGTTCGGTCACGTCGGGAGCGGACGCCGCGCTGTCGGCGGTCGATTCCGTGGCGTCGGAGGCGGCTTCGGCCGCGTCGGCAGCGGAGTCCCCCTCGTCGAGCGGTTCCCTGATGGCCCCGTCGTCGGTCTGCCACTCCAGTTCGGCCTCTAGATCCACGGTGCCCTGGAACTGTTCGAGTTCGGCGATGAACGTCAGGTCGTCGGGGATGTCGACGGCCACGGGGCCCGCGCCGGCAACGATCGAGACCGACCCGGCGGCCACGCCGTCGGCCAACTGTCTGAGCGCCGTCGCCGCTTCGTCGCGTGAGACCGCCCGTTTGGCTTCGTACTCCTGGGACATAGACACCGTGTTTACTCTCCCGGTGAATAAAGTGCTGTCCTCGGTGTATTTCAGTGGACGATCGGTCGGCTTCCGGTGAGCGCGGCAGGCCCGCGGAGCTAGTCGAACAGCCCCTCGACGTCGGCCTCCCTGCTGCGTTCGCGCTGGACGTGCTCGGCGAGTCGCTGGAAGACGATCCCCCGTTTCGCCGGGTCGCGGACGAACGAGAACACCAGGCCGGTGTACGTCCCGCTGGTCCCGGCGTCGATCTCCTCACGGGCGTACTCGATGGCCCGCTCCATGGCCGTCTCGTCGTAGCCGTCCGCCTCCGCGAGGACGACCGCGGCGACGGCAGTCGACTCGAAGTCCAGGTCGTCGTAGCCCAGTACGTCGCCCTCGTGCGTCAGCGGCGGCGGGCCGACGCGTTCGAGGTGCTCCGGGTCGGCGGCCATCCGCGCGAGGAATCCCCGGACCGAATCGAGGTCGATACCCCGATACTCCGCGGGCAGGTCGGCGAGGTACTCGCCGGCGCTCTCGGCGAGGCCGACGGCGCCCGCCCAGTTGCGCTCGCGGGCGTGGTGGACGACGGCGGTGAACTGGATGAGGCCGTGGAGCAGGCGCTCGTCGTCGGTGCCCGACGCCAGGTCGAGCCAGTAGTCCTCCCACGCGTCGTGGGCTGCGTGGTACCGGCTCCCGTCGTAGACGGCCACGCCGGCACGCAGGTGGGCGCGCATACCACCCAGTTCGGCGGGCGCCGGGAAAACTGCTGCGAGGGGGCCGTCGCCGCGGCGGCCGGGTCACCCGTGGCGCGAGAACGACACGCCGACGAGGTGCTCGACGAACAGCGCCGCGGCGAGCGCCGCCAGCCCCACGAGTCCCGGGTCGATGGCGGCGAGGTCGACCGGAACGTGGCTCCCGAACGCCGCGTCGGCGTCGGCCAGCAACTCGACGACGAACGCCTCGTGCAAGGTGAACAGCAGCCAGAGCGTCGCGCCGCCGGCCTGGACCAGGCTGGCCCCCAGCGCGTCGAAATCGACCAGCGTCGCGACCAGCGACTCTCCCCTGAGGACGTTGTCCGCGACAGTGTGCTGGACGAGGAGCAGCGTGGCGAAGACGGCCCCGGCGGCTGCGATACCGGCGAGACCGTCGACCCGGCGGGCGATCGAAAGCCACAGCGCCCACGCCCCGACTTCGAACAGCACGACCGCTATCGCTCGCCACCCCGGCAGCGACGCCTCCGAACCGTTGACGGCGAGGTCGGTCCCGAAGAACGCGACGACCAGCCCACCGGCCAGTACGGCGAACCCGAACCCCGTCGCAAGCGAGAGCGTCGGGGAGGACCGCACGAGCACGAACCAGACACCCAGGACGAGCGTCTCGACCACGACGACGAGCGCCACGAGGATCACCCGCACCCAGACCGCACCGGTACCGTACGACGCCGGCCGGTCCGCGCGTTCTGGCGTCGCCATGGGGAACGCTCAGAAGAATACCTAGTAGTTATACACTGCGTACCAGGCCCCAAGGTCCGGTTTATCGGGCATCTCGCCGCCGATCGGAATCATTACGCCGTGATACCTCTCAGTGGTAGCCATGGAGCTTACCGACTCACAGTTTCACCAGTACCAGTCCGACGGGTACGTCGTGGTCGAGGACGCGCTCTCGCCGGCGACGGTCGACCGGGTGAAGACTCGCCTGCGGGAGTACACGCACGGCGACCGCGAGGCCGACGGGTTTCAGCAGCAGGACGAACCCGCCGTCGAACGCGGGGAGATCGACGTCGCCGACCCCGGCGACGCCGTCCGCAAGTTCGAAGGCCTCGGCATGGTCGAGTCCGACGACGTGATGCGGGACATCGCCGACGACGACGCCATCACCGACGTCGCCGCGCAGTTGCTCGGCCCCAACCTCAAACTGCTGCGCAGCGCCGCGATGTTCAAACCCCCGGCGGTCGGCAGCGAGAAGGGATTCCACCAGGACGCCGCCTACTACCCTATCCAGCCGATGGACCACCTCACCGTCTGGATCGCCCTCGACGAAGCGACCCCCGAGAACGGCTGTATGAACGTCGTTCCGGGGGCGCATACGAACGGCATCCTCGGTCACGAGGCCGCCGAGTACGCCACCGACATCGTCATCGCCGACTGGGAGTTCACCCGCGAGGACGCCGTCGGCCTCCCGATGGAACCCGGCGACGCCCTCTTCCAGCACTGCCTGCTGCCCCACTTCACCGCGCCGAACACGACCGACCAGTGGCGACGGGCCCTCATCATGTCCTACATGGACTCCCGGTCGCGCTTCACGAAGTCCGGCGACGAGCGCCCCGACTGGGTGGATTCGGTCCACATCCAGGGCGAGGAGTTCCCCGGGTGCGTGTAGGGACTCCAGGGCAGAATCTGGACACGCCTGGACGGAGTTTCGCCGACGCCGCCGCTCGCTATCGCTCGCGGAGTGGCGTCGGCAGAAACGTCCGAGCGGAGATTCGAACTCGTCCAGAGGTTCCTACTCGCTCACTCCGTTCGCTGTGCGGGCTGCCACTGGTCTGCTCAAATCTCCGTTTTCCGCTTCCTTCAGCGCGGACCGTTCGCTCCGCTCACGGTTTTGCGCTGAAGAGAAACGTCCGAGCGGAGATTCGAACCAGGCTTAGACGTTCCTGCTCGCTCACTCCGTTCGCTGCGCGGGCTGCGACTAATCCGTTCAAATCTCCTTTCAGCCGTTTTCCTTCCACAGACTCCTCGCTATCGCTCGTCGATTGGTGGAAGGAAAACGTCCGAGCGGAGATTCGAACTCCGGTCCCTGGCTCCGCAAGCCAAGAGGATAGTCCACTACCCTACCCGGACTCATCTATTCGTAACGCGGACCTCTGTAAAGGGGTTACGGTTCGACCGGCCGACTGCGAGGCGTTGGCACTGCGAACGCTCAAAATGCGGTTTCACTGAACAGAACGAACTTGCCCCGCTCACCGATAGAGGCGCGTATGCACAGACGGACGATGCTCACGCGGGTCAGTGCCGGCCTCGGCGCCGTCGCGCTGGCTGGGTGCGTCGCGGACGAGAACGGCGACGAGGGAACGCCCGCCGAGAGCGAGACGGAGACCGGGTCCGGAGGCGGAACGCCCGGGAACGAGACGGACGGTGGCGATGGCACGGAGACGGACGGTGGCGATGGCACAGAGACGGACGGTGGCGACGGAAGCAGTGAGGGAGTATCACTCGCTGACGCGACGCTGTCCCTCGTCGACGCGGGCTGTGGCCAGCAGACCGACGAGGCCGCTGTCGCGTTCGAGGCCGACGCAGGCGAGGTGGTCGTCACCGGCACCATCTGGGGGTCAGACGCGTGCAAGATTCCGCGACTCGCGGACGCGAGCTACCACGCCGACGCCGACGAACTGGTGGTGCTCGTGGCGACGCAGAATCGAGAGGACGCGCAGGGCTGTGCCCAGTGCATCACCGAACTCGACTACGAGGTGACGGCCGCCTTCGAGGGCGGGTTGCCCGGACAGGTGACAGTCAGACACAGCCACGGCGACGACCCGACGACGGTGTCGACGACGTCCCGGGACTGACGGCGCCAGTCGCGTCGCCGGAGCCCTCGTCCGACGGCCCGATGGTTTATCCCGCAGGACGGCACAGGTCCGCCTATGAGACACTCGGCGACGGATCGGGAAACCACCGGACAGCGATGGGTCGTTCGCGCAACGACAACGCTTAAGCGCGGCGCTACACTGCCTAGTACACGATAAATGGGTGCGATAGAGGACATCTACGCGGATCTCGATACTGACGTGGACGAGGAGACGTTCCGGGAGGCAGTCGAGGAGAAGGTCGAGCAGATGGGCGGGCTCGCCGACGAGGAGACGGCGGCGATGTTGCTCGCCCACGAACTGTCCGAGAACGAGGTGAACGCGGTGGCCGACGTCGAACCGGGGATGGAGGAGGTGAAGTTCCTCGCGAAGGTGATGGCCATAGGCGACCTGCGAACGTTCGAGCGCGACGGCGAGGACGAGGAGGGCCGCGTCCTCAACGTCGAGGCCGCCGACGAGAGCGGCGCCATCCGGCTCACCTTCTGGGACGAACAGGCCGCCTCCATCGACGACGGCCAGCTGGAGGTCGGGCAGGTGCTCCGAGTAAAGGGCCGGCCGAAGGAGGGGTACAACGGGCTGGAGGTCTCCGTCGACAAGGCCGAACCCGACGAAGACGTCGAAATCGACGTGGAACCGGGCGACGGCTCCTCCATCGACGCGCTGACCATGGGCCAGTCCGACGTCGACGTCCGCGGACTCGTGCTCGATACGGATTCCATCCGGACCTTCGACCGCGACGACGGGAGCGAGGGCCGGGTCGCCAACCTGACACTCGGGGACGAGACCGGGCGCATCCGGGTGACGCTGTGGGACGAGCGGGCCGACCGCGCCGACGAACTCGAACCGGGCGACGCCGTCGAGGTCGTCGACGGCTACGTCCGCGAGCGCGAAGGCAGCATCGAACTTCACGTCGGCGACCAGGGCGCCGTCGACGAGGTCGACGAGGAGGTCGCCTTCGAACCCGAGGCCGACCCCATCGGCGACGTCGAAATCGACGACACCGTCGACATCGCCGGCGTCGTCCGCTCGACCGACCCCAAGCGGACGTTCGACCGCGACGACGGGAGCGAGGGCCAGGTCCGCAACATCCGCGTCCAGGACGACACCGGCGACATCCGGGTGGCGCTCTGGGGCGACAAGGCCGACAAGGAGATCGGTCCGGGCGACGAGGTGCTCGTCGCCGACGTGGAGATCCAGGACGGCTGGCAGGACGACGTGGAGGCCTCCGCGAACTGGGCCTCGACCGTGACCGTCCTCGAGAGCGGCGCGACGGCGCCGTCCGGTGGGAGCGCCGGTGGCTCCGGGTCCAGTGCCGGCGGATCCGGAAGCAGTTCGACCGGCCTCGACGACTTCGCCGGCAGCGGCGGATCTGACGGGAGTAGCGGATCGGGTGGGAGCGACGGCGACGACGGCGACGACCACGCCGCGGCCGAAGCGGCCGCGGTGGCGGGCGACACCGGTGGCGAGGGTGCCGACGACGGCGCCGTTGCCGACGACGGATCCAGCGACGACGGCCCGGCCGACGGTGAACACGTCGAGTTCACGGGCACGGTCGTCCAGACCGGTGACCCGGTCGTCCTCGACGACGGGACGGAGACGATGACCGTCGAAACCGGCGAGACAGTGACGCTCGGACAGGAAGTGACGGTCCGGGGCGAGCTTCGGGACGGCCGTGTCGACGCCGAGGACGTGTTCTAATCGGCCCAGCGACGCTACGGAAACCCTTAAGGCGGCAACAGCCCCGCATTGTGGTATGAGCGTCGAGTTACCGTCTGCCCCGGTGGATGCTGTCATCCGGCGGAACGCCGAGGGCTTGCGGGTGAGCGCCGAAGCGGTCGAGGAACTCTCCCGTCGCATCCAGGAGCACGGGGCGACCCTCGCCGAGGCGGCGGCCGCCGAGGCGACGGCTGACGGGCGAAAGACGCTGATGCCCCAGGATTTCGGCGTCGACGGCGGGCGCGACAAGGACGACATCGAACTCCCCATCGCGCCGGTCGACCGCATCGCCCGCATCGACATCGACGACCGCTATCGGGTCGCGATGGACGCGCGCGTCACGCTGGCCGACATCCTCGAGGCGTACGCCGACGACGTGGCGGCCGCGGCGGCCACCCTGGCCCGTCACGCCGACCGGCGGACCGTCAAGGCCGAGGACGTCGAGACCTACTACGAACTGCAGCAGTACTACTGAATGAACTTCGGCTACCGCGAGGTCTGCCTGGACCACGACACCGGCCCACGCCATCCGGAGAGTGCCGACCGGCTCCGGGCGATCAAGCGCCGCCTCGCGGAGTGTCACGACGTCGACTACGTCGCGCCGCCCGACGCCGACGCCGACCTCGTCAAGCGGGTCCACGACGCCGACTACGTCGACGAGTTCGAGCAGTTCTGCGCCGACGGCGGCGGTGACTGGGACGCCGACACCGTCGCCGTCGAGGCGACCTGGGACGCCGCCATCGCGAGCGCCGGCATCGCCGCCTGGGCCGCCACCGAGGCCCTCGACGGTGCCGACGGGCGCGAGACGCCGTTCGCCCTCGGACGGCCGCCGGGCCACCACGCCGTCGAGGACGACGCCATGGGCTTTTGCTTCGTCAACAACGTCGTCGTCGGCGCGCAGGCGGCCCTGGAGGCCGGCGCCGACCGGGTCGCCATCGTCGACTGGGACGTCCACCACGGCAACGGCGGTCAGGACATCTGCTACGACCGTGGGGACATCTTCAACGTCTCGTTCCACGAATCGGGCCTCTACCCGGGGACCGGCGAAATCGACGAGAACGGCGAGGGAGACGGCGACATGCGGAACCTCAACGTCCCGTTCCCGCCGGGGACGGACACCGTCGGCTACCTCGCCGCCTTCGACGAGGTCATCCTCCCCACGCTGCGGGAGTACGACCCCGACCTCGTCCTCGTGAGCGCCGGGTTCGACGCCCACCAGCACGATCCAATCTCCCGAATGCGCGTCTCGACCGAGGGGTACGGGCTCATGACCGAGCGACTGACCGAGCTGGTCGAGGAGTGCGACGCGGGCCTCGGGTTCGTCCTCGAAGGCGGGTACAGCCTCGACACGCTCGCCGACAGCATCGCGACGGTCAACAAGACGATCGCGAGCTACGACCCCCAACCGCCCGAGGGCGACGTGAGCGAGGGTGCCCAGGGGGTCATCGACGACCTCCTCGATCAGGGCTTCGGGTCGAAGTAACGCGCCAGTTCGACGCCGAACGATTCTGCGAGTGCGGCGACGTCCTCACCGACGAGTACCTCGTAGCCCTCCTCCAGGGCCGACTCGACGTGAGCACCCAGTGCGACGTCGAAGAGGGCGTCGCTCCGGAGGAGGTCGGGAGCGCTCGGGTGCGCCCGCTCCCGTTCGACCACGTACCGGTCGCCGTCGACGTAGGGCCCGGCGGCGTCGGTGTCCGCGTACTTCTCGTAGAAGCCGCGGGCGTGCTCGCCGACGTGGACCGGCGGGCCGTCGTGGCGCTCGACGGCCGGTCGCTCGGCGACTTCCAGTTCGACGAACAGCGCGGCCGACTCGTCGGCGAACGCCGCGGCCCGGAGCACGTCGAACCCACGACGGTCGAGTTCGCTCGTTACACCGTCGATCGAGCGGTAGAGCTGGGGCCAGAGCTGGTCGTCGACCAGATCCGGCGCGTCGAAGCGGATCGCGACGGGCGTCGTCCCCCGTCGCTCGATGGCTTCGCGGACCGCTGCCGCGTCGATGGGGTCGGGATCGGACGGTACGAACAGCGACTCCCGCGGATCGGCCAGCAGCTCGCGGGCGTAGTGCTGAAATCGGGCGACGGCGTCGGGAGCGACGACGGCCGCGACGTTGCGCTCGGGGTCCGTCGGGTCGACGAGGACGAGTGGATCGTCGAAGGATTGCTGGCCGTGGTCCTCGGGGTCGAACACGACCGGTGGGTGCCAGTCGTCTGCGGCGGCCTCGACGAGCGGTCGGAACCCGCCGTACTCGAGGACGAGCAGTTCGGTCAGGTAGCCCGAGAACCCCCGCGTCTTCAGGTTACTGCCGTAGATTCCGATCGCCTTGCCGAACTGCTTTGCCACCCGAACGTCCGCTGCCAGGTCGTCGTCGATCCGCGCCTCGACGTAGCGAGTGTGGAACGGCGTCCGGTCGACGGCCGACTGGGCCGCCGTGGCGTCGTCGACGGCGTAGCAGGGCACCAGGTCGACGTCGTACCCGTCGACCGGGCCCTTGACGTACGGATGCTCGGCGTACTCCTCGTGGCCCTCGGGAAGGACGGCGTGGCCCACCTCCAGCCCGTAGCGTTCCAGCCGCTCGCGGTCGAGATCCGGTGAAAAACAGACGAACACGTCGATGTCCCGGTCGCCGGCCGTCCAGGTCTCCCGGGCCGTGGAGCCGACCCTGACGACCTCCGCGCCGACGTCGAGATCCGCGATGGCGGCCTCGGCCCGCCGGACGACCTCGTCGGCGACGGCTTCGAGCTTGGCCCGCTCTGTGGCGTCGGGCGTCACCCGCTCACGGACCTGCTCGACGACGGCGTCGAACTCCTCGCTCATAGCCCGGAATTTCCCCGGCGTGCGTGAAAGCGTGTCGATGCAGGACGGAAAGCGAAAGCCCTATACAACAACTCGGGCTATCCGTGAATGCGAGCCGCCGTAGCTCAGTTGGTAGAGCACCTGGTTGTTACCCAGGTTGTCCCAGGTTCGAGCCCTGGCGGCGGCGCTTCCTTCCGCGAACAACTTCGACGAGCACCGCGTAGCGTGTGCTCGTCTCCGTGAGCGGTAGAAGCGGGACCCGACAGGCTCGAGCCGACGAGTCGCAGCCCCGGAACGGCGAGCGAAGCGAGCCGCACGCCCGGAACGTCTCGGCTCGTTCGAGCCCTGGCGGCGGCGTCATTTTCGGACCACAACGCGACGAGCGACAGCGAGGAGCCCGTGGTCCGAATGACGTAATCGACAGGAGTCGAGCTCGAAAGTCGCAGCGGCCGAACGGAGTGAGGCCGACCGTCTTTCGGCGTTCGAGCCCTGGCGGCGTCCGGAAGACGCGTCGCGTATTCGAACGGATCCTTATAGACGAAGACGGCACAGCCCGCACTATGGTGTCGGAGCATTTCGAGGAACTCACCGAACCCCAGCGGCGTGGTGACGCGACCGAGGCGATCGTTGCGCGGCCGTCGTCGTCCGTGGTATAACGGTCCTCGAACCGGTCGGGGACAACGAGCCGTACGATCTCGTCATCGACGGAGACGAAGGCTTCGCTCGAATCCAGGTGAAGACCGCATACGACGCCCCGAGTGACGGGTCGGTGCGGTTCGAAACGCGAACCACGCGCGTCAAATCCAGTGGGTACGAACGTGGACGATACGACGGCCGCATCGATTTCTTCGCCGTTTTCAGTCCGGAAACGGGAGACGTCTACCTCGTATCGGTTGAGGACGCGCCGAAGGATGCGATGACGATACGCTACCGGACGGCGAAGAACAACAATACCTCGCAGATAAACTGGCACGCCGACTACCTGCTGGACGAGTCACTCCACCTGCTCTGATGCCGACAGGCTAAAGAAGAGGTATCGAGAAACCACGGGTAGACGGGCCCTTAGCTTAGCCTGGTTAAAGCGACCGGCTCATATTTCCACGCTCGGTTCCGAGGTGGAATGGGTGACCGGTTGAGCGCTGGTTCAAATCCGGCAGGGCCCATTCAGTAACTGGTCGATCCGTGACCGACATTCTTCTCGTCGATAGTATCCGTCTCTGCTGATTCGAAGCGAGGGGTCACCTTCACCGGACCCCAAGTCGATTCACCCGACGCGCTTGTTCTCGCCGTCGATGGTGTTGGGCAGTCGGACGGTGCTCCCGGTGTCGAACGTCGCCGCCGCGTCGTGGGTATCGTAGGACGGATTCGGCGTCGATTCGTCGTCGCTGGTCGGGTCAGCGTCGGATTCGAGAGTCGGTTCCGCGGGCGATGCGTGTCGGGGCGCTGGGTCGATGTGAGTGCTCATTTCCGATGGGTTCGTGGGCGGTCGGCGAACGGGACGACGCGGTCTGGGGGAGAGAATCAGCGTACGGCTACTACGGGGCGCTTCGTCCGGGACATCGGAGTTCTACGTCCACCGAAGACAGCAACCATAATAAAAGTTCATGTTTGATTCGGCAGTGTCGCTGGTGACGGCAGCGGTTCCGTCTCCACGGCTGTTCGGTGTCCGGGTCGTCGCGCTGCCCAGACGCGGCAGCCGGTTCCGTTCGGTCGCAACCCCGTGACCTATTTGTTCCTGGGTTCTGGACCCACCGGTATGGTCTCCCGACAGGTCCTCGCCCTCCTCGCAGTCGTCGCTCTCGTCGCCGGGCCCGCATGGTACTTCGGTTCCGGTAACGACTCGCCGCCGACGCTGACGGTCGAAAACGGGGACACGGTTCCCTACGACGTGACGGCCTACGCCGCCGAAGACAGGCAGTCGGCGATGCTGATGAACTTCGAGGTGACGACCAGGGACGGCGACCGACGGCTCGCGACGGGCGAGCAGTTGTACTGGGCCGGCGAGTTTCGGAACGTGACGCTGGCCGACGACGGCGTCCCGACGACGCGCCTGCACGTTGCCTCCGGCGAGAACGAGACGGTGACGATGAACGGCTGCGGATCAGGTGCCGTCACCATCATGATCTTCGAAGCGCTCGATGGCAACGAGAGCCACGAGTGGACGCACGTCGAAAGCTGTTCTCCCCATGGGAACGAGCACACGATAACGCTCCGAGAGGGCGGGATGAGCGGGTGAGAGATAGCGAGGGGGCGGTCGCCGGCCTCAGCGCCGATCGCGATCGGTCGGAGTGTCTGTCGACGGGAAGCGTCTGTCCAGCACCACGGCCATCGCGACGGCGTGTACCGGCGCGACGATAGCGGTGCTCAGGAAGGCCCCGGCTATCGGAACGGTGGCCAGTGCCCACGACCCGATGCCGAGCACCAGTATGAGACCGAACAGAGTCCAGCCCTGGCCGCGAGACCGACTGGCGCTGTTCCGGATGGCCGCACCGAAGCCCAGGCCGGTCGCGAGAAATGCGGGGACGAGAAACAGCCGAACGGAGACGAACGAGACGGCCAGTAGGACCACGAGACCGACAGACAAGCCGACGTCGACCGTCGGAGAGCCCAGCAGTCGGGGGGCGACGGAGAGCACGACCGGGAGGCAGAGGTACCTGGCGAGGGCGTCGAGACGCCGCTGGCCGTCCAGCACCCGCGTGATCGTCAACCAGCCCGCGACGCCGACCGCGAGCGGCACAGCCAGTTCGATCCCGACGCCCCGGAGGAGATATGGGGTCTCGAGGTCGACCAGTGCGCCGACCCCCCTGGCCGTTCGCGCCGTGCCACTCGGGTAGAGCGAGAACTGGACGGTAACCGTCTGGTCCAGGGCCGCGGTGGGCTCGATCGGGATCGGATCGCGCGTTCGGAGGACATCGGCCAGTGCGAGGATGAGACCGGTGACCGCGAATGGGATCAGGAGTGGCGGGTCGCGACGGACGCGGGCCCACACGGCACCCAGGACGGTCCGGGTGTCGGTCGGCGTCCGGCGAGAATCAGCGGGCCTTCGGCGCTCACCCGTCGCCGCGGCGTCGTCGTCGGTCGTCATCCTTCCTCCCGCAGCGCGATTACTCGTTCACGGTTGGCGGCGTAGAGAATGCCGTCCCCGACGACCGGGGTCGAGAGCGGTATCTGATCGGGCTCGTACGCGAAGCGCTTCTCACCGGTCGCGGCGTCGACGGCGACCAGTTCGAACTGCGACCGGACCGCGTACACGACCCCGTCGGCGACGACCGGCGACGTCTTCCCGTCGAACGGCGCCGTCCACAGCGTCTCGCCGGTCGCCAGGTCGAGCGCGTAGAGCGATTCCAGTTCGTCGACGACGAAGACGGTCCCGTCGGCGACCGCTGGCGCGCTCTCGGTGACGTTCGCGTCCAGATTTCGCTTCCAGATGGTGTGTCCGTCACCGGCGTCGAGCAGGTGGACCGATTCGCGGGTCGGGACGACGATCCCCTCGTCCGTCGCGACCGGTGGCAGGACCATCTGGTCGTCTATCTCGCGGTGCCAGCGCTGGCTGCCGGTCTCGGCGTCGTAGGCCGTGGCCTGGTGGGGCCAGGCGGTGACGAACACCGCCTCGTCAGCGACCGCCGGCCGGTTGTACGGGCCGCTTATCGGGTCGTCCGCGTGGTGAGTACGGCGCCAGCGGACCGACCCGTCGTTCGGATCGACCGCCGCCACCGTGTTCGTCCCCGGAATCGGGACGTACACCGTCCCGCCGGCCGCCACGGGCGTCGTTGGTTCGCCCGGACCGAGGAGCCCACCGCCGGGACCCCGTGGCCCGCCCCACCGTTCGATACCGACGTTGCGCTCCCGGAGGGGCACGTCGACGCCGCCGCCGGCGTTGAGCCCGAAGACGCCGGTCGGGGCCGTCGTCGCCAGCGTCTCGGTCGTGTAGACTGACGCGCGCGCTCGCGCCGGGGTGGAGCGATAGGGGCCTGGAACCCCGAATCGCTTCGTGCCCGTCTCGGCGTCGAGGGCGAGCAACCCGTCGCCGACGGCGTAGACGGTCCCGTCCAGCAGGATCGGTGACGTCGTCCCGCGGAACCACTCCGGTGGGTCGTGGGCCCAGGCGATCTCGACGCCGTCTTTCGGCCCGGTCGCCGCCGGCTGGTGGCCGGTGCCCGCCGGGTCGTATCTGGCCATGGGCCAGTCGTGTGTGGATCCGGAACCGGACTCATCGGTGTCGGCGTCGAACCTGCCGGTGTCGGCGACGATAGATTCCGCTGACGCCCCGGCAAGGGCGAGTCCGGAGAGGACGAGCCCGGAGCGTTCGAGGAAGCGACGTCTGCTGGAGGGCATTGGCCGCCGGATTTGCCGCACCGGACATTATGTCTGTCGGTGACGGCCGGAACGAACTCGCGTCGATGGCCGGGCCCGGCTCACCGTCGGTGGGGAAGCCGCTGTGGACGGCACAGTTGGAACGAAATTGGAACGAATTTACAGTTCATTTCGGCCCGATATTGTAGGAAAATCGAAAAATCCTCTTGCGTGTCTCCCTCCCAGCGACGGGCGTGGTAACCCCACACTGATTCAGATGACGGATGCAGAACACTCGGTCGACGGACGGAACAGTGCGGAAACCAGCGTCGTCTCGCGACGGTCGTTCGTGGCGGCCGCCGGCGCCGCGACGGTCGGCGCGCTCGGGTTCGGGAGCGCCGCCGCGAGGAACATGCAGGGAGCACAGGATCACTACTTCACTGTCCACCTGGAGAACCACTCGAACGGCAACACGCTGTCGACCAGCCTCGAAGGCGAGGGGAGCAGTAAACCCGTCCCGCTCTCGCCCGTCGCCTACGCGGTCCACCGCGAGGACGAACCGATCTACTCCCACGGCGAACCAGCCCGCGGCAACGGGCTGGAGGCACTCGCCGAGGACGGCAGCCCCGGGCAGCTGGTGTCGAGCCTCCGCGAGCGCGACAGCGTCGTCGAAGCCGGTGCGACCGCCGTCCCCGTCGGCGCCGACGGGCCCGGCCCGCTCCTCCCCGGCGGGACCTACGAGTTCTCGACGGATGCCTACGACGGCACGGAGTCGCTCTCGCTGTCGCTCGTGACGATGTTCGTCCAGTCGAACGACCTGTTCTACTCGCTGGGCGGGCCGTCGGGCCTGCCGCTGTTCGGTGAGGACGGACCGACGAACCGGAACGTCAACGACGCCGTCGCGCTCTGGGACGCCGGCACCGAGGTCAACCAGGAGCCCGGCGTCGGTGAGCACCAGGCCCCGCGCCAGCGGGCAAAGAACGTCGGCGACGTCGAACGCGGCACCGTCGCGCCCGTCAACGAGATCAACGGTTACGGCTATCCCGATCTCCGGGACGTCCTGATCCTCCGGGTGACGGCCCACTAAGGCCGTCCCGGCCCCTCTCGGAAACGATCACTCCGCGATACCCCTTCTTCCACTCAGCGACGGTCTGTCAGGGTGATGGTCTTCGGACCGTGCCACTCGCCCGCCGCGGCGCGCAGGCGAACGGTGAACGAGTCGGTCGCCGCCGACCCCGGGCCTACCTCCACCACACCGCTGGGGAGCACTGTGACTGGCGCGCCGGCCGCCGTCTGCGCGTCGTACTCGACCACCATCCCCGTCACGGGCGATATGGTCGGGAAGGCGGCGAAGACGGTCCGGGACAGGTCACCGTGGGCGTCCCCGACGACCGTCCGGGCCTTCCCGTCGGGGACGGTTTTCGGTTCGACGAACAGCGCCCCCGACCGGGGGGAGTACCCGTCTTCGACCGACCCTTGCCATGGGTCCGACGGGAACCCGTCGCCGTGCGCGGTGTAGATGCCGGCGTCGGATGGGTCGTTCCAGTCGTGCCCCCACTTCCGGATAGCGTCGTGTTTCACCGCAACGGCCAGCCTGCGGCCGACCCGGTCGTGGAGCGAGAACGGGTCGACGGGGAAGACGTGCGTCGCCACCTCGTACCCGTCGCCGGTCGCAGCCGGCCGCTCGGGGAGCGTCTCCTCGTGGACGAACAGTAACTCGGCCGTGCCGTCGACGCCGTCGGTGATATCGTAGAGCGCGACCTGGACGGTCCCGCCGTCGAGTTCGCACTCGACGCCGCCGCGGACGACCTGCGTCACCCCGTCGTCGACGACGTGGGTCTGTGCCGGCCGGGCGTTGAGGTGCGCCTGAGTCGAGTACGTGTCCGTCGCGCCGCTGCCGCCCGCCAGGAATCCCATGTCGGCCATTCAGCGCACCTCCAGCGAGACGGCGTGCCGTTCGTCGGCGGTCGTCAGGTGGAGCGTCGACCCGCGGACGGAATCGATCGACCCAGTCCTGAGCACCGCCGAGACCCGGTTCGGTGACCAGGAACGGATCTCGCTCAGCCCCAGCCGGGTGCAGTCCCCGTAGGTCGCGTCGTCGCCCAGTTCGAGGCGCGCGTTCGCGTCCTCGCCCGTTGCGAGGTAGACGTCGTCGTACAGCACCTCGACGTTCTCGGCGGGCGTCGACTTGGTGTTGCTCCACCCCGGGATCACCAGTCGCTTCCACGAGTAGGGCGGGGTGCCCTCGTCCATAAACGTGAACCCCTTGTCGACGATCGTTCGCGTCTCCTCGCCCTCGGTGACGACCTGCCACACCAGGCGGCCGGGGTCGCGCTCGGGGTCCGGACCGCACTCGAACCAGAAGGAGAGGCGCATCCACTGCCCCCAGCGCCACCAGTCCGGCTGGCTGCCGGCCCAGTGGGCCGTGTCGACGTTGTTCCCACCGATCGCGAGCACCGGCGTCCACGTCGGGATGGTGACGTCGACGTCCTCGCCGGCACCCGTGTCGTCGTGCATGAGCCAGCTCATCTTCCAGACCGACTCGTCCATGGGGAACTCGCCCGGTTCCTCCCCGCCGGGCATAGCGCGTCCCTCGGGAATCTTCACGCAGTAGGAGAGGAACACCTCTGTCGTCGCCGGGAACTCGGCCGCGAAGCCGTGGACGTCGTTGCGCCGCTGGGCGCGCATCGAGTACTCGCCGGAGTGCCCGTCGGCGACGAGTTCCGGCGACCCCCGGTGGTTCGCCCACTCGCCCCGGGTCGCCTGGAGCGACGGTCGGTCGCCCGCCCCGGCCCCATCGCGCTCCAGCGTGTCGAACACGTGAACGTCCGGTCCCGATCCCCAGTCCGCCTCCCCGGACTCGTCGTAGAGGACGGCGCGAGCCCCGTCGGCCGGTTCGTCCCACGTGAACAGGTGGACGGATCCGTCCGTCGTGTGATACGCCGGCCCGTCGGGCCGCGCGGTGAGCCGGCTCCCGTCCGGCGCCCTGTCGGCGACGAGCGTCACGTCCCCGGCGTCGTCGCGTTCGGCCACGCGCACCTCGTCGACGTGGTAGGCCGTTCCGCCCGCGCCCGTTCGGGCCGTGACTGCAACGCGGAGGGTGTCGCCGGTGAGACCCGTCGCTTCGACGGTCTCCCCGGCCGATCCGAGGTCGTCGCCGTAACTGGTTATCTCCGTCTCGGTCCCGTCGAGGACCGTCGCGACGGTCAGTTGTGGCCCCCTGTCGCAGCCACCGGTCGAGTCGCCCCCATCGCCGTCGGCACGGCTGGCGAGCGAGACGACGTCGGCGTAGTCGACCTCGCCGTTGCAGTTGCGGTCGAAAGCGGCGGCGTCCGCCGTCACCGGGTCGCTCTCGAGGTGGTCGAACAGCGTCACGGCGTCGGCGAGGTCGAACGTGCCGTCGCCGTCGACGTCCTCGTAGCGGCCGTCGCCGTCCAGATCGGTCGGCGGCTCCGTCCCGACGACCGACGCCGGTGGCTCGCCGCCGTCCCCCGGCTGTTCGGTCCGCCGGACCGAGACGGTTACGTCCACCGCGCCGACGCCGGAGAGGTCGATGGCCTCGCTCCGCCACCGCGCCTCGCCGGCGGTCTCGCTGGCGGTCAGCGCGCCCGACTCGACGGCGACGGCCGGGTGCCCGTCGCCGGACTCGATCGTCCATGCGGTCTCGCCGTCGTCCACCGTCGTCCCGTCGGCCAGGTCGAACGTCTCGGCCCACGGCAGGGCGTCGCCGGTCTGGGCCGTCGCCGCGGCGTCGGCTCCGGCACTCCCGATCGCGGTGCCAAGTGTGACAGTGCCGGCGGCGAGCGCCCCGAGGAAGGCGCGACGCGCGCTCGCTCGCGGCCGGTCCTCCGTGGTGGGTTCGACCTCGCCGCCACCGTCCCTCTCAGACATCGGTGCCCTCCGTGGCGCACCACCACGACCGGTGAGACCTGCGGTCGTCGGTGTGACGAGTCGTCATTGGCCACCCGACTCGTTCGCTTCCACGTCGACCTCGCCGCTGGTCGTCGCGACGGCTATCGTGGTTCCGTCGTCGTCGTCCAGCCGCTCGGCCGTCAGGTCGAGCGGCGAGGTGCCCGCGTCGACGCCGCCGACGGTGATCGTCGCGAGGTGGACGTCCGTGGCCCCCGGCTCGGCCAGCCGCTCGTCGTCGACCGCTTCGACCGTCACCGCCGACCCGTCCGCGGCCGCGTCGACGCTGGAAATCTGGTCGAACGCGTCGGCCGGCGCGGCGTCCTCGATCGTCGCGACGTCGGTGTCGAGCGCGATACGCGCCCGGAAGCCGGCCATCCCCTCTGGCGCCGTTTCGAGCGTGAGCCGAACCTCGGCCGTCCCGTCCGCGGCGACCGACGTCGAGCCGACGGCGAGGCTGGTCTCGTCCGCCGCTCCAATGCCGCCCGTGCCGTCGGCGGAACCGTCGCCGCTCCCGCTGGCGCCGCTGGTGGCGGACCCGTCGCCCGACCCGCCGTCGCCACCGGAGTCGCTACTGTCGCCACCATCGGCGTCGGCGTCGTCACCGTCACCGCCGGAGGTCCCCTCGTCGTCAGTACCGTCGTCCTCCGTAGGTGGTGCCGCGCCAGCACCGCTGTCCGCGTCGGTATCCTGTCGTTCCGTGGCGTCGGTGGACGACTCCCCAGGATCGTCAGTCGCCGGTGACGGCGTTGCGTCGGTGTGCTGGTCCGGCGCGTCGGATGGTGTCCCCGCCTGTGGCCCCATCGCCCAGACGGCCCCGCCCAGTACGGCCACGATCAGTACGGCGATCACTGCTTTTCCCCCAAAACCCATACCCCAGATGTATCGAACGCCGGCAATAATTTTTCGGTGATCGCTATCGATGGAAAATATTGCTTCGTCGGTGTCGCCCGTCCGCTTCGCAGATGGATCTGTTTCCGGCTACCGGTTCCCCGGCTGGAGTCGCGTCCGGAGGATGGCGCCTTCCTCGGGCGTGTCGTTGGCGAAGTTGCAGATGAACAGGTCGCCCCGCTGCCTGCGCGTCCGGCCGAGGACGACGTCGGACGGGAAGACGAGGCCGTCGTCCCCGTCGGCGAGGACGGTGCGTTTCTTCCCGGGGTTCACGCGAACGACCTCGTTGCGAGCGTTGACGGCGACGTACAGGTGCGGGCCGAAGCTGGTGACGCCGTCGGCACCGTAGATGGCCTCGCTCTCCAGGTAGGTGGACGCCTCGCCGGCGTCACCGCCGCGGGTGAGTGGGAGGCGAACGACGCGGCCCACGTCGTCCCCGGCGTCGTTGGTCCCGCGCGTCACGGCGACGTAGACGGCTCCCTTCCCGAAGGTGAGACCGTTCGCGCCGAAACTGTCGGTCGCCAGCCGGTCGTCGTCGCTCCACAGCGAGGCCGCCGTCTCGGGGTCGTCGGCGTCCAGCGGGATCTCGTACACCGCGCCGCCGAACGAGTCGGTGACGAGAAGTCGGTCGTGGAACGGGTCGTGGAGGACGTCGTTGGGGAACCCGCCGACGGCGGCGAACAACTCCGGGTTGCCGCCGTCGACCGGCACCCGCCAGACGCCGTCGCCCGCGTCGGCCTGCGAGGCCACGTAGAGCGCGTCGCCGGCGACGAGTTCGACGCCGACGGCGCTCCCGGGGAGCCGCGCGACCTGTTCGGTGTCGTCGAGCCCGAGACCGGTCGCCTGGGTCTGTTCCGGGGTGAGTTTCCGGACCTCGCCGCGGGTGAGACCGAAGTATAGCGTTCCGTCCCGGTCGATGGCGAGGTTCTCCGGGACCGGGTCGCCGGGGATATCGACGACCGTCTCGACGTCGCTCGAACCCGCGTCGTCGCCATCGAACGTCGCCGTCGCAGTGCCGGCCGTGACCGAGAGCGCGAGTCCCGCACCGATTCCCTTCAGCGCCGTCCGCCTGGTGTATCGCGTCATACAGCCCGACATTAGCCATCTGAAGGTTAAATAAACTTATTTTTTATATGAACTAAATTTGGTGCGTGGGCGCACGGGACGGATAGCCTGAACACGCAGACAGTGTACAGATGTGGTATTTCTTGCCGGTTTTTCCCCGTCGGGTGGTAACGACGGGTGCAATGTGGGAACTCGGTTCCGACGCTGAGAGACCGGAGTGGAGAGAAGTGGACAGCCCGTTCGAGAAAGCACTCTACGGGGTGGTCGACACCGCGGAAGGGCCGTACGCCATCGGTGACGGCGGGACGGTGATCGCCGACCGGGGCGACGGCTGGGAGGTGATATTCGACGATGGCCCGCGGACGCGCGACAACCAGCTCCGCGGCCTGGACGTTACCGACGACGGCAAGCGGATCTGGTTCGCTGGATCGAGCGGCGCGCTCGGCTGTTACGACGTCGTCGGCCGTCGAAAGTACGACTACTCGAACCCCGACGAGATGACGAGTACGTGGGAGGGGATCACCGTCGCCGGCCAGGCCGGTTCGGAGAAGGTCCTGGTGGCCAACGGCTCCGGCGAGATACTCCCCTTCAGCGTCGACGGGTTCGACCAGGACTGGGAGCCGGTCCGGAAGCCGGCCTCCAAGGGGTCGAACGTCGCCGCACTCGCCGCCTCGCCTGACGGCATCGGCTACGCCGTCGACACGAGCGGCAACGCCTTCCGGACCACCGCCGACGACGGTTGGGAGGACATCGGCATCGTCAACGCCCAGGTAAAGTTCTACGACATCTTCGCGGGCGAGAACGGGCGGGTGTACGTCGCTGCCGGCGACGGTCGCATCTACCGCTACGACGACTCCTACCACGACTGGACGCCTATCGGCGTCGCCGAGAAGTCGCTCCGCGCGTTTGCCATCGAGCGGGGCGAGCAGGACCGGATGGTCGTCATCGGCGACGGCGGGACGATATACGAGCGGGCCGGTCGCGAGCGGTGGGAGGAGATCCCCTCACCCGTCGGTGCCAGGCTCTTCGACGTCGCGCTCGGGGAGACGGACGTCATCGTCGGCAACAGCGGGACTATCCTGGAACGGCCCGACGAACCCCGCGACGCCGGGTCGAGCGCGGACACCGACAACTACGACGGTCGCGGCGAGTACTTCGACAACGACGAACAGGAGCCGGGTGAGTCCGGCGGCGACGACACCTCGTCCGAGGGCGACGATTCGCAGGATACCAGTTCGCCCAGTGGCGGCAGCTCGTCGCCGGAAGACGGAAGTTCTTCGTCCAGCGACGGAAGTGCTTCGTCCGGCGGCAGTTCGTCAGGCGAGGATAATTCGTCGAGGAGCGGCAGTTCCGCCAGTAGCGGCAGGTCGTCCGTCGGCAATGACTCCGCCGGCGACGGTGGCTCCGTCGATGACGACGGTTCGTCCGACGACGACAGTTCCTCCACCGACGGGGGTTCGGCGTCTGGGGGAAGCACGTCAAGTGACAGCGGATCGGTGAGCAGCGACACGGATCAGGGCTCGACCGGCAAATAACCGGGCCTGGCCTAACTGGAGGAAGGGCCCCTGATCAGCCCTCGTCTGTCGTTCCGGACGACGCGGGCTGGGTTCCCTCGCTGCTGGCCGACCGTTCCAGCACGACGCCGTCGTTGCAGACCGCGACGTCGACGTCTCCGAGGCGGACCCCGTTGACGGTCTTCGAACCGTCCCAGTCGTTCGTCTCCCAGTCGTCGCTCCTGGTGACGAGCCTGCCGTTCGATCCCGCAGCGAGCGCTCGCCCGCCCGCCACGTCGAGCGTTTTCACGGTGAAGCTCCCGAGCGAGTACGGCGTCCACGACCCGCCACCGTCACTCGACAGATACACCCGCCCGTTTCCACCACCGGCCAGCAACCGGTTTTCCCCGGCCACGACGGCGTAGAGACTGTTCTCGGCGGCCTCGACGCCGATGGCTTCCCAGCCGTCGTCCGGGGTCGTCTGCCACACGTTAGCCTCGCCGTCGACGGCGTAGCCGACGCCGTCAGGCGAGGCCGCCAGGTCTGTGAGCGCGGTGTCGCCGGCGGGGCGAAACTCGCGCCCCCAGTCGAGAGAGGTCCCGGTGGCCTCCGCGGTATAGACGGCGCCGTTGTCGTCGGCCAGGAGGAGCTTCTCAGAGCCGCGCGGACCTGCGACGGCCAGGCTCGACAGGGAGTCGGTGACACCGTCGGGTTCGGAGTAGTCGCGCCTGCGACCCTCACCGACCTCGTACGCACCGAGGGCACCGTTCGCGCCCGCGAACCAGATCCGCTCGCCGTCGGCCGTCGACGCGGCGGCGTACAGCGTTTCGCCAGACGCACCAGGACCGTTCTCGACCAGGACGTTCCACGCACCGTCCGCCGATCGAGCGACGACTGTTCCCGCGTTCCCGGCGGCGACGGGGCCGGTCGCCGCTGTCGCGACGTCGTGGAGCGAAGTCGTCACCGGGACGTCGACGACGCTCCAGCCGCTGCGGCGCGTCTCGTTGGACTCCGACATACCAGTGATACCGGTCAGAGCCGGATAAACACGGGAATCGGTCCGCCTCGCTGGAGTATTCCACGCCGGAGCGACCGTGCATTTCCGATCCGCACTGGAGCGAGCGCCGCGACAGTCGGTATTTCTGGACGGTGTCGGTGCCTTTTCTCCGGTGACGGCCAACGGCAGGTGATGCCTCACGAGGCAGCCACAGACCCCGAGTGGAACAGCGTCACGACACCGTTCGACGTCGACCTGCGCGCCGTCGTCCAGACGAATCGCGGCCCATTCGCCGTCGGTGGAAGCGGCACGGTCGTCGCGAACACCGGCGACGGCTGGGAGGCAGTCGTCACCGAAGGCCCCGGGAAGCAAAACAGGGCCCTTTCCTCGATCGACGTCACGGCGGACGGCGACCGCGTCTGGTACGCGGGCGCGTCCGGCGCCATCGGGATGTACGACGTCGCGAACGGCGAGCAGTACGACTTCTCGTACTCGAAGGACATCTCGGCGTCGTGGTCCGCGGTCGCAGTGGCCGGCCGTGCCGGCACCGAACGCGTCTCCGTCGCCAACACGTCTGGTAAGGTCCTCCCCCTCTCCCTGTCGGGCCGAGAAGCGACGTACGGCGCACCCGCGACGCCCGGCGGTGGGTCAGAGATAACGGCGCTCGAAGCCACCACGGCGGGGACTGTCTTCGCAACCGACACCGCCGGCACGGTGTACGAGACGACGAAGTCGGGATGGACGACGACCGGCGTCGACGCCGCGTCGGTGAGCCTCCGGGACGTCACCGTCGGCCCCGACGGGCAGATATACGTCGCCGGCGCGAACGGAACGCTCTACGTGAACGACGGCGCGGAGCAGGGATGGACCGCGAACGAGGTGACCGGCGCCGCCCTCCGCGCGGTCGACGTGCTCGACGGCCACGTCGTCGTCCTCTCCGCGAACAACAAACTGTTCAGGCGGCCGGTCGACGGGCGAACACGGTGGCAGGAGTCGGCGCCGCCGACGAACAGCGACCTGCTGGCGCTCGCCCTCGGCGCGCCGGATGTCGCCGTCGGCAAGGCCGGCACCGTCGTCACGCGCGAGGCTCCCGAGCCACCGGCCGAATCGAAATCCGAGGCCAAGCCCGAGCGGCCCCCGGTCTGTGACCTGCTGACCGAGGAGTTGATCGGTCGGCTCGAGCGCGAGGAACTGGTCGCGCTGCTCGAACGGAAGGAGACGTGCGAATCGCCCGTCGTCGAACTGCTGGCCGAGCGGCGAGCCGAACCAGCGGGCGAACTGACCGGCCTCCTCCAGGGCGGGACGGAAGCCAACGTCGTCGTCCTGCCCGTCGCCGCGGCCGGTGGACTGGGAGGGATCAGGAGCGAACGCCGCCACGCCACCTGCGAGTGTCACGGCGAGGCGACCGGCCGGAGCGCGCTCGAACGGTTGATCTGCGACTGACGGCCCGGGCACGTCCTGGTCGCACGCGTCGGCCGGCAACCGATAGCCGGCGCTGGCCTTCCGAAAAATGGCAGCGCGGTCGGCGCGTCCGGGTCTCCGTGAACGGTCGTCCTCAGCCCTCGGCAGACTCCCCGGTTTCCTGTTCCCCGTACGCGTAGAGAACGAGCAACACGAACGTCGCGCCGACGCCCCACAGCGCGAGGGCGTAGTGAAGCCACATCGGGAGATACGTCGCGCCCGACACCTTTGATTATAGACTACCAAAGGTCGATCATCGGCCCCTAGTTGCTACTGTTGTTCGGTTGGTCCGGCTTACTCGCAAGCGATGTTGAGCCAGAGTGGTTCGGTTGCCAGTCGAATCACTCGAACGCTCAAGTTCGGTCGACGACTGCGTGACCACAGACCCCCGAAACACCTATGCGCTGTTACGGGATACCACGGACGATGATCGACGGATCGAAGTGCCCCGACTGCGGGGGGCACGTCTCGACGGCTAACGGCACCGATTACGAGTGCGACGACTGCGGCACGGAGTTCGATAGCGCCGACCTGTTCTTGCCCTAGCGGGCCGCCGACAGCAGGGGGAGAAAATGCTTTTTCACTGGCACGAGAATCGCGTGTATGCCCCGGAACGTCACGGTCCGCGAGGCGTCGGCGGACGACGTGACCGCCATCCAGTACGTCGCCCGTGCGACCTGGCACGCCGCCTACGGCGACGTGCTCAGCGCCCCGGCCATCGACGAGCAGGTCGACGAGTGGTACCGGGACGACGTCGTCGCCGACGCCGTCGGGAGCGAACAGGTGATCTACCTGGTCGCGAGCGAGGGCGGAGACGTGGTCGGGTTCACCTCCGCCGGCCCGAGCGAACAGGTCTCGGACGACGCCGACGAGGACGTCGCACAGCTGTACACCATCTACGTCGCGCCCGACTACTGGCGCGACGGGATCGGGAGCCGATTGTTCGACACCGTCCTCGGCCGCTTGCGCGAGCGGGAGTTCGACGCTGTCCGCATCTGCGTCCTCGAAGGCAACGACGTCGGCCGCTCGTTCTACGAGGCCCACGGGTTCCCGGTCGTCGAGGAGGACACCGGCACCATCGCCGGTGAGCCGGTCGCAGAGGTCGTCTACGCGGGAACCCTCTAGGTGTGAGCCCGCCTGCCGGCTTTCGAAATCCTTTTTGATACCCTCGGCCTCGTCCAGTATGCGGGCCGCCTTAGCTCAGACTGGGAGAGCACTCGACTGAAGATCGAGCTGTCCCCCGTTCAAATCGGGGAGGCGGCATTTCTCCGACAACAACGCGACGAGCGACAGCGAGGAGCCCGTCGTCGGAGAAATCTATCCGAGCCGATTTGAACACGCCAGTCGCAGTCCCGGAACGGCCGAACGAAGTGAGGCCGCACGCCCGGAACGTCTGGCATCTGTTCAAATCGGGGAGGCGGCATTTTCCTGCGAACCAGCGAGGGAGCGAAGCGACCGAGACTGTGAGCAGTGAAAATGCTCCCGACACGATTTGAGCTCGTGAGTCGCGCGCAGTGAAACGAGCACGTCTCACGGCGTTCAAATCGGGGAGGCGGCATACTTTTGCGGCGAACAACTTCGTGAGCCGCAAATATGCGATCCGAGCCGATTTGAGCTCGGAAGTCGCACGCTCGCGAACGGAGTGATCGAGACCGTCTTCCGGTGGTTCAAATCGGGGAGGCGGCATTTCTCCGACAACAACGCGACGAGCGACAGCGAGGAGCCCGTCGTCGGAGAAATCTATCCGAGCCGATTTGAGCTCGTGAGTCGCAGTCCCGGAACGGCCGAACGAAGTGAGGCCGCAGGCCCGGAACGTCTCTCATCTGTTCAAATGGGAGAGGCGGCATTTTCCTGCGAACAAGCGAGGGAGCGACGACGGATCGTTCTGCGTCGTCGGTGTGTCTACAGAGAACACGCGGAAATGACCGGCTCGAACGGTGCGAAGCGCGGATGCGCGTTCGGCGGTGACCAAAACGACTAACTATCGGTTTGTCGATGGGGTGCCATGACAGAACTCTCGCGCCGAGCGATGCTCGCTACGGCGGGCGTCGCGACGGTTGCAAGCGTTGCGGGCTGTTCCGCGCTTGGAAATTCGTCACCGACCGATCTCAACATCTGGGTGCGGAACGACCTGGACGAGAAACGAGCCTACGAGATAACGGTCGATTCTGTGACAAAAACCGGAACGCTGGCGAGCGGCGAGACGGATTCGTACGTCGATGTCGTGCCACACCCCGGTGTCGGTACGGACGTCACCGTCGACGTGACGTTCGGGATCGGTAGCGAGGACGATTTCCTCACCACGCAAGAGGGCGGTGATACGTTGACGGTCGCCGACGAGACGGTGGCGGTGTTCGCTCGAAATACGGAGATGGGCGCGTTCTACGGTCTCTCTGAGGACCCGGGGACGCCGGAGGGCGCCGAAGCGGACGCCGAGTGAGCGCCGGTCGGTGAACGGGGAACGAGGTGAAAGCTCTCGGCGACACCGGAGCGAAGGTAATGAGCAGGGAGCCCCGGTACGGCGATCGGTGCGTGGGCGACCGACGGGAGGCCACGGGTAGCGAGCGGGGAGCAGCGCGACCCGCGAGCCGCACGCCCGGAACGGCTGGCATCTGTTCAGATCGGGTGGCTGCTACGGCGGTCGGCCGCGGCACCTGCTATGTCGTGCGATCCCTTCACGTGTTGCGGTTCCGTACGGGCAAGTGTCATGACAGTAACAGTAGACGGCTCGATCGCGACGGTCATCCAGGTGGGAATGCTGCTTCAGGAAGCGGTCAGCCAGGCGGAGGTGTTCGACATGATCTACGAGGACGCCGTGCTGGCGAGTTCGTTCTGGGTGAACGTCGCGCTCGCCGGCCTCTCGATCCTCCTGTTCGTGTACATGGGCCGGGACGTGGAGGATTCGCGCGCGCAGCTGATCTTCGTGGCGACGATCGTCGTCCCGGTCGTCTCCCTGTCGAGTTATCTCGGCCTGGCGAGCGGGCTCACGGTGAGCGTCGTCGAGATGCCAGGCGGCGCGCTGGCAGGCGAGGAAGTGCTGTCGATGTGGGGTCGATATCTCACCTGGACGCTATCGACGCCGATGATCCTGCTGGCGCTCGGTTTGCTCGCGGGTTCGAATAGCACGAAGATATTCACCGCGATCGTCTTCGACGTCGCGATGTGCGTGACGGGCCTGGCGGCCGCGCTGACCACGTCCTCCTACGCGCTGCGGTGGGGCTGGTACGGGGTGAGTTGCACGTTCTTCGCGGTCGTGCTGTACGTGTTGCTCGTCGAGTGGCCGAAGGACGCGGCGGAGACGGGCACGGCGGAGATATTCAGTACGCTGAAGCTGCTGACGGTGATCCTCTGGTTCGGGTATCCGGTCTTCTGGGCGCTCGGGGCCGAAGGCATCGGCGTCCTCGGCGTCGCCGTCACGTCCTGGGCCTACAGCGCGCTCGACGTCGGTGCGAAGTACGTGTTCGCGTACCTGTTGCTCTCGTACGTCGCCGACGAACCGGCGTCGGTCACCGGCCCCACGGGACTCTCCGGTGGCGCAACGGCGGTCGACGACTGAACGACGGCTACCGGCCCCGACGGTGGACCTCCGGACCACACCCGATCACGGGGCCGTCACCCCCCGTTCGCTTCGATCGCGACGGCGACCTCGTTGCGCCGGAGGAACGGAAGCGTCCAGGGAGCGTCGTATCCCATCGAAAACGGGTCGCCCGAGGTTGGGATCCGTGCGTGGTCGAGCGTTTCGAGGAGGTGTCGGCGCTGGGCAGCGACGCGGCGGTCGGTTGGCCGCCAGGAGAACTGACGGACAGCGAGCGTTCGCTCCGGAACGGGACGGAGCGCGACGTTCTCGTCGGTCGGCCTCGGTGCGGTGTCGAGGTCGTACTCGGGAGGAAGATAGAACGCCATTCGGACCGCGTCCCGGTCCCGGTTCGCATCGGTTTCGACGGGCGTCGTCATCGGGACTTCCCGCCCCCGTTCTGCCACCTGAACGGGACTGGTCATCTCGACCTGCGTTCCCTGGTCCGAAACGGCGACCGGTGCCGTCATCGAGACGTTCGAACCGCCCTCGTTGGCACCGGTGATGTACCGGAACAGGCGACGGAACGCGTCGTTCCTGGTGTCAGCCACCGTTTCGGCGACGACGGCGGGCGGGTAGCGCCGAAGTTCGACGTCGTCGACGCGGCCGACGACCGTGTACGGAACCGTTTCGGTCGTGAACCGCTGGTAGAGCGTCCAGGTGGCGGCCGCAGCGACGACTCCGCCGGCGACACCCAGCGCGACGGCTGCTGTTCGAACCATACGACTAGTTGTCGTTGTGAGAGGATAAACTGTTCTGCCGGCAGGAGAAGCCAGTTCGTCCGCATCGGTCGTCCGGAACCCGATATCGACACCCTCGACCGGACCGGCCCGTCCGGCGTCTGTCATTAGGTGGCGAATAGGCATCCTTGATAGCCGGTAACGGGCGGGCATGGCAGGATCGAAACCGGGTCGGGGGACGTCACGCAGAGCGAGCGCGACGGTCGTGGCACTTGGCATCGTCGTCACCGTCATCGTCGTCGGGGGACTGGTCGCGTTCGGTCAGGGAACGTTCGGGGGATCAGGCGACGCTCACACGACGCCAGCGCAGACGGCGGACCACGGCGGAGCGGCAGAAAGCGACGATGACTCGTCAGGCGGGGGCGAGCGACCGTTCACGCTCGACGTACAGAAGATCGAGAACTGCGGGAAGACCTGTCGTGACGTGACCGTCTCGCTCACGAACAACGGCGGGAATCCACGGGAGAACATCTCGGTCACGACGACCGTGTACGCGGGTCAGGACAGCGTCTGGCAGGGTGAGGCGTCTATCGGGACGCTCGCGTCGGACGAGTCGACGAGGCGAACCGAGCAGATAGACGTCGGGTACGTGGGCGGTGCGAAGATCGAGCGAAACGACGGCACCGTGACCATCGAGACCGTGGTCCACTGGGACGGCGGGGAGGCGAGGTACAGCGAGCAAAGACAGGTCGCCTGATCACCCGGGCGTCCAGAATAGCCGTGAACCGAAATTCGAGCGTCATAGTGGTGGTTGTAACTTTGTACCGGCGCTCGACGGTACGGACCACGTCGAGCGCTGGTACGGGCTTACAACCACCACTATCAGTCGGCGGTCTCCGCGGTCGCTTCGCGACAGTCGACGTGGACGATATCGTCGTTCTCGTCGGGGCCGCGGGCCTGGCCGGGGACGATGGGTTCGCCGCAGATCGCACACACCAGGGCACTGCTCGTGGCGGTCCCCGACGGACTCGCCGTCGGCTCCGTCTCCAGCGTGTCGGTCGTCACCTGGTATCCCAGTGCAAGCGCGCCGATGCCCGCGAGGGCGCCCGTGATCCGCTTGCCGCGGCGGAACAGCGCGGCGGCGGCGACAGTCAGGCCGGCGGCGGCGAGCATCCGTGCGAGGCGGTCTCGACCAGTCGCGTCCTCTTCGAGTTCCATACCTGATCGTCGGGCTACAGGGCCTTGTATCCCACCCCGACCGGACGGCGCCGACCGTCGCGGAAACGTTCATTATCGAACATCCGATTTATGTGATCCGGGCGAGATAGTTTCCACGTGACGAGTCACCTATGCACAAACCACTGCTCGTAACGGACTTCCTGGACCGGGCCCGGCGCCACTACGGCGAGGAGGAGGCCGTCGTCGCGACGACGGGGGAACGGTTCACCTACGACGAGTTCGGCGACCGGGTCGACCGGTTCTCGGCGGTGCTACGCGACCGCGGCGTCGAGAAGGGGGATCGGGTAGCCGTGCTCGACCCCAACACCCACTACCACCTCGAGGCCGCCTACGGGTCGATGCAGCTCGGCGCGATCCACACGCCGCTCAACTACCGATTGACGTCGGAGGACTTCGCGTACATCCTCGAGGACGCCGGCGTGGACGTCGTCTACGCCGACCACGCGTACGCCGAGAAGATCGAGGCGATCCGCGAGGACGTCCCGACGTCGACGTTCGTGACCAACGACACCGACGCGGTGGAGGGTGAGTGGGAGTCGTTCGACGAGGTCATCGAGGGCGTGGACCCCGACGTCGAACGGCCGGAGATGGCAGAGGACGACGTCATCACGATCAACTACACCTCGGGGACGACCGGCGACCCGAAGGGCGTGATGCGGACTCACCGGACCGAGACGCTCCACGCCTACCTGATCTCGATCCACCAGGAGATCGCCGACGACGACGTCTACCTGTGGACGCTGCCGATGTTCCACGTCAACGGCTGGGGCCACATCTACGCCATCACCGGGATGGGCGCGACGCACGTCTGTAGCCGCGGCGTCGACGCGGAGTGGATCTTCGACACCGTCGCCGCGGAGGACGTCTCCTACCTCTGTGGCGCGCCGACAGTGCTGAACAGGCTGGTCGACTACTACGAGAACGAGGCCCCCGCGACGACCGGCGCGAACGACGTCCGCATCGCGACGGCCGGCAGCGCGCCGCCCGAGGCGACCATCCGCACGGTCGAGGAGGAGTTCGGCTGGTACCTCAAGCACGTCTACGGCGCCACGGAGACCGGGCCGCTCATCACCACCTCCGACGCCCGGCGCCACTTCGACGACGACAGCGCCGACCGGTTCGCGATCAAGAAACGCCAGGGCCTGGGCTATCTCGGCACGGACGTCCGGGTCGTCGACGAGGACGGCGAGGACGTCCCGCGAGACGACGCGACCATCGGCGAGGTCGTCGTCCGCGGCAACCAGGTGATGGAAGGGTACTGGAACAAGCCTGAGGAGACCGAAGAGGCGTTCTCCGCGCGTCTCGAGGGGTACTACCACACTGGCGACCTCGGGACCGTCGACGAACACGGGATGGTCGCCATCCAGGACCGAAAGAAGGACATCATCATCTCCGGCGGCGAGAACATCTCCTCGATCGAACTTGAGGACGCGCTGTTCGACCACGAGGCCGTCTCGGACGTCGCAGTCGTCCCCGCCCCGAGCGACGAGTGGGGCGAGACGCCGCAGGCGTTCGTCGTCCCCGCCGACGACGTCGACGACCCGGACGCCCTCGAGTCGGACCTGATAGAGTACACGCGCGAGGCGCTCGCGAGCTACAAGGCCGTCAGGAGCGTCACGTTCGTCGAGGCGCTCCCGACGACGGCGACGGGAAAGGTCCAGAAGTACGAACTCCGCGCCGAGCTGTGGGAGGACGAGGACCGGATGGTCGGCGAAGGCTAACAGTTTCGACCGGGAGAGAGCAGCCACAGCTCGCCGTCGAACGCGTCACCGCCAGCGCGGTATCCTTCGCGCAAAAATACGGAAGAGCGACGCCGCCTCGCTGCAGGCTCGCCGACCGGGCTAGTCGTCGGCCGGCGGCGCCAGGTCGAGGAGGCCGCCCGTACCACCGTCGGCGCGTTCGCCGCCCTGGGCCGTCTCGACGGTGACAAGTTCGAACGCCGCGTCCGAGGCGTCTTCGGCGACCTGTTCGTCGTCGCCACCGGCGGTCGCGTTGCCGGTCTCGTTCTCGACGCCGGTGACGTTCTCGCCGACAGTATCGTTCTCACCGCCCGTCTCGTTGCCGGCGTCCTGGTCGCCAGCGGTGGCGGCGGCCTGCGTGTCGAAGTATCCCGTCGCGAAGGCGCTGTAGACCGTATTTCCATCGATCGAGAGGGAGACGCGCCGAACGCCCGCCTCCGGTGCCGCACCGTCCGCGCCGACGGCCTCCGTCTCGTTCTCGCCCGCGCCAGTGCCACCGATTTCCTCGGTTTCGTTCCCGGCGTCGGCCTCGGTTCCAGCGACGGTGCCATCGTCACCGCCGGCACCGCCGCCGGCGGGAGTCCCGCCGTCGGAGATCTGCGAGATGCTCACGGCGCCGACGTCGGGGACGGCGTGGAAGATCCGCACGCGGGCGGTCCCGTCGCCGGGGTCGCTGACGTCGTCTTCGAGGACCTGGACCTGGAAGCCGCGGTCGGACCCGCCGGCCTCATCAGCCGGCTCCTGGCCAGGTTCCGTATCGGCTCCGATGCCGTCGGTTTCGGTCCCGTCCGTCTCGTCGACGCCGACGGAGTCGTCTTCGGCACCGCCGAGCGCGTCCTCGGCCCCGCCAGCGCTCGTCTCCTCTATCTGGAGCGAGTAGTCGCCCGCGTCCAGTTCGAGCGTCTGCGACTGCCCGAAGGCGAGTTCCTCGACCAGCGCTTCGCCACCGGCTGGCGTGCCGCCGGCCCCGGTGCCGTCCGTCTCGTTCATGCCAGCACCGCCCGTCTCGTTGCCGCCGGTCTCGTTCAGGCCGGTGTCACCAGTCTCGTTCGTCCCGACGCCGCCGGTTTCGGTGACACCGACCCCGTCGGTTTCGTTCCCGGCCGCGGCGGTCTCCATGCCGGCGTCTTCGGCCGGGATGGGGCCGCGGGCGACCTCCCCGAAGGCGACGACGGTGTAGGTCGTCCCCTCCTCGACTTCGACTTCGCCGTCGAACAGCACCGTCTCCTCGTCTTCGCCACCGCCGCCGAAGATGTCCTCGATGAATCCCTGGATACCGCCGGAGGCAGGGACGATCTCGACCTGATAGGTTCCCGGATCGACCTCGTTGTAACTGCTCACGTCCCGGAACCCGAGTCCGCCGATTTCGGTCTCGCCGTCGCCGGCCCCGCCGGCGGTCTCGTTGGTCTCGTTCTCGCCGCCCAGGCCGGTGTCGTTCCCCGCCGTCTCGTTCCCGGCACCCGCCACGACGCCGCCGTCCTGGCTGGTCAGTCGGACGTCGACGTTCGGTGCGTCGGGAGAGAGGTGCGCGACCCGGATGGCGGCGCTCTGGTCGCCGGCCCCGCCGCCTTCCTGCGCCGAGATGACCGTACTACCGAGGCTCGCGACGCCGATCGCGCCGGCTCCCTGTAGCACTCGCCGTCGTGTCACGTTGGATTCTACCATTGCAGATACTGACAGGAACTCGATCGCTTTTGTTAGTAGCATCCTCCCTGGGGAAAGCCGGAAGTACCCGCCGTCCGGCTTTTGAGTCCGGTGTTTGACTATTCAGGGTCGGCACCAGTAAATGAATGATTTCGTATAACTTTGCCAGCGAGACCGGGACGCGGAGCTAACGAGTCGCTATTTCACGGTAGGCAACTGTGAACGGCTGGCCCCCGCTCTCGCCCACGCGGCGCCGCCCAGGGACGGCGTTCACACCCCCGAACCCCCGACTTCCTGACCTCCGCTCGCCACTCCGCGCACGCACCCAGGCCAGCAAACCGGAACGGCGACGACCCGGCGGCTGACTGGCGCCGACCGTAAGCCCGGCGTACCGGCGAGACCGGTTCACTCTCCTCATCGGTCAGCGGTACCAGACGGGTTTCCACGAGGGAACTCGTCGACGGGGTGCCCGCAGTCGTGGGCAGCAATCTGCTGTCCCTCGACGGAGACGCTCCCGCCCCCAGCCGGGACGAGGGATTTTGTCGCTCGGACGACTAGTCGGTGGTGCAATGGCAACACTGTCGAGCGACGACGAAGGGAAGTTCCTCGTCGACGCCGAGGACGAACAGATCGGTATCGTCACCGAGGTCGACGCGGACGCGAACGTGGCCTACGTCGACCCCGACCCCGGCGTCGGCGAAGCGTGGCTCGAAGGGTTCGGATACGGCGACGCCGACGAGGACGACATCCGCGTCCCGTTCGAGGCCGTCAGCACCGTCACCGACGACGAGATACGCGTGCCGCGAGACCTGTAGCGAGCGGGGTACCGACCCTGCCGCTGGCGTCAGTCACCGACAGGCGCGCCCTCGACGTCGAACGAGAGAGTCCTGCTATTCTGTCGTCCCTCCCCGTCGGTCACGCGGAGAGTCACGTCGGTGGGGGCGCACCGCTCGAAGGTGACGTCGAAGATCGGACCAGCGGCCTCGAAGGAACCGAGGTTCCCCCGTCGCCACTCGTACGTCTGAACGTCGCCCGTCGATGCCGAGGCGTCGAGCGTGACGGTCGACCCGTATTCCTGGTAGCGATGGTCCGCGTCCTCGGGGTCGGTCCTGATCACCGCTATCGGCCCACTTGCGGACGGCGGCACCATCGAATCGTCGGGTTCTTCGTCCGTTCCAGTGAGCGCGATGAGACTGGCCTTCCCGCCGGCCCCGCGCGCGTGTTGCACGACGTAGACCCGACCGTCGGCGACGGTCGGCGTCCTCGCGTACTGGGGTTCGATGTACCGCGTATTGGCTCGATACCCCCATCGCTCCGTCCCGTCTTCGGTGGCGAAGGCGTGGACGGCCGCGTCCCCAGTCGTCCCGGTCTCACCGGCGACGTAGACGGTGTCCCCAACGACCGTCGGGGGGCCCAGCAGTAGCGTCGAGACGTCGCGTGCCCACCGGACGGCACCGCTCCTCGCGTCCACGGCAGAGAGGGTCGACTGGATCCCTGCCTCCCAGTTGCCCCTGTAGGACGTCGCCGTCGTCACGTAGACCGCGTCGCCCGCGACCGACGGTCGGCTGAGAAGCGGCCTGCCCAGTTCGCCCGCGGGCGTCAATCGCGTCCGCCACAGGTTATCGCCGTTCGCGTCGTGTGCGACGACCACGTTCGCCCTGTCGTCGGTCTGTCGCGACCCGTAGATCCGTCCGTCGACGACCACCGCAGCCGCGCCGTCGAGACCGTTCGGAACGGGCCGTGACAGCTCGATCTCACCGTCTTCGCATCTCCAGGCGACCAGTTCGTTCTGGTCGTCCGAGTGGTAGCGAACGCCGTAGAGCAGGTCGTCTGCGACCCCGACGTACTCGTTCGACGCCGTCGCGTCTCGCCACAGGATCTCGCCGGTCTCGGGATCGAGCGCGTTGACAGCGTCGCCGTCTGGCCCGCCCTCGGCAAAGAGCGTGCCCGCAGCGAACAGCGGTGCGTCCACCCATCCCCCGTCCGTTCTGCGCCAGCTGAGTTCGCCCGTCTCCGCATCGATGGCGTGGAGACCGCCGTAGGGGGCGCGGTCCACCCCCGGGCTACTGGTCAGGTAGAGCCGACCGTCACCGACCGCCGGTGGCGAACCGACACCCCCGATGCCGGGTTCGCCCTGCGCGGCGTCGTGTCGCCATCGCTCCGTCCCCGACTCGGCGTCGAAGGCGATGACGCCACCGCGAAACGTCAGGTCGTCGTGGATGAACGGCAGGTAGACGGTCCCGTCGGCGACGATCGCCTCGTCGACGAAGACGTGATCGTCGACGCTCGCCACCCACGCCTCCGCGGCGAACGGGCCGTCCGGCGCGGCCGCGCCGTCGACCGCACCCGTGCGGCCAGGTCCGGCGCGGAACTGCGACCAACCAGTCGTCTCTGCGGTTCCGGTCGGTTCGTCGACCCCCAGCGCAGAACCACTCAAGCCGAGAGCGGCGAGCGGGAGGGCACCGAGCGATGCGAGGACCGTCCGTCGCGGAAGTTCGGGCGTCACGACTGCCCCGTCGTTCAGCGTCGGTTCGACTAACTATTACCTCTCTAAGGCCCGGACCGGCCACTTAATACCCTATTTCTGGCGACGACATCCGCGTCCCGTTCGAGGCCGTCAGTACCGTCACCGACGACGAGATACGCGTGCCGCGTGACCCGGAGCGAGGGGGCCGCGACCAGAGGTAGCGACGGTCGCTCTCGGGCGACGGTCTCGTCGAGAGCGACGTGGTCACCGATCCGCCCATCGCCAGATTGGCTGGCATCTGTCCGCCCGGTACCTGGACCCGCCGCCGGAACGCGAAACCCTCAAACGGGGGCTGGTGATATGGGCGGCTACATGCAAGCAGGCGTCATCGGGGTCGTCGACGGTTCGTTCAACGTAGTCGATTCGTTCTCGGAGACGGTCGAGGAGGGCGGTCAGGAACTGCGCCGGGCGCTCGACGTCGAGCGCGTCTTCTCGCTCCCCTCCGGCGACACGGCCTTCGCGGGACGGGCGGCCCGCGAGTACCGCCGCGAACGCGAGTCGGCCCGCATCGCCGACGACGGCGTCAGCGTCGTCGCCGAACCCCAGACAGCCACTCGTCACACGCAGTTCGTGGGCGTCCCCGGCGAGTTCGTCGTCGCCGGGTCGAGCAAGGGGACGTTCGCTTTCGACCTCATCGGCCAGGACACGAACACGTCCATCGGTCGGGGCGAACTCGACCTCGACGCCTTCTTCGAGCGCCACGGGGACGCCGCGCCCTGGAAGGCAGGGTTCTCGGGGACAGAAGCGGACGGCGTCAGCGGCGTCCTCCACGGCACCGACCTCCGGGAGAGCCACGACCTCGAGGACCTGCTGGCGGGATCCAGCCTGAACCAGCTCGGGCTGACCTACACCGACGACGGCGACGAGGTCAAGGTCACGGCCGCCCGGAGCGGCTACGTCGAACTGTACCGGCCCCGCGACCTGAGCGCCGAGGAGTATCTCGCCTACCTCCAGCGGGAGATTATCCCGCACCTCTCCTGAGCGCGCGCGAGCGTTTCGCCGTCGAAGGTCGGAGCGAACGCTCGCCGGTTGGGGAACGTCGATTCCGGCACTCTGTCCGTTCTCCGACCCGGTACACCGGATTCAGCCGTTTGAGCGTTGCTCCGGCGACCGTAAATCGTTCAGTCCGTATTACACATTCTGGAGACGTTATACGAGTCACCGAGATCGAGCGAGGGAGTCGGATCTATCCGTTTACAGTCAGTACTGGTGTCATGTTTACAGAATAAGACTAATAACCGAGTGACGGGATAGGCGCAGTGCTAGAGAGACAAGTGCGCGGAGAAGGACGCCTGGTAGGACATGCTGTCCTTCTCCCCCGGAGTCAATAAGCGTTGCCCAGCGAGAGTGGCGACGCGACCCCGGGCGGCGTCTCGCGTGCCGGCGTCGACGCGAACACCCCGACAGATGAGCACGCCCATGGACAACTCACACACCGACCGTGGTATCGACGTCGTCATCGACGCCTCCGCGTCTGACGACGACGAGTTTGGGACGCTGGTCCTGACCACCATCGCGGACGAGCTCGGGACCGACCCAGCCTCGTTGCCGCCGTTACGAGACAGTATCGACCCCGACGTCCTGAACAGCTTCTTCCAGGCAGGCGGTGAGTCCGCGAAGGCGCTGTCCTTCGAGTACCTCTGCTACGACGTCGTCGTCACCGACGACGGCGTCATCGAGTTGCGAACCCGAGCGTAACGACGCTGTTCTGTCGACGCTGGCACGTCACACCGCTACCCCTCCAGCGCTTCTCACCGACGCGCTCCCACCGTCGTCCATCCCCGACCACTGGCAAGTGTCTGCAGCGGAACTAACCGCCCGAAGGCATCGGCCCGATGGCGGGCCCACGACTCGACCGAGTACCGTTCACGTCGAAACGGCGACTTACCCCAAATTTCCTCACCATAACAAAACCGGCGTGACGGCATTGTCCGACAGTCATGCCAGCAGACAAGCGGTCAGACGACTCTCGGTCGCCGTCGCGCCGCTCGACCCTCCAGGCGCTCGGCACGCTCCTCGCGGCCGGCGGCGTGACGGGCGCCGTCGCCGCCCAGGAGGACGGCGGATCGTACCGGATCAGCCAGGCCGACCAGACGCTCGCCGTCGAACCCCTGACCGGCGACCGACCAGTCGAGGAACTGTACAGCTACCGGCTGCCGGACCAGTACGAGGGCGTGGGCGTCCACGACGTCGCGGGCGGCCCGTACTACGAGTCCGCCGGCACCCATAGCCTCCAGGCGGAGTCGACGACCATCACGTTCCTCTACGACGGCCCCAACGGCCTGAGCCTCGTGACCGTCCACGGCAGAGCCACGACGACGTCTGACAGTGAGTCGGCTGACGGTGAGTCGGCCGGCGATGAGTCGGCTGGCGGCGGGTCGGTGACCTGGGACGTCGCCGTCGACGCGGCGAACGCCGACTGGCTGGTCCGGGACGACCAGTACTGGGACCGCGAGACCGGCGAGCGCGCGGCCTCCAACTTCGACAACTGGGACGTCGACGGCGACCACCACCGGATCGACTGGACGTGGTCCGGCGAGGCGACCGACGGCGGCGTCCTGGGCTACCTCGACGACGCGAGCGCGCTCGTGATCGATCCCTCGTACAACGAGCAGGCGACGCTCTACGAGGAACACTACGCTGGCGACGTCACCGACTGGCAGTTCCTCAGCGGCACCGTCGACGACCCGGACCGGTTCGCGCTCGCCCTCGACGAACACCTCGGGGTCGCCGGCCCGGACGGAGACCTCTCCGGCGTCAGCGTCGACGACGAGCGGGAGGACGACGACGACGAAGCGACAGAGACGGAGTCCACGAGGACCGACACGGAGACTGAATCCCCCGAGCGGGACACGGACGAGACCGAGGAGCCGGACGAGACCGAGGAGACCGAACAGACGGAAGAATCGGAGGAAATCGAGGAAGGCGACGACGAGGAGGACGACGAAGACGACGACGAGGGCCAGGAAACAGAAGACGAACGCGACGACGAAGACGACGATGACGACGAGGAAGCCCAAGAACTTCTCGAGGAGAAACGCGAGCAGATCCAGGCGTTACGCGAAGAGATACAGGAGCGTCAGGCGGCGATCGCCGACGCGGCCGGCGATGGACCGGCGGAGCTCCGGGAGGAGATCGCGGAACTCCGCGAGCGGATCGAGGAGATACGCGAGGAACTCGAGGACGACCGCGGGAGTTTCTTCGAGCGCGACGACCGCCCAGGTCGGGGACTCGGCCGCGGTAACGGTAACGGCAACGGTGCGGGCAGGGCCGAGCAACGGGGCCCTCCGGAGCAGGCGAACGGGAACGGGCCCGGTGGCAACGGGAACGGACCAGAGAGGGGCAGATAGCCGCGTCCGTCCCGCTCAGGCGACGTCGAGCGGCCCGTCGGCGCGGTAGAGCAGGCGTATGGGGTAGCCGTCGGCGTCGGTCTGGGGCTCCGGCGGGAGCGAGTAGACGTCGCCGCTACCCGGCCACGACGAGTACGCGAGCGCCATCGCGTCGAGGACGTCTCGCACGGCGACGTCGTGGCCGGCGACCGCCTCGGCGGCGGCCTGGACGGCCGGCGGGGCGTCCCGGTCGAGCGACGCGAGCGTCCGCATCCGTTCCGCGTAGCCACCCGCCGTAGCCGGGTCACGTTCCAGCGGCGTGCCGGCGATGGCGCGGTAGCACAGCTCCGGGTTCGACTCCGCGATCACGTCGGGCGCGCTCGGGAACTCCCTCAGCACGTCCCGGAGCACCGCTATCTCGTCGCTCGTGGCGAACGCCCGCTCGGAGAGGGCCTCGCCCGTCTGGCGCTCGTGGACGCTGCTGGCGACGCCGTGGCGGCGCTTGCGGACCGCGTCGGGGACCGGCGGCGAGACGACGGCCGACGCCATCGCTCCCAGCGCGCGTCGAGCGAGGCGGTCGCACTCCCGGTCCCCGTCGTCGGGGAGGCCGATCGGCACGTCGACGAGCAACCGGTCGGCGACCTCCTGGTACCGGAGCCAGCAGTCGCCGACGCCGTCGAAGACGTCGGCGTGGTCGTAGCCATCGGCGTCGAAGGCCACAGCCAGCCACTCGTCGCCGCAGTAGTGAGCGCCTACCCACGCCGCGTCGTCGGTCATCGTGTCGACGTGGCAGCCAGCGACCAAAAACCTACGGCCCCCGGCCGATCGCCAGACGGGACCGGCCGATCCGGCGGCGAATCGGCGACGGAGGGGGCCGTATTCCGGTGATATGGGGCCGTAGTGACCACCTACCTCCGTGGTACCGCCTCTCTCGGAAGGGTTATCCGTGATGCCCTCCTCAGTTGATTCGCAATGGCAGAAGGCAAGGTTGACTTCTTCAACGACACAGGCGGTTACGGTTTCATCGATACTGAGGACGCGGACGACGACGTTTTCTTCCACATGGAAGACGTGGGCGGCCCGGATCTCGAGGAAGGGACGGAAGTCGAGTTCGACATCGAGCAGGCGGACAAGGGTCCGCGTGCCACGAACCTGACTCGACTGTAAGTCGGTGATTTCCGCAGGCGTATCGGCATAGACTGATTTTCGGATTTTTCTGACCCGCCCGAGCAGTGGCTTCGCTTCGATGTCGTACTGGATATTGTTGCTACGTTGTCTCTTCGTGACGGATAGAACTACCGTGTTGATCGGTCAGAGCTACGAATGCCACTAGAGCGCTCAACAACAGCCCGAAAGCCCCCTCCTGCTCGGGTCGGGGGGCTCGTTGCGCTCCTCGGCTTCGCCTGCGGTGCTTGTCGGGGCCACCTTCCCCGACCGGTCGGCCCCTTTCATTCCACCCACTTCGGCTGGCTCGCCAGGAGAAACGGGTGGGACTGAAAGGGGCGACTGGCTCCGGGAACCCCGGCGAAGCAAGCACCGACGCGAACGCAGTGAGCGAGGCGCGCAGAGAGCCGCGGGAGCGGAGCCAGCCGGGGCTTTCCTCTGTTTTGGGTGATTGTGGCAGTCGTAGCTCTGACTGATCAACACAGTGGTTCCACGCCGCAGTTTCTCCACTGGCCGAGACCATCCCGGAGGGCTACTCCACTGACGGTTCATAGTCCGTCGCCGAGACGTCCTCCCGCACTGCCTCGTACTGGAAGAGCACGCAGCCGGCGAGTAACAGCAGCGCACCGACCAGTGGCGGTTGCGCGAATCGAAAGATTTCCCGGGTGATAGCCGCGAGCGTCGTCGAAAGCCCTTGAGACACCGGCGCGATGGCGAGCAGCCCCTCGACGGCCGGGTAGCTGATCACGGCGGACAGGATGACCGTCCCCGCGACGAACACGCCGCGGACCCGACCGGGTTCGAGGAGATACAGCAGCGGGACGAGTGGGTAGTAGAGCAGCGAAAAGTAGAAGGGCTCCAGCGGGAGGACGAGCATGGTCGCGAGGAGCGTCGCCAGGAGGGCGACCAGGCGCCCGCGGCGGGTGGAGACGTCCCACGACGCGGCGACGACCACCGGACCGAGCAGGGCGAGCGCGGTCAGCGTGAGGAGCGTCGGGTCAGTCGCGGGGAACAGCGCGGCGAGCGGGCGGCGGACCGTGACGTACATCGTCGACGGGTCCAGCCCGCCGGCGAACTCCGCAGTGTGCGATTCTCCGGCGAGCACCTCGACGAGGTACGTCTGGAACAGCGACGGGCCGAAGGCGAGAACGCCGGCGAGGAGGAGCGCGGTGCCGGTGGCGACGGCGGCCGCGACCGCGCGCCAGGCCCGACGCTGGAGGAGCCACAGCCCAACGGCGGCGGGGAACAGCTTCACCGTCGCCGCAGCGGCGAAGGCAGCGCCGGCCCGCGACTGGCTGCCGCGGTCGAGCAGTATCCCGCCGACGGCGATCGCGAGCGCCAGCTGGAGGTTCACCTGGCCCATGACGAAGACCGAAATCGAGTGGACCGAGGCGAGGACGAAGCCAGCGACGAGCGTGCGGTCGAGGCGGGTGAGCGTGACCCCCGAGCGCTCGACGTATCGCACCAAGAGGACTGCGATGGCACCGGCCGACAGGAGGTTCAGCGCGGTCTGGAGGAGGTACGCCCCGGCATCGCTTCCGGTGAGGGCGTGCGGGACGAACGCCAGCACCACGACGGGCTGGTAGACGAACTCGTAGCCCGGGCGACCGGGCGGTGCGGCGAAGTACGGGCTCTCGCCGGCGAGCACTCGCTCGGCGGCCAGGAAGTAGACGTCCGTCGCCAGGCCGACCTGCTCGGGGCGCAACAGCGGGACGGCGACGAGGTAGGCCAGCCCGAAAAGGATGCCCGCGGCGAGTGCGGCCCGGACGGGTCGGCGATCGGTGGTCGTGGACATCTATCCGTTGTCCTCCCGTCGATGCCGGGTCACGTCAGCCTGGCGGACCGGGGAAGCGCGGGCGATCAAGATGGCTCAGCTATCGGACCAGCGCCAGATCGTTTCGGTCTCCTGGATGTCGGCAGACGCGGGGTCCCAGACCAGCCGAAGCGTGGCGTCGCTCAGGTCGAGATGTTCGTTGGCGCCAGTATTCACCGTCGTGGCATCGGCGTCTATCGTCATCGTCGCTCCGGCAGTAGTCTTCGACCCGATCTGGGCGTCGATCTGATTGCCATCTATCTCGGCTGCCGAGTTCGACCCCGAGGGATTGACCGCCACGGCACCCTGCAGCACGAAGTAGACGTTCTGCTCCTCCAGTGTGTCGCCGCCCTCGAACACGAGTTCCAGGGCCTGCCCGTCGCCGTCGGTCGTCCGGTCGTACGTGGCGGTGATAGCGGGCTGGGGCGCCACTGCCTTCGTCTCGTCTGCCATCCCGAACACCACGTAGCCCGCCGTCGCCGCGAGTATCACGGTTATCGCGACCATCAATACGACACTGATGACCGGGCTCACGCCCCTCGTTTCCCGACGAACGCGTCCTCGCACCATCTGATTGGGCTGTTCTTGTCACGTCGCTTCATAAAGGCTGACCGAGAATCGATCCGCGACAGTGTGAGGCGTGTTATCAGGCCAGCGGCAGCAAGTCTTCCGGCGGACCGCCGGGCAGCTCGTTGCGGTCGTGGGGTTTGGTGAAATCCGGGTCGGGCCCCATCGGGACGATGCGCTTGGGGCTGACGTCCGGGTGCGTGGTGTAGTAGTGCTCCGTGATGTGGTCCATGTCGACGGTGTCGGCGACGCCCTGGGTCTGGTAGAGGTCGCGCAAGTAGGGCCAGAGGTTGTCGTACTCGCGGATCAGCTGGTGGTTGCACATGAAGTGCGTGTGGTACACCTCGTCGAAGCGAACCAGCGTGGTGAACATCGCGATATCGGCCTCGGTCAGGCGGTCGCCGGCGAGGTAGCGCTGGTCTTCGAGCACCGCGTCCCAGTGGTCGAGCGCGTCGAACAGTTCGTGGACCGCCTCGTCGTAGGCCGCCTGTGAGTTCGCGAAGCCGGTGCGATAGACGCCGTTGTTGATCGGCTGGTAGATCTCTTCGATGATGCGGTCGACGTCGTCCCGGTAGCCCTCGGGGTAGAGGTCGACGTCGCGGGAGGCGACACTGTCGAACGCGGTGTCGAGCATCCGCATGATCTCCGCGGACTCGTTGTTGACGATGGTCTCTTCGTCCCTGTCCCAGAGGACCGGGACGGTGACGCGCCCGGTCATGTCGGGGTCCGCTTTCTGGTACACCTCGCGGAGGTAGTCACTCCCGTGAATGGTGTCCTCGGTGCACCCCTCCTTCTCGGGGGTGAACTGCCAGCCGTCGTCGTCGCGGTACGGGTCGACGACGTCGACGGAGATTGCCTCCTCAAGGCCCTTCAGCGCGCGCGTGACGAGCGTCCGGTGGGCCCACGGGCACGCGTAGGAGACGTAGAGGTGGTACCGGCCGGCCTCCGGCTGGAACCGGGCATCCGGGTCGTCCTCGACGAAATCCCTGAACGACGTCGTCCCCCGTTCGAACTCACCGTCCTCGTTGGTGTATTCTCCGGCGTCTGTGCGCCACTCGCCGTCGACGAGCATGTTCATGTAACTCATTAGGGACTCCGGAGGGAAAAGGAGGGTAGTAACGTGAACTTTACCTGGGCGACGTGGACGCAGCGACCGACCGGACGCGTGCGACACTGGCGCACGGGAGCGGCCCCGCTTCGAAGGGTTAATAGGCTCGCTCGGCTTCGTATTTCCCAAGAGTATCTATGTCGGACAAACCAGCCTCGATGTACCGGGAGATCGACAAGCCCGCGTACACCCGACGGGAGTACATCACGGGGATCCCCGGTTCCAAGATCGCACAGCACAAGATGGGAGACAAGGAGGCCGACGCCGAGGACTACCCGGTCCAGATCAGCCTCGTCGTCGAGGAGGAGTGTCAGCTCCGTCACGGCTCGCTCGAGGCCTCGCGCCTCTCGGCCAACCGCCACCTCATCAAGGAGTTCGGCGAGGGCAACTACAAGATGACGCTGCGAAAGTTCCCCCACCAGGTCCTGCGCGAGAACAAGCAGGCGACCGGTGCGGGTGCGGACCGTGTCTCCGACGGCATGCGCCAGGCCTTCGGGAAGATCGTCGGCACCGCCGCCCGCATCGACAAGGGCGAGCGCCTCTTCACGGCCTACTGCGAGGTCGACCAGGCCGAGGAGGTCAAGGAAGCGTTCCGCCGCGCCTACAACAAGATCACGCCCCCGTGTCGGATCAAGGTTGAACGCGGTGAGGAACTGCTGATCGCATAAGCGAATCGACGGCCACGTTCTTCCGCGCCAGCCGTGGTGTGGATTCCGGTACTTCGAGTCCGTGAGTTCGATGGCTGCAGCCCTCGAATCGAGACGAAGTATTATCCCCCTCTACCTGCTTGATCCAGTGTGCCGAATTGCAAGAACTGCGAGGCGTCCGTGACGTCGGCGTACGTGCGAGTGTTCGCACCCGAGGGAATGGACCACCCGCGCGTGTGCCCGAACTGTGAAGACAAGATCCGCGAACAGGCCGAGGTTCGGCAGAAGCGGAACTGATAGTGGTGGTTGTAATCCGTTACCGGTGATGGTCGCGACTGGGGCGACCATCCGCGGTACAAAGTTACAAACACCACTATGAGACGGCGACGCGGGCGGGCCCACGTTTGCGGTCGACGGCGGCGCGCGTCGCCGGATCCGCGGCGTGACGTTCTGATCGAGGTCAGGCAGAGAGCCACGCGTACGTCTGGACGGCGCCGAACAGGAGCGCGAACGCGGCGTTCTCGACGACCAGCAGTCCGTTGGCCGGTTGCGTCGCCCGCGCGACGACGGCGAGCACGCCGAACGCCGTCGTGAGCAACAGGTTGTACTTCGCGAACGCCAGCCAGCACTCCTGGTCGAGTTCGATCAGGCCGTCGCTTCCCATGCCGGCCGTTGGGGCTCGCGCGTGACAAGTGGTCGGGGGCACCCGCCAACCTATTTGTACGATACGTCAGTACTGGTGGCCAAATGGACTCTTCATTGACAATACACGGCGACCGATTAGCGAATCTGATCGACGGCGCCGAGTTCGCGCTGGCGGTCGTCACGGCGACCAAGCCCGACTTCTACAAGCAGGCGCCAGTGGTCGTCGCCGCCCAGAAGCGAGGGGTCCCGTGTTTCGTCATCCACACCGGCCAGCACTACGACGATTTACTCGGCCACGGCCTCGCCGAGTACGGCATCGAATCCCACGTCGCGGCCAACCTGGGAATCCGGGGCGGTCTCAGCGAGAAGACGGCACAGGTGATGCGGACCGTCGACGAGTTCACGGACTACCTCGACGAGTACCACCCAGACGTAACGGTCCTTCCGATGGTCCACGGTGACACGCATGCGGCGGGTATCGTTCCACAGGCCTGGATGTTCGCCACGAACCAGCAGGTCGCCCACAACGAGGCCGGACTGCGGGGGATGGCACCGGCGTACGACGAAATCGACGACGTCACTGACGTCGAAGCGTTCGTCGACGCCCAGTGGCACGACGAGTGGACCATCGACCGCTCAGAGCCGTTCCCGGAACAGTACGACACGTTCGTCGGCTCCGCCGCGTCGATGTACCACTTCGCGCCGGTCGAACTGAACCGCGAGCACCTGGACCGGGAGGGGTATCCGTCCGAGCGTATTCCGGTCGTCGGAAACTCCGTCGCCGACGCCATCGACATGAAGGCCGACGCCGACCTGGAGCGGAGCGTCTTCGACGTCTACCCGGTTCTGGCGGAGCGCGACGACTGGATCCGCGTCGACATCCACCGGCGGGCGAACCTGCTTCCCGGCCGGTTCAAGCCGCTCGTCCGGGCTGTGATCGAACTCGTCGAGGACGGGTACAACGTCAACTTCGTGGAACTGACGGCCTCGAAACTCGCGCTGGAGGAGTACGGACTGCGGAAGCGACTCCAGCGACTCGACGACGAACGGGAGAATTTCCTGTTCACCGGTCTCTGGAAGAAACACGCCCACGTCTACGAGTTCCTCTCCTCGGGCCAGTGTCTGGCCGAGCTGACCGACTCCGGGAGCATGCAGGAGGAACTGAACCACATCGACGAGGCGGTGTGTCTCACGGCGCGGTTCAACACCGACCGCCCGGAAACGGTCTTCGACGCGAACACGAACCTCCTCGTGCCCCCGATCTCGGCCGAGTTCGTTCACGGGATGGTCACCCACGTTGCCGAAGACGAGGGTCTCCAGGCACGGATGCGAGAGGGACCCTCCCTGTACGGGGAGGACGTCGGCGAGCAGATCGTCGACTTCCTCACCGACCGCCGTGAGGAGCCCTTCGAGTGGGCCCACGAACGGGCCGGCTTCGCCAGTGCAGCGCAGCAGGACGTCGACTATCTCTGATGGCCTTTACTCCCCATAGGCGTGCCCGTCGCTCACCGGCGGCGCGCCCATCCCGACGACGTGGACGTCCTCGCTCGCGTCGTCGGCGTTGTGCGCCCGGTGGGCGCTGCCCGGTTCGGCGACGAAGAACTGGCCTGCCGCGACGGCGTACAGGTCCTCGGGCGTTTCGATGGACAGCGTTCCTTCGACGACGTAGAACACCTCCTCCTGCTCGTCGTGGTAGTGCAGGCCGGAGAGGGGAATCTCCTCGCCGGGTTCGACGCGGTAGGTCCGCAGGCCGATGTTGTCCATCCCAGCCGCTTCGCTGACGTACTTCATCTCCGAAGGGCGGTCCGGTTCCGGTTCGAGCTCGGCCGGGTCGACGACGTGGTAGCCCATGGTCGAGGTGTCGTTTGGTGGAACTGTAAGTGTAGGTCTGAACGAGGGGAGTAGACGGGACTGATCACGTGAAGGGGATCTCGCCGTCATTCCGAGCCCACAGTGATACCGCAAACACCTCGAAAGCCCTCGGCGGGTTCTCTGGAGTGGACACCGGAACCAACAACAAAGGAAAGCCCTCGGCACGCTCGCGGTCGCTCAGCGGGATACCCTCACGTCCGTTCGGGTAGGGCCCGCTGAGCGACTGCCTTCCAGCGCGAGCGTACCTCGCCCTTTCATTCCTCCAGGCACAGCCGTCGCTCGCGCCATGAAGGCGCTCGCGATTGCGTCCGCCAAACCTCCCCGGTCGCGCCTTGCTCACGGCTGGCGCCGTTCGCAGTGAGGTGGCGCTGACGCGCCACCCTCGCGGCGCGACACGCTTCCTTCAGCAACCGCGCGGCGGTCGGCCGGGAGCGCGTTTCATCGCGCGACCAGGGGAAGGGCAGGGCTGCGGTGCTGTGCGGGCCTCGGAGGACTGAAAGGGCGAGGCGGGCTCCGGGAACCCGGGCGCCGCTAGCACCGCAGCGAAGCGAGGAGCGCAGCAAGCCCCGGGACCGGAGCCAGCCGAGGGCTTTCTAGTTGTTGTTACCATCAGTATCGGTTGCTAACGAACGGACCGAAACTGTTCCGTCATCACTCCATCCTCCACCGGTCGAAACCACTCACAGAACAGCGTCAGTTCCTAGCGCCAGTTTAAGGTCGAAAGCGACGAACCACCGAGTATGCTCAGGCTCGCCGTGGCGACGCAGGAGGAGACCTACGAGCGAATGGGCGAGCCACTCGCCGACAGGGGAATCGAGGTCGTCCCGGTCCAGCCGTCGGAGCGGACGGTCGACATCACGGACGCGCCGTTCCCCGACGTCGACGTCGGGTTCGTCTTCCCGCCGCGGATCATGGAGGGCGGCGTCGCGGACGCGCTGCTCTCGGTTCCGTGGGTCAACGACCGCGAGGCGGTGCTGCGGTCGCGGAACAAGGCCGACGTGCTCGCCCGGCTCGCGGCGGCGGACGTGCCGGTACCCGAAACTATCATGGCGTCGAACCCCGTCGACGAAAGGGAACTCGTCGACGCCTACCGACAGTTCGACGAGCCGGTCGTGGTCAAGCCCAACTCGACCACGCGGGGGACGGGCATCGCCAAGACTCACGACCTCGACTCGTTCCTCGGCGTCGTCGACTACCTCGACCTAGTCCACGACTACCGCGCCACGGCGGACCGGTCGTTCCTCGTCCAGGAGTTCCTCCCCGACGCCCGGGACGTCCGGGCGATGGTCGTCGACGGCGAGGTGGTCGGCGCGGTGGAGCGTCGCCTGCCCGACGAAGCGGTCGCCGACGGCCAGTGGAAGCACAACGTCCACCGCGGCGCCGCGGCCGAGGGCATCTCCCTCGACGGCGAGTTGCGCGAGCTGGCCGAGCGGACGGCGGAGGTCCTGGATATCGACTACCTCGGCGTCGACCTGCTCGTCACCGACGAGCGCGCCGTGGTCAACGAGACGAACGCCCGGCCGACGATCGACGCGGCGACGAAGTACGAGGACGGGTTCTGGGACCGGGTGGCCGGACTGGTTCGGGCGACGGCAGAGCCGTCGTAGCGGAAGGAACGTACAGGTCTGCGATGCCGACCATATCGTTTTAGTTCGCGTTCGCGCTCTGTTCCAACAGATAACTCCGAAAACATATACCGAGAGGTGAGCCTCACTTGCCCTAATGCGACTTCCCTCCCCCCGTTTCGCCATCGTCTGTACTCTGGCAAGTCTGGTGCTCGTTGCCGGTTGCTCGGCGCCGTTCTCTGACGACGAGACGCAGATACTGATCGAAAACGAGCGCGAGTCAGTCTATCAGGTGACTGCCTTCCAAGGTGCACACGAGAGTCAAAATGAACTCACGTTCGATGTCATCACCCAGGACGGAGAACGACGGCACATGGGCTACACGGAGTTACAAGACCGAGCGAACTACACCAACGTCACCCTCAGTGAGGCGGAGCGCTCGGTACGAGTGCCGACGATAGCAGACGAGAACAGCACACAGTTCGTGGACGACTGGAACGACAGTCAGACGACCGTCTATGTCGTCGAAACGTACGAGAACGAGCTAGTGGACATCCATGTAATGCAGTGCGCTCGAAATATGGCTCTCAAGTTCACAACCGATTCGAACGGGTCATTCACCACCGTCTCGCGCTGCGCTAAGAGCGTTCATTGACTATTGTTCAGTGCGTAACCGGTGACCGTTGCGCGCGTTCCGTTTGTAGAATGTTCGAAAGCTAGGAACGACAAATTTGTCGAAACTGTCAGAACGTATGCCGACGACTCACCGCTCCCGCCACGCCGCCGCCAGGAAGAGAAAGCCGAAGATGCCGGCGAGGGCGGCGAACCACGCTCGGAACCCCGTGGGAACGGCGTCGAGTGTCCAGAGCGCGGCCCCGACGCCGAACGTACCTAGCCCGAAGACCACGAGCACGGCCGCCACGGTCGGGTTGGTGTCGCGCTCGCGCTCCGGGGCCGGGACGTCGATGGCATCCTCGAACACCGGCGCTGCGGCCTCGGCGACCCGTGGCGGGACCGTCAGGAGGTGGGGTCGCGGCCCGCTACTACCCCTGGCGTAGGACGGCCACAGGACCACGACCGGGCCGACGCGAAACTGGCGCAGGTTCGTCCAGCCGGCGAGGTCGACGGTCCGCGTCGCGCTCCGGTCGTCCCAGTGGTTCTGTCGGATAGTGAGCGTCCGGTCGTCGGGATCGATCCGGCCCGCGGTGAGGGAGAGGCTCATCCCGAGACCCCCGACGAGCACACCGACGGCCAGCACGGGAATCGGCCCGAGTTCGAAGGCCAGGATCGCGGCGACGTGGACGACCGCGCCGAGGACGGCGGCGGCCGCGACGTGCGACCTGGGGAGCTGTCCGATTTCCGTGACCGGTCCGAGCCCCGCCCGCTGCTCCGGGTCGGTCAGCAACGGCCAGAGGTACAGCAGCGACATCGGCCCGCCGACGAGCGCGAACAGGGCGACCAGGGCGAGCGCGGCCGGGTTCGCCAGTAGCGAGCCGACCATGAAGGGGAGCATGACGAGGAGCGCCGTGGCGAGGATGACCGGGAGGCCCAGAAGCACTCCGAAGAAGACGTACGCGAACAGCCGCGCCCCGCGACTGTCTTCGAACGATCGCTCCCACTCGATCGGTTCCATCGGTCGCGCTTCGAAAGCAACTGTCAAGTAACTACGCGGTTCGACAGGTGGCGTCGCGCGAACCCGGACCGCTCACTGGCTGGGCAACAGTTCGACCGCGTCGGCTTCGAAGTCCTCGACGAAGGCGCCCTGGCCGCCGACGCTGAAGGTGCCCTCGTCGGTCTCGACGAAGAGCGTGTTCTCGACGGGGAAGTCGTTGGTCGCGGGTTCGAGCAGCCCCTGTCGAATCTCGACGACCTGGCCCTCCAGTTCCGCGACGTCGAGGTCGTCGCTGACCGACCGGCCCGTGACGCGGGCACGGACCTCGTCGTTGGCCCGGAGGTGCAGCGTCGCCTCCAGCACCGCGTGGCGGAAGTCCTGGAACGTGGCGGGGAGGCCGGTCGGGTCGGCAGTGTACACCTCCGTCGACATCGGGAGGTAGTTGCCCAGGAAGGAGCCGACGATGACCGGGCCGAGTTGTGCCTGGGCGAAGACGATGGCCTGGGCGGTGCTGTCGGACCGGGAGAGCATCTCGCCGGGGGCGACGATGCCCGCCTGCTGGTCGACGGTGAGCATCGTCGGCATCGGCTGCTCCCAGGCGCGGGCGACCGACGCCAGCCCGTCGAGTGCCAGGTCCGCCGCCGGGTCGACGTCGGTGACGATCAGGACGACCAGCACGCCCCGGTCGACGGCGGCGCGCAACTCGTCTGCCACCTCGTCGAGCAGCCGGTACGGGATGGCCAGCGTCACCTCCACCTCGGCGCGGTCGACCAGTTCCGCGACGCGCTTGAGCACGGTGACGCGCGATTTGACCACCTCGAAGCTCTCCGACCGCGGCGCCGTCCGGGAGAAGCGCGACTCCAGGGCCGGCCGCATCTCCTGGAGGTCCCCCGTCAGCGCCTCGACGACGTCCTCGGGCTGGTTGGCCCGGATGGTCGTCGGCACGGCGTGGTCGTTGACCTCGACGAATCCCCGGTCTTCGAGCGTCTCGGCGATGCTGTACACGTAGCGCTTCGACACCCCCGCGTCGTCGGCGATGGTGCTCGCCTTCGCCTCCCCCAGTGCCAGTATCGTGAGATACGTGTCCACTTCCTTGTCCGAGAACCCGAACCGCTGGAGCAGGTCCTCGAGCGACGCGTCGTCCATGGCGAGTAGTTGTACGAGGCGGCTACTTACATGACTCGGTGGATTCGCCTGGAAAGTCGGTCGGTGGGACAGGCGACGACGTGACTGGCAAGAACAACCAGAAAGCCCCCGGTCGCTCGACTCGGGGAACCCGGACTGCGCGCTTCGGCCTGCGGCCTCCAGTGCTTGTCGGGTCCGCCGTCGTCGACCGCCCGGCCCCTTTCATTCCCACCCGGTGATGGTGTAGCGGGCTGATCCACGGCGGCCGGCTCCCCACCGACTCGGCTCGTTCGTCAGTCCACGCGTCGGACGACGACGGCGTCCGCGACGCTGAGCGAGTCGCCATCCGCGACGTCGGTTTCGGAGAGCAGGTCCGTGTCCGTGACGGCGACGGCAGGCGCAACCGTCGCGGGTTCGTCGCCGAAGTTCAGGACGACAACGAGTCGCTCACCGTCGCTGGCTCGCTCGTAGGCGACGACGCGGTCGGGGTCGCCGGCCGTCACGTCGACGTCGACTGGGTCCACGCCGTCGGCGCGGAGCGCGGGGTGGTCGTCGCGGAGCGAGACGAGGCGGCGGTGGAAGTCGGTCAGTTCCTGGTCGCCGTCGTACCACTTCATGGTGCCGCGGGAGTCCTTGACGCCGCGTTCCTGGCCGTAGTAGATCATCGGGACGCCGGGGAGGGTGAACGTCGCGGCGGCCGCGGCGGGGAGCGCCGCTCTGCCGCACTCGTCGAGGTAGCGGTCCTCGTCGTGGTTCTCGACGTAGCGCATGTGGACCGCCTCGTCAGGGTAGCCGTGGCGCTGGGTATCGGTCAGCGCGTCGAAGATGGCGTCGGCCGATGCCTCGCCGGTTCCGATGTCGCGCAGGGCTAAGTAGAGGTCGGCGTCGTAGTGGAAGTCGAACTCGTTCTCGTGGAAGGCAGCGTCGCGCTTGGGGACCGTCTCGTCCAGCAGGAGAAAGTCGTCGTCCTCGGATTTCACGCGCTCGCGGACCTCCTTCCAGAAGCCGTGCGGGACGCCCCAGGCGACGTCGCAGCGGAACCCGTCGACGACGGGCGCCCACTCGGCGACCACGTCGAGCATCCACTCGCGGACGGCCAGCGAGTCGAAGTTCACGTTGGGAATCCTGGTCCAGGTGAAGTAGTGGCCCGGCGCGTCGTCACCCGCCCAGTCCACGTCGGAGGTGTCCTGTTCGGCCGGGATGCGCTCGTAGTGGTCGGCGTACTCGGGGACGCCGGCCCGGTGGAGCTGGAAGGCGGGGTGGTCCCGCGAGGTGTGGTTGATCACCAGGTCGAAGACGACGCGGATGCCGGCCGCGTGGAGGCGGTCGACGAGGGATTCGAACGCGGCGCGGGTCCCGAGGTCGTCGGCGGTGTCGAACATATCCGTGATGTGGTAACCATGACGGGTGGGGCTCTCCAGGACCGGCGTCAGCCACACGACGTCGATACCGAGGTGTTCGAGGTACGGGACGCGGCGCTCGATCTCCTCGAAGGTGGTGTCGACTGTCTCGCCGGCGAACTCGCGGACGAATATCTCGTACATCGACGCGTCACGGAGCCACGTCGGCGGGTCGGCGGGCCGGTCGACGGTGACGGTCTCAGCGTCTACCGAGAGTTCGAGTGTGTCGGCGACGCTGTGCTGTTCGGCCACGGCGACGGCGTGCACCCGGGCCAGTTCGGGGAGCGCGTCGACGGGGACTCGCAGTTCGTCGCCGTCGACGACGACGTCGTCCTCGCTCACTTCGTCGCGGCCGTCGAGGTGGAACTCGACGTCGGGGTCGCTCCCGTCCGGGGCGGCGGTCGCGGTGGCGGTCACGACGACCTCGTCGCCGTCGCGTCGCCCGTCGAGTCGGACTCTCGGTCGGCCCGACCCCTCGACGGTCACCTCGGAACTGGCGAACGGGTCGAACGCGTCGTCGAAGGCGAAGAGGCCCTCGTGGTCGCCCGGCGGCAGTTCGACGTCGAGGACCCACGCGCCGTCGTCGAACCGCGCGCGGTCGACGCCCATCGTGAAGTCGTTGAACTGGCCGATGACGCTCGCCGTCTCGGCGGCGGAGACGTCCCCGTCGACGTCGGCCGGGTCCACGCGGAACCGGGCGGGTTTCCGGGGGTCCGGGAACGCGCGGACCGTCTGGTCGTGGGTCCCGTCCGGGGCGTCGAGTTCGAGGCGATAGGTGCCCGGGACGTCGGGCGCCAGGTGGACGACGGCGCCGTCACCGACGGTCGCGTCGCTGTCGGCGGGCGCGTCGCGGAGTCGCCAGGCGAAGGATGCGTCCGGATCCGGTGCGCGGGGAGCGAGTGCCACCGACTCGCCGACGTGGACGAACCGGGGTGGGCCTGGGTGGTGCATATCCCCAGGGAGCGCCGGGCGTCGCTTGGCTGTTACGGTCTCGGAAAATTTGTGAAATAGAATTACACCAAAGTTATTACACAGCCGTTCGGATAGAGAGGCAATGAACCTACGGGACGCGCTGAACGACTACAAGCGCCATCGGGGAGCCGACTCCCGGTTCCCCGGCGAACGACGCACGACGGCCGGGCTGTTCTCCGGCCGCGACGGCCGGCTCGTCCACGTCGACGCGGACGGCGCCGTCCGGGACTTCAGCTACCCGCTCGTCGGGTTGACCGGCGTCGCCCGCTCCCGCTTCGGCGTCAGGCCCGCCGGCGAATCTACCGCAGAGACGGCGTGGTTCGACGCCGCCGCGAGCGAGCAGCGCTACCACGGCGACACGACGCTGGTCGTCACCGACCACGAGACGCCCTTCGGCACCGTCAGCCAGTACGACCTGACGCTCGACGACCGCCACGTCACGCACGTCGACGCCAGCGCGGCGTCGGAACCGCTCGACGTCGTCGCCTGCGTCGGCTTCGCGCCGGACGGCCGCGAGGACCGCGTCGCCCAGCTCCACCACGGCGACGCCGTGGAGGTGTACCACGCCGGCGAGACGGACTACCTCGCCAGCGCGACGGGGTTCGAGACGGTCCGGGGCGACGCGTTCGAGGGGTTCGAGTCGCTGCTCGACGACGAGGCCACCGACTACCCGCGCGAGGGGCCGGAGAACCCCTACGACGAGGACCTGCTCAGCGGCGACGTCATCGGCGTCGCGCCCACCGAGGACGGCACCGCGACGGTGGCGACGCTGCTCACGACCCGGAGCGAGTCGTCCCGCGGCGACGCCCTCGACCGGGTCCGGGCCGCCGCCAGCGAGTACGACCGGGACGCCCTCGAACGCGTGGCGAGCGCCCAGGTCGGCGTGACCGTCGCCGACGACCTCCCCCACGCCGACGCCGTCGCGACCGACCTCCGCGTCGTCTCCGTGCTCACCGGCGCAAGCGGCCTCCGCATCGCGGCGCCGGACTTCGACCCCTTCTACGCCTACTCCGGCGGGTACGGCTACTCCTGGTTCCGCGACGACTCGGAGATCTCGCGGTTCCTGCTGGAGGCCGACGAACACTTCGACCTGGGTATCGACGACTGGCACGACCGGAGCGCGGCGGCCTACCGCGACACCCAGCTCGAGGACGGCTCCTGGCCCCACCGCGTCTGGGCCTTCGACGGGGCGCTGGCGCCGGGGTGGGCCAACGGCCGGCTGGAGGCGGGCGACGACGTCAACTACCAGGCCGACCAGACGGGCAGCGTCGCGGCGTTCCTCGCCCGCGCCGGGGGCGACGACCGCGAGTTGCTGGGGCGGGCCCTCGACGCCCTCGACGCGTCGCTGGCCGACGACGGCCGGCCAGTCACCTGCCAGAACGCCTGGGAGGACATGGTCGGCCGGTTCACCCACACCGCGGCGACGTTCCTGGAGGCCTACGCGACGCTGGCGGCGACGGACGTCGACGGCGTCAGCGACCGGGCCGCCGGGCGCGCCGACGAGGTGTACGAGGCGCTGGACGACCTCTGGGTCCCCGAACGTGGGATGTATGCACTCCGCGAGTACGGTCCCGAGAGCGACGAGACCGGACTGGACACGCGGGCCGACTCCGGAACGCTCGCGCTGGTCAACGCCCACCGCGCCTACGCCGAGGTGGGTGACGTCGATGACGAGCGCGTGGACAGGCTGGTCTCCCACGTCGAGAACGTCGTCGAGTCGCTGTATCACGAGACCGACGACGTCGCCGGCCTGGTTCGCTACGAGGGAGACGCCTGGCGCCAGCGCGACCAGGGTCGCGAGAAGATCTGGACGGTCTCGACCGCGTGGGGCGCCCACGCCGCGGCGACGACAGCCGCGCTGCTCGCGGACCGCGACGACGAGCGGGCAGAGGAAATAGCGGGGACGGCTCGCGACGTGCTGGCGCTCGTGCTCCCCGGCGGCGCGCTCTGTGAGCCGACGGGCTACCTGCCCGAGCAGGTGTTCGACGACGGCACCCCCGACAGCGCCACGCCGCTGGGGTGGCCCCACGCGCTCCGGCTGGCGACGGTGGCGCTGATGGACGAGTACGACCTGCTCGAACCAGAGGCAGTGGCGGCCGACGACTAGCTTCGGTCGCGCCTCGTCGTCTAACGAAACAAGAAGGGGTACGAACGAAGTACCTGTCCAGCGACAGAAGACGCTTCATCGCGTGAACAAGCACGACGGAGTGACCACTATGCTCGGAGTACGGCTTTGTACGTTCCAGACGAACGTATCGAACTGCCTCTCACGGGAAACGCGAGGAAAGAGGGCCGCGCGGAGAGGCGGAGCCACCCATGGTATCAGCGCAAACACAGCGAGAGATGGAGGAGTATCTGGGACAGGTCCCCGACTGGATGGGGATCGTCGCAGAACCGGCCGGCGACCACAGCTGGGGGATCTTTCGGGACCTTCTCCTCGGCGACACCGAACTCACTGGCCGGGAGAAAGCACTCGTGGGAGTCGGCGCAGCAGCCGTCCTGAAGTGTCCCTACTGCACCTACTTCCACAAGGAAGAAGCACGGCTGGCGGAGGTGAGTGACGACGAGATCAAAGAGGCGGTGAACGTCGCCGGGTCGACGTCGTACTTCTCGACGATGCTCCACGGCAACGAGGTCGACCACGACGACTTCGTCACGGAGACCGACGAGATCGTTGCCCACATCAGGGGCCAGGCGTCGACGCCAGCGGACGACTAACGACTCCCCTTTTTCGTGATGTCCACCGATCGGTTCCCATCCCTGATCGAGTAGCGCCTCAGGCAACCGCGACCGCGTCTCGCTCTTCTTCCTCCTCCTCGAACAGCAACGAGTCGCCGGTCTCGGCGTCGAAGACGTGCACGGCAGCCTCGTCGAACGCGACCGTCACGGTGTCGCCCCACGAGGGTTCGACGTCCGACGCGACGCGGGCGACGAACTCCTCGGTGCCGAGGTCCAGGTAGAGGTAGTTGTCGCTGCCGATAGGCTCGACGACCTCGACGACGGCCTCGTTCGTGTTGTCGCCTGCCTCGCCAGTCCCGACGGTGACGTTCTCGGGTCGGACGCCGAGCCTGACGGACTGGGCGCCGCTGTCGGCGATCCGTCGGGCTCGCTCGCCGCGGAGCGTGTAGGAGAAGTCGTCGCCGGTGAGCGTCACGGCGTCGCCGTCACTCGCGACGGAGACGTCGAGGTCCATGAAGTTCATCGCGGGGGAGCCGACGAAGCCGCCGACGAACTCGTTGCGTGGGTTCTCGTAGACGTCTTTCGGCCGGCCGGTCTGCTGGAGCTGTCCGTCGTCGAGGATGGCCAGCCGGTCGCCCATCGTCATCGCCTCCTCCTGGTCGTGGGTGACGTAGATGGCGGTGATGTCCAGTTCCTCCTGCAGGCGCTGGATCTCGGTCCGCATCGACGTCCGGAGCTTCGCGTCGAGGTTCGAGAGGGGTTCGTCGAAGAGGAAGACGTCGGGTTCGCGGACGATGGCGCGCCCGAGGGCGACGCGCTGTTTCTGCCCGCCGGAGAGTTCGCTGGGCTTGTCGTCGAGCAGGTCCGCGATGCCCATCATCTCGGCCGTCTCTTCGACCTTCGCCTGGCGCTCGTCCTTCGAGAGGTCCGTGCTCATCCGGAGGCCGAAGGCCATGTTCTGGTGGACGGTCTTGTGGGGGTAGAGCGCGTAGTTCTGGAACACCATCGCGACGTCGCGCTTGCGCGCGTGGACGTCCGTCACGTCCTCGCCGTCGATAGCGATGCGACCGGATGTGGGTTGTTCCAGACCGGCGAGCATCCGCAGCGTCGTCGACTTCCCACAGCCCGAGGGGCCGACGACGGTGACGAACTCGCCGTCGGTCACGTCCAGCGAGACGTCGTCGACGGCGAGGATACGCCCGCTGTCGAACTCCTTCGTGAGGTGGTCGAGCGTGACTGTTGCCATGTGGTCGAGTGTCGGTCTAGCCCACCATAGGTCTTTCTCAAATCTCGTAATTTGTGATGTACAATTTCGTAGCACTTTTTACTCCGGGGCGTGTGGTACCGAGTGGCGGTCCGGATGCGCTGCCAGGTCCACCCCGTCACTTTTCGGTCGGAGAGCGCCGCTGCACCCGGGAAATGTGATGAACGTTCGTGAGTTTTCCGAATGATTTAAGTCGTGAACGACTATTTCATCCAATATCCACACATGGACCGCAGAACCGTCCTCGAGCAGATCAGCGCCGCGACGGCGTTCGGCGCGCTCGCGGGTTGCGTCGGCGTACAGGAACAGGACACCGAGACCGCTACGAACGACGACGGCGGTGACGGCAGCAGTGACGGCAGCGCGGACCAGGACACCGAGACAGCCGGTCCCGCGGGCGAGGCCACGGCGTGGTACTCGCTCCCGGAGCCGGAACTCCCCGGCCGCGAGAAGGCCATCGAGACGTTCACCAGCGAGAGCCGGCACACGGTCGAGGGGTCAGACATCTCCGACCTCGAACAGAAGACGACCAGCGCCGTCCCGGCCGGCCAGGGGCCGCAGGTGTTCGACTGGGCCCACGACTGGGTCGGCGACTACTACCAGCGCGGGTTCGTCACCGACCAGAGCGACGAACTGACCGTCGACCTGGACGTCTTCACCGACGCGGCGGCCGACGCCGTCCAGTACGAGGGCAACGTCGTCGGCCTCCCGTACTCGGCCGAGACGGTGACGCTCGTCTACAACACGGACGTCGTCGACGAGGCCCCCGAGTCGGTCTCGGACATGGTCGCGGTCATGGACTCGTACCACGACCCCGACGCCGGCCAGTACGGCCTGAGCTACCCGTTCGACCCGTACTTCACGAGCGCGTTCCTCCAGGGCTTCGGCGGCTACTACTTCGACCCGACGGCCGACCCACAGCTGGGCGTCGACCTCGACGAGACCATCCAGGGCCTCGAGTTCGCCCTGGAGAACCTCACGCCGTACATGCCGAACGACCCGACGTACGAGCCCCAGGCCGCCGCGTTCGCGGAGGGCAACGCCGCCTTCGCCATCAACGGCCCGTGGTACCTCGCGACGCTCAACGACAAGGGCGTCAACTACGAGGTGACGTCGCTGCCGGCCGTCGACGGCGGCGAACTCCGCCCGTACACCGGCATCTCGATGTGGTACTTCGCGGACGCGATGAGCGACGGCGGCGCCGACGCCACCGCCGGCCGCGAGTTCGTCGAGTGGTACGCCACCAACGAGGAGATACACCTCCAGAACGCCGAGGAACACGGCGCCATCCCCGTGCTCGACAGCCTCGTCGGCAGCGACGACCTGCCCGAGAACGTCCAGGCGTACTCCGAGACGGTCGGGCAGGGCATCCCGATGCCGACAGACCCGAAGATGAACAAGGTGTGGGGACCGATGGAGACGGCGCTCATCGACGCGTTCAACGGCGACGCCACGGCCGAGGAGGCACTGACCACGGCCGCAACCAATATCCGCGAGAACTGGGAGTAAGGACCACCAATGAGCACGGCATCACGCGTCGCTCGCCGCGTCGAGGCAGTGCCGTTCCTCGACAAGCGTGACCTGGGACTCCTGTTCGTCCTGCCGGGACTGTTCGTCTTCTCGGCGTTCATGCTGTTCCCGGTCATCTACCTCCTGGGCATCTCGTTTACGGACGCCGCACCGGCGAACCTCTACGCCGGCGAGGGCGCGTTCTCGGTGCTGACGTTCGGTGAGGCGACGTTCGTCGGCCTCGCGAACTACGTGGACGTTCTCACCGACCCGCAGTTCTGGAACTCCTTCGGCGTCACCTGGCTGTTCGTCGCCACGAGCGTGACGCTGAAGCTGCTCCTGAGCATCGGCGTCGCCCTCGTCGTCACCAACGACCGCGTCAGGGGCAAGCGCCTGATGCGCTCGTTCATCATCCTCCCGATGGGCCTGCCCGCCATCTTCACCATCACGGTGTGGCGCGGCATCTTCAGTTCGGCCGACTTCGGGCTCGTCAACCAGCTCCTGTCCACGGTCGGCGCCAGTTCCGTCGCCTGGCTCTCCGGGCGCTGGACCGCCTTCGTCGCGTACAACGTCACCGAGATGTGGCTCGCGTACCCGTTCATGGTCATCATCACCGTGAGCGCGCTCCAGGACGTCCCGGAGGAACTCCACGAGGCCGCCGTCGTCGACGGCGCCGGCGCGTTCGCGCGGCTGCTCCACGTGACGCTGCCGTCCATCAAGCGGCCGGTGCTGTTCGCGACCATCCTCACGTCGGCCGCCTCGTTCCAGCAGTTCCTCATCCCCTTCGTGTTCAACCAGGGCGGCCCGGCGCGGGCCAACGAACTGCTGATCGTCTACGGCTACCGCGAGGCGTTCCAGTTCTCCGAGTACGGTCGCGGCGCCGCCATCAGCATCGTGGCGGTCGTCTTCATCGGCGCGTTCATGTGGCTGAACGTCAAGCGCGGCAAACTCGCCGACGGGGTGAGTGACGAATGAGCTTCGTCGGCGCGATCGTCGGCAAGGTCGCCGAGGACGCGAGGCGCGTCGCGTACGCGCCCGTCGAGAGCGGCCGGGCCGCCGTCTACACCGCACGACAGGTCCGGGACGGCGAAGTCCCGGTCACCGAGCCGCTGAAGACCGTCGGCGCGACGCTGGGCGCGCTCCTGCTGGTCTCGGCGCTCATGTTCCCCATCTACTGGATCCTCCAGGCCGCGCTGTCTGGGTCGGGCGCGTCGCTGTACACCTCCGGCGGCATCTCACTGTTCCCCGAGGATCCGACGCTCCAGCCGTTCGTCTGGGTCGTCGGCGACCTGATACTGCCGGCCTACAGCGTCACGGTCGACGTCCCGCTGACGGACCTGGCCGTGGTGTTCGACACGCCCCAGCTCACCGTGCTCGACGCCTCCGCACACGGCGTCGAGAACCCGTCGGACTTCAAGCAGTTCCTGTGGAACAGCCTCACCGTCGCCATCCCGACGGTCGTCATCTCGATGTGCCTGATCGTCCCGGCATCCTACGCGCTCTCACGCCGGGAGTTCATCTTCCGCCGGAAGATCCTGTTCGTCTACGTGCTGATGACGCAAGTCGGCGGCGGCCTCGGCATCGCTCTGCTGATCGGCCTCTACGCCGTCTACGTCCAGCTGGGATTCAACGACAGCAAACTCGCGCTGTCGGTGTACTACGCCGCGACGGCCGTCCCGTTCAACACCTGGCTGCTGAAGACCTACATGGACGGTATCCCCGTCTCCTACGAGGAGGCCGCCGTCGTCGACGGCGCGCCGCCGTGGCGCGTGGTGACAGAAGTGATCCTCCCGCTGTCGGCCGCCGGGCTGGCGACGGTGTTCATCTTCACCTTCCTCACCGGCTGGACGGAGTTCGTCGTCGCCCAGACGCTGCTGGGGACGGATAACTACACGCTGCCCGTCGGGCTGTTCGGGCTCGTCTCGGAGTACTCTATCCCGTGGGCGCGCTTCTCCGCGTTCGCGCTCACCTTCGCGACGCCCATCATGCTGGTGTACCTCTTCGCCCAGCGCTACATCGAGGGCGGCCTCTCCTTCTCCGGGATGGAAGGCTGATCTGCCGTCGCTTTTCGTCGCTTTCTGGGTGATCTGGTAGTGTTCTGCGTGCGTGGTTCTGGGGAGTTAGCGCTGGGTGTACCGGTGACAGCAACCACGAAGAAAGCCCTCGGCGCGCTCTCTGGAGTGGACACCGGAACCAACAACAAAGGAAAGCCCTCGGCACGCTCGCGGTCGCTCAGCGGGATACCCTCACGTGCGTTCGGGTAGTGCCCGCTGAGCGACTGCCTTCCAGCGCGAGCGCACCTCGCCCTTTCATCCTGCCAGGCCAGCACAGCACCGCAGCCCTGCCCTCCCCCTGGTCGCGCGACCCTCACCTTCGTTCGGGCACGCGCTCCCGGCCGGGTGGTTGCAGTACGGTCAGGAAGCGTGATTCACTCCGGGAGGATGGTGCGTAAGCGCCACCTCACTGCGAGCGGCGCCGGTCGTGAGCAAAGCGCGAATCCCGGGAGAGGAGCCACCCACGAGCGGCTCCACGCCGCTGATTACTCGTCGGAGTCGTCCAGCGTCTTCGAGTCGTCATCCGGCCCCTCTTCGCTCTCGTCGACCGTCGACTCGTCTGGCGAGATCAGCACGCGAGCGACGCGCGCGCCGTCCACCGCATCGACGTCGAGGTGGTGGCCGTCGGCGGTGACGCGGTCGCCGACCTCGGGGGCGCGGCCGAGGCGGTCGAGGACGAGGCCGCCGATGGTGCCGAACTCCTCGGTCTCGAAGGCCGTCTCCAGTTCGTCGTTCACGTCCGAGACGGCGACGCCGCCGTCGACGGCGTACGTGCCGTCGCCGTTCCCCTCGATCGACGGTTCGCGCGCGTCCACGTCGAACTGGTCCCTGATGTCGCCGACGACGACCTCGACGAGGTCCTCGACGGTGACGATACCCTCGAAGGAGCCCCACTCGTCGATGACGGCGGCCATCTGGCTCTGCTCGTCCTGGAACTGGCGGAGGAGCTGGTCGACCTGGCCAGTCTCGGGGATGACGGGCAGGTCGCGCACCAGATCCGCCGCGGTGGCGGTAGGCTCGCCGTCGCTGGACTCGGTGACGCGGATGAGGTCCTTGACGTCGACGAACCCGACGACCTGGTCGCCGTCGTCTGCGTCGAGAACCGGGTAGCGCGTGTGGCCCTCCTCGACGACGAGCGCACGGAGGTCGGCGACGGTGGCGTCGACGGACGCGCTCACGACGTCGGGACGGGGGACCATGACCTCCCGGACGCTGATGTCGTCGAGGTCGAAGACCTGCTCGATCATCTCGACCTCGCGCCTGTCGACGTGGCCCTCGGTGCCCGAGCGAGTCAGTATCATCAGGATCTCCTCCTCGGAGAGGGTCTCCTCGGTCTCGGAGGCCGGCGGGATACCGATCAGGCTCGTGAAGGCGTTCGCCGTCCCGTTGAACACGACGAGACCGGGGTAGAAGACGTAGTAGAAGATCTTCATCGGCGGCGCGACGAACAGCGCGATCCGTTCGGCCTGGGCGATGGCGATGGTCTTGGGGGCGAGTTCCCCGAAGACGACGTGGAGGAACGTGATGAAGCCGAAGCCGATGGCGAAGGCGACGAGCGAGACGGCGCTCTCGGGGAGGAGTGACGCCAGCACGGGATGGATGAGCTCAGCGACGGCCGGTTCGCCGATCCACCCCAGGCCGAGCGAGGCGATTGTGATCCCCAGTTGCGTGACCGCGAGATAGTCGTCGAGGTGTGCGAGCGTTCCCTGCAGCGTCTCTGCTCCGGGTTTCCCTTCCTCGACCATCTGGTCTACCGCCGTCGAGCGGATGCGAACGTACGCGAACTCCGCCGCGACGAAGAAGCCGTTCAGGAAGACGAGGAAGAACGCGGCCAGCAGCCGGCCGAGCGATAGTGCGACATCTACCATGGCAGGCCGTACGGCAGCACGTCATTAAATCATGGTGTCTGGCGGATTTGCCCGCCGTATCGACTGAATCGCCAGACAGCGAGTCGGCGGACGCCACGAAGCCGTTCGGCTCCGTCGGGGCGAACGTATAGATCGAGCAGCGCCACGAGAGAGTATTCGTCGTGTTCAGGTGTATACGCGGGGCCCGGGGACGGCTGGTGAGCTGGCGGTGGAACTGAGAAGTCTCGACGAGAGACGAAAATCGGCGGAGAGCCAGCGCGACGACGGGACCGCTAGTCGAGGCTGATGTCGCTGGCGTCTTCGCTCCGCGTGAAGCTTACTTCGAGAATACCGTTGTTGTACGTCGCGTTCGCGGAGTGCTCGTCGACGTGGGCCGGGAGTCGCACCCGTTCGCCGTAGTCGCGCTGGTCGGCCGCGGCCTTGATCGTGAGGACCTCGCCGTCGCACTTGAGGTCGATGGCTTCCTTGTCGACGCCGGGCACGTCGGCCACGACCCGGACTGCGTCGTCTGTCTCGTGAACGTCGAGGTGGAGGTCCGCCCCGTAGTCGGCGCCACTCTGTTCGATGTGGACGTCCCCACCGGCACCCATCACGTCGTTCATCATCCGCTCTAGCTCGCGGAAGAACTCGTCGAAGGGGTCGTCACGGTCGTCGCGTCTCATCCTGTGAACGCTTATGACGACCCACGGAATAAAGCTTCGGCCGTCCACAGCGCTGGACCCTCTCCTGTAGGAGACACTACAGTTCGTTGGATGATTCGACCACCACATGGCGAGCGGATGGACGGGATCCTTCACGGAACCCATAGGACGTTTGACTCGTTCGAGAGAGCCCGCCAGTCCGACGACTTTCCCACGATCGTTCAGTTGCGACCGTTCCACGTTGATGAACGAGCGATTCGTCCCCGACTTCGAAAACCCTTTACTCGCTCTGAACCCAATTTATACTCGTCATGAACAACGAGCCTGTCCGCGTCGGTCTCAACGGCTTCGGGCGCATCGGTCGGAACGTCTTCCGAGCGGCGCTCGAGAGCGACGCCGTCGACATCGTCGGGATCAACGACGTGATGGAGGACGAGGAGTTCGAGTACCTCGCGAAGTACGACACCGTGCTGGGCCGATGTGACGGTGCCTCGCTCGACGACGGCACACTGACCGTCGACGGCACCGACTTCGAGGCCGGCGTCTTCCACGAGACCGACCCGAGCAAGCTCCCCTGGGGCGAACTCGACGTCGACGTCGCCTTCGAGGCCACGGGCATCTTCCGCTCGCACGAGGACGCCAGCCAGCACCTGGAGGCCGGCGCGGACAAGGTCGTCATCTCCGCCCCGCCGAAGGGCGACGAGCCCGTCAAACAGCTCGTCTACGGCGTCAACCAGGACGAGTACGACGGCGAGGACGTGGTCTCCAACGCCTCCTGTACGACCAATTCCATCACCCCCGTCGCCAAGGTCCTCCACCAGGAGTTCGGCATCGAGGTCGGACAGCTGACGACGGTCCACGCCTACACCGGCACCCAGAACCTCGTCGACGGCCCCAACAGCAAGCCGCGCCGCCGCCGCGCCGCCGCCGAGAACATCATCCCCACCACCACCGGCGCCGCCCAGGCCGCCACCGAAGTCCTCCCGGAACTCGAGGGGAAACTCGACGGCATGGCCATGCGCGTCCCCGTCCCCAACGGCTCCATCACCGAGTTCGTCGTCAACCTCGAATCCGACGTGACGGCGGGCGACGTCAACGCCGCCTTCGAAGCCGCGGCCGAGGGTGAGATGGAGGGCGTACTCGGCGTGACGAACGACGACATCGTCTCCTCCGACATTCTCCAGCAGCCCTACTCGACGCTGGTCGACCTCCAGAACACGAACGTGGTGGGCGGGATGACGAAGGTGCTCACCTGGTACGACAACGAGTACGGCTTCTCGAACCGCATGCTCGACGTCGCCCAGCACGTCCACGAGTACTAGGACTGGCTGGCTCTCTCGTCTCTCGAAGTTTGTTGCTTCCTACTGGCTAATCGAGCAGAGTAGCAGCAGGTGGCGCGCGCTGTCGAGCGGCCGAGCGAGAGCGAGGTCGCGAGACGATACTGTGCGAGGGATGAGGAGCGCAACGGAGTGAGCACCGCAATCGGCTGGGGAGGCGTGTGGTTGCTGTGTGGGCGGGACTGAAAGGGGCCGGTCGCTGGCGGAGCGAGAACCGTCAAGCGACACGGGACCGAAGGTCCCGTTAGTCCTCAGACGTAGTCTGAGGGCACCGCAGTGGAACGAGGAGCGCAGGCGCGTTCGCAGCCCGCCAGCGACCGGGGGCTTTCTATTTCTTGTCGGCATGAACAACCCGAAAGCCCCGAGTCGTTCGACGGCTGCGACTCGCTGCGGTCCTCACTCCGTTGCGGTCCTTGCGTCGTCTCGCTCGTCGAACGATTCGCCCCTTTCAGTCCCGCCCAACGCGACCACCACAGCCACACCCTCCCCAGCCGATTGCGGTGCTCGCTGCGCTGCGCTCCTCATCCCTCGCGCAGTTCCGTCGCGGCACGGAGGCCGCGACAGCGCGCGCCTGACGTGTCGTCAAAATCTTCTCAAGGAGCGTAATCCAGCGGTTCGCGGAGCGCCCACGTATCGCCGAAGGATCCAGTTTGTTCGGCTCCGACCCGCGCTCAGTCAGCACGCCGGCGTGGTAGAGCATCGCCTTGAGCTGGAATACCGTGGGCGAGTGATACACGTTCCCGTCCTCGAGTTCCTCGACCCGAAGCGCTCCCTCCCCGTCGAGCACCCGGGAGCGGACGTCGTCGGTGCCGCGGAGGAACAGTTCGACGGTGAAGGTCGGGTGAAGCCGATGAAGCCGCTCGACGAACTGGACGAGCGACGGGGCTGGTTCGTCGTCCTCGTGCATCGTCTGGAGTTCCTCGACGATCAGCTTGGTCGCCGGATACTCCCAGAGGACGCGCCGGGTCAGGAGGCCCCAGTCGGGGGCCAGGTCGTAGAAGCGCTGCACGGACCCCTGCCACTGTTCGAACTCGGCCAGCGCCGCGTCGGCCGACCCATATCGGTCCAGCGCGAACCGGACGACTTCCTCGCCGAGCGGCGTCAGGTCGACGCGGTGAGGCTTTTCCTCGACCAGTCCGAGGAACGCCGCACCGGTCCGCGCCCCGTCGACGGCGTTGACCACGCGCTCGCCGAGAACAGTTTCCGTCGACTCGGGGTGGTACACCGCCAGCGGGTAGGCGAGGTAGTTCTTCGGGTGGTTCAGGGAGAAGGATCTGTCGGCGACGCCCTGGGCAGTGGCCTGGAACCGGATGGCCGTCGCGTCGTCGGAGGTGTGGTTGCCGACGACGCGGGGAACCTCCACCGGGCGGACCTCCCCACCACTCTCGACCCCCAGCACGCCGACGTTCAGCTCGCGGGCCAGCGTCCGCGCGGACTGCGAGATGGCCGCCTGCGGCGCGGCGACGTAGGCGGCGTTGGCCTCGTTCAGGCGGTCGTAGGCCTGGACGACGCCGCGCTCGACGTCGACGTCCTCGTTCTCCCGGTACCCCTTGGCCTCGATGGCCACCAGCGGGGGCTGGTCGCCGACGCGGTCGACGGCCAGCAGGTCGTCCTCCAGCTTCCGGACGCCGACGAGGTCCGGGTAGCCAGAGCCCAGCCGGACGTGGTTGAACGGCGCGAGACGGTCGCGGACGGCCTCGGGGACCCGCTGGTCGGCGAGCCACTCGTCCATCGCGAACTGGGTGTCGACGACGGCGTAGGCCTCGTCCTCGCCGGAGTCGGGAAACAGGCGGGCCTTGGCGTGGGCCAGGACCTGCGGTTCCGAGAGCGCCGCGCTTGCCATGGAATCCGTTTTCGGCCCGTGAGTATTAAGTTAGCTACGGAACTGATCGGTCAGTAATTTGTTTTGTGACATCTCATCTAGTGAATATTCAAAACGCCATATTCCGATTCAAATTGAAAATGTGATTATTACGAGAGGAGTTCGCTGAACAATGATAAAACTCTATTCGCTGCGTACTGTTTTTGCTCTGCTCCCTGAATATCCATCTCGGCTTCAAACTTCGCTTCTTCATACAGCTCATTCACACGGTTTATGGCTATCTCGATAGCCTCCTGTGGAATGTCATCATCATACTTCTCAATAAACGAGTCAATATATTCCAGAGACCGAGTAGAGACATAATATTTACCCGCTGCCCATTTTTTCCCTTGATTTAAATGAAATTCACCTTCTGCTTGTAACTCCTCAACCCTTTGACCGACTGCCTCCAGATCACTCGTGGAAACATAATTTCGGTCACTTTCGCTAGTTTCCAGTTCAGATTCTTCTCCGGAAATATCCTCATTTAAATCAACTGAATTATCTTCTTTGAGCTCCTTTTTATTGCCATCACCTATGAAAACCTCTCCGAGGGTTGCATTTTCTGATTTGATGGGAGGCTTGCTTGAAAGAATAGATTGTAGATCTTGATCAGAATACTGAGCAGGATCAATCTCTCCAGATTCAATATCTCGGATCAGCCGCCTGGCATACTCGTATGAGCAATTTGCGGCTTCAGCAATAGCTGGAATGTCCTCATTTTCCCCAATTAGCCAACAATTCGCAACCCTCTCTTTTTTAGTGTAATCTTTTAACTTAGGCATCTGCAACCCCACACAATGGTTGTGATTCCAAGAGCGCTCGGACTTGCCTGAATTCCTTAGAACCAGCTTCTGTTAATTTACATTCCCCGTTGTCAATGTGAACTCTGTTGCTGAATTCGAGTAAACGAACTGCTGTTTGAACATCTGATTTTGAATAAGCTATACCCATCTCAACGAGTTGGGTTGAAAGTCGATTCTTGTTTGCACCATCGCAATACCCGATAATGAGTAGAGTGATGGTACGTGTGGACCAATTTTCAGACAAGGGCATTTGTTGTTGCACAACAGTTGTGTTTGATAGTATATAAAGGTTTCTTCGCCACAGTTCTTGTGGCGAAACCTAGCTACGAAACCAATAAACACATTCCTGTAGACGAATTAGTCAATGACTCACTTCCAAACGCTCGACGACCTCGACGACGGCCAGCGCGTCCTCGTCCGCCTCGACCTCAACAGCCCCGTGGAGGACGGCGCCGTCCAGGACAACCGCCGGTTCGACCGCCACGCGGAGACCGTGAAAGAACTCGCCGACCGCGGGTTCGAGACCGCACTCATGGCCCACCAGGGCCGGCCCGGCCGGGACACCTTCGTCTCGCTCGAACAGCACGCCGACATCCTCGCCGAGCACATCGACCGGGACGTCGAGTTCGTCGCGGACACGTTCGGCGACGAGGCCATCGCGGCCATCGACGACCTCGATTCGGGCGAGGTGCTCCTCCTCGAGAACACGCGGATGTGCGACGAGGAACTCCCCGAGGAAGCGCCCGAAGTCAAGGCCGAGACGGAGTTCGTCCAGTCGCTCGCGCCCCACTTCGACGCCTACCTCAACGACGCCTACTCGGCGGCCCACCGCTCGCACGCCTCGCTCGTCGGCTTCCCACTCGTCCTCCCGGCCTACGCCGGTCGCGTCATGGAGACCGAGTACGAGGCCAACACCGCCATCGCCGAGAAGGAGTTCGACGGCAACGTGACGATGGTCGTCGGCGGCACCAAGGCGACGGACGTCATCGACGTGATGAGCGCGCTGGACGAGAAGGTCGACGACTTTCTCCTCGGCGGCATCGCCGGCGAACTGTTCCTCCGCGCGGACGGTTACCCCGTCGGCCACGACGTCGGCGACATGGACCTGTTCGACGAGCAGTGGGAGGCGAACCAGGCAAAGATCGAGTCGATGCTCGCCGAGCACCGCGACCAGATCTCGCTAGCGGTGGACCTGGCCTACGAAGATGACGACGAAAATCGGGCCGAGATAGCCGTCGACGAGATCGAGGAGAAGAAACAGGGCTTTCTCGACGTCGGCTCGGAGACCGTGATGACCTACTCGCCGATCATCCGGGACTCCGAGGCCGTCTTCGTCAAGGGCGCGCTGGGCCTGTTCGAGGACGAGCGCTTCTCCGTGGGGACCGTCGGCGCGCTCGAAGCCATCGCCGCGACGGACTGTTTCTCCGTCGTCGGCGGCGGCGACACCTCGCGAGCGATTCGTATGTACGGCATGACGGAAGAGGAGTTCTCCCACGTCTCCATCGCCGGCGGCGCCTACATCCGGGCGCTGACCGGCCAGGAACTGATCGGCGTCGAAGTACTGGCGCGAGAGTAACGGTCAGTAGTGGCCGAGGACGCCGCGTTTGCGCGCGCGGGTGGCCAGCGCCTTGAACACGAGGTAGCCGCCGCCCAGGTAGAGGACGGCGACAGCGAGGAGGGTGAGCAGATCCGGAACGGGAAATTCCCACAGCCGCGTCCCCGTGGCCATCGCGTCCTCGAGCAGTGCCGTTCCGAGCGAGAGCGGGACGAACCGGAGCAGGGGGTGTGCGTCGAGGGGCATCGCGAGGAAGACGATGAACCCGAGTTGCATGAGCGACGCCGCCTGGCCGACGCGTTTGTACAGCAGGGCGAGGCCGCCGAAGCACAGGCCGACGCCGACGACCGGGAGGATCGTCAGGACTGCGACCGGGACGATCGTCACGAGATCGATCGCCAGTGCGGTGCGCGTGGTGACGACCATGGATCCGAGGATGACCCCGCCGATGAGCAGCGTCACGAGGACGTTGACGACGCTGGTGAACAGAACGACCCGACCGATCCCGTACGGCGAGAGGTGCAGTTGTTCGAGCGTCCCCCACTGGGCCTCTCTGGTGACGTCGCTCGAGGTCTGCTGGTAGGCCCTGACCGCCATCATCCACACGAGGTAACCGACGACGAGGGCCTCGGTGGAGTCGGAGACGACCGTCGGCGCCATCATCCGGCCGCCGAAAAACAGCAGGGCGAACAGGAGGTACATCCCGACGACCATCATGACGGTGTTGAACAGATACCGCTTCAGGAGCCAGACCGCCTTCTCGAACGTGGCCCTGAACAGGATGGCGTGGCCGTTCATCGCTGTCCCCCGACCGCGAGTTCGTCAGTCGGCGGGTCGGCGCGATCGGTCACGCGCAGGAACACCGATTCGAGGTCCGGCGTCGTCGTCTCGGCGCGCTCGATGGTCGCGCCCGCCGACTCCAGCGTCCGCATCAGCCGGTAGTAGTCGTCGGGCGCTTCGAGCGTGACCGTCAGTTCGACTGCGTCACTCGTCCCCGACCACGAGACCGATTCGGCCACCTCCGCGACGGCCGCCCGGTCGACGTCGTCGAGCGGCGCCGCCAGCCGGAGCCGGTGTGACTGGGTCCGGAACGCGTCGAGGAGCGCGGACACGGAGTCGTCGACGACGACGCGTCCGGCGTTCAGGACGACGACGCGGTCACACAGGTCCTCTATCACGTCCATGTCGTGGCTGCTCAGGACGACGGTCTTCTCGTCGCGGTCGACCATCTCACGGAGGGTGTCGACGAGCGCGGCCGACGCCTCGACGTCCAGTCCCAGGGTCGGCTCGTCGAGGAACACGAGGTCGGTCCGACGCGCGAGCGTACACGCGAGCGTCGCCTTCTGTTTCATCCCGCGCGAGAGCGAGTTGACCGGTTCGTCGAGCTTGTCGGTCAGCCCGAGCGACTCGACGAACGCGAGGTTCTCTTCGGCGACCTCGTCCGGGTCGATCCCCTGGAGGCTGGTAAAGTACCGGAGGTTCTCCCGGAGCGAGAGCCGCCAGTAGACGTTCCGTGCCCCCTCCAGCATGGCCGAGACGTGGCGATACAGCTCCCCGCCAGCGGCGGTGACGTCGGCTCCGAGCACCGCCACGTCTCCGTCGGTCGGGCGCACGAGGTCGAGTATCGACTTGATGAGCGTCGTCTTGCCCGCCCCGTTGGGGCCGAGGATACCGACGACCGTCCCACGCTCGATCTCGAGCGAGATGCCGTCGAGAGCCGTTACCTCGCCGTCTTCGGCGTCGTACACCTTGGTCAGGTCCGTCACCCGAACTGCCGGGGCCGAAGCCGACCCGAAGTCGTTACCCTCCATTTGAGTGTAAATTAAACTGGAGAATAATAAAATGTAACAGTTAATTTTCAGAATTGTGTCCGGTGTGTCCACGCCCACCGGGCTGGTCCGTCACCGGAGCAGCCGCCAGCGGCCGACGACGGCGACGGCCATCGACGCGACGGCGACGGCAGCGAAGAGCGCGGCGCTGGCCGAGGGCGCTCCGGTCACGCCCCCGTAATCCAGCGCAGGCGTCTGGTTCACGATGGCGACGTACCAGACGAGGAGGTAGCCGACCTCGAAGACGCGGCCCGTCCGTGTGGTGACGCCCGCGGCGGCCGCGAGCGACGGCACCATGAGAACGCCGGCTGCCATCGCCAGCGCGACGCCCAGATCGCCCGCGAGGCCGAACCGGACGGCCGCCGGGCCGACGAGCACGCCGACGCAGACGACGCTCGCCGCCCAGGTCGCCAGTAACTGCGCCAGCGGGTGCAGCGAGGTGAACACCAGTTCGTGCGTGCCGTGGCGGTACTCGCGAACGCCGGTCTGCGACCAGACGAACAGCGGCCAGACCCACGCGAGCGTCAGCACGACCCGCGTCGCCGGCCCGGACGGCGCCGCGAGGCCGCCGACGAACAGCCCGACGTACCCCGCGTACCACAGGCGAGAGCGCCCGGCCAGCGCGAGTTTCAGCTCCGCCACGAGCAGTCTGACGGGGCGGAACGTCCGCGCGGCGTCGACCGTCCCGAGCGTCACCGGTTCGGGTTCGACGGCCGTCCCCGAGCCGTGATCGACGGTGACCATCGGGTCAGCCGACGCGTCACCGTCGGACACCGACTCCTCTCCGCTCCGGGACGGCCACGGCAGCGAGCGACCGAAGCCCGCGTCCGGGGAGAGCCGGTCGAACGGGACCGCAGCGAAGACGACGATGACCGGCGCGACGGCGAAGTACGCGACGCGGTGGAGGAGGAGGTCGGCCGTGACCGGCAGGCCCTGCCACTCGAAGCGCTGGTACTCGCCGGCGATGTACCCGAAGGAGAATCCGCCGCCGGTGTAGTCCGGATACTGGGCCGCGATGGCCTGCTGCATGCTCTCGACGATGAACGTCCCGCCGAGCGGGTCGACGGCCGGCACGACCGGAATCGCGACGAGCGCGACCAGGTAGAGGACGTTCCCGAGCGAGCCCCGGAGGACCGGGGTCGCCTCGAAGGCGAGGGCGACCGCCGCGACCAGCGCCGCGACGGGGAACGCGAACAGCGCGAGCGGGGCAAGCAACGCGACCGGGTCGAACGGTCCCGTGCCCCGAAGCGCGAACAGGAGCACGACCGAGACCCCCATCGCCCCGAGGACGACCGCCAGGAGCGCGAGGTTGCTCAGCCACTTGCCCACGAGGTACGCGACCGTCCCGATGGGGCTCGACGCGATCAGCTGTCGGGGGCCGCCGTGCCGGTCCCGTTCTATCGCGGTTTTCGTGTAGTAGAATCCGAACACCGCGACGGCCGCGCTGCCGGCCAGCGCCATGTTGGTCCCCAGCCAGGCCGCGTTGTGGACCCCACGGAACCCGTTGTCGCCGAGCGCCATCTCGAGGTCGCCGACAGTGACCAGGTGACCGAGGTAGGCGCTGGCCAGCAAGACGACCAGGAACCGCCTGTCGCGGCCCCTGTCGAGGACGTCCGCCCTGGCGACGGCGACGCACTGACGGAGGGCGTTACGCGCCGCCATCGTGTTCGATCGTCCACAGGTATGCGTCTTCGAGCGTCGGTTCCACGGCCGTCGCATCCGGGTCGGGGCGGTCGGGACTCACCGCCCGGACGAGCACGCCGCCCGCCCGCCTGACGGTCTTCGTGACCGGATGGGACTGTTTCACCGCCGTGAGGCGATCACTGGAGACCGTCCACTCCCAGGTCATCCCGTCCACCTCGTCGATCAGCGCCTCCGGCGTGGTCTGGGTCAGCAACCGACCGTCGTCGAGCACGACGAGTTCCGTGGCTGTCGACTCGACGTCGGTGACGATGTGCGTCGAGAGGATGACCAGTCGGTCTTCGGTCAGGTCGCCGATGACGTTCCGGAAGCGGACGCGTTCGGCGGGGTCGAGGCCGACGGTCGGTTCGTCGACGATCAGCAGGTCCGGGTCGTTCAGCAGCGCCTGCGCGATGCCGACGCGCTGGCGCATCCCGCCGGAGTACCCCGACAGTTTCCGCCCCCGATACTCCTCGAGGTTCGTCACCGCCAGCAGTTCGTCGATCCGGTCGCGGGCGACGCCACCGGGCAGGCCCTTCAGCGCGGCCATGTACTCGAGGAACTCCGTCGCGGTGAGGTTCGGGTAGACGCCGAAGTCCTGGGGCAAGTACCCGAGCACCGAGCGGACGTCGTTCGGCGACGCCGCGACGTCCGCGCCGTTCCAGTAGAGCCGCCCCTCCGTCGGCTTCGTCACCGTCGCGATCACCTGCATGAACGTGGATTTCCCCGCACCGTTCGGTCCGAGGAGGCCGACGACACCGTCGTCGAGGTCGAGCGACGCGTTTCTGATACCCCACACGTCACCGCTCCATCGCTTCCCGAGGTTCTCGGCTGTCAGAGTCATTGGTCGTCAGGTGGCGGCGTGCGTCACTCGCCCTCTACCCGCGTTCGTTCGACGCCCGCGATGGCGTCCTCACACAGTTCAGAGAGCGGATCCACGAGGTCGGCCCGGAACTGCTCGGCGTCCCGGTCGTCGCCCGCCGCGACGAAGAGCGTCTTCTCGTCGGTCCAGAAGCCGAACCGGTCGTCGGGCCGGCGCTGCCACTCCATGAACTGGACGCCCAGGTCCACGACGTCGGCGTACACCGCCGCGGTCGCCGTCCCGCCGAGTTCCCGGATCAGCTTCGCCCCGTCCTCGAGCTGGTAGTCGGCGAACAGGTCGAACGCCCGCCCCAGCGTGAGCAGGTTCGTCGCCTCCGACTCGTAGTCGAGCTGTCGGTCGGTCGCCAGCGCGTCGATCTCGGGCCAGCGTTCGAGCAGGACCCGGCCGAGCGTCGCGCCGATCAGGGTTGGGTGGTAGTGTTTCGCCCACGCCTCGCTCTCGTCGTCCCACGACCCGATGTCGATGTCGAGCGAGCCGTCACCGATGTCGCCCCGTCGGGCGCCGATGGGGAGGCTGTCTCCGGGGTGGGGAACGTACCCCTCCGCGGAGACCTGGTCGAGGTACCACGCCAGCGCGAAACGCGCCAGGCCCCGCGGGAGGCGCTTCTCGAGGGCCCCGCAGAGCAGGAGTTCGCCGACCAGGTCGCAGTTGTCAGCGGCCATGTACCGCAACAGGAGGCCGTGGAGCGTGGCCGGATAGCGGTAGGGAATCGGCTCGTCCGGGAACCGTTCGTGGCCGCTCCCAAAGTTCTGGTAGTACATCAGGACGTGGGTCAGTCCGTAGGTGTCCTCCATCGACACCGTCGCGGGATTGATCTGGTTGGCCGCACACGTCGAGCCGACCGCGGCTTCGAGGGAGGCGTCGACCGGCGGCTCCTGCCCGTAGAGCCGGCACAGGTGCAACAGGTCGAGTTTCCGGAACGGCAACACCTCGCTCGCCCAGAGGTCCGGGCGCGAGACCGTTCGCTCGAACGCCTCGGCGGTCGCTTCGTCCAACGCGCCCTGGTCGTCGGCGTAGGCCACCGGATAGCCGAACATCGCGACTTGCTGTGGCGACCGCGCCAGGAGGTGCCGGTACTCGGCTTCGTTCACGTGGTCGAGGACCAGCGACCGGAGCCGATCGGACGGTTCCGTCTCCGAGTAGGCCGCTCGCTGGAGGTACATCCCCGCTTCGGCGAACGCTTTCCGACGGAGGAACCGGACCTCCGCGTCCGACCAGACGAGCGGGTCGAACTGCGCAGCGTGGTCGTCGAGCCATGCGTCCGTGTCCGCAACGAGATCGGCGAGCGCCGCCTCGACGGCGCGCTCGTCGGGGAACGGGTCGATTCGCGGAATATTCCTGTCCATTCCTGCCGGAAATAAATACCAATTAAGTAATAAAACTTCTCATCTGTCACGAACGGTTTGGATTTATCTGCCGGCGGCGTCGCGGCCTCGACCCGTCGAGCGATTCGACCGTCAGATCGCACGCAAACGTGGGTCGTCGCTCACTCGACGTGAGCGCCCCACGTTGCGCTGAATCGCTCAGTTATTCGTCGACGGCGAGGACCCAGTCGCTCCAGCCAGCGATGTAGTCCGCGCGCTTCTCCGTGCCGTCTTCGGTCAGTTCCGTCAGTTCGCCGATGGTGAGTTCGCTCGTCATCGTTTCTCTGAGTGGTTGAATTTACCACTCGCCTAATGCATATAAGTCCTATATAATAAACATTTGCAATTGTCACTTTTTTGCGCCGCGTCGCCTCTCCCGGCCGAAAACCGGACGAGCGGCCCGCCGACTGTGCCGGAACCGCTCACCGCGGTCGGTTGCCGATCAGTTCTCGCAGACGCCGTCTTCGCAGTCGATGATGAAACTGCTCCAGCCGATGATGTAATCGGCACGTTTCTCGATGCCGCCTTCGCTCAGTTCCGTCAGTTCGCCGATGGTGAGTTCGTTCGTCATGGCGTATCCGGGTGGACCGCCCACCCATGCAGTGAGTAACAATGACAATCAATAAGTATTACTGATTGATGTAATTGAATTTATGAGTGTCGCGCCGAATCCGAATGCGTTCCTCGAATTCGGCGCGCTCGTCGTCGGTACGACGGTTCTTGCGGTGGGCGACGGAGACCGGCGACGACGCCGACGAACGGTCTAGTCCTCGTCGAGAATTCGCGATTCCGGCGACGTCGCCCGTCTGTTGATCAACAGCGTCAGCTTCGGTCCGCGAAAGACGTACGCCTCGGTGAGCGGGATGTTCACGTGCAGCCGTTCGGTCAGGTCACCCATCGCGGGAGCCGACTCGCCGTCGCCGTCGCGTTCGGTCGAATCCATGAAGATAGTTTATCATATTCGAGTGATAAATTTATGGGACGATCGGCCGTATCGTCGAGAGGGTACGCCGGCACGTTCCCCACCGTTCGACCTCGTACCGGGCGTGTGGCTATCCGTTCGCCCGACGGGCGAGAAAGAGCCCCACACCGGACGCGACGAGTGCGATTATCGCTAGCACCAGGAACAGCGCGGTGACGTCGGCGAACGCGAGGATGGCCCCGGCGATGGTGCCCCCGAGCGCGCCGACGCCGAACACGCCGAGGTAGGTGAAGCCGTAGGAGAGCCCGCGCGTGCCGGCGGGCGTGTACTCGGCGACGGTCGCCTGGTACAGCGGCTGGACGACGAAGAGGAAGATTCCCAGGACGGCACCGAGCGCCATCAGGGGGCCGATGCCCATCCCGGCGACGGGAACGAACGCCAGCGCCAGGACCGCGAGGACGGCGAAGGCGCCGGCGATGCCGTACTCGACGGGGAACCGGTCGGTCAGCTTCCCGCCGGCGTACTGGCCCACGACGCCGACGAGCAGCAGGCCGGCGTAGAAGTAGTCCTGCGGTGAGAGGGTCTGGGCGTCGCCCGCTTCGACGCCCAGCGCGGACCCGACGCTCGGCGGCAGCAGTTCGGTGACGGGAATCGGCGCGAACCCGGGCAGCCCGCGGAGCAGTTCCGGCAGGAAGGTGAGGATGCCGCGGTAGTACAGCCCCGAGCACATCACGACGACGAACACGAGGAGGAACCCGCCGGCCAGGAGCCGTCGCGACTCGGTGAGGAACTCACCCAGCGAGTCGACGCCGGCGTCGGCCTTCGAACTGCCGCCGTCGGCCGCCGTTCCCTCGGGTCCCCCCTCGACGGCCGCCGTCTCGTCGAAGTTCGCACGAGCGGCGTAGGCCGCCGCGAGCAGCGCGGGCACCCCCAGGATCAGCGCGACCGTCCGCCAGTCCACGAACAGGAGCAATATCGCGGCCAGGAGCGGTCCGAGGCCGATGCCGAGGTTGCCCGCGATGCCGTGGTAAGCCAGCCCGGTCCCGCGTTCCTCGACGCCCTTGCTGATAAGCGAGAGGCCCGCCGGGTGGTAGACGCTGGCCGCCACGCCCCAGAGGATCAGGGCCAGGGCGACGACGAGCATGCTCGGCGCCAGGCCGAGCAGGACGTAGGACAGCCCCATCCCCAGGAGACAGGCGCTGATGAGCCGACGGGAACCGACGCGGTCGACGAGAATCCCGCCGGGCAGCGCGCCGAGGCCGAAGAGCCCGTAGCCCAGCGTCACGACGACGCCCAGCGTCGCCGTCGTCACGTCGAACTGGGCGACGCCGAGCGAGATGACGTCGAACTCCGTCAGCCAGACGACGACGAACAGCGGGACGGCCATCTCGTAGGTGTGGACCGCCGCGTGGGCGACCATGACGAGCGCCGTAATCGAGCGGTCGTTGGCGTTCACTGTGTGCCTTCTCTCGTCGCCTCCACCTTATTTCGTCGGTCCCGGGACAGTGGCGTCCAACTCCGACCAGACGTCGATGTTATTCTGGCGGCGTATCCCACTTTTCACCGTTGTCTTCCGGTTCGTACCCCAGCACGTCCCTGGCGTGGTCGATGTCGAACCACCGGCGGTCGTTGTCGCTGACGCCGTAGAACACGTCGAACTCGACGGAATCGTCGGTGAAACAGCGCTCGACCATCTGGGCGTGGTCGCGGCGGGACTGCCACATCCCCTTCATCCGGGCGGCCTGGGTCGCGTAGGCGTCGCTGTCGCGCTCGAACTCGCCGCGGTCGACCCCCGCCTCGGCGTCGCCGTAGGGGTGGTCGTACTCGGGGTCCCGGACCGCACAGATCCGGAGCGCGTACACCTGCATATCGTGGGCCTCGGCGGCCAGTCTCCCCAGCCCCTCGGCGTACACCTTCTCGACGCCGTACATCGAGTCCGGCCGTGGCTGGACGGTGTGGTCGACGGTGAGGTCGTAGTCCGGGTAGTAGACCTCGGGCGCGTGCGCCACCTCGTACAGCCCGACGGCGTGGTTCGAGGAGGCGTAGACGAAGGTGTCGACGCCAGCGTCGACGGCCGCCTCGTAGGCATTGGCGTGGATCTCCAGGTTGGCGAGGTGGCCGTCGAAGGCGTGGATCGACCGGTCCGACGGGCCGCCGCCCTCGATAGGGGCGTGGGCCAGGTGGACGACGGCGTCCTGGTCCGCGAAGTGGGGCCGGATAGCCTCGTAGTCGCCGACGTCGGCTTCGACGGACTCGACGTTCGGGTCGGGATGGGGCTCCGGGTCGACGCTCGTCAGCTGGTACTCCTCGCGGTCGGCGAGGTGATCGGTGATGGCGGTGCCGACGGTGCCAGCGCCGCCGGTCAGGAGCACGTTCATAGAGACTGTTCGGGGCTGACCACCTTGACTCGTGGGGCCGCGAAACGGGTGAGGAACGCTCGCGTCGATAACCCGTCAGCCGGCGGCGACGCCACTCAGTCGGTAGTGATGGCGTCGGCCCGCTGTTCGACCCGGTCGACGAACTCGGCGGGGAGCGACTGGACGTCGCCGACCTGGACGTGCCAGAGCGACGCGTACAGACCGTCGGCGTCGAGCAACTCGTCGTGGGTTCCCACCTCCGCCACCTCGCCGTCGTCGAGGACGACGATGCGGTCGGCGTCCCTGACCGTCGAGAGCCGGTGGGCCACGACGAGGGTGGTGCGTTCGGCGACGAGCGAGGCGATGCTGCGCTGGATGAGCGCCTCCGTCTCGTTGTCGACGTGGCTCGTCGCCTCGTCGAGGATCAGGACGTCCGGGTCGTGGAGCATCGTCCGGGCGAGACAGAGGCGCTGGCGCTGGCCACCGGAGAGCCTGACGCCGCGCTCGCCGATGGTCGTGTCGAGGCCGTCGGGCAGGTCCGCGACGAAGGCGTCGGCCTCCGCTCGCTCCAGGGCAGTCCAGACCGCCGCTTCGTCGGTCTGCGGGGTGCCGTACGTCACGTTCGCCCGGACCGTCCCCGAGAAGAGGAACGGGTCCTGGCTGATGTAGCCGACGGCGTCCCGGACGCTGTCGACGGTCAGGTCCCGAACGTCGTGGCCGTCGAGTTGGACGCTCCCCTCGTCCACGTCGTAGAACCGCATGAGTAGTTTGAGCAGCGTCGACTTCCCCGCGCCGGTCGGGCCGACGATACCGACCGTCTCGCCCGGGTCGACGTCGAAGGAGACGTCTGTGAGGACCGGGCCGTTCTCGCCGCCGTCGCCGTTCGTCGGGTCGCCGCGGTCGCTCTCGGGGTAGGCGAACGTGACGTCGTCGTAGCTGACGCCGCCGTCGACCGCGTCGAGTTCGGTCGCGTCCGGTCGCTCGGTGACCGACTCCGCCGCCCGCTGGACGCCGAGGATCCGGTCGGCCGAGGCCTTCGCACTCTGGTAGCTGTCGATGACGCCGGCCACCTCTATCATCGGCCAGGAGATGCGCTGGGTGTACAGGAGGAACGTGAGCAGGGTCCCGGCCGTCAACGTGAGCGTGAACGGACCCGGCGGGCCGTCGACGACCCAGAACGCCCCGATACCGAAGGTCAGGACGACGCCGACGCCCGTGAGCGCGCGCATCGACGGGTAGTGTCTCGCCCTGATGTCGACCAGCTCGAGGCCGGCGTCGACGACGGCCCGGGAGGCGTTCCCGACGCGGTCGTACTCGAAGGGTTCCGCGGTGTAGGCCTTGACGACGGAGATCCCGCTGACGCTGTTCTGGAGCTGGGCGTTCAGCTTGCCGGTCGTCTCGCGGATCGCGCCGTACGCGGCGCCGATCCGGCCCGAGAACCAGTAGTTGGCGGCGACGATGACGGGCGCGACGGCCAGCGCCACCAGCGTGAACTGCCAGTTCAGCAGGACCATGAAGAAGCCGACGCCGAGGAGGAAGGAGACGGCGGTCATCGCGTCGTCGATGGTGTCCGTGAAGAACGCCTCCATCTCGTTGACGTCGTTGTTGAGGATGGACATCACCTCGCCCGTCTGGTGGTCGTCGAAGAACCCCATCTCCAGGCGCTGGACGGTGTCGTAGGTGCCGGTGCGCACGTCGTGCTGGAGGTTGAACGCGAACGCGCCCCAGGAGAGCGTCCGGAGCACCTGGAACACCTTCCCCAGAACGGTCAGTCCGAGCATGGCACCGGCGACGAGCCACAGCTGGTCGATCGGTTCCTGTATCCAGGCCTGCGGCACCAGCGGCGGCGCGAACTCGCGGGCGTCGCTGAACAGCGTGTCGTAGGCGTACCCCAGGATGGCCGTGCTGGCCTGGCCGGGAACGATCCACACCAGCCGGATCAGCAGACCTGCCACCGCGAGGTGGAGGTAGGGGCGGCCGTGGTCGTGCATCAGTGCCAGCACCGGCCAGTCGGTATCGGCCCGGTAGCTCGATTCCCGGGTCTCGTTCGCTTCGTCGGCCTCCTCGGTGTCGTCGGACTCGTCGACTTCTTCGGACTCGTCGCTCATGCCACGTCCTCCTCCCGGCGAACGCGTTCGAGGAACGACTCCGGTAGCGCCGCGACGTCGCCGACCTGGACGCGCCAGAGGTCCGCGTACAGCCCGTCGCCGGCGAGCAGGTCGTCGTGCGTACCGGATTCGACCAGCCGCCCGTCGTCGAGCACGAGGATCCGGTCGGCGTCGCGGACCGTCGAGAGGCGGTGGGCGACGAGGAACGTCGTCCGGTCGGCGGCCAGGTTATCGAGCGTCCGCTGGATCAGCACCTCGGTCTCGTTGTCGACGTGGCTGGTCGCCTCGTCGAAGATCAGGATTGCGGGGTCGCGGACGATGGCCCGCGCGATGGCGATGCGCTGGCGCTGGCCGCCCGAGAGCTTGACGCCGCGTTCACCAACTTCGGTGTCGTACCCCTCGGGCAGGTCGGTGACGAACTCGTGGGCGCCGGCCAGCTTCGCGGCCTCGACGACCGCGTCGTCGGTGCGGTCGGTCTCGGCGTAGGCGACGTTCTCGCGCACGCTGCCATCGAACAGGAACGGGTCCTGTGAGACGTACCCGACCGACTCCCGGAGGCTCTCGACGGTGAGGTCCCGGACGTCGATCCCGTCGACGCGAATCGTCCCCTCGTCGGGGTCGTAGAATCGCAGCAGGAACGAGAGCAGGGTCGACTTGCCTGCCCCCGTCGGCCCGACGACGCCGACGGTCTCGCCCGGTTCGACCGTGAAGCTCACGTCGTCGATGGTCGGTTCCTCGCGGCCGGGGTACCGAAAGGTGACGTCCTCGTAATCGACGGCGCCCTCGGGGTCGGCGAGGTCGTTGGCACCCTCGCGTTCGGCGACGGCGTCGTTCTCGACGGCCTTGCGGAGCCGCGTTGCCGCCGACTTGCTGTTCTGGTAGGAGTCGACGACGTCGGTGATCCCCTGCATCGGCGTGACGAGCGCGCCGGCGTACATGAGGAAGGAGACGAGCGTCCCGGCGGCCAGGTCCCCGGTGAAAAAGAGCGGAGCCTGTCCGGAGATCACCCAGTAGCCGCCGAGGACGAGCGTGAGCACGCGACCGGTGTCCGAGACGACGCGCATCACCGGGTCGACGGTCGCCTGCGACCGGTGAGCATCCCACTGGGCGTCGAGGTGGTTCCGCGAGGCGCGCTCGACGCGCTCGCGCTCGGCGCGTTCGGTGCCGAAGGCCTTGATGACGGAGACGCCCTCGACGTTGTTGTTCAGCCGGCCGTTGAGTTCGCCGACGCGCTCGCGGATGGCCTCGTGCTTGGGCTCGATGTGGGCCGAGAACCAGTAGCTCAACGCGAACAGGACCGCCGGCACGACGAGCAGGACGACCGCGAGTTGCCACTGCAGCCACAGCATGTAGACGAACGCCGCGACGGCCAGCGACACCATCGCCGCACCCCGGCTGACCGTGCCGTAGACGAACGCGTTCAGTTCGTCCACGTCGTCGTTGAGCACGCTCATCACGTCGCCGGTGTCGCGGTCGTCGAAAAAGCCCAGTTCCAGCCGCTGGACGGTGTCGAAGACGTCCATGCGGACGTCGTGCTGGAAGTACGTGCCGAATCGACCCATCTGGTGGCGTGCGACGAAGTCGAACAGCGTCTCCAGACCGTAGGCCGCGACGAGCAGACCGCCGGTCAGGAGCAACTGGCCCCCCTGGTCCGTCGGGACCAACTCGCTGGGAACGAGCGGCAGCCGAAACGCCTCCGTCCCGGCGAGAATGGCGTTGATCGCCATCCCGATGAGGAACGCCGGTGCCTGCTGTGGGAAGCGCCCGAGGGCGGACAGCGTCATCCCGACGGCGAACTGGCGCCACCGGGGGACCCCGTGGCGCCGGAACAGCCACCAGAGGGGATTTCCCCGTTCCGTCGCCCCATCCCCGACGATTTCCGTCGACGACATGTCTTTTCGTCGTACCGACGACCCCGGTAAATATCATTCGGTACCCTGTGACAGGGCCACAATCGCCAGTGACGCCAGCCTTCTTGCCCTGGCCGGGCGAACGACGCGTATGCTCGTCGGCATCGTCGCGGACACGCACGACAACCTGGATCTGGTCGAAGCAGCGGTCGAAACGTTCGAAGAACGCGACGTCGAGACGGTGGTCCACTGCGGGGATATCGTCGCGCCGTTCTCGGCGACACCGTTCGATTCGGACTTCGCGTTCCACGCCGTCCGCGGCAACAACGACGGCGAGTGGGCGCTCCAGTCGGCCATCGACGAGTTCGGCACCTACCACGGCGAGATGGCCGAACTGACCCTCGACGGCACCGACCTCGGCGTCTACCACGGCACGAGCGAAGCCATCGTCGAGGCGCTAGTAGCCTCGGCCAACTACGACTACGTCCTCCACGGGCACACCCACGAGCAGACCTACGAAGTGTTCGAGGGCACCGTCCAGATCAATCCCGGCGGTATCGCGTTCGCGGGCGCGCCCGAACCGTTCTCGGTGGCGGTCCTCGATACCGAGACGGGCGAGGTCGAGTTCGAAGAACTGGCGTAGGTCGTGGAGAAAGACGAAAAACGGAGAAACAGCGAGAGCGCCGTCAGTCGTCGCTGGCGGCGTCGGAGATGGGGTCGGTGTGGTCGACGGCGTGGTCGGTGAGGCCGGAACCGACGCCCAGCGCCTCGTTCGTCCGCTCGACGCTCTCCTCCTTGGTGGCGGCGTCGACGATGGCCCGGACGGCGTCGACGTTCTCGGGGACGACGTCGGCCTCCTGGTGGATGGCCTGGAAGAGGTACAGGTCGGCGCCGTCCATCGTCAGCGACTCGTCCCAGATGCAGTTCTCCCAGACGTCGCCGCGAGGCCGGCCGGCGTCGCTGGTGTACTCCTTGAGCTTGCCGGCGCCGTCGATGCCGAGGCGCTCGGGGAGGAGGAAGAGGCGCGATTCACCGGCGAACAGGTCGCGCACCTCCTCTGTCGAGGGCTCGGCGTCGAGGGTGACGTTGAGCGCGTGCGTGTGCATCAGCGTCGAGGGGACCTTCAGGCCCATCGTCGTGATGTTCACGTCTGGGAAGATGGTCTGGACGTCGGGGCCGTGGTGGGAGGGGATCCCGATCGGATCGGGCAGCGTGTCGTTGATCGGCCCGCGGCCGGTGTCGGAGGGGTCGCCGCCCCGCCGTACGAGGGTCACGCGGACGTTCTCCACGCCGTAGGACTCCTCCAGTGGAGCGAGGACGCGGGAGAGCCCCGTGGTGTTGCAGGAGACGACGCGGACGGAGTCGGCGCCGACCGCATCGTCGTAGTTCGCGCGGGCGTTGAAGCTCACCTCGGCCACGTCGGCGGACTCGCCACCCTGGAAGATGGCCGGGGTGTCGTGGGCCTCGTAGATGCCCTTGTTCTGGGCGCCGACGCCGGAGGGCGTGGCGTCGACGACGATGTCGCTCTCGACGACGAGGTCGTGGACGCCGCCCTCGACGGGCAGGCCCGCGTCCTCGAACGGCGTGGCGCCGTCGTCGGCGGCGCTGTATAGTGCGTAGCCGCGGTCCAGGGCGACCTCGGCTTCGTAGTTCGGGGACCGCTTCGCGACGCCGGCGACCCGCATGTCCGGCTGGGCCCGGACTGCGTCGGCGACGCGCTTCCCGATAGTACCGAATCCATTGATGCCCACGCGGAGCATGTCCCGTGATTCTCGGCCAGCGGGTATATTTCTTGTCGTCTCCGATGCAACAATTTAACTCGCTTCGGAGTATATCGGAAACAACCGATCGTCCCCGGACAGTAGGTGGACGATGGGGCGGCCTCTCGGACCGCGGACGCAAGACCTAATCCCCCGCCGAACCCAGTCCTCGGCATGAACTCGTCGCTCAGGAAGCCCGCGGAGACCGCCGTCGAGCAGTGCATGGACCTCCAGCCCGGTGAGTCCTGCGCCGTCGTCACCGACGACAAGCGCCAGGCCATCGGCGAGGCGCTGTACGCCGTCGCCAGCGAGATAACGGACGACGCCATCCTGCTTCGCTACCCGCCGGGCGAGCAACACGGCGAGGAACCGCCGGAACCCGTCGCCGCCGCGATGGCCAGCGCCGACGTCGTGCTGGCGCCCACCACGAAGAGCGTGACTCACACGCGCGCCCGGAGTGACGCGACGGATGCCGGCGCCCGCGTCGCAACCCTACCAGGAATCACCGACGCCGTCTTCCTGATGGGCCTGGACGCCGACTACGAGGCCATCGCCCAGCACTGCCGGGACGTCCTGGCCCAGGTCGAGGACGCCGACGAGATCCGGGTGACGTCGCCACAGGGCACGGACATCACCTTCGAACCGGGTGCCCGCGAGTGGCGCCTCGACACCGGCATCGTCCACGAGGCCGGGTCGATGTCTAACCTCCCCGCTGGCGAGGTGTTCCTCAGCCCCGAGAACGCCAACGGCACGTTCGTCGTCGACGGGACCATGATGCCCTACGGCGCGCTGGAGGGCAAGGAACTCCGGTTCGAGGTTGAAGACGGCTACGTCACTGATATCTCGGACGACCGGGTTCGCGAAGAAATCGAGGACGCGGCCGAGGAGGTGGGCGACGCCGCGTACAACCTCGCCGAACTCGGCATCGGCACCAACGTCGCCGTCGAGGAGCTCGTGGGGTCGGTGCTGCTCGACGAGAAGGCCGGCGGCACCGTCCACATCGCCATCGGCGACGACCACGCCATCGGCGGCGACACCGACGCACCGATCCACCTCGACGGCATCCTGACGGAACCGACGGTGTTCGCAGATGGTGAGGAGATCGATCTTCCGCGGCGGGAGTGAGTGGGAGCGCGAGCGACACGCGAACGCGGGGGTGAAGTGGACGGTCCCGGGTATCGTGAAACCCACTCGGTTCCACGTTGCTATTTATCGGCGTATCACGGCCGCTCGCCGCCGCGTTCTCGTGAAAATGGCGGTATCGAAACAGCCAACGGACAAGTATTAGCACGCGGATACGCCGACACTACACAGCTAGTGTCTCGTTATTCAACGGTGGGCATGAGACGAGTTCTGTAAGCGCTCCGCTGACTGGTGTCGGTGGAGAACGAGCGGTGAGGGGCCGGCTGAGACCGGTTCCGAGACCGGTCAGGTGTGAATGATGAAATACGAACCAACCGTTTTCGGGAGGGAGATGAGGTCGACGCCGCGTGCATTCGGCGTCTGTGTCCTAGTCGTACTGGTGGCCGTCAGCGCTAGCGTCGGAATCGCCTCGGCAGACGACCCGGAGGCACAGATAACGGAGATAACCATCTCAGATAGGGTAGACGTGGACGGCGACGGGTACGTGTCGTCGTTCCAGGTGACGGTCGACGCGGACACGGAGTTCCCCGAGGTCGGTGGATTGGGGGCCGGCAATCCCGAGATGGAGGTCGTGCTGGCGCTCGACGCCGGCGGGACGTCGACCGTGCGGAGCGTTCCGGTCGGGCGGGACCGGGACGGGACGTTCATCTTCGAGATAACGGGCGACGAGGTGTTCGCACAGGGCGGCGGCGACACCGACCCGATAGCGGTCGACCCGACGTTCTCGGTCCTGACGGTTCGGCTGCTCGATGCGGACGTACTCTCGTCGGAATCCGTCACGAGCCTCGACTACGTGTTCGTAGACGATCCGCTCAAAATCGAGACGCCCGCGAATGACACGCGCAGGGACGTGACGGTGACCGCGAACGTCGACGGCGCGGACGTGTATCTCGACGGCGAACGCCGGGGGGAGACGCCGTGGACGGGGTCGTTCGCGGTCGACCACACGAGGCGATACGGCGAGGCGACCGTCGAGGTTCGCGCCGACGGCTATCGGACGGCGAGCGAGCGTGTCGCACTGAACAGGTCGACGGTTCGACTCTCGATGGAGCGACGGACCAAGCCGGTCATCGTCGTCTCGACGCCGGACGATGCGACCGTCTACGTCGACGGACAGGCGGTCGGACAGACGCCGTGGGTCGGCGAGTTCTGGGTCGACCAGTCCCGTACCGTCCGCGTCGAGAGAGACGGCTATTTCACCCAGACGTTCACCAACGTTTCGGCACCGCGGAGCATCAACGCCTCGCTGGTGTCGGTGAACACGCGACTGTCCGGTGTCGGCGGGACAGAGTTCACGTTCGTCAACGGCACGAGTACGAACGAGTCGAGCACGTCACAGAACGGAACGCAGGTCTTCGACGTGGGTAGCATCGAGTCGTCGACGGCCACGGGCGATCCGACCGTCGCGGTCCCCGGATCCCTTCCGGGCATCGTCGACACCACCTCGGTGCTCGATACGGCGATTCACGCGAACGTGACTGCCGTCCCCGATAGGCCACGCTCGGCACAGACGATCGCCTTCGACGGGCTTGACTCGTACTCGCTGTTCGGGGCCATCGACAGCTACACGTGGTCGTTCGGGGACGGCACGACCGCCAGCGGGCAGCGGGTCACCCACAGCTACGCGACGCCGGGGACGTACGATGTTGCGCTCACGGTCGAGGACACGGACGGGTTCAGTGACACGGTTCGGACACGGCTCACGGTCGAAGACAGGGACCCGAGAGCGGTGTTCGCCACCTCTCGCGGCAAGGTCGAACCTGGGCAGCAAGTGACGTTCGACGGGTCCGGGTCCGTCGACCCAGAGGGACAGATTGCGAGCCACGAGTGGGACTTCGGCGACGGAAGCGTCGGCACCGGTGCGAGTGCCACGCACAGTTACACCACCGCCGGGTCGTACGATGTCACGCTCACCGTCACCGACGCGGCTGGAAACGTGGCGACGGTGACCAGAACACTCACCGTCCGCACGCCGAACCAGCCGCCCACGGCGGCGTTCGACGCCTCGGACGCGAGCCCGGAGGCCGGCACGCAGGTGGAGTTCGACGCCTCGGGGTCGGCAGATGCCGACGGGCAGGTACAGGCGTACGGATGGGAGTTCGGCGACGGGACGAACGCGACGGGCGAACGCGTCACCCACCGGTTCGCGTCACCGGGCACGTACACGGTCACACTCAGCGTGCGGGACGACCGAGGAGTCGTTCGGACGACCACCTCGGAGGTGGACGTGGCCGCCACACAGGACGCGTCGGCCTCGACTTCGGCCTCGAATCGCGCCTCGGCGACCGAACGTGCAGCCGTGACTACCGCTGCCGAGGCGGCGGCCGACGATAACGGCGGCGTGCCCACGTCTGTCGGGATCGGGGCCGGCGTCACAGTGTTGGTACTCGGTGGCCTGCGACTGCTTCGCGGCTGACGCCCTCGGCTGATCACCGTCGGCAGCAGCGCGGGGTGCACGCCGAGTACGACGCGCATTTACGCTCGGACCCAGTAGCCCTTCGCATGACAGACGCTACACCGGGCGAACGCGTCGCCCTGCCGTGTCCGGCCTGTTCGCCGGACCTGGAGACGGTCCACGAGGTGCTCAAGCCGGGCGGGCAGGTGACGGTTCGCTGTACCGAGTGTGACCACGTCCACAAGACACAGCTTCCCGAAGCCAGCGAGATCCAGCGCAAGGTCGTCGTCTCCCAGGAGGGCGAGTCCTTCTCCGCGCAGGTCGACGTCCCCGCCGAGGAGGAACTGGCGACCGGGGAGGAGTTCCTGCTGGAGACCGAGGAGGCGATCATGACCGTGCGGATCACCAGCCTCGAACTCGACGGCGAGCAGCGCGTCGACGAGGCCACTGCCGAGGACGTCCGGACCATCTGGACGCGCGCCGTCGGCAACGTCTCGGTCAACGTGACGATGCATCCCAAAGACGGCCGCCACGACGAGACCGAGAGCTTCAAGCTCCACATCCCCGGCGACGAGGAGTTCATCGTCGGCCGCAGCTCCGAGTACGGCGACAACGAGTTCACCGTCGAGGGGTTCCACGTCCGCGACGACGCCCACGGCTACGACCGCGACCGCTACGACCAGGGCGGGGACTCCGTGGTGGCCAAGGACGTCAAGCGCCTCTACGTCCGCGACGAGTCCACGACGGCGTGGTCGGCCTGGTAGCGCCACCGGCTGCTCGACCCTGACGGCGGGGAGACCCACTGCCGTCGGTCGCTTCTCGCCGACGCGCTCTTGTCCTCGGCCGTGCTAGCGGCACCCATGACTGACTGGGCCGAGCGCCGCCGGCGCCTGGTCGACCGGCTCGCGGGGCGCGAGGCGGTCGACGACGAGCGTGTGCTCGACGCGATGGGGGCCGTCCCGCGCCACGCCTTCGTCCCCGACCACGAGCGCGCCGACGCCTACGCCGACCGCCCACTCCCCATCGGCGAGGGCCAGACCATCAGTGCGCCCCACATGGTCGCCATCATGGCCGACCTGCTGGACCTGCGGCCAGGTGACACGATCCTCGAAATCGGGACGGGCTGTGGCTACCACGCCGCCGTCACCGCCGAGATCGTGGGTGCGGAGAACGTCTACAGCGTCGAGTACCACGAGAACCTTGCCGATGATGCTCGCGGGCGACTCGCCGACCTGGGGTACCAGGGCGTCTCGGTCCGCGCCGGCGACGGCAAGCAGGGGTGGGCCGACCACGCCCCCTACGACCGCGCGTACCTGACCTGCGCAGCGCCGGAGTTTCCCGATGCGGTCGTCGATCAGGTCCGGCCCGAGGGCCTCCTGCTGGCCCCCATCGGAAGGGGACGACAGACGCTGGTCCGCGCCCACAAGCGCGCCGACGGGTCCCTGGAGCAGGAGCGCCACGGCGGCGTTCGCTTCGTCGAGTTGCAGTGACCCGCTACTCCGCCCTGGCGACGTGAGGGACGACGAACCGGCGGGCGCCCGCCTCCAGCAACGCGACCACGAGAATCACAGCGAGTATCCACGGCGTGAACAGGGCGTAGAGACCGAACGACTCCGTCTCGCCGCCGAGCTGAAAGTGGAGGAACGTCGATAGCGTCGTCGCAGCGACCCCCACGGCCAGCGGCGAGACGAGCCCGTACTCCAGATAGCCGTACACCGGCCCGGCGACCTGAACACCGAGGACGACCGTTCCGACCGCGTAGAGAGCCACGGCGACGGCGGGATTCGTCCAGGTGAACTGCTGGAACGTCCCGGCAGCGAGCCGAGGGACCGCCCAGAGTGTAAGCCCGACGGCGGCGGCGAGAATCCCGCTCGACGCCGCGATTCGGAAGGGCGTGTCGGACCGGCGATATCGGAGCGGCAGGGCCACGAGCGCGAGCGCCACCGCGACGGCGACCCCCAGGTTCGCGAGCCTGCTCCCGAGCAGCGGGTCCGGCAAGCCCTGCATACCGTCGCGTTCGCAGGCTGCTCCCGTCAACGTTCCGCCCGGGAGAGACCGTCCGGAAGGTGAGACGTCGGGCCGTCAGTCCCGCCGCTCTAGACGGACAGCGGCCGCGAACCGTTCAGTCGCCGCGCGACGAATTCGAGCGTGAAAGCCCCGCATATCGCGCCGACGGCCATCGGACTGAGAACGACGTAGAGGACGAACGAGCCGATTTCGCCACCGACCTGAAAGAAGAGAAACGTCGACAGTGCGGTCGCGGCGACGGCCGCCCCCAGTGGCAGGATGAAGCCGTATCGCAGGAACCCGTAGACCGGTCCGGCGACCTGGAGTGCGAGCACGCCCGCGCCGAGGGCGTAGAGGACGACACCGAGCACGATTCCTGGGCCGGACCAGGCGTACCGCTGGAACGTTCCCGCAGCGACCCGCGGGGCCAGCCAGACGGCGAGTCCGACCGCCATCGCGAGGACGCCGCTCGCCGCCGCGAGACGTGCGGTTTCGGCTTTCCGCCGGGCGACGAGTGGCCCGACGACGAGGACCAGGGCCAGCCCGAGCGCACCGACCAGATTCGCCGACAGGCTTCCGAGCAGCGGGTCCGGCGTCATCTGCATAGACGCGCATTCAGGACAACCAGTTGTCAATCTTCCGCGACGATGGTCGTTCGTGACCGCTCGAACGAGGGACCGGCTCGCGACGATACCGACGGTCATTCTACGGCGGTTTTGCCGGTGGTGATCGAAAGACGCCGACGGGTTCGCCCCGACCAGTTCATTGAATAGCATCGGGCTCTCACTGCGGCGTATGGACCTCGCGGTCGTGCGGGACGACATGGTCGACAGCCTGCAACACGAGAGCAAGGGCTGCGTCCACTCCCCGAACGTCTCCCAGGCCATGCGGACGGTGCCGCGGGAGGTGTTCGTCGACGACGAGCGCGGCGCCTACGCCGACCGCCCGTTCGAACGCTTCGGCACGCGCGTCCTCTCGCCGAGTACCGTCGCCCGCATAGTCGAGGCGCTGGACCCCGCCGAGGGCGACGACGTCCTCGTCATCGGCGTCGGCGTCGGCTACACCGCTGCCGTCGTCGCCGAACTCGTCGGCGAGGCCAACGTCCACGCCATCGACATCGCTCGCCGACTGGTGCTGGACGCGCGCTCGAACCTCTCGAAGGCGGGCTACGGCGGCGTCCTCGTCGACCGCCGCGACGGCGCCGACGGCCTGCCCGAGTACGCCCCCTTCGACCGAATTCTCCTGGAGGCGGCCGCCATCGAACCGCCCCGGGCGCTCGTCCGCCAGCTGGCCGACGACGGTCGACTGGTGATGCCGCTGGGCGCCGGCGAGCAGTCGCTGGTGACCGTGGATTCCTCGGGCGAGGTCGACACCCGCCTCGGCGGCGTCGCCTTCCAGCCCATGCTGCTGGAAGGCGAACAGGCCGACACGCCCGAGCGCAACCGGACCCGCCGGGAGGACCGCGAGCGCGCCCGTCGGTCGGCCGAGTCCCGCACCGGCTGGGAGCAGGAGTGGATCGACTGGGACAGCTACTAGGAGTTCTCTCTAATTCTGCTGTGGTTCGTCGTCGCGATCTCGACCTCGACAGCGGTACCAAAGGAAAGCCCTCGGCGCGCTTGACAGCAGCCGACAACGTTACTCCAAACAACGGAAAGCCCTCGGCCCGCTCGACTCGTGCGACTCGCTGCGCTCCTCACTCCGTTGCGGTGCTTACGTCGTCGGACTTCGTCGAGCGGGCCTCGCCCTTTCAGTCCTCCAGGAACAGCGTTGCTCGCGCCACGAGGACGCTCGCGATTATAACCACCAAACCTCCCCGGTCGCGCCTGGCGGCGCGACACGCTTCCTTCAGCAACCGCCCGGCCGGGAGCGCGTTTTATCGCGCGACCCACCGAAAGACTCGGCACACCTCGTCTTTCGAGCCCACACTCGCTTCGCTCGCGTGGAAGGGGAAGGGCAGGGCCGCGGTGCTGTGCTGACCTGGTGTCCTGCTGAGCGAAGCAAAGCAGGGCTCGGAAGACGAACGAAGTGAGTCTTCCGGTGGACTGAAAGGGCGAGGCGCGCTCCGGGAACCCGGGCGCAGTAAGCGACCGCGAGAGCTCCGCTCTCGCGTAGTCCTCAGCTCCGCTGAGGGCACCGCAACGAAGTGAGGTGCGCAGCAAGCCCCGGGACTGGAGCGCGCCGAGGGCTTTCTGGTTGTTTGCGGTATCGGCAGGAGCAGCGAGCGGACGGAGGAACGCGGATTCAGTGCTCAAAGAGCCACTTCTCGAAGTACACTCGAAGCAAATAGCGACGTATCGAACTACTACACAGGGTCGATGCGGTTCTGGTCGTCGGTGATCAGGTCGTCGATCTCGTCTTCGCGGGTCGCCGCCTGGTCGTCGATGGAGTCCTGGGCGCCGACGGCCTGTTCCTGGAGCTGGTCGACGCGGGGGACGTCGGTGACGTTGGACAGGAGCACGCAGGCCGAAAGGTGGTCGGCGTCCTGCCGAGGGTCGTCGCCGGCCAGGACCTCGACGGACTCGGTCTCCTGTTCGAGCCACTGGCGGGCGCGCTGGATCCCCTTCTGGGAGAACTCCCGTGGCGGCCCGGAGATGACGATGAGTGCGCGTTCGGCCGAGGAGACGTCCGCCGGGCAGGTGAGTCGGGACTGGACGGCCTTGCGGACGAGGCCGTGGATCTTCATCGGGAGGTCGCTGTTCTCGCTCTCGTTCTCGTCGTGGCCGTTGGTCGAGAGGCGGCCGAGGAGGCCCTGGTTCTTGCGGGTCTCCTGTTCGACGGTGGCCTCGCTGTAGGCGATGGTGCTGACCCCGCCCGTCGACAGCGTGCGGCGGATGTCGCTGGAGTCCATCGCGCTCTCGGAGACCTGCGAGCCGTCGATTTCCCCGGCGGCCAGCAGCGTGACGAACCGTCGGGCCAGTTCCTGGTTGGTGCGCTGGTAACCGCCCTCGATGGAGTCGTCGGTCGACCGCCAGGCGTCGTTGTCGAACAGCATGAGGTTGTCCGTCGCGTTGGTGAACGACTGCAGCGAGCGGGCGGCGTTGAGCGACGCCCGGCCGCCCTCGGCCGAGCCAGGCATCACGCCGAGGCCGTACACCGGTTCCTCGTAGGTCTCGCCGAGACGCTCGGCCAGGACCGGCGCGCCACCGGAGCCCGTGCCGCCGCCGAGCCCCGCGACGACGAGGAAGCCGTCGACGGCGTGGAGCGGGACGCCGTCGAGGGCACGCTCGATCTCGTTGAGGTCCTGGCGCGTCACCTCGGCGCCGAGTTCGGGGTCCGCACCGGCGCCGCGGCCCTTGACCTGCTCGTGTGTCTGGCCGATGAGCAGGCGCTTTTCCTCCGGAATCACCTCCAGTCTCTCGAGATCGATTGCCGCCGCGTTGACGGCCATGGCGAAGGCGCTGAGCGAGCGTCCGGTCTCGCGCTCGAAGGCCAGCAACCTGTCGGCGATCTTGCCGCCCGCGTTGCCGAAGCCGATCACTGCGAGATTCATGCACGCGACTCCGGCAGGGGGCCGATTAATTATAGGCTACTTACCTCCCGTCACGCGCGCTGTCACGACCGTTATCGGGACCTTAGCCGACCGAACACTGCCGGTTCTCGCGAAGGTCGGTGCCAGAGCGCCCCGGTCGGAACCGGCCGAAGCGGACCACTGCGTGGACACGACGTGTCGCGCCCGCCCGCAGGCGGCGCTTACCGAACAGCGACGGCTCGGTACCGCGGCGACGGCGAGCAACGAAGCTCGTCAGACGCCGACGACCGACCTACCGGATCCACGGCCCGGTCAGTCGTCCCGGACGACCAGGACGTCGGTGTTGGCCCGGCGGTCGGTGTATCCGCCGCTCGCGGGCGGTTTGACGTCTATCTCGACGGTTCCCTCGTCCTGGTTGGGACCGAGCGACGGGTCGACGTCCACGTCCACCGACCCGTCGTCGCCCGTTCTGTCGGTCACCACCCCGTCCAGCGTGGCCGTGCCGCCGGAGACGACGACGGTGGCGTCGGCGACCGGCTCGCCGTCCGGGTCGACGACGGTCAGCGTGAGGTCGGTCTCCTCGGCCTCGATCACCTCCGGCTCGGGCGCGACGTCGAGTTCGGTGACGGTCATGGCGTCCAGCCCGCCGATGGTGTTCATCATCACGCTCAGGCTGGCGACGCCGACGACGAGTGCGATCACGAGCCGGATCGGCAGTCCCTCGATGGCGCGGTCGTCGCGCCACAGTTCTTCGAACATGGACCGGTCTGGTCCCGTCCCGACTGATAAAGGCCCGGACCAGGGTTCAAGTAGGAAGCCGGGGCCAGCCCCGCCATGGTCGTCATCGGACGCGGCGGGGGAGACGAGGACGGCAGACCGACTGGCGTACTGGGGCACTACCGGGCCCGCGACGGGAGCCACGGTGCGCGCGTCGAACTGGACCTGGACCGACCCCACGTCGGCCTGGTCGTCGGCAAGCGCGGGTCGGGCAAGTCCTACACGCTCGGCGTGCTCGCGGAGGCGCTTGCACGGGCCGAGACAGTCGCACCGGTCGTGGTCGACCCGATGGGAGCGTTCCGGACGCTGGACCGGCCGCCCGTCTCGGCCCGCGTCGTCGAACCGCGCGTCGCTGCGGACGCGCTCGCACCGCGCGCGTGGTGTCGACTGGTGGGGCTGGACCCGGAGAGCGGCCCCGGATCGCTCGTCTGGCGGGCCGCCGCGGAACGGGAGACGCTCGCAGGGATGCAAGAGTACGTCGACGACGCGGACGCAGCGGCCGCGACGTGTCGGGCGGCCGCGAACCACCTCCGCACGGCCGCCCAGTGGCGAGTCTTCGGCGGCGACGCGCTCGCGCCCCAGGACCTTACCGACCGCCCGACAGTCCTGGACTGCGCCGGACTCGGCCGCGCACCGACGAACGCCGTCGTCGCCGCGGTCGCCGAGTCACTCTACCGGGCGCGCGTCGCGGGCACGCTCGACGTCCTCCCCTGGTTGCTGGTCGACGAGGCTCACGTCCTGTTCGACGGGGTGGCGGCGCCGTCGCTCAGACAGCTCCTCACCCGGGGACGACAGCCCGGCGTCAGCCTCGTCGCCGCGACCCAGCGGCCGAGCGCGCTCCCCGACGTGGCCCACTCGCAGGCCGACCTGCTGGTCGCCCACCGGCTGACGAACCGGGCCGATCGGGAGGCACTGGCGGCGTCGCGCCCCGCGTACATGGACGGGACGTTCGTCGAACGCATGCCGACCGAACCGGGCGAAGCCCTCGTGGTCGACGACGCGACGGAGTCCGTCCACGCGCTGACGGTTCGCGAGCGCAAGACGCCCCACGGCGGTGAGAGTCCGCGAGCGTCGGAACTGGAACGCACTGCGGGGAACGAGTGCATCACCGACGGAGGCTGTGACTGAAGGTGCTGCCCGCTCTAGAGGACAGCATCGAACGTGTTTCCACAGACACCATCGCCGGTTCGGGGAGGCGAGCGCTCGTGACTGGGCCACACCAGGACCAGCCGCTCGTAACGGCCGGTGCACCGCCTTGTGCGGCCGACGCCGCCGCGGTACTCGTCCACGGACGCGGAGCGACCGCCGACGGCGTCGTCCGGCTCGCCGAGGAGTTCTACCGGCACGGCCTGGCACTTCTCGCGCCGCAGGCCGAGCGGAACCGGTGGTATCCGAACTCGTTTCTCGCACCCGTCGAATCGAACGAGCCCTGGCTGTCGTCGGCCCTCCAGGCCGTAGCAGACGCCGTCGCCGAGGCGAACGACGCGGGGATTTCCACAGACCGGGTCCTGCTGTTCGGCATCTCCCAGGGGGCCTGCCTCGTCAGCGAGTTCGCCGCCAGAAATCCGACGCGATACGGCGGCGTAGTCGCGGCGAGCGGCGGACTGATCGGGCCGGAACTGGACGGCGACCGGTACGACGGGACCCTCGACAGCACGCCGGTCCTCGTCAGCGGGACCGAGGAGGACCCCCAGGTCCCGGCCGAACGCCTCAACGAGACCGCCGCCGTCTTCGAGCGACTCGGCGGCGACGTCACCGAGCGCATCGACGATGGGGACGGTCACGGAGCCAGCGACGCGGACCTGGCGAGCGCCGGCGAGATGGTCGCCGAACTCCTCGAAGGGGCACCAGAACGGGGAGCGCCCGAACGGGGGTCGGCGAACCGATGAGAGACCCGGTCTCCGGCCTCCACCACGTCTCGGCCATCGCCGGCGACCCCCAGGAAAACGTCGACTGCTACACCGACGTTCTGGGACTGCGGTTCGTCAAGCGGACCGTGAACTTCGACTACGAGTTCATGTACCACCTCTACTACGGGTCGGAAAGCGCCGACCCGGGGACGCTCCTGACTTTCTTCCCCTACCAGCGGGGTGAGGTGGGTCGCGTCGGCCAGCCCCAGCCGAGTGCGGTGGCACTGACCGTCCCCGAAGGAAGTGCCGAATACTGGTACGACCGGCTCTCGTCCGCGGACTTCGAGGTGGCCGTCGACGAACCGGCGGACCGATTCGGCGACGCCGTCGTCCGGTTCCGCGACCACGACGGCGTCCCTGTCGAACTCGTGGAGAGCGACTCGTCGCGGCCGCCGGCGACGGACGCGATTCCCGCCGAGTACGCGGTCCGCGGCCTCCACAGCGTGACGCTCCGGTCGAGCAGCGTCTACCACACCGCTGCGACGCTGGAGGTGTTCGGGTTCGACCTGGTCGACCAGGAGGGCGACCGAGTCCGATACGAGGCGCCCGGTGATGGCGGCGACGACGGCGCGGACCCAGCCGTCGTCGATATCCTCGACGTCGAGTCCGAGTACGGCAAGGAGGGAATCGGCACCATCCACCACGTCGCCTTCGGCGCGGGCGACGTCCCGCTGGCAGAGTGGCGCGAGCGTCTGTCCGACGCCGGGCTCGAACCGACCCGGATCAAGGACCGGCGCTACTTCCAGTCCGTCTACGCGCGCGACCCCGGCGGCATCCTCTTCGAGGTGGCGACCACCGAGCCAGGGTTCACCGTCGACGAAGACGTGGACGAACTCGGGTCGTCGCTCCAGCTGCCGAGCCAGTACGAGGAAGACCGCGAGATGCTCGAATCGCAGCTGCCCGATATCGCGGTCGGCCGAGACTGAGTCGTCGGCGAATCCCTTCGCCGGTGACCTACAGGCCCAGAATGTCGCGGGCCTGCGCGGGGCTGGCGACCTCGCGCCCGAGTTCCTCGGCCACCCGGACGACGCGCTCGACGAGTTGCGCGTTGCTCTCGGCGAGTTCCCCCTGCCGGTAGTAGACGTTGTCCTCCAGGCCGACGCGGACGTGGCCCCCGAAGAGGATTCCCATCGTCGCGAAGGGAAGCTGGTGGCGCCCGAAGCCGAGGGTGTTGAACAGCGCGCCCTCCGGGAGGTTGTCGACGGCGTTGCGCAGGTTCCGGGGCCGGGGCGGCGTCAGCGTGCCGCCGCCGAAGATGAGCGTCACGTACACCGGGTCGGCGAGTTCGCGTCGCTCCAGCAGGCCGTGGACCTCGTTGAGGTGGCCGTCGTTGAACACCTCCAGTTCGGGCTTGATCCCGCGCTCGACCATCTCCGCGTGGAGCGCGTCGACCATCCCGCGGGTGTTCTCGCTCGTCAGGTGGTCGTAGCGGTTGAGCGGCCCCATGTCGAGGGAGGCCATCTCTGGGGCGGGATCCGTCCGAAGGGGCAGGTGCCGCTTTTCGGCGGGGGCGCCCGTCCCACCGGTCGAATGTTGAACGATCACGTCGTCGGCGTGCCGGCGGACGGCGTCGTCTATCTCCTGAAATCGCTCGGTAGCGAACGAGCGCTCGCCGTTCGGTCGGCGGGCGTGGAGGTGGACGACGGCGGCGCCCGCGTCCTCCGCGGCGGCCGCTGCCCTCCCGATTTCCGCCGGCGTCTCGGGGAGGTTGGGGTTGGCCTCCTTCCCGTGGACGCCCCCGGTCAGCGCCGCAGTGATAATCAGCGGGTCGCCCGCGAGGAAGTCGTCGTAGGTCACGCGTCGGGCCCCTCCGTGGGCACCTCGCTGCCGATTTCGGCTTCGTCGAGTTCGTCCTCGTGGGCGAGGAATATCTCGCAGTCGCTCGCGTGGTCGAGGTCGTACCGGTCGTTGCAGACGTCGGCCCGCATCGGCTGGACGAACCGCTCGGCGGCGGTGCAGTACGCTCGGTCGGTGTCGAACGTCCGGTCGCCAGCGGAATCGCGGTAGTCCAGGAACGGACAGGTCATGGGGACAGTTCGCGTGGACGCGGGTTAACGATTCGGCGGCGTCGCCGACAGCAAGTTTCGAGAGGTAACCTGGTTGCGTGGGCGTCCATGTAGACATACGTGACTGGGGCGCGTAGCGCCGGACGAGAATGTCACCGGCCGACAGCCATCGCGACGGCGACGACTCGTTCCGGTTCGAGTACGACCCCGCAGTCCTGCGGTACGGCGTCGACGCGGTCGCCGAATTGGGCGAGGAACTCGACGCCCAGGGGTTCGAGCGCGCGCTGGTGGTCTGCGGGTCGACCGTCGGAGACACGCCGGCAGTCATCGACCCAGTGAGAGACGGACTGGGCGACCGACTGGGCGGCGTCTTCGCCGAGACGACGCCGTCGAAGACGCTCTCGACGGCCTACGACGCGATGGAAGCGATGGAAGCGGCGGACGCCGACGTTCTCGTCAGCCTCGGCGGCGGGAGCAGTCTGGACGTGGCGAAGGTGACGAGCGTCCTCGCCGTCGACGATCGCGACCCGGAGGCAGTCGGCCGGGAACTCGCCGAGACGGGGACCGTCTCGATCCCCGACGGGTCGCTCGCGCCCATCGTCGCCGTCCCGACGACGCTGGCCGGTGCGGACCTGTCGATGGTCGCCGGCGTGACGGCCTCACCGGAGGAGGACAGGAGACTCATCGAGAAGCAGGTCAGCGGCGGTATCGGCGATAGGCGGCTGATGCCGCGAGCGGTCGTCTACGACCCCGCACTGGTCGCGACCACACCCAGGGAGGTACTCGCGGGCTCGGCGATGAACGGCTTCGACAAGGGGATCGAGACGCTGTACACCGCCAACGCGACGCCGGTCACGGACGCGACGGCGGCCCGCGGACTGGGATTGATGCAGGAGGGACTGCTCCGCCTCGGCGAGGATGGCGTCGACGCCGACGTGCTGAAACCCGTCCTGAAGGGGCTCGTACTCGTCCAGTACGGCATCTCCCGGCCCGGCGACGGGACCCTGTCGCTGATCCACGCCTTCGGGCACGGGCTCACGCGCACGTACGCTGTCCAACAAGGGGACGCTCACGCCGTCGTCGCGCCCCACGTTCTCCGCTATCTCTTCGAGCAGGTCGAGGGCCGGCGTGACCTGCTTGCCGACGCACTGGGCGCGGAAGACGACGACGACGCGGCCGCCGCGGTCGTCGATCAGGTCGCAGCCGTCCGGGACGCGCTGGACCTGCCGACGCGCCTGCGGGACGTCGACGGTCCCGACCGGGAGGAGTTTCCGGACGTCGCCGAGGACGTGCTGGCCGACTCGTTCGTGCCCAACGGGCCGCCCGACCTCGACCCGACGGCCGGGGAGATCGAGCGCGTGCTGGACGAGGCGTGGTGAGGAAGTCAGCGGGGGACGGTCCCGCGCACGACGTAGTAGTCGTGGTGCGGTTCTCGCCCCCAGAGCGTCGGATCCTGCAGCGGGTCGTGCGCGAGGTCGTCGAGCCCGGTCCCAGCCAGGAACTCCCGGAGTTCGCCGGGCGGTCGACCGTCGTACAGCGGCAGGTCGCCGTGGATTTCCTCGTACTCGTCCCACGGCTCCTCGTGGTCCCAGTATCCCTCGATCAGGACGATCTGGCCGCCGGGTTCGACGATGCGTTGCCACTCGCGGAGTGCCGATTCCGGGTCGGGGAGCGTCCAGACGAGGTGGCGGGCGGTGACCAGTTCGAAGCTGTCGTCCGGGAACGGGAGACGTTCGGCGTCGCCGCGGAAGAAATCGACCGCGCGGCCAGCCCTCCACGCTTTCTGACGAGCCCGGTCGAGCATGGCGGGCGCGACGTCGACGCCTGCCACGTCGTGGCCGAGTTCCGCGAGCAATAGGGTGACGACGCCCGTCCCACAGCCCACGTCGAGGGCTCGTCGGGGGTCCGAGCCCGTCCACTCGCGGAGCACGTCCAGCCAGCGCTCGCGCTGGTCGGCCGTGTGGACGCCGTGGTGGCTGACGTCGTCGAACGTCTCCGCGCGCCCGTTCCAGTGCTGTTGAACGGTCTTCTTGACCGTCTCGTCGTCTCGCTGCTGTCGAGTCACGAAATCGTCCTCCAGTCGGCCCGGGCTACTCCCCAGTCCGGGATAGGGCTGTGGATGCACGCGGACGGCCGCCCCTCGTGGAGTGCGACACGCGCCGGCACATCGAAACCACCGAGTAGGGGCGTCTCGTCGCAGGGGACGATGAACCAGGCGCAGGTCCGGGCACAGGTCCGGCCGGTCGCGCTCGTCGCCGGCGGCGGCATTCTCGGTGCCGTCGCCCGCCACGCCGTCACCGTCTCGCTACCGACTGCCGCCATCTCGGTGCCGAGTGCCGTCCTCGGCACGCTCGTGGTGAACGTCGTGGGCAGTTTCGCGCTCGGGGTGGTGCTGTCCGAGGCCCGCCTGGCGACGGCGCTCTCTGCCGAGACGCGCCTCGTCGTCGGGACCGGCTTCCTCGCCTCCTTCACGACCTACAGCACGTTCGCCGTCGAGACCGCCTCGCTGTCGCCGCGACTGGCCGTCGTCAACGTCGCCGGCAACTACGCCCTCGGTTTCCTCGCAGTCGTGGTGGGCCAGGTCGTCGCGAGGTGGTCCTCGTGACCCCGTCCGTCCTCGGCACGTTCGCCTTCACTCCGTTCTTCCTCGTGGGGCTGGGCGGCGCCGGGGGCGCGGTCGCTCGCTACCTCGTCGGCACGTACGTCGAGCGGACCACCGTCGACACGCTCGCGGTGAACGTGCTGGGAAGTTTCGTCCTCGGCGCGCTCGTCGCGGTGCCGTCGCTCGACCCGATCGGTCCGACGTCGCTCGCCGTCGGCGTCGGCTTCTGTGGCGCCTTCACGACCTTTTCCTCGTTCGCGGTCGAGACCGTCCGACTCGCCGAGACGGGACGGCCCCGCCGCGCCATCGTCAACGCCGTCGGGACCCTCGTCGCGGCGCTCCTCGCGGTCACAGCTGGTGGCGCCGCTGTCGCAGCGGTCTGGTAAGCCGTGGCCCCTTGCGGCCGCCGTGAGCGCGTCGTCGACCAGTGCCGTCCGCCGCCCATCGATTCTGGTTCGGAACGTACAGATCAAGGAGTTAGCGATCGGTGGCTTCCAGGATTGTCGCTGTTAGCACGACGTCAAACACCTCGAAAGCCCTCGGCGCGCTCGACTCGTGCGAACCCGCTGCGCGCGCTCGTTCCTCGCGTGCTTGCGGGTTCGGACTTCGTCGACCCCGCCTCGCCCTTTCAGTCCGCCAGGAATCAGCACCGCTCGTGCACGGAGGCACTCGCGATTAGACCGCCACCCCTCCCCGGATTCGGCGCGGACGCGCCGAATCACGCTTCCTGCCCGCTCCGCAACCGCACGGCCGGGAGCGCGTTTCATCGCGCGACCCACCGAAAGACTCGGCACACCTCGTCTTTCGAGCCCACACTCGCTTCGCTCCCGTGGAAGGGGAAGGGCAGGCTGCGGTGCTGTGCTGGCCTGGGGTCCTGCCGAGCGTAGCGAGGCAGGGCTCGTCAGAGCTTGCTCTGACGGTGGACTGAAAGGGCGAGGCGTGGTCCGGGAACCCGGGCGCAGTAAGCGACCGCGAGAGCTCCGCTCTCGCGTAGTCCTCAGCTCCGCTGAGGGCACCGCAACGCAGTGAGGAGCGTGGTTCGAAAGGCGCGCAGCGCCTTTCGTCATCACGAGAGAGCGAAGCTCTCTCGAACGACAGCGAGCCCCGGGACCGGAGCGCGCCGAGGGCTTTCTGGCTGTTGTTGATATCGTTTCTTCCATCGAGATCACGACGAACCAACTGGTCTGTACACACGACTATACACCGACCAGGCCGTCTCAGTCCTCGACGTCCTCGGAAAAGACCGAGCGCAGTTCCTCGACGCGTTCGACGAGGTGGTCGACCCCCTCGTTGATCGCCGCGACCTGGTCCTCGACGTCGGCCGGCGGGACGGCGCCCTGCTGGCTCGGCTCCACCACCCCGTCGTTCTCCAGCATCCGCACCGACTGGCGCACCTTGTGCTCCGGGATATTCGTCTCCTCTGCGAGGCTGACGATGTCGATGGGCCCGTGTTCGATGACGGCCCGGAAGATCGCCACGTCCCGGCGTTCTTTCTCGACCTGGTCGGCCAGTCGATCCATACCCATGTGCGCCTCTATCGTGGATATCGGCCGACACACCTTAAACGCCCCAGTTGGATCACCGCCGAGCGAGTGACCACCCTGCCCGCGGGCCGGCGACGAGAGCGAGCGTCGGACAGCTGTTCCCGGCTCACTCGTCGCCGAGCGGCTTGCGGCGGAGTTCGTCGAGGTCGTCGCGGAGTCGCGACAGCGCCGACTCGAGTTCCTCCCGCCGGTCGATGAGCGCGCTCAGCTCCTCGGTGTTGACCGAGTACCCCTCCTCCAGCGCGACGTCGAGCGCATCCGTGGTCGCCTCCACCAGGTCCGTCGAGAGGTGCAGCACTTCCGAGGGCGTCCCGCGAGACTCGAACAGCTCCCGTTCGCCGGAGCGTGGCTGGTAGCCGACGATGGGCGACTCGACCCCCCGGTGGTACGAGACCGTGTAGCTCAGGTCCGTCACGGGGTTCCGGCGGTCCTCGGACACCTCGGTGCGCACGATGGCGAAAGCGTCGGTCAACGAGCCGTACGTCTCCGAGAGGTCGCGCAGCCGGTCCGCGGCCGTCACGTCGAGCTGTGCCTCGACGTCGCCGAAGAACTGCTTCGAGCCAGAGAGACTGAACGCGACGGTGTAGAACACCGCTTCGTCGTGTTCGGCCAGGTTGCGAACTCGCTCGTGGACCTCGTCGTGGCGGCCCTCGATGGAGAGCTTCTCCAGTTCGTCGAGGAGCGCGCGCGTCCCGCGTTCGCGCTCCAGAAACGCCTCGACGATGGTCCGCGGCATCGAATCGCCGTCCACGTCGTCCATAGCACCGAATGCGTGCCGGCGCAGTTAACTGTTTTCAGGGGGCAGGCGGTCGCTGCCCGGTCACCGTCTCGCCATCGGAGACCGGAGTCGCCGCGATGGCACCCACGACCCCGTGCCACGGGTTCCCACAAAGCCTTTACCGCGGAGCCGACTCGTACTCCCTGTCCGCCTCCCGCGGTGGGACGGACGCCACTGACAGGGCGCGGGGAGTTCCCCCGCACGTGCCGTTCTTCGACGAGTACTCGACAGGTATCGGGAGTGTCCGACTAGCGCTCACGCCCCGGCAAGTGGTCACGCTCCGGCGACTGGCAACCGGATCGAGACGACCGTCCCGTCGCTGTTGGACAGCGGGACCGACAGCGAGCCGCCGCTCGCGGTGACGATGAACCGCACGACCCAGAGGCCGATACCGCGGGAGTGCGTCAGCGCGTCCTCGACGCCGTCCTCCAGCACCGCGCGTTCGATGTCTGGGATCCCCGGCCCGTCGTCGGTGATGCGGACGACCGCTTCGTCGCCCTCGCGATCCAGCGACACCGTCACGTTCGGGTCGCGGTCCTCCTGGTGGACGACGGCGTTGCCGAGCAACTCCTCGACGGCGATGGCGAGCCGTGGGTGGGCGACGACTCGCTGGGACGGCGACGGCTCGAGTTCGAACGTCGCCGCTGGAAACTCCTCGCGCGCCGCCGCGACCGCCTCCTCGACGACCGCCGTCAGGTCCTGTTCCATCGATTCGGTCCGGTCGTCGAACACCACGTCCCGGAGGTGCTGGGACTTCGCGGCGATGTTGGACAGGGTCACCGCCTGCCGCTGGATGCGTTCGTGGTTCTCCGCGGGGTCCCCCCGTCCAGACTGCAGCAGGTCGACGTTGTTCTGGATCACGTCACAGCTGTTCCGCAGATTGTGCCGTAACAGCCGATGGAGCACTGTCGCGTGCGCCACCGTCCGTTCGAGGCTCTCGTTCGTCGCGGCGAGTCGTCGCTGCTCGCGACGGACGAGCCAGAAGATGAGGAGTCCCGACAGCGCGACGAACACCAGTCCCTTCACCGTCTGGCCGAAGCGCAGGTTCGCGGCGTCCTGAAAGAGCACACCTATCACCCAGTCAGAGAAGAGTATCCAGGCCCCGCTCAGGAGTACGTACGCGGCCGTGATCCTCACGGCACCGTGCGACGTTCCCCACCCCTGGTTGCCCATTACGTCAGGATTGCATATTCACTGTTGAAAAGCTTGCCGTCCGTTGCATGCCAATTACACGTGGAATTAGACAGGTGTCCGTCGATTTCCCATAGATTAGAATGCCAACCATTCCTCGAATCGAGTGATAACGAAGCAGTGGGCGAGTGCACGGGCTGTGACGTACGGGGGCTCACAGCAACCGCTCTCCAATTTCGGTGACTCGCGACACAGCAAAGCTGGTCGCTCACGAATTTGGTTCGAGAAAACGCCCGGAGCGGGATTTGAACCCGCGTCACGACCGTGACAGGGTCGTATGATGGGCCACTACACCATCCGGGCTACACTCACAGGTATCCCGGTGTTATACTTAAGGCTTCTCAAAAACGGCGCCATTGTGGGGCGGTGTCGTGGGGAATGAAAACACGCCCGGCGGACCGATAGGTCGCAGAGTCTGCACCACAGACGGGCCGCAGAGTCCTGGCAGATCGGCAGTGGCCGCTGGCTCGGTCGAATCGGGATTCCTGTCGTCCAGTCGGCACCCCCGCGACCGGCGCGGGAACGGAGGTATCGGCGGAAATCAGTCCAGAGACGCGCCATGGACCACAAATTCCTCGAATCTGGGTAACCCAAACTACTATGAGTGAGATAGTCCTATGGCTGGGTAAGACGCTCGGCCGACCACCGGGGTCGGATAGCCACGGCAGACTTACTTCGTAAGCGTTACATGGGTGTGGTCAATAGCGACCTGTAGTATCTCGTGACTGCAACCTTCTCCACTCACCGGCCACACAAACCATGGTAGATGTAAGCCAACACGAACTCGTCCCAGACCACACCGTCGTCGACGACGAGGAGATCGAAGACGTGCTCGAGGAGTACGACATCAAGAAAACAGACCTCCCGAAGCTACAGCGACTCGACCCCGCGGCCCCCGACGAGGCCAGCGTGGGCGACGTCGTCAGAGTGACCCGGGACTCGCGGACGACCGACCAGGCAGTCGTCTATCGACTGGTGGTGGACTGAGATGGACACCGCCGACCACCGCGCGATCTCGCGCGAGTACTTCTCCCGGGAACGACTCGCCGAACACCACTTCCGCTCGTTCAACGCCTTCCTCAACCGCGGCATGCAGGAGGTCGTCGACGAGAAGGAGACCATCGACACCGACATCGGCGACAAGGAGGGCCAGGAGCCCGTCTACGTCGAACTCGGCGACGTCCGCGTCGTCACCCCGCGCGTGCGAGAAGCCGACGGGAGCGAAGAACTGCTCTACCCCCAGGAGGCACGCCTGCGGAACATCACCTACTCCGCGCCCGTCTTCATGGAGATGGCGATCATCAAGGGCGGGGAGGAGGAAGAGGAACGCGTCGTCGACCAGACCGAGACCAAGATCGGTCGGATGCCGATCATGGTCGGCTCGGACAAGTGTAACATCGCCGGCTTCACCGAGGAAGAGCTGATCGACATCGGCGAGGACCCGGCCGACCCCGGCGGCTACTTCTGTGTCAACGGCTCCGAGCGCGTCCTGATGACCAGCGAGGACCTGGCACCGAACAAGATCCTCGCGGAGTACGACACCAAGTACGGCGACGAGGTCCAGGTCGCCAAGACCTTCTCCCAGCGCCGTGGCTACCGCGCCCTCGTGCTCTGTGAGCGGACCCGCGACGGCATCCTCGAAGTCTCCTTCCCCAGCGTCTCCGGTTCCATCAACTTCGTCACGCTCGTGCGCGCGCTCGGCCTCGAATCCGACGAGGAGATCGTCCACCGCGTCAGCGACGACCCCGAGATCGTGAAGTTCATGCTGGAGAACCTGGAGGCCGCCGACGTCCAGACCACCGAGGAGGCCATCGAGACCCTCGGGAAGCGCGTCGCCTCCGGGCAGGGCAAGAACTACCAGCTCAAGCGGGCCAACTACGTCATCGACCGGTACCTCCTCCCGCACCTCCACGAGGACGGCGTCGACGAGGAGGACGTCCGCATCAACAAGGCCTTCTACCTCTGCCGGATGGCCGAGGCGTGTTTCGAACTCGCCCTCAACCGCCGCGAGTCCGACGACAAGGACCACTACGCCAACAAGCGCCTCAAGGTCAGCGGCGACCTCATGCGCGACCTGTTCCGGACGGCGCTGAACAAGCTGGCCCGGGACGTGAAGTACCAGCTCGAACGCGCGAACATGCGGAACCGGCAGCTCTCCGTCTCCACCGTGGTTCGCTCGGACGTGCTGACCGAGCGACTCGAACACCCCATCGCGACGGGGAACTGGGTCGGTGGCCGTTCTGGGGTTTCACAGCTCGTCGACCGGACGAACTACATGGGCGTCCTCTCGCACCTGCGCCGGCTGCGCTCGCCGCTGTCGCGCAGCCAGCCCCACTTCGAGGCGCGTGACCTGCACGCGACCCAGTGGGGTCGCATCGGACCCTCGGAGACCCCCGAGGGGCCCAACTGCGGACTGGTGAAGAACTTCGCCCAGGCGATGGAGCTCTCCCAGAACATCGAGGACGACCAGGAACTGAAGCAGGAACTCGCCGAGATGGGCGTTTCGGGCATCCCCGGAATCGACCGCATCGAACAGCAGCCAGCAGACGACTAAATCATGAGTCAGGGACGCGACGCCAAAGTGTACGTCAACGGCAGTCTGGTTGGGACCCATCCCAGCCCCGAACAGCTCGCAGAACAGATCCGGCAAGCCCGACGCCGGGGCGACGTCTCGGAGATGGTCAACGTCTCCGTGCGCGACCGCACCGACGAGGTCATCGTCAACGCCGACGCCGGCCGCGCCCGCCGACCGCTCCTGGTCGTCGAGAACGGCGAGCCCCTCATCGACGAGGAGGAGGTCACGGCGCTGAAGGACGGCGATCTGGAGTTCGAGGAACTTGTCGACCGCGGCAAGGTCGAGTTCATCGACGCCGAGGAGGAAGAGGACATCCTCGTGGGCGTCGAGGAAGAGGACCTCACCGAGGACCACACCCACCTCGAAGTGGACCCGCAGCTCATCTTCGGCATCGGTGCCGGGATGATCCCCTACCCCGAGCACAACGCCTCGCCCCGCATCACGATGGGGTCGGGGATGATCAAGCAGTCGCTGGGGCTGCCCTCCGCGAACTACCGCATTCGCCCGGACACGCGCCAGCACCTGTTGCACTACCCGCAGCTCTCGATGGTCAAGACCCAGACCACCGAACAGATCGGCTACGACGACCGCCCGGCCGCCCAGAATTTCGTCGTCGCCGTGATGAGCTACGAGGGGTTCAACATCGAGGACGCGCTCGTCATGAACCGCGGCTCCGTCGAGCGCGCGCTCGCTCGCTCGCACTTCTTCCGAACGTACGAGGGCGAGGAACGGCGCTACCCCGGCGGCCAGGAGGACCGCTTCGAGAAGCCCGACGACGAGGTCCGAGGCGCGCGCGGCGAGGAAGCGTACACCCACCTCGACGAGGACGGCCTCGTCAACCCCGAGACCCGCGTCGGCGAGAACGACGTCCTGCTCGGCAAGACGTCGCCGCCGCGATTCCTCGAAGAGCCCGACGACATGGGCGGTCTCTCGCCACAGAAGCGCCGGGAGACGTCCGTGACGATGCGCTCCGGTGAATCTGGCGTGGTCGACACGGTCACGCTGATGGAGGGCGAGGACGGCTCGAAGCTCTCCAAGGTCAGCGTCCGTGACGAGCGGATTCCGGAACTCGGCGACAAGTTCGCCAGCCGGCACGGCCAGAAAGGCGTCGTCGGTCACCTGGCGCCCCAGGAGGACATGCCCTTCACCGAACAGGGCGTCGTCCCCGACCTGGTCCTGAACCCGCACGCGCTCCCATCGCGCATGACGGTCGGCCACGTTCTGGAGATGCTGGGCGGCAAGGTCGGTTCGCTCGAAGGCCGCCGCGTCGACGGGACGGCTTTCACCGGCGAGGACGAGGAGGAACTGCGCGGTGCGCTGGTCGACCACGGCTTCGACTCCTCCGGGAAGGAAGTCATGTACTCCGGCGTCACCGGCGAGAAGATCGAAGCGGAGATCTTCGTGGGGAGCATTTTCTACCAGAAGCTCTACCACATGGTCTCGAACAAGCTGCACGCCCGCTCGCGCGGGCCCGTGCAGGTGCTGACCCGCCAGCCCACCGAGGGGCGTGCCCGCGAGGGCGGCCTGCGCGTGGGCGAGATGGAACGGGACGTGCTCATCGGTCACGGCGCGGCGATGGCGCTCAAGGAACGGCTCCTCGACGAGTCCGACCGCGAGTGGATCAACGTCTGTGGCCAGTGTGGCATGTCCGCCGTCGAGAACGTCGAGCAACGCCGCATCTACTGTCCGAACTGCGACGAGGAGACGGACGTCCACGAGGTGGAGATGTCCTACGCGTTCAAGCTCCTGCTCGACGAGATGAAGGCGCTCGGCATCGCCCCGCGCATCGAACTGGAGGACGCAGTCTAAGATGAGTTCACAACAGACACCCAAAACGATCGGGTCCCTCAACTTCGGCCTGATGGACCCCGAGGAGTACCGGGAGATGAGCGCGACGAAGGTCATCACGGCCGACACGTACGACGACGACGGCTTCCCCATCGACATGGGGCTGATGGACCCGCGCCTGGGCGTCATCGACCCGGGGCTGGAGTGCAAGACCTGCGGCAAGCACTCCGGGTCGTGTAACGGCCACTTCGGCCACATCGAACTCGCGGCGCCGGTCATCCACGTCGGCTTCAACAAGCTCATCCGACGCCTGCTCCGGGGCACCTGTCGCAACTGCTCGCGCCTGGTGCTTGACGAGCACGAGCGCGACGAGTTCCGCGACCGTCTCACCCGCACGCGCGAACTGCAGGAGGACCTCAACGACGTCACCAAGGCCGCCATCCGGCAGGCCCGAAAGAAGGACACCTGTCCGTTCTGCGGCGAGGTCCAGTACGACATCCAACACGAGAAGCCGACCACGTACTACGAGGTCCAGCAGGTGCTGTCCTCGGAGTTCTCCCAGCGCATCGTCGCCGCCATGGAGGGCGACGAGGAGGAGGAGGACTCCCAGCCGGTCTCCCCCCAGGAACTGTCGGACAAGACCGGCATCGCCGCCTCGCGCGTCCAGGAGATAATCTCCGGGGAGTTCCGTCCCCGCGAGGAGGACCGCAAGGCCATCGAGAAGGTCCTCGACGTCGACCTGACCGAGGAGGACATGAACAAGCTGATGCCCAGCGACATCCGGGACTGGTTCGAGGACATCCCGGACGAGGACATCGAAGTGCTCGGGATGGTCGCCGAACGCTCCCGGCCCGAGTGGATGATCCTGACGGTGCTGCCGGTGCCGCCGGTCACCGCCCGTCCCTCCATCACGCTGGACAACGGCCAGCGCTCCGAGGACGACCTGACCCACAAGCTGGTCGACATCATCCGCATCAACCAGCGGTTCATGGAGAACCGCGAGGCCGGTGCGCCCCAGCTGATCATCGAGGACCTCTGGGAACTGCTCCAGTACCACGTCACCACGTTCATGGACAACGAGATCTCGGGCACGCCGCCGGCGCGACACCGCTCCGGCCGCCCGCTCAAGACGCTCTCCCAGCGCCTGAAGGGCAAGGAAGGTCGCTTCCGTGGCTCGCTGTCCGGGAAGCGCGTCAACTTCTCGGCGCGAACCGTCATCTCGCCGGACCCGACGCTCTCGCTGAACGAGGTCGGGGTGCCGGACCGGGTCGCCAGCGAGATGACCCAGACGATGAACGTCAACGAGCGCAACCTCGAGGAGGCCCAGCGCTACGTGGCGAACGGGCCCGAGGCCCACCCCGGTGCCAACTACGTCAAGCGGCCCGACGGCCGCCGGCTCAAGGTGACCGAGAAGAACTGCGAGGAACTCTCGGAGAAGGTCGAGCCCGGCTGGGAGGTCAGCCGGCACCTCATCGACGGCGACATCATCATCTTCAACCGCCAGCCGTCGCTCCACCGGATGTCCATCATGGCCCACGAAGTGGTCGTGATGCCGTACAAGACGTTCCGGCTCAACACCGTCGTCTGTCCGCCGTACAACGCCGACTTCGACGGCGACGAGATGAACATGCACGCGCTGCAGAACGAGGAGGCCCGTGCGGAGGCCCGCGTCCTCATGCGCGTCCAGGAGCAGATCCTCAGCCCGCGCTTCGGTGAGAACATCATCGGCGCCATCCAGGACCACATCAGCGGGACGTACCTACTCACCCACGAGAACCCGCACTTCAACGAGACGCAGGCCCTGGACCTGCTTCGCGCCACGCGGATCGACGAACTGCCGGAGCCCTCGGGTACCGAGGACGGCACGCCGTACTGGACCGGCCGCGACCTGTTCTCGGAGCTCCTCCCCGACGACATGAACCTGGAGTTCACGAGCGAGGCCGGCGACGACGTCGTCATCGAGGACGGTCAGTTGCTCGAAGGGACTATCGACGACAGCGCCGTCGGCGGCTTCGGCGGCGAGATCGTCGACACCACGGCGAAGATGTACTCGAAGACCAGGGCGCGCATCCTGATCAACGAGGTCGCCTCGCTGGCGATGCGCTCGATCATGCACTTCGGGTTCTCGATCGGGATCGACGACGAGTCCATCCCGGAGGCCGCGGAGGAGCACATCCAGGAAGCGATCGACAACGCCTACGAGCGCGTCCAGGAGCTCATCGAGACCTACGACCGGGGCGAACTCGAGTCGCTCCCGGGCCGCACCGTCGACGAGACCCTGGAGATGAAGATCATGCAGACGCTCGGGAAGGCACGTGACTCCGCCGGTGACATCGCGGAGGACCACTTCGCGGACGACAACCCGGCCGTCGTCATGGCCGAGTCCGGCGCCCGTGGATCGCTGTTGAACCTCACCCAGATGGCCGGCTGCGTCGGCCAGCAGGCGGTTCGGGGCGAGCGGATCAACCGCGGGTACGAGGATCGTACCCTGAGTCACTTCAAGCAGGACGACCTCTCCGCGGACGCCCACGGCTTCGTCGAGGCCTCCTACCGCAGCGGCCTCGACCCCAAGGAGTTCTTCTTCCACGCGATGGGTGGCCGCGAGGGGCTGGTCGACACGGCAGTCCGGACCTCCAAGTCCGGCTACCTGCAGCGCCGGCTCATCAACGCGCTCTCGGAACTGGAGACCCAGTACGACGGCACCGTCCGGGACACCTCGGACACCATCGTCCAGTTCGAGTTCGGCGAGGACGGTACCTCGCCGGTGCGAGTCTCCTCCGACGAGGAGAACAGCGTCGACGTCGAGGGCATCGCCGACCGCGTCCTCGACGAGGAGTTCCAGTCGGCCGAACAGAAACAGGAGTTCCTCGGCGAGCGCGCCGAGCCGACGAACCTGTCCGAACACGCGGACGACTGGTGGATGGCGGAGGGTGACGACTGATGACACGAGCAGACGTATCCGACGACGTCGAGGCCGTCGTGGAGGACACCGACCTCCCGCGACGCCTCAAGGACGAGGTGTACGACACGGTCGAACAGCGGGGTCTCACCGTCGACGAGGCCGACGACGTCGCCAGGGCCGTCGAGTCACGGTACCTCGACACCCGGGTCGACCCGCTCGACCCCGTGGGAACCGTCTCGGCCCAGTCCATCGGGGAGCCTGGGACGCAGATGACGATGAACACGTTCCACTACGCGGGCGTCGCCGAGATCGACGTCACGCAGGGGCTGCCCCGGCTCATCGAGCTGGTGGACGCCCGGAAGACCCCGGACACCCCGATGATGACGGTCCACCTCGACGACGAGTACGCGACCGACCGGGAGAAGGCCCACGAGGTCGTCTGGAACATCGAGGCGACGCGCATCCTCGCGCTGGGTGACATCTCGACGAACGTCGCCGACATGCTCGTCCAGATCGACCTGAACGACGAGACGCTGATGGAGCGGTGGCCGACGGTCTCCCGCACGGAGGACGTCGCCGACGAGATCGCCGAGACAATCGAGTCGAACCTCGGCGTGAAAACCCGACGATCGGGGACGGTCATCGAGTTCGGACCCGAGGAGCCGTCCTACCGGGACCTGCTCCAGCTGGTAGAGGAACTCCGGGAGATCGTCTTCAAGGGGATCGAGGAGATCAACCGCGTCGTCATCCGCAAAGAGGAGACCGACGACGGCGAGGAGTTCGTCCTCTACACCGAGGGCTCCGCGTTCGGCGACGTGCTCGGCATCGAGGGCGTCGACGCCTCGCGGACGACGTGTAACAACATCCACGAGATCAAGAGCGAACTCGGCATCGAGGCGGCCCGCGAGACCCTGATCAACGAGACGATGCACACCCTCGAAGAGCAGGGGCTCGACGACGTGAACATCCGCCACCTGATGCTGGTCGCCGACATCATGACGAACCGCGGCGAGATCGAGTCCATCGGTCGCCACGGCATCTCCGGCAACAAGCAGTCCGTGCTCGCGCGGGCGGCGTTCGAGGTGACGGTCAACCACCTGCTCGACGCCGCGATCCACGGCGAGATCGACGCCCTCGACGGCGTCACGGAGAACGTCATCGTCGGGAAGCCGATCAAGCTCGGCACCGGCGACGTCGACCTGCGGATGGGTGCCAAACAGGACTGATGGTCGTCGAACGCTCGGACGAGGCCCGCCGGCACCTCGCGCTGTTCGAGGACGAGGCCGGCGTCGGCGTCCGGGACTGCGTCGTCGTCGAGGACCACGACCTGGTCGTCTTCCTCGTCGAGGCCGGCGAGATGGCCGACGCCATCGGCCCCGGCGGTCGCAACGTCGAGCGCGTCGAGCGCGAACTCGACCGGGACGTCAAACTCGTCGAGGACGCCCCTTCCGCCGCTGGGGTCGTCGCCAACGCGCTGGCGCCCGCCACGGTGAACAACGTCACCATCTCGCGGAACCAGGACACCGTCGCCTACGTCGAGGTGGCCAGTGAGGACCGCGGCGTCGCCATCGGCACCGGCGGGAAGAACATCGACGCCGCGCGTCGCCTGGCCGAGCGCCACTGCGACGTCGACGGCATCGAACTGACGTAGGCGGTCGCTCTTTTCGGCGTTCGACAGCCCCCCAGTGACGACTCGGTAGCCCGAACGGCGAAAAGAGAGCGACCCGCGCTAGTCGTCGTCCGAGGCGGGCGCCGGGTCGTCGAAGTCCGCGACGGTCTGGTCGTCGTCGGCCGCTGCTCCGTCTCCTTCTGTCGCCAGCGGGTCGTCCAGCGGGTCCTCGTGCTCGGAACGCCGGGTCGTCAGTCCGCCGACCGCCCCGGCCACGCGGTCCGTCGCGCCACGCAATCGACTCCTCAGCCCGTCCATCCGGTCGGAGACTCCGGCCCGGTCGGGCAGGCGAACTCGGTCAGTCGCGTCGCTCACGAGGCCGGCGGCGCCGTCCGTGACTCGGCCGAGGCTGGAACCGTCTGTGGCGCCGTCGGCGTCGTCCGGAGACTCCACCGATGCGTCGACCGCATCGTCCACCGGTGCTTCGACCTCGGCGGTCGGGGCGCCGTCGTCACCGGCGTCCGCCGGGGACTCGTCGTCCGCGTGCCGACCGTCGTCCTCGGCGATCGGCGTCCACTCGTCTTCCTCGGTCTCCGGGAACCCGTCGTCTTCCTCGGCCGCCTCGCCCCCGTCTGCCGGGGCGTCCTCGTCCGCCGAGTCCTCGTTCGCCGGGTCTGGACCCGCGTCCCCGTCGGTCGCCGGGTCCGCCACCGACGCGGCGGTGGCCTCGCCCTCGACCTCGAACTGGTCGACGAGGTCGCGCAGGTCGCTCGCCCGCCCGGAGAGCGACCGGATGTTCCGGGTCACCTCGGTGATGGAGGCGGTCTGTTGCTCGGTCGCTGCGGCGGCGTTCTGGGCGCGCGCGAGGGTCTGTTCGCTGACGTCGCCGACCTGGTCGACCATGGCGACGACCTCCTCGGTGGAGGCGGCCTGGTCGTCCGTGGCGTCGGCGATGGACTGGACGCCGGCGTCGGCGTCCTCGACCTGGTCGACGATCTCTTCGAGCGTGTCGACGGTCTCCTCGACGGAGTCGACGCCGGACTCGACGCGGTCGCCCATCTCGCGGACGTCGTCGACGGCCTCGGTCGTGGCGTCCTGGACCTCGTCGATCATCGCCGCGATGTCGTCGGTGGCCTCGGTGGTCTCCTGGGCCAGGGACTTGATCTCGTCGGCGACGACGGCGAATCCCTGGCCGGCCTCGCCCGCGCGGGCGGCCTCGATGGAGGCGTTGAGCGCGAGCATGTTCGTCTGGTCGGCGATCTGGTCGATGAAGGCGACGACTTCCTCGATGTCGGCCATCTCCTCGTCGAGGCGTTCCATCTGCTCGGCGGTCTCGGCGGCCGTCTCCTCGATGGCGTTCATCTCGGCGACGGTCGCGGTGGCGGCCTCGCTGCCGTCCTCGCCGGCCGCGGCGGCCCGCTGGGACCGGTTGGCGACCTCGGTGGCCGAGGAGGCGACCTCCTCGATGGTCGCCGACAGGTCGGTCATCTCCCCGGCGGCCTGGGAGACGTTGCGGTCCTGGCGCTCGGCGTCGGCGGCGATCTCCTGGACCGTGTCGCTGACCTGCGAACTGGCCTCCTCGACCTCGGCGGCGCTGGCCGAGATGGTCTCGCTGGAGGCGTCGACCTCCGCGGCGAAGTCGTCTATCTGGTCGACCGTGTGCTGGAGTTCGGAGAGCATGTCGTTGAACGCCGTCGCGATGGCGGCCATGGCCTCGTTGTCCAGGTCCGAATCGAGGCGCTGGGTGAGGTCGCCGTCGGCGGCCCGCTCCATCGTCCGGCTGAACGACTCGGCCTGCGTTTCGAGTGTCGAAGCGAGCTGTTCGGCCTCTTCGCGCGCCCGTTCGGAGTCGGCGCGGGCCTGCTCGATGTCGGCGACGAATCCCTCCAGGTCCCGGCGCATCCGGTCGAGGGAGTCACCCAGCGCACCGGGGACGTCCTGGTCCAGGACGGGGGCGTCGAACTCCTGGGAGGCGAGCGCCTCCGCCTGGGAGCCAACCGTCTGGAGGTAGAGCTGTATCTCTCGGAAGGCGGCGTTGACGTCGCCGATCTCGTCGATCCGGTCGGTCTCGTCCATCGACGCCGTCAGGTCCCCTTCGGCCAGCGAGCGGGCCTGCGTCGCGAGTCGCGGCAGGGCGCCGGTGAGGTCGCGACCGACGATGACGCCGAGAACGACGAACCCGCCCATCGCGACGCCGATGAGCGCGATCAGGTCAGTCTGGATCTGCTGGCGGAGCGCGTAGGCCGACGACGTCGGTGCCTCCTTGACGACGACCCAGTCGGTGCCGGGGACGCCCGCGGCCGCGACCAGGGAGTCACCGACGCGCTGGACGGTGGCGTTGCCGTCCTCGGCGTCCGTCGTCACGGCGTGGTCGCCGTAGGGCCCCGTCTCGTGAACCTCGCTGCCGTTTCGAGAGAAGGTGACCGTCCCGTCGCCGTCGAGGACGCGCGTCTCCCCGCCCTCGATGGCGTTCTGGAACCCGGCAGCGGTCGCGCCCGTGTCGACGACGAGCATGATCGCGGTGTCTCGGCCGGGTACCGGACTCGCGAAGGCCAGGCGGTTCAGTGCGAAGTGGCGGTACGCGCTCGACGTGGCGACGTCGTCCGGGCCGTCGAACGTCAGTTCGCCGCCCTCCCACTCGGCGCCGGTGCTCTCGATGGACGCACCCATCATCGAGGTACCAGTGCTCCGCTCGATAGTTCCCTTCGAGGGGTCTATGTAGTGGATGTCGATGATGTCGGCCGGGAGCCGTTCCACTTCCCTGTCGAGAACGTCTGCGATGGCGGGTTCCTTACCGGTTCGCACCACTTCGTGGTTCGACAGCATCCGGGTGGTGTCCTCCTGGCGTGCGGTCCAGGACGCGATCGAGTCGGCCTGCTGCACCGTACTCGTTTCGAGCTGGACGTCGCGCTGGTCGGTCAGTTCGGCCGAGACGGCCTGCTGGGTGTACACGCCGAGGCTCGACACCGCGACGAGCACGACGAGTACGACGAGGGCGAACTTCCGCAGGTAGCTCTTCCTGATAGCGTCCGGGAGATGGGATTGTAATCTCATTCGTGAAAGTAAAGGCGATCGGCAACAGCCTGTTGGGTACGGATACGACTCGATTCGGGCAGTAAAAGTCCTCGCCCCCGATTATCAGGAGAGAAACTCTCCCGGGCAGAACGGGGGCAGAACGTGGGCTGTGTCACCGCACCGTGGCGGGGTCGAAAGAGGAGTCTTAAGTACCTCGGCGGGTTACCGAAGCCTACTATGGCGAACGGCAAATATGCCGCACGCAAACTCAAGAAGGACCGCCAGAACCACCGGTGGTCCGACTCTGACTACGCGCGCCGCGAGCGCGGTCTGGGCAAGGCCTCGGACCCGCTCGAGGGCGCCCCCCAGGGTCGAGGGATCGTGCTCGAGAAGGTCGGTATCGAAGCGAAACAGCCCAACTCCGCGATCCGGAAGTGCGTCCGGGTCCAGCTGATCAAGAACGGCAAGCAGGTCACCGCGTTCTGTCCCGGTGACGGCGCCATCTCCTTCATCGACGAACACGACGAAGTCACCATCGCCGGCATCGGCGGGGCGAAGGGTCGTGCGATGGGGGACCTCTCCGGCGTCAACTACAAGGTCGACAAGGTCAACGGCGTCGCCATGCTCGAACTCGTCCGCGGGAACGCGGAGAAGCCGGTGCGATAACAGATGAGCGAATCAGAATCCGAGCCGGCCGACGACGAGGCCGGCGCCGACGAAGCACAAGAGCAGGAGACCGCCGTCGCCAAGCTGTTCGGCGAGTGGGACGTCACCAACGTCGACTACCAGGACCCCTCGACCGAGCGCTACATCACGGTCACGCCGATCGCCCACACGATGGGCCGGCACGCCAACAAGCAGTTCCAGAAGTCCGAGATCTCCATCGTCGAGCGGCTCATCAACCGCCTGATGCAGACCGACGAGAACACGGGCAAGAAGCAGCTCGCGACGACTATCGTCGAGGACGCCTTCGAGATTATCGCCGACCAGACCGACGAGAACCCGGTCCAGGTGCTCGTCACCGCCGTCGAGAACAGCGCACCGCGCGAGGAGACCGTCCGCCTGAAGTACGGTGGGATCAGTGTGCCCAAGGCCGTCGACGTCGCGCCCCAGCGCCGCGTCGACCAGGGCCTCAAGTTCCTCGCCGAGGGCGTCTACGGCGACTCGTTCAAGACGACGACCGACGCCGAGGACGCGCTCGCCCAGCAACTCATCGGCGCCGCCGACGGCGACGTCCAGACCTACGCCGTCAACCAGAAGGTCGAGAAGGAACGCGTCGCAGCCGCCGCGCGATAGCGTCTCTCTGCGTTTTCTCTCTGTTCTCCGGTTCGTGAGCGCCTGCACCGTCGTTCGGTAGCGCTGCGAACTCCGTAAACCAGCAGTTATTTGTCGGTTTACGGCCCAGTGAGAGCCATGTCACAGGAACACGAGTCGGTCGATCTCGTCGGTGACGCGACGGTCAAACACGTCGCGCTGGCGTCGGTGCTCGCCGCGCTGACCGCCGCCTTCGCCTACGTCTCCATCCCGCTCCCGGGCCTGCCGGCACCCATCTCCTTCCAGGTGTTCGGCGTCTTCTTCGCCGGACTCCTGCTGGGCGCGCGCTGGGGCGCGTTCTCGATGGTGCTGTACGTGCTCGTCGGCGTCGCCGGCGCACCGGTGTTCTCTAACGGCGGCGCCGGACTCGCCTACCTGCTCGGTCCGACCGGGGGCTACATCGTGTCCTGGGTCGTCGCGGCGGTGGTCATCGGCCTGATCGTCCACCGGGGGCTCGACCCCAGACCGCTCTCGACGGTGTCACTCGGGACCCAGGCCGTCGCACTGGTCGCGGGCCTGGCCGTCATCTACGCCATCGGTGTTCCCTGGTTGGCAGTGAGCGCGGGATACGAACTCGTCCACGCGGCGACTGTCGGCGCAGCCATCTTCCTCCCCGGGGACCTGATCAAGATAGTCGCGACGCTGGGCCTCGTGCGGGCGGGTGTCCTGGCCAGGGAGCAGGCCGACGTCACCGCATGATCGGCATCGAAGGAGTGACCCACCGGTTCGGTGACGCTCTCGCGCTCGATTCGGTGTCGGTGACGGTCGACGACGGCGAGTTCGTCCTCGTGGTCGGCCCCAACGGGAGCGGGAAGACGACGCTCGTCCGTCACTGCAACGCGCTCCTCGAACCCGACGAGGGCCGAGTCACCGTCGACGGCGTCGACGTGACCGAGAACCCCGTCGCGGCGCGGACGAGCGTCGGCATGGTGTTCCAGCACCCCCGCGACCAGTTCGTCGCGGCGACGGTCGGCGCAGACGTCGCCTTCGGCCCGGAGAACCTCGGTCTCGACCGGTCTGAGATCGATCGGCGCGTCCGCGAGGCGCTCGAAGCGGTCGAACTGGCGGGCCGTGAAGACGAGCGGATCGACGCACTCTCCGGGGGCGAGCAGTCTCGCCTGGCCATCGCGGGGGCGCTCGCGATGGAACCCACCCACCTCGTGCTCGACGAACCCTTCGCCGGACTGGACCGCAGGGCCCGCGAGTCGGTGCTCCACCACCTCGACGCACTCAACAGCGACGGGACCAGCGTCGTCGTCGTCACCCACGACCTGCGCGACCTGTTCGACCGGGCAGACCGGATCGTCGCCCTCGACGAGGGACGGGTCGTCGCCGACGGCCCCCCGGAGGCGGTACGCGACGCCGTCGAAGCCGTGGACGTCGACCTCCCGCCATGCTGACCTACGAGCCCGGCGAGACGCTGGCCCACCGATTGGACCCGCGGTCGAAGATGGTCTTCCAGGTCGGGTTCGCGGTCGCCGCGTTCGCCAGCGTGGACCCGGGGTGGCTGCTCGCGCTCTCGGTCGTCGCGTCGGTCGTCCTCGTCACCGCCAGGGTCTCGCCGGTCGCCGTCGTCCGGAGTTACTGGTTCGTCTTCCTGATCCTGGCCGGCGGGCCCGTACTCGCGACGGTGTCCGTCTTGCCGTTCCGGCTCACTCCCGAGGCCGCCGTCGGTCCGGCGATGCAGGTCGCGAGAGTCGCGCTCGTCTTCTTCGTCGGCGCGGCCTACGTCCAGTCGACGCCGGTCCGCGAGACGCGAGCGGCCATCCAGCGACACGTGCCGGGTCGGACCGGACAACTGCTCGGCGTCGGCGTCGCGCTGACGTTCCGCTTCGTCCCGGTCCTACGCCGGGATCTCGTCGCGGTGCGAGAGGCCATGCAGGCCCGTGCCGGGTCGAACCGGTCGATTGTCGACCGGGCACGGCGGATGGGGATGCTCGGTCTGACACGAGCGTTCGAACGCGCAGACCGCCTCGCTGTCGCCCTGCAGGCGCGCTGTTTCGCCTGGAACCCGACGTTGCCCGCGCTGGCGTTCGGCCGGGCCGACTACCCGGTACTCGTCGCCGGCCTGGCCCTGGCGGCAGCGCCGATCGCGAAACGGTTTCTCTGAATCGCAGGTGGCCGCCAGCGCCGCTATGTGATGTCGTCGACGAGCGAGCGCGGGAGGTGTTCCGCGACGGCGTCGACGGCGGCAGACGGGTCGGACAGATCGATCGGCGGGAGCGTCGCCACCTGGCAGTCGGCCATCTCCCGGATGACGTCGGGATTCGTCCGCTCTGCCACGGACGCCCCCTTGTACTCGTTCATGACGACGCCGAGAACCGGAATCCCGCGCCGGCGGAGCGCCTCGACGGTCAGCGCCGTGTGGTTGAGGGTGCCGAGTCCCGAGCGGGCGACGACCACGGCGGGCAAGCCGAGGTCCGCCACGAGGTCGATAACCTCACGGCCGTCGGCGAGGGGAACCCGTAACCCGCCGATGCCCTCCACGACGCCCCGGTCCGTCTCGCACAGGACCGCCCGGCAGTCCTGCAGTATCGACCCGTAGGAGAGGTCCGCGTCCGCTTCCCGGGCAGCCACTTCGGGGGCCAGCGGTGGCTCCAGCCGGCGCAGACAGGTCGCCGCCTCCTCGGTTCCGCAGGCGTCGGCGACGAACGCCGCGTCGTCGTCCGGAGGATATCCCGTCTGGCAGGGTTTGATCGCGCGGGCGTCGACGCTGTCTGCCCGGAGCGTCGCCACCAGACCAGCAGTGACGGCGGTCTTGCCGACGCCGGTATCGGTCCCGACGACGGCGAGATCCCGGGTCATAGCAGGTTGAGTTCCTCTCCTGCCTCGCGGAACGCCGCGAGGCACCGGTCTATCTCCGCCGCGGTGTGGCTCGCCGTCGGGGCCACGCGGACGCGGCTGGTCCCCTCGGGGACGGTCGGCGGCCTGATGCCAGGGGTGAGTATTCCGCGTTCGCGGAGTTCCGCGTCGAGGGCCATCGCGTCCGCGCTGTCGCCGACGACGACCGGCAGGATCTGGGTCTCGCCGCGGACCTCGAAGCCCGCGTTCGAGAGTCCGTCTCGCAGTCGGCCGACGTTCTCCCACAGTACCGCCTGCCGGTCCTCCTCCCGGGCGATGCGGAGGGCCTCCCGCGCCGCGCCAGCTGCGGGCGGGGCCAGCCCCGTCGAGAAGACGAACGGCCGGGCGGCGTTGCACAGGTACTCGACCAGTGCCTCGCTGCCGGCGACGTAGCCGCCCTGGCTCGCCAGCGCCTTCGAAAGCGTTCCCATCTGCACGTGGACCCGGTCGCCGAGGGCCTCTCGCTGGACGATACCGCCCCCGTCGTCGTACAGCCCGGTGGCGTGGGCTTCGTCGACCATCAGCCACGCGCCGAAGCGCTCGACGACGTCGCAGACGTCCCGGAGGGGCGCGACGTCGCCGTCCATGCTGAACACCGTGTCGGTGACGACCAGCCAGGACGGGGCGTCGGTCCCGTCGCTCGGGTCGCCACCGTCACCGACCTCGCGTGCGCGAGCGTCCATCTTCGCCGCGAGGTCCTCGGGGTCGCAGTGGTCGTACACGACGACCTCCCCGTCGGCCTGCCGGCAGCCGTCCACGATGCTGGCGTGGTTCAATTCGTCGGAGAAGATCAGGTCCGGGTCGAGCGCGGCGATGGTACCGACGTTGGTCGCGTAGCCCGAGGAGAAGACGAGGGCCCGCTCGGTCCCCTTCGAGTCGGCGACGTCGCGTTCGAGCGCGCGGTGGACCGGCGTGTCCCCCGTGACGAGTCGACTCGCCCCGGTTCCGGTGCCGACGTCGCTGGCCGCCTCTGCCGCGGCCGCCTGCACGCGGTCGTCGCCCGAGAGCCCGAGGTAGTCGTTCGCGGCGAACACCAGGTACTCCTCGTCGCCGAACTCGGGGACGGAGCCCTTCGGATCGGTCGCGAGCCGGCACCGGGCGTCGACCCGGTCGACGGGGGCGAGGTCGCGCCGCCGGCCGCGCCGCTCCCGCCCGGCGAGCCGGGCGGCGGGGTCGAACCCGCGCTCTGTCGACCAGTTGTCCCGTGGCCCGAGTCCGGCCCGGCGACCGCTGTCGTCCTCCCGCATCTCAGAATCTGGGCATGAGGTCGGCCGGGCCGAAGACGCCGTACTCGCCGGCGCGGTTGCGCCGGACGCCAGCCTTCAGGTAGCCCAGCGCCGGGCCGTTGACGTTGGCCGCCATGCTCGTCGAATCGTCGAGCTGGAACGTGTTCGTGCCCGTCTCGCCGTCGAAGGTCCGTCCGGTCACGCTGACGGTCGTGGTCGTCGGTTTCTCGTCCGAGGTGACGTCGAGGATGCCACCCACCGTCACGTCCGCGGCGTCGCAGACGCCGGCCCGCTCCAGGAGCACGTCGTCGGCGTGTTCCATGTCCTCGAACTCGATGACGCCGTCGTGCTCGTCGATGACCGCCTCGATCTCGTCGTCGCTCATCGCACGCGCGTCGTCGATGTCGTACCCCGGCAGGTGCGCGACGTCCTCACGGACGGTGCCGCGGTTGTCCTCGTAGCCGGACCTGAGACCGACGCCCCACCAGATCTCGACTTCCTCCACCTCGACGAACGACTGGGCAGCAATGGCGGCCGCGCCGGTCAGGAAGCCCGGCGTCGCGCCGGCGCCACAGACGAACGTCATCCCCTCGTCCTCGAAGGTCGCTTCCCTGTCGTCCAGCATTCCGATCACTCGCGAGCGTTTGAGTACGTCCACGAGCACGCCCGAGTAGCCGGCGTCGGCGAACCGGTCGGTCACGCGCGGGATGAAGTCGTGCTCGAAGTTCGGGAGCGCGATCAGGACGCCGTCGATGCGGTCGCTCGCGGCAATGACGTCGTCGATCGGCGACTCCGTCGCCTCGGCCTGGTCGGAGGCGACGACGCCCGCCTCCCGGCCGGTTTGCTTGACGCCGTCGGTCACTCCGGGTGCGGTGCGCTCTCCGTCCGCGCCGGCGACCGCACCGCCGTCGCTCGCCACGTCACGGTTCTCGGGGTCGCTGGCGACGTTGCCCTCGGTCGCGGCCAGCAGTTCCGCGACGTCGAGGCCGTCGTGGTCGACGGCGACGCCGTGGCGGTCACAGGCCGCCACCGGCGTCAGGTCCGGTTTGTCCCGCGAGACGTCGAGCGCTCGTCTGCCGATACCTCCGGTTCCCAGTACGGCGAAGTTGGTCTCGTCCATCGTCGTCGAATCGGTGTGTCGGTCGTTCGTGTCCGGTCCGGCAACCGGCGCAGTCGGTCCATTCGCGGAGGGCGATCGACCGGATCCCGGCCTCGTAAACCCCATTTCGGATCGCGGTTGACAGTGCCTTAGTGATTCGGGTCCCGGTGGTCCGTTCTCACCCGTCCTCGGCCCGGCTACCCGGTGCCTTCGCTGGCCTGGTTCCCGCTGCTGCCCCGGTCGCGAAAGTACTCCTCCGAGGCCACGCCAGACACCCTCCACTGCCCGTCGACGACGGGCGCGAACGATCGACACTCCCCGCGATACGACACAGACTGTACGAGGTCCCGGTCACTGCATCGTCACGTAGGACAGGAAGACCAGCGCGAGGAACTGGAGCGCGCGCAATACGAGCACCGCTTCGCCAACGAGGGGGCTGTCGGCGTACAGCGACCCCATGCTGAAGAAGAAGTAGACGGCCATGAGGTTCTCCACCAGCAGGACGAGGCCGAACGCCAGGAGGGCCAGCGTCATGGGCGACTGGAACGTCCGGTAGTTCCGGACCCACACGCCGGACAGGACGAGCAACAGCGCGGCGTTGACGCCGGCGACGGCGATGGCGGCGACGAGCGTCGTTCCCATCGCCATCTCAGTTCACCTCCTCCAGGATGCGCTCGAACGTCTCCCGGTGGCGTTCGAACCGATCGGTGATGAAGTACAGTTGTCCGTAGTCGCTCCCGCCGGGTTCGACGACGTCGTGGTCTTCGAGCATGTCCAGGTGGTGGGTGACCGTGTTGTAGTCTACGTCGAGCAGTTTGGCGAGTTCGTTCGCGTTCCGGGGTCTGTCGTCGAGTTCCCGGACGATCCGGACCCTGTTTGTACCGCCGCGACTGCCGGCGAACAGGTACCACAGGGCCTTCTCCATTGGCTGTCGGGTGATGTTAGCCGTGTGAGTAAAGTCGTTTCGTGTCGGGTGAGCGGTAGCACGGGCCCGAACCACCGCGGTCACGCCTCGACGGTGCGTCGCACCCAGCCAGAGGCGCCCGACGGGGACAGGTCCGACTCCTCGCGGGGCTGGACCTCCCCGGTCCCGTCGACAGCCCGGACGACCACGTCGTGGGCGCCGGCCGGTTCGAACGCGTGGCGCCACTGGCGCCAGACGTCGTTGCCAGACCGCGTCTGGCCGCTCTTCGAGCGTTGTTCGACGGCATCGCCGCGGAGCGGTGCGGAGAGTTCCGCAGCCGTCCACGTCTCGCCGCCGTCAGTCGAGACGTCGACCCGTTCGATCCCGCGAGTGCCGGCGTAGGCGTGACCGGCCAGTTCGATCCGGCCGTCCTCGAGCATCGTCACGCCTTCGTCCCAGAGCTTCGCGACCGTGTTCACCGGTCCGGTCCCCGCCCAGCCGCGCTGCTCCCAGTAGCCGTCCATCTCTTCGTCGAGCACCTCGATCTCGGTGAGCCACTTCACGTTCGTCTCACCCCAGTGCCCGGGGATCAGGATGCGGACGGGATAGCCGTGTGCCTCGGGTAATCGCTTCCCGTTCATCCCCCAGGCGAGGAACCCGTCTGCCAGGACCTCGGTGGGAAACTGGACGAAGTAGCCGTCCTCCCCCCGGAGCATCGCGCAGCCGCAGTCGCCGTCGGGGTCCACGTCGCGGAGGAGCGGTTCGATCGGCGTCCCGGTCCACAGCGCGGTGTCGAGTTTCCGGCCGTTGAGCTGTTCGCCGACGCATCGCAGCGTCACGAACCGGTGCTCGACGGGTAGCTCCTGGAGGTCGTCGTAGGTGATCGTCCGGGCCTCCCCGGCGAGTTCACCGGTGATCGTCAGCGACCAGTCCTCGGCGGAGAGCGTCGGGTCGAACTCGGCGATGTCGACGTTGTAAAACTCGTCGATGGAGCTAACGAGGCCCGGCAGAGAGTCGTTCGCGACGTCGAGCGAGCGGTCCTCCGCCGCCTGTAACTGCTGGTCGACGTCGGCAGTGCCGGGCGCGCGTTCGATCTGTTCGTCGGCCGACGCGAGCCGTCGGACGCCGACGGCCGCGCCGACGAATCCGAACGTCCCCGCGACAGCGGCGAGCGTCCGGCGACGGGAGCGGTCCGGCTCCGACGCACCCCGCCCCGGCCCGGCGACGGTGACGACGGCGACGGGCAGCGCTGCCCCGGCCGCCAGAACGGGTTCGCGGGTGATCGCAACCGCGAAGACCCAGGCCAGGGCCCCCCCGACGCCAGCACCCCCGGCCTGCGACCCGGCTCGTTCGGCGAAGGCCAGACCGGCGAGCGAAGAAGCGGCGAACGTTCCGACGGCGAGCAACAGCGAGAGCCCGACGTGCAGGAGGTGCCCCTCGTCGCCGACGGTCTCGATCACGAACGTGACGAGGCTCCCCGGCGTCAGGGCCACGACGAGCGCGTCGATCGGGGCCGCGACGAACGCGGGGGTGTAGCCCGCGACGGCGTACGAGCCAGAGACGGCCGCCACGCCGGCCAGCGTCGCGAGCGTCAGGTCCTCCGGCGGTGGTGAGTCGACCATCGCGTCTCAGTCAGGGCTCGCCGGCCAACTGTCTTCGCCCGGCGAACGTGTGAGAACGGTGCGTGGTCGTTCGGGCACCATCTATCCGTCCCCCATCGACTCGTCGTCCATCGGTTCAGTCTCCATCGACTCGTCGTCCATCGATTCAGTCTCCATCGACTCGTCGTCCATCGATTCAGTCTCCATCGAATCCTCGGTCATCGAACTGTCCTCCATGGATTCATTCTCCATCGAATCCTCGGTCATCGAACCGTCCTCCATGGATTCATTCTCCATCGAATCCTCGGTCATCGAACCGTCTCCCATCGTGTCGCTCCCGTTCGACGAATCGTCCATCGAATCGTCGTCCATCGAATCGTCGGTGGCTGTGTCGCCGTCGTCGCCAGTGCACCCGGCGAGCGCGGCGGCTGTCGTACTACCCGTTGCGACGAGGAACCGTCGGCGCGTCGTGTCGTCGGACATCACGCTCGGACCCAGAGACGGGGGTAGAAAGTAGATTTTTCAACAACGGTTCAGGAACGAGTCAACAACCGTCCCGAGTCCGGTCAGAGAGTCTCTAGAATTCGTTCCGAGTTCGGCCCGCCCCGGGCGTCCGTCGACGGGTCAATCGGCCGCCTGCTCGCCGCGCCTGGCCGTCGCGTACTCGCGGGTCACGTCGACGAGCGCCTTGCGGTAGGTGCTCTCGTCGGTGTCCCGGGCCAGCGTGGCGAAGTGGCGCTTGAACGTGGACAGGCCGACGTGGGGCGCGTCGTCGGCCGCGACGCGGGCGATGTCGTACATCGGGTGGTCGTCGTCGACGAGGTCGTGACGCTCGACCAGTGCCAGCGCGAAGGCGGCGTTGACGGCGGTGATATCCGGGTCCGACGTCGGCGTGAGCCGCTGGCCGGCGGGCGGGTCGTGGGGCACGTCGGCGATGGCGGTCGCCAGCTGTGACTCCAGGAAGGTGACCAGTTTGTCGGCCGGCGCGACGCCCAGCCAGACGTCGTCGGCGTAGATGTCCTTCATGTGGTTGGCGATCTGATAACAGTGCGAGAGCTTCCGGCGTTCGACGCTCCGGCCGGCCAGCGCGAGGTAGATGGCCTCCTCCGTCGACTGCGTGTGTGAGGGGTGTCCCTGCTCGTAGCGGGCCATGTGTGCGAACTCGTGAAGGGCGAGTTCCCTGGCCATCGCGCTCGTCGCCGCCTGTCGGGAGATGGTGAGCAGGTGGCTCTCCGCGTCGTGGCTCACGCGGGTTCGCTCGTCGGGGTCTTCGCGGACGCGAACGGTTACCCGGCGCTCCAGGTCCTGTTCGGTCTCGAAGACGTCGCGAGCCCCGAGAAAGGGTTCGGCGGGCCCACCCTGCACGTGGACGTCCATTCTGTTAGTGGGAGGGTCTGTGCGCGTATTACTCTTGCGGGGGTGTACCACGGTGCGAGGGACCGCCGGCCGTCGGATCCCGTGCCGGCCCAGACGTTCAGTCTCAGCAACACAATTAACCGGGTCTCGCCCGTAGCGTGCGTATGTCCCGACACCGCCCCGGCCGGCGAGACGACGCGGACGACCGGAAGAGGTCGCGATGACCCTCTTTCAGCGGCTCTCCTTTACCGTCCAGTCGTGGCTGAATGCCCTGCTGAACCGGGCAGCGGACCCCGCCGCGGAACTCGACTACTCCTACGAGCAGTTGCGCGACGAACTCCAGGGGATCAACCGCGGCATCGCCGACCTCACGACCCAGAAGAAACGCCTGGAGATGCACCGCGAGCGCCTGCAACGTGCCGTCGAGAAACACGACGAGCAGGTCCGCGAGGCGGTCCGGCAGGACCGCGACGACCTGGCCAGGCGCGCCCTCGAGAAGAAACACGCCTCCAGCGAACAGATCGCCGACCTCGGCGAACAGATCGAGCGCCTGCAGGCGACCCAGGACAGGCTGGTCGAGCGCCAGATCGCGCTTCGGGGTCGGATCGAGGGGTTCCGAACGCGCAAGGAGTCGCTGAAAGCCCGTCACGAGGCGGCCCAGGCGTCGGCGCGGGTCGCCGAGGCGTTCTCCGGCGTCGGAGGCCGGATGACCGACGTGAACCGCGCCGTCGAGCGCGCCGCCGAGCGGACCGAGCAGATGGAGGCCCGCGCGGCCGCTCTGGAAGAACTGGAGGAGAGCGGCGCGCTCGACGACGTCCTCGCCGAAGGCGACGACATCGACCGCGAACTGAACCGCCGTTCGTCCGAACAGCGGATCGACCGGGAGCTATCCGAGCTGAAGACCCGCCTCGGCCGGGAGCCGGACCGATCCAGCGCACTCGAGTCCGAGGAGGCGACGGGGTGAGAAACGTGCTGAGAGACGGGCCGACGACGGTGACTCGGTCGTCAGTGAGACCGTCCCTCACTCCCCCGTGAGTCCTTTATTCTGCCTACTCGTCGACCCGCCATGCCCATCGAGATCGATGACTTCCAGGAGTACTGCGAGTTCGGCCCGGAACGGGTGTACCTCCTGCTAGCCATCGCCCGGTCCAAGGACAACGAGGGCCTCACCGCGAGTTCGGAGCCGGTGATCCGTGAAATCGTCGCGGAGGCCGAGGAACTCCCCGAGACGGTCGCGCGACTCGACCACGCGGTCTCACGGTTCGAGGAGCGCTACCGGCTCTACCTCAGCGTCAACGCGCGGGACACCACGTCGGCGCTCTTCCGGCTCCGCGAGCGGACCGACGACTGGCTGGAGATGCGTTTCCACGGCGACACGGACGTCCTCCGGAAGTTCAAGCGGGTCGACAGCGAGTTCGTATCGGTGCTCCAGTCGGACGCGTGCGCAGACGAGACGAACTTCCTCTTCGACCTCGACGACGTCTCGGCGGACGAGGCCGACGCGTTCGCCGACTCGCTCGCCGATTCCACGACGGTCCTGCTCCGCCGAGAGACGCCCAACGGGTTCCACGTCGTCACCGAGCCGTTCGACTACACCCGGCTGTCCGCCGGCGTCGAGTACGAACTGAAGACCGACGACATGGTGTTCGTCGGGTTCGTCGGCGAGTCATCAACCCACGACTGAAGTCGTGGGCTTCCTCCTTGCATCTCTGTGAGCCGGCCGTCCGCCGGACGCCGACCTAACATAATTGGGAAACGAGTTACGTCGATAGATAGCCATTCACACGTACTGGTACAGCGATCGTGGCTCGAACTAATTCACGCGGAAACAGCGGTCCGTTCGACGTCCTGCTCGTCGAAAGCGATCCCGAAGCGGCCTCGCAGTTCGTCGATTCGTTCGAGGCGACCGACGCCACGGAGACCGTCTCGGTCGTCGGGGACGGCGCCGACGCGCTCGATTTCCTCCACCAGCGCGACGGCTACACGGACGCCCCGCGTCCCGACATCATCCTCCTCGACCTCCACGTTCCGGGAACGAGCGGGAACGAGATCCTCGCCGAACTCGATAGTCGGCCCGAGTTGCGCCGGATCCCCGTGCTCGTTCTCACCGCGTCAGACGAAGCGGCGGACGTCACGCGATCGTACGAACTCAACGCGAACGCCTATCTCGAGAAGCCGACGACGTCGGAAGCGTTCGTGACGATGGCCCGTGCCATCGAGGATTTCTGGCTCGGCGTCGCGCACCTTCCGCCGAAGTAACCCGTGGCCCCGCCGGCAGTCCGGGCACCGACGGCAATTCCGGGCACCGACGGCACTGGAGACGACGCTATCGGTCGTCGCGAAGAGAGAAGTGCCAGCCGTGAGCGGGGGGCTCGACGGCTGGACTCGTGTGGGGGTGGGTGGAAGTGCCGGTGGTATCGCATGGTCAACCGGCAGTTGTACTCGGCGGGGAAGCGGAATAAGTAACGAGCCAAACTGATGAGGGCCGGCGTCCACACGTCGTCGCGCCAGCGACCGGCGGTCGATGCCCTCGGAGCGAGCGGTCAGCCGAAATCGCCGAGACCGGCCTGTTCAGACGCGTCCTCCTCGACGACGCCCGGGCGGTCGTTGGCCGGGTCGTTGACCACGGTCGAGACCGGGTAGGCGGCGAGGTCGTCGTCCGGATACGGGCGGCACAGCCCCCGCCGCTCGTCGGGCCCGGCCTCGAGCCACGTCCGCTCGGCCTCTGCCGGCAGGATCACCGGCATCCGGTCGTGGATGGGGGCGACGACATCGTTCGGTTCGGTCGTGAGTATCGTCACCGTCGCCAGCGTCCCGTCCGCGCCCTCCCAGCGCTCCCAGAGCCCGGCCATCGCGAACGCAGGGTCGTCGCCGTCGCGGTAGATGCGGTAGGGCCGCTTCCCGCCGACGTCGCGTTCCTGCCACTCGTAGAAGCCCGTCGAGGGGACGAGACACGGCCGGCGTTCCCAGGCCTCGCGGAACGAGCGCTTCTCCGCGGCCGTCTCCGAGCGGGCGTTGATCAGCCCACGGGTCGGCTCCTCGGCCCACGACGGGACGAGCCCCCACTGGAACTGGTCGATGGTCGCCGGGGCCTCGTTCGTGACGACCTCGAGGTCGCTCCCGGGGGCGACGTTGTACCGCGGCCGGTAGTCCACCCCGCCGTCGGTGACGAGTTCGGCGCCGAAACGGTCCTCCAGGTCCGCCCGTTCGAGGAACAGCGAGGTACGTCCGCACATGTCGTCTGGTACGCTGTCGGCGACACTAAGGGTACCGCCGGCGGCGAACGGACGGTAATCAGTTAGGCTGCGATACTAAGTGAGTCGTGTCGAAACCCCCGAGGCATGACGACCAGCAGCTCCCCGGACGAGCAAGACCTCGTCGGCGACCTCCTGACGGCGGCGGACGGAGCACTCCGGTCGGTCGCGGTCTACTGCGAGACGGACTACGAGATGCTGTACATGCGAGAGAACGTCGACGTCGTCTACTCGCACCAGGAGCGTGACGCCATCTTCGACGACCTTCGCCTCGAAGGCTGGGGCCGGGACCGCCTCCAGGACCTGTTCAACGCCGGCGAACTGGAGTGTAGCGTCTACGGCTTCGACGAGGCGATGATGCTACACTTCGTGAAAAACGGGTTCGAAGGCGTCTTCGTCACGTACGACCGCGGCGAGGGCATCGACGTCGAGGAGTTCATCCGGATCTGCGAGCGGCACTTCTGACGGACAGGTGCGACTGGTCGACGCGAGCCGACCGAAGCCGCCGGATCCACGGGAGCGGGCCACCACGGTTAGCAGGTCGCCTCGACTTCTGACCCAGAAACTCGGCGACAGGGCTACACGGACGTCACCGGAATCGGATTGTGTGACCCTGAACGTAGGTTCCGCCCTGACCGGCGGATTCCGACGAGTCGCGAATCGAAACGGCGCAGTACTGGCCCTCGCGTACCTGGCCCTCGGCATCGTGTGGCAGGTCGCGTTCTACAGCGCTTTCGTCGAACTGATCAGCCAGTCCGGGACGCCGTCGGCGGAGATACCCCTGCCGACGGTCGGTCTCCCGCTCGGCGTCGCCGCCGCCGTCGCGGTCCTCTCGCTGGTCGCGCTCCAGTACCTCACCATCGTCGCGATCCGGACGTTCGTCGGTGGCCACGCGCGTTCGATCCCCGCCGAATACTACACACGGAACGCCGTCGTCGTCCTGATCAACTCCGTCCTGGCCGGAATCGCCTTCGGCATCATCGTCTTCGTCGGAACGCTCGCCGTGATCGTCCCGGGTATCATCGCCTACGTCGCGTTCGTCTTCACGCCGCTGTACGTCGCGGCCGAGGACGAGAACTTCGTCGCCGCGCTCGGGAACAGCTGGCATCTGACGCGCGGGAACTGGTTCTGGCTGTTCGTCCTCCTCGCCATCGTCGTCGTCGTGATCGGGGCCATCTCGGGCGTCCTCTCCGTGGTCTCGTCGCTCTACGTGGGCGCCGCCGCCGGGCAGGCACTGGGGACGCTGGTCTCGGGCACCGTCGCACTCCCGTTCTCGATCCTCACCCTCGGGATCCTGGCAGACGCGTTCACGCAGCTCCGCGACGGCCAGGCCGGGACCACCGGAACCACCGAACAACTGTAGGTCGACCGTGGACGGAGACAGCCGACGTGGACCGCATTCGGACAGAAACGACGCCGAGCGGGCGTTCAGTCGGCAGTGACGCCGCCGCCCGGGTCCCCGACGTCGACGCCGTCGAGCGCGTGGAGGTAATCGTCGAGGTCGAGCGCGAACGCGGCGTCCGTCGGGAGGTCGACCCAGAAGAACTCGAAGCGATTCCCGCGCTCCGCGCCCGCTCCAGTGACGGTGTGGGTCCACGCATCCTTGGCACCCAGCACGGGGACGTGGAAGAAGTTGCGGACGTACCGCTTGGGCGGGAACGCCCGGCGGCTCCAGACGTCGGTGACCAGGTGCTGTATCCCCTCGAAGGTGGCGAGACCGCTCTCCTCGATGACTTCGCGACACAGCGCTTCGCGCGGGCCCTCGTCCGGTTCGATCGTCCCTTTCGGGATCTGGAGCCCGTCGTGTTCCGGCCCCTCGAACACCAGCAACTCCGACCCGTTCCTGGTGACGTAGGCGCAGGCCTTCTCGACGTAGGTGACGCCCTGTCCGGTCATATCAACTGATTACGAGGTCCAGCGTATAACTGTGACCACTAATGCCCCTCTAGGTATTGGAGGAGGATCAGGGGGATCGAGTGACTCCGTCGTGGTCCCGGTGTGATCCGGAGCCGGTGTGATCCAGAGTGGGAGGCGGGTCGCGTTCGTCCGCGTGCCGAACGAGGTGGGCCTCCCACGGACGGCCGCAAACCGGTGTTTTATCACGAGACTGTCCGAACGACCGGTATGAGTTCGAACGTCTTCGTGGCTCCCTGCGACCCGGACGACTTCGACCGGACGGTCCGGTCCGCGGTCTCGCTCGCCGACTACCCCGACCACCCGGACGCGCTCTCATCGGGAGACGAGGTCCGGTTCTGGGGCGTCCAGGACGGCGACAGCAACCAGACCTACTTCGAGAAGATGGACACCGGCGACCTCGTGCTGTTCTACCAGGGCGACACGTACGTCGGGACCGGCCGCATCGGAACCACGTTCACCGACGACGAGTCGTGGGCGGCCACCACCGTCTGGCACGACACTCCCGCCTCGCGCATCTTCACCGTCGACGAGTTCACGCCGGTCACCGTCCCCCGGGCGGCCGTGAACCGCATCTTCGACTACGCGGACGGCTACAACCCGGGCGGTCTGATGCGCGTGGCCGACGGCCGCGTCAGCAAGCGTCCGGCAGCGATCGAACTCGCGCTGGAACAGTACACCGAAAAACACGCGTAGACGGCGTCGCTCCGCCAGCGTTCGCGCCGCTGCCGTCCGATGTCTCGGCAGTCGCATCGCCCAGGAACCGCGAGCGTCGGCCCGGACGGGAACCAGGCGCTCGACCAGCGGCACTGGTATCAACACTGATACTCGGACCCCCAATTCTTATTACCGCCCCTCGCATTTATCCCGATAATGGCGCCCCACCGGTGCCATTATCCACCTTCCCACCACCCACCACCCACCATTCCTTTTTGGTACTACTCCTGATAGTGGCGACGCCGTCCGGCGACGCGAGACGCTCGAATACTCCGTAGCGACGTCCGAACTCCGTACCGCGACGCGTGCGGTCGGCACGCCGTGATCCCGACCTGGATCCGGCTCGATCACGAGTAGCGTCAGGTACGTGCCAGTACTCGTCAGTCCCTCGCAGGACTGCTGCCTGGTGTCAATTGACACGACCAGTAGACCTATATGCTGGTGTGCTATACCATATCATGTATGGCGACCGCCCCGAGCACTGACGACATGATAGACGAGTTCCTCTCACAGCGCGGGCACGAAACCGAGTCGGTCGGCTGGCAGGAAAGCTACAACAAGAAACAGTGTCCGGACTGCGGTGGTCTCCACGAGGGGGCGGCCACCGAATGCTCGGTCTGCGGCTGGGCACCAGGCAACTGAACGACACCCGTCGTCACTTTTCTCGATACCGCGTCGATAGCGACGCGATCGCGTGATCGGCTCCAGAACGAGGCGCAGCGTCGCCGCTGGCAGTTACCGTCGACTAGTCACTCCGTGCCAGTCGAAAAGATAGGGTCGAAAGGGGGGTCTTTCGATAAGGGGGGTCGAAAGGGGGGTCTTTCGATAAGGGGGGTCGAAAGGGGGGGATAGCGTCTAGGGGGGTTGGTCAGTGTGTGAGGTCACATCGCGTCGAGCGCGGTTTGCAGGAACATACCCATCGCGAGGTGCTGTTGCACCGCGCGCTCGATCCGCGACTTCGCGGCGGAGCGGTCGCTGACCGAGTACTGCTTGGTCTGCACGAGCTCGTGGACGGCGAGGGTGCCGTCGTCTTCGAGTTCGTGTAGCCGCGGGTAGACGGTTCCCGGACTCAACTGGACGTCGAACTGACGTTCCAGCTCCTCCATCAGTCCTGTACCGTGGGTCTCGGTGCTCGACGACGCTATCATCGCGAGAAGGATCTCGTCCAGGCTTTCCGTGACGAGGCCGTTGTCGACGGCAGCGCCGCCGTCGGCCGCGGCCTCGCCGGCCGAGGAGAGCAGTTCGTCCCACTCTCCGCCGCGGTCGGCTGGGGTCGACGTACGATCGGGGACGTGTCCACTGACGAGGGGGGTCAAGCGCTCGTCGGGACTCTGTCCCGCTGTATCTCCCGCAGCCACGCGACGTAGGTTATCCCCGGACATGTGTACTCACTTGGATTCGATCCGCAATTGTTCCTATAGAGGGTAACCCCATAAGGCCCCAGCAGTGTTTTCTCGCCGTGAAACAACCCCGCTCGAAAACGCTTATGTGATGAGAGAAAAAGTGGCCAGTAGTGGACGACGAGAAGAGCATCGAGGAAATCCTCGACACCATCGGCGACCAGCACGCCCGACGCGTGCTCGCGACGATCAGCCGCGAGCCCAAGTCCGCCAAGGAACTGGCCGAGGAGTGCGACCTGTCCCTCCCCACGGTGTACCGGCGCATCGAGATGCTCGACGAGTACGAACTCGTCACCGACCGGACGCTGGTGGCCGACGACGGTAACCACTACAAGGTCTACGAGTCGAACTTCGAGTCGACCGTCATCTCGCTCGAAGACGACGAGTACCGCGTCCGGATCTACCGCGAGGAGAATCTGCCCGACCGGTTCAGCCAGCTCTGGGACGAACTGAATCCCGAATAGGATGGTTCCGACCAACGGGAGGAACCATCTTGATACCGAACGGGGAGCAGAGCGACCCGTGAGGACGGAGTGGCGAGCGGAGCGAGGCCCTCAGACATCGAACAGCGAGTGCGCGTCGCCTAACCCCACTAGACGTTCGACCGTCTCCCGGGAGCGGGAATATGTATCCGCCCACCGCGCGCCTATCTTGAACGCGCGCGGGGAGTGAATCGATCCGGGAGTAGTCGGTGGGCTTAAGACGGTACTCACATCACTCACCACGTAACGACATGGTGGATGGCGTCGAGCTGGCACGGGGGATCCTCGTCCTGTTACGGATGGTTGTGTTCGGGCTCACACTCGGGATTACGCTGATCAGCTTCCAGGCCTACCGCAAGCGGCCCTCGGAGCGGCTCCAGTACGCCTTCCTCGGTTTCGCGTTCATCAGCATGGGTGTGGCCGTCTCGAGCGTCATCACCCAGTTGAGCGCGGGCGAGGCCACGGAGATCGTACGCGTCCTCTTCCAGTTCTCCGAGACCATCCCGTTCATCATCGGCTTCAGCATGCTGTACGTCTCGCTGTACCGGTGAGAACAGGTCATCGAGGTAGAGTGTAATTCTGGGAAACATTTTATTACCCAGGGGGTGTTGGGTGCACGCGGGGAGAGGGAATGCCCCATTGCCAAAACTGTGAATCCTTCGTCACGAAGGACTACGTCCGTGTGTTTACGCCGCAAGAGGTCGACGAACCGCGCGTGTGTCCCCGCTGTGAAGACATGATTCGCGACGGGGCGGACGTCCGCGAAGCTCGGTCCCCGCGGCATCCGTAGCATCGCCCCAACACCGTCGGTCGGAACGTCGAACCGGACGTCGCCAGTCCGGTGGTGCCGATATCCGAAACGGGTGACGACCGACGGCGTCAACAACTTTTGCAAAGCACGTCGTTTATGGGAGAGCGCCCCGTTTATGTCCGCAATGACTGACACGAGCCCCGAAGTGGTTCGCCTGTTCGGTGGACCGGGGAGCGGGAAGACGACGGCCCTCCTCGACCGCGTCGAAGAACTGTTGACCGAGGAGGACGTCGACGTCCGGGACGTCCTCGTCGTCTCGTACACGCGTGCGGCCGCGGCCGAGATTCGCGAACGCCTCGCCGAGCGCCTCGACATCTCGCCGCGCTCGCTGAAGGGGAACGTCTCCACGATGCACGCGAAGGCCTACGAACTCCTGAACCTCTCGCGTGGAGACGTCGTCGGCGAGTCCGACAAGGAGGACTTCTGCGAGGAGTTCGGTATCGACTACGAGGACGAGTACGAGGGGTCACGACGGCGCTCGGCGCGCTCGACCACCATCGGGAACAAGATCATCGCCACCAGCCAGTGGCTCCAGCGGACCAACCGCGACGTCGCCGACTGGTACGACGTCCCCTTCCAGTGGAACGACGAGGAAGTTCGGCTCCCGCCGGATATCGACGACAACGCCCAGACGGGGAACAAGTACACGCCGACGTGGCCCAGCGACGACGACCGCATCGACGTCCCCGAGGCCATCCGCGGCTGGCGCAACTACAAGGGGACGAACGACCTCACCGGGTTCGCCGACATGCTCGAACGGGTCAGGCAGCGCTCGCTGCTCCCCAGCGTCGACTACCTCATCATCGACGAGTTCCAGGACATCACGACGCTGCAGTACGGCGTCTACGAGGAGTGGAAACCCCACATGAAGAAGATCCTCATCGCCGGCGACGACGACCAGGTCGTCTACGCCTGGCAGGGCGCCGACCCCGACCTCCTGCTCGAAGAGGAGGTCGACGTCGACGAGATCCTCCCCAACTCCTACCGCCTGCCCTCCTCGATCCTCAACGTCGTGAACAGGGAAGTGCGCCACATCGAGAAGCGCCAGGAGAAGGATCTGGACCCGCGCAAGGAGGGCGGCGAGGTCCTCCCCATGCTCGGTCCGTCGATGCTCGACCTCGTTCGCGAGGTCTGTCGCACCGTCGACGACGACGAGGGGACCGTCATGGTGCTGTTCCGCGCGCGCTACCAGATGTTCCAGTTCATCGACGAGTTCATCGGCCATGGGATCCCCTTCACCTGCCTCACCGACCAGCGGATGTGGACCGACCGACTCACCGAGTACGTCCGCGCCATCGAGGCCCTGGAGGCGGACGAACACCTCACGGCGCTGCAGGGCCGGCGCCTGGCGGACATGCTCGCCGACTCCGCGTTCGGTACGGGCGAGCGCGACGACCTCTTCGACGAACTCGACGAGATCGCCGAGAATCACGCGGAGGAGGACCTCGCGAAGATCGAGGTCGCCCCCGACGTGATCCGCGAGCACGCCCCCTTCGCGCCCAACACCGCCTCCGCGGCCGACATGCTCCGGAAGGTGACGAACTTCCAGGAGCGCTCCGTCGAGGCGTACTTCCACGGCGACTACGAGGGCATGGCGACCGACCAGGTCCGCCTGGGCACCATCCACTCCGCCAAGGGTCGCGAGGCCGACCACGTCTTCGTCGGTACCGACCTCACCGAGAAGGTCGTCGAGCAGATGGCCGCCACCGTCGAGCAGACCGGCCAGGAGGTCCCCGGCGACGAGGATTTCACCAAGCACACCGACCCCGTACCGACGCTGACGGACAACGAACGCCGCGTCTTCTACGTCGGGATGAGCCGCGCCCGTGAGCGCCTCGTCCTCATGGAGAACCTCGTCGACGGCGCGCCGACCCTGCCCATCGACGTGCTGCTGGAGAACGAGCCCATCGACGAGTCGCCCGACGACCTGCTGATCGAGGCCCAGGAGCCGCTCCCGGCGCCCTGAGACGGCCGCTGTTTTTCGCCACCTACTCCTCGTCCTCGGTCTCGACGAGCCGTCCCGCCGTGCCCGACACCGCGTCGGTAGCGACGTCCTTCGGCGTGCGGAGGTACCGCGGAACGACGACCATCAACGCCGCGATGCCGAGAAATATCAGCCCCTGAGTGCCGTCGCCCCCAAAGAGGAGGTCGGCGCCGTACAGCGCGACCGGCGCGGCGAACAGCACGGTGCCGGCGAGTCCGATCGTGTCGAGGATGCCACCAGCCATTGGGGCGAGGTAGAACCCGCCGCGGCAAAAGCAGTGTGCCACGTACCATCCCAGAATTGACATCCATAACCCTCTTGTGACGGCTCGGCCAACGCTCGGGCATGTTCACCGGCATCGTCGAGGACACCGGCGAGGTGCTCGCCGTCGAGGACGACGCGAGCGGGCGGCGCGTCCGGATTTCGACCGGGTTCGAGGACCTCTCTCACGGCCAATCGATCAGCGTCAGCGGCGCCTGCCTCACCGTCGAGGAGTACGAACCGGGCGAGTGGTTCTCGGTCTTCCTCGCCGCCGAGACGGTCGATCGGACGTTCTTCGACTCGCTGGAGACGGGCGACGCCGTCAACCTCGAACGGGCGATGCCGGCCGACGGTCGCTTCGACGGCCACGTCGTCCAGGGTCACGTCGACGCGACGGCGGAAGTGGTCGCCGTGGAGTCGGTGGGGGAAGGTCTCGCGAGCGACGCGAGTGAGACCTCGTCGGACGAGTCCGACGGTGACTGGACGTTCACGTTCTCGCTGCCGGAAGAACTCACCCAGTACCTCGTCGAGAAGGGGTCGATCACCGTCGACGGGATTAGCCTGACCGTCGCCGACCGGGACGAGTCGACGTTCTCGGTGGCGATCATCCCCGCGACGTACGACCTGACGACGCTCTCGGCGAAGGCCCCCGGCGACCCGGTCCACCTCGAAGTCGACGTTATCGCGAAGTACGTCGAGCGGATGGTTTAAGATTCGAACTCCGTCCGCTCGGACGCGTAGCTCGTCGGTGCCGGGTTCGCCGCCCGGTAGGCCCGGGCGTAGGCCCTGATCTTCCGGATCAACAGCAGGCCGAAGACGCTGTCGTAGACGACGACGAAGCCGAAGAACGCAACCATCGTATTGACGCCGGTCAGAGCGGTCACGGCACCGGGGACGATGCCGACCAGCGTGTTGTAGGTGGCGTGGACGACGGCCGCGATGACGAGACCCTTCAGGACGATGGGGCCGGCGTGCTCGCGGTTGAACTTCGCCAGGCCGAGGTAGTAGCCGGCGAACGCGGAGTAGATGACGTGGCCCGGGCCCGCGAGCCCCCGGACGACGGCGACGCCGCCGGCCTCCGTGACCGCTCTGGCCGCCTGGAGACCCGCGTCGGCGTCCTGTGTGATGTACAGCGCGTTCTCGATGGTGGCGAAGCCCAGCCCCGCGACGGCGCCGTACACCGCGCCGTCGACGACGGCGTCGAACCGGTCGCTCCGGAAGGCGAACAGTCGAACTGCCAGTAGCTTGACCGTCTCCTCGACCGGACCCACGACGAGGTAGAAGAACACGACCGAGCCGAGGAATGGGACCGCGCCGCCGAAGGAGGCGAGGTTCCGGACCGGGTCCCCGATCTCGCCGTTCAGCACGCCAGCGAAGCTGGCGAACAGCACGCCCAGGACGAACGTCACGACCAGGAGATGGAGTGGCTCCTGCGTCGTGACGTCGGCGTGCCAGACGTAGACCGCCAGCGCCAGCGCCGGGACCGCCGAGAGAATCGTGAGGGCGCCCAGCACGGGGTCCGCCACCGCCCCGAGGCCGCCGAGGACGAGCTGCGCGGCGAGGATGGCGACCGCCGCGAGGACGACGCCCACCCTGACGGTCAGGTAGAAGCCGTAGTAGAGCCAGTAGACCAGCCGGTCGAAGACCGTTCGGACCTCCCAGTCGGCGATGCCGTAGAGGTCCTCGGAGTCCGCGCTGCGGGCCGCCACCGGGTCCCGCTCGTCCCGTGCCATTGGCCGCTCTTTCGCGCCGGCCTACCTAAGGGTTGGTCTCTGCGTGCTGTACGCGCTGGATGGGATCGAGCTGTGGAAGCTTGGACTGGTAGTACAGACGGGGGCTCTTGCCCCAGAATCGTCCCGATGGACGCTCCGTTAGACTCACCTTGCTTCTGTAACGGGTAGTTCTGTGATTTTAGTGCTGGACAGAACTGTAGGGACAACAACTAGAAAGCCCTCGGCGCGCTGGAGTCGCGCGGACCCCCTGCGCGCGCTCGTTCCTCGCGTGCTTGCGGGTCCGTGCTTCCTCCACCCCGCCTCGCCCTTTCATCCACCAGGCCCGCACCGCAGCCCTGCCCTTCCCCTGGTCGGCCGACGAGACGGCCTCCCGGCCAAGCGGTTGCGGGGCGGTCAGGACGCGTGTCGCTCGCCGGACGGCGAGCGACCGGGGAGGGGTGGCGGAGTCAATCGTGAGTGCGTTTCATCGCACGAGCGAGGCTGCCCTGGAGGAATGAAAGGGCGAGGCGGGCTCCGGGAACCCCGGACCGATAAGCACCGCAGCGGAGCGAGGAGCGCAGTCGGTCCGCGGGACCGGAGCGCGCCGAGGGCTTTCGACGTGTTCGCGTCGTCATTGGCACCAGTCTCACTGAGACACCAAATCGTTACAGACACTCCCTACACTGATCGGAAAGTCATCGCGCCAGAAAGCGTCCCGTCGCCGAAATGCGGACCACTCACGCAACAAGGTCGCCAAACGTGCCCTTTTTCGTCGCCGGTAGCCAAACTCGGTCCATGACACTGACCGCGGGCGTCGTCGCCGTCCAGGGTGACGTCTCCGAGCACGCCGACGCCATCGAGCGCGCCGCGGCGGCCCACGGCGAAGACAGCGAGGTTCGTGAGATCCGCGACGCGGGGATCGTCCCCGACTGCGATGTCCTCCTCATGCCCGGCGGGGAGTCGACGACCATCTCGCGACTGCTCCATCAGGAGGGCATCGCCGGGGAAATCGTCGACCACGTCGACGCCGGCAAGCCAGTCCTGGCCACCTGCGCGGGGCTCATCGTCGCCTCGACCGACGCCCAGGACGACCGCGTCGAGACGCTCGACCTGGTGGACGTCACCGTCGAGCGCAACGCCTTCGGCCGGCAGAAGGACAGCTTCGAAGCCCCCCTGGACGTCACCGGACTGGACGACCCGTTCCCGGCGGTGTTCATCCGCGCGCCGCTGATCAGCGAGGTGGGCGACGACGTCGAGGTGCTGGCGACGTGGGACGACCGCGCCGTCGCGGTCAGGGACGGCCCGATCGTCGGCACATCCTTCCACCCCGAACTGACCGACGACCCGCGGATCCACGACCTGGCCTTTTTCGAGGAGGTGCTCGCATGAATCGCGAACGGATGGCCGAAGGATACCAAAAGCGCGCCGAGCGGGACGCCGCTATCGCCGAGGAGATGGCGACGGTCTCCCTGGAAGCCAACGACGAACTCGGCGACGTCCCGGAGTATTGATCCCCACAGCACGAGCGCCCGCCGGAGCGATGCGCTCAAGGCCCGTCGGCCCACCATCGGGAGTATGACAGACGCGATCCTCGACGAACTGTTCGAGGTCATCGAGCAGCGCAAGGACGACCTGCCGGAGGACTCCTACACGGCCTCGCTGTTCACCCACGAGAAGGGCGAGAACGCCGTCCTCGAAAAGCTCGGCGAGGAGTCGACCGAACTGATCCTCGCGGCGAAGGACGACGACCGCGAGGAGATCGCCCACGAGGGCGCCGACATCGTCTACCACCTGCTCGTATTGCTGTCGATGAAGGACATGGATCTGGAAGACCTGCGGGCGGCGTTGCGTGAACGGCGGTGAGTCGACCGGCGTATTTATCGGCCCACCGTCAGATATCCGACCATGGCTGAGAATCCGGAGTCGACTGGCCGGACCAAGGTCGACGCGTGGTTCACCACCGACGAACGGTTTCGACTCGCTGCAGGCCTGGGGATCCTGATCGCCATCTTCGAATTCGCGATCTCGCTCATCGACCTGGTCACCGAGGTCATCATTCACTCCCTGGTTCTCGGTATCGGCTTCTACGCTGCACTCACGGTGGTCGAGTATCTGCGTGTGGAACTCGCCACAGAGTAACACTACACGTTACGAACCGTCTGTTACGCCTCCTAGTCCTGAAGACTACCACGGCCCGCCTGATTCTCTTCGGGGCCGAACAGTCCACCGAGGGCACCGCCGATTGCGCTGTCGATAGCGAAGACGGCGGCGACGAGGACGCCGACGACGATCACGCCGAGCCCACCGACCAGGCTCCCGACGGGGCCGCCGCCGAGGCCCCCGAGGAGTGCCGCGACGGGCGCGACCAGCAGCGCGAGGACGATGCCGTCGAGCGCGCCAGCGAGCAGGCCGTGCCAGGCGCCGCTGGCGAGGCCCCCGCCGGCGAGGTAGCCGGCGACGCCGCCAGCGACCAGGCCGGCACCCACGTGGCCGATCACGGGGATGGCGAACGCCAGCAGTCCGAAGACGATGCCCGCGACGAAGCCCCAGAGGACGGCGCGCCAGTCTGTCATGTTAGCGTATTGACCCTCGTCGGCGAAAGAGGTTCCGGCTGGAGAAGTGACCGCCGGCAACGGTGTCGGCCACCGCTCTCGCGTTCACGCCGAACTCAGCCGTCGACGGGTTCGAAGGAATGGCGCACCGTTTCGCTGTCGTCGTCCCACTCGAAGTCCTGGTGGGCGCGTTTCAGCCGCTCGCGGTAGGCGTCGAGGTCCTCGGCGCCCTGTGCGCGGGCGTCCGCCTCGGTCAGGTCGCCCAGCGTCCGCTGGGTGACGTCCGTGATCTGGAAGGTCCGGCCGTCGATCTCGAAGGTGTCCCCCTCCTCGGCGTAGGCGTCGCCCCTGTGGATCTGGGTCATCTCCCCGTCGAGGACCATCTGTTTGAGGCGGTCGCCGGGGAACAGGACGCTCGCGTCGAACTCGCTCATACCCGGAGCTATCGTCCCCAGCCTGAAAACTGTGGGCGGGACGGTGCGCTGGACTCGCCGACGACCATCCCGAGGCCCTACTGTTGCCGCCCGGTTCGAGGCGAGTTCCACCCCGCGAACGCCCCAGCGCCCAAACGGACGCGCTTTTACCCGCAGGGACGCTATCGCGGTGTAATGAGCCATCCATTCGAGGACCTTCCGACGACGCCGACGTCCGAGGAAGTCATCGACAAGGCCTTCTCCCGGGCCGCCCGCGCCGGCAAGGCGAAGTCGGGCATCGAGGGCCAGCAGTCGATGCTCCAGACGGCGTCGAACATCGTCTCCGACAACCTCCAGAACGTGGTCACCTCGTGGCCGGACATCGAGACGCTCGACCCCTTCTACGTCGAACTCGCCGACGCCATCATCGTCAGCCGCACCGATGGCGAGGGCGGCATCGACGCCATCAAGCAACACCTCTCGGAGGTCCAGTGGGCCTCGCGCAAGGCAAAGGACATCCACCGCGAGTACCAGGGCCGGATGACCAGCGACGCCGACACCGCCCGAAAGCTCCGCAAGCAGGCCTTCGCCCGGATCGCCGACGTCGTCGAGGAGGTCTCGGACGACCTGGCAGCCATCTCCGAAGCCCGGGACACGCTGAAGACCCTGCCCGACATCCGCCCCGACGAGCCGACCATCGTCGTCGCCGGCTACCCCAACGTCGGCAAGTCCTCCTTCGTCAACCACGTCACCAACGCCCGCAACGAGACGGCGAGCTACCCCTTCACCACGACGCAGATCCGCGTCGGGCACCTCGAACGCGACCGCATCCGCTACCAGCTCGTCGACACGCCAGGGCTGCTCGACCGCCCCGAGGCGGAGCGCAACGACATCGAGTCCCAGGCCGTCAGCGCCGTCGAGCACCTCGCCGACGCCGTCCTCGTCTTCCTCGACCCCAGCGGCAACTGCGGCTACCCCCTGGACGTCCAGCTGGAACTCCGCGACGCCATCGAGGCCCGCTTCGACGTCCCGGTCCTCACCATCGCCAACAAGTCCGACCTCACCACCGACGTCGAGGCCGACCACTACATGAGCGTCACCGAAGCGGACAACGTCGACGGCGTGCTGGCGGCTGCTATCGAGGCCGTCGGGTACGAGATAGAGCTGCCATTTGACGAGTAGGTTGGGCTGAGCGAAGCGACGAGCGGGAAGTAGCCTCACCGGATACACTTTTGACGCAGTGAACAGATAGCGACGGGTATGTCCGAACGGTCCCCCTCCCATCTGCCCAGTCTGTAGGTAACTGTGGGCATCGTCCTGTGGATGGCCTGGCTCCTCTACACACTGATCATCATTCAGCAGATACTCCTCGGATCGCTGCCCCTCATCGCCTTCGCGGCGCTGTATCTGGGCTGGCGATTTCTCCTCGCGTTCGAGGCCATCGCCGACGGCCTGCAACGGATCGCTGACCAGCAAGAACACGACAGAGAGAACTGATCAGACGGGTCGACCCTGATTACCCGCCCTCGATAGTGACGTAGCGGACCTCCGTCGTCACGTCCTGGCCGGTGATGTGGTCGAACAGCGCATCGAGTCGAGATGCGAGACGAAGGGGCTCCTGGCCAGGTCCGATACCGACTCTGACCACCACGCGCGAAGGTTCCTGAAAGACGGGCGTGTTCACGAACTCCACGTCGGTCGAGAGGTACGTACCGCCAGAGTTCGAAACCACCCGTTCGGCCGCGTCCTCGACGTCGTTGGTGGTCTGGGCCTGCTGGAAGGAATCCAGCGTGACGCCGCCGAGGAACGCCGAGAGGACCAGGATCGAGACGGCGAGAACGCCGATGCGCTTGAGCGTCGCGGTGCGCGCCTCGTCAGCGCGGAACCAGCGGTGGGGCCGGTAGCCCATGTACCAGAGGCTGACGAGCGCCGCGAGGTTGATCGAGAGGATGTTCACGAGCGTGAGGACGCTGGCACCGAGCGCGGTATAGGGCTGGACCCAGGCGATGCCGATGCCGATGGTCGCGGCCGGCGGGATGAGCGCCACCGCGATCATCACGCCGACCAGCGCCGTCGAGACGCCCGTCGAGAGGCTGATAGCACCGGCGACGCCGGCGCCGAGGGCGACGGCCAGCGAGAGGAAGTCGGGGGCGATGCGCTCGCGAACCTGCGGGATCGTGGTGACGTCGCTGATAGGCGGGATCAGGTGGATCGACCTGACGAGGTAGGCGAAGACGGCGGCGCTGAGGATCGAGAGCACCACGCCCAGCACCTGGAGTTTGACGCCGCGCCGGAAGAGGTCGGTCTCGTCGACGACCGTCCCGATGCTGGCCGACAGCGCGGGGCCGACCAGCGGCGCGATGACCATCGACCCGACGACGACGGCCGGCGAGTTCAACAGCAGGCCCGCGGTCGCGATGAGCGCGCTGACGACGGTCATGATGACGTACACCGACAGCGGCGGGGCCATCGCCCGCGCCCGGACGACGAGTTCCTCCCGGGCGATCCGGTCGTCGCTCTCGTCCTCCTCGTAGCGCTCCTGGAGCTCCTGGAAGCGTCGCGAGACGACCGTGTTGGCGTCCAGGACGACCGTGTACCCCTCCTCGTCGATTCCCTCGTCGCGGAGGCGGTCGAGGACTGGTTCGACGGCGCTCTGGGGCAAGGGGACGTACGCGATGGCCGTGTAGTCCCGGCCGCTCGTCTCGTCGGAGACGACGTAGTCGATCTCCTCGTCGTCGAGCGCGCCGAGGATGGCCTCCCGCTTGCCGGTCGGGATCGTGACCTGGATGAGCCGCACACCGATGGATGAGAGTGGCAACGAGAAATAAGCCCGGGATAGGGCCAGACGGGCGGAAAGATAGCGAATCCTCGACCGCGTGACGAGCCTACAGGTCGACGGAGCGCGACTCCGAATGGTCGACGACCTCGTCGGCGCTCACCTCGCGGCCGAGTTCGTCGGAGAGGTAGATCCCCTCCATGACGAGCATGGAGTTCAGCGCGATGTCGCCGGTGGGTATCGGGTCGACGTCGCCACGAACCGTCTCGATCCAGTGGTCGAACTGCGTCGGGCGCTCGGACGTGTAGCCCCTCTCGCTCGCGAGCCGGCCCTGGCGGGTCTCGTACTCGTCGACGTCGATTCGGGCGGTCGTCTCGTAGTCGTTCGTCGTGGTGTGGAACTCCAGCGGGTCGAGTTCGATACCGCCGGTGGACCCCACCACGGCGCCGCGCTCGTCGGACTGGTACATGTGCCAGGCGGCGCGGATCTCCAGGCGCGTGCCGTCGGCGAGGCGTGCCGCACCGGTGCCAGCGTCCTCGACGTCGAACCCGGAGTCGTCCAGCCGTTCCTCGTAGACGTCGGTGTTCGGGCCGACGAGCGACTCGTCGTAGCTGTCCCGGTAGAACTCGAAGGTCTTGCCGTTGACCCGCTCGACGTCGGGGTTGTCGAGCAGGTAGAGCATCCGACCGATCTCGTAGGTACCGATGTCGACGACCGGGCCGCCGCCGGCCGACTCCTTCGAGACGAACGCCGGCGTCCCGTAGCCGTCGACGTACGGCCGGCCGCGGCGGCGGGAGTACACCGACCGTGCGTAGGAGATTTCGCCGAGGTTCCCCTCGTCGACGAACGTCTTCGCGCCGCGGGTCTCCGGCGCGAGCAGCGTCTCGTTCTGGACGCCGAGGTGCTTGCCAGCGGCCTCGGCGGCGTCTGCGATGGCCTTCGCGTCGGCGTAGCTCCCGGCCAGCGGCTTCTCGCAGAAGACGTGCTTGCCGGCCTCGAAGGCGGCGACGGCCATCGGCCGGTGGAGGTTGTTGTGGACACAGACGTCGACCGCGTCGACGCCCGAGTCGTCGAGCATCTCCCGGAAGTCGGTGTAGACCTGCGGGACGTCGTAGCGCTCGGCCAGCCGCTGGGCCGCGTCCTCGTCGACGTCGGCGACGGCCGCCACCGTCGCGCCCGGTACCTCCGCGTACGCCTCGCTGTGGGTCTCGCCGCGGTTGCCCGCGCCGATAACCCCGATAGTGACTTCGTCCATAGGTAGGTGCTCCCGCGCGGGCGCGAATCCGCACCCGCCATGAAACGGAGAGTACGTGAATGGATCACGATCAGCGAGTTAAAGCCACCGATGGGTACAACGGGCGCTGTTAACGCCGCCACCTTCGCGAACCACCGAGGCTTTGGGCGCTCGCCACCTCTCCCCGGTATGTTCGAGACGCGACCGGACCGGGACGGCGAGGTCGTCTTCGTCGGCCGGTCGAACGTCGGCAAGTCGACGCTGATGCGCGAGGTGACCGGTCACACGTTCAACACCGGCCAGCGCCCCGGCGTCACGAAGAAGCCCAACCACTTCGACTGGACCGCCGAGGACTTCGTGATCACGGATCTGCCCGGCTTCGGGTTCATGAAAGGCGTCCCGGAAGCGGTCCGCGAGCAGATCAAGACCGACGTCGTCCAGTACGTCGAGCGCTACGCCGACAACATCCTGGTGGGCGTCCTCGTCGTCGACGGCAAGGCCGTCATCGACATCATCGACCGCCACTCCGGCCCCGACGAGGTCCCTCACGACGTCGAGATGTTCCACTTCCTCCGTGAACTGGATATTCCGACGGTGGTCGCCGTCAACAAGATGGACAAAATCGACGACGAGGACGAGCGCCTGAACGACCTCTGTGAACGCCTCGGCCTCTACCCGCCGTGGCAGCAGTGGCAGGAGACCATCGCCCCCATCAGCGCCAAGCGCGGCAACGTCGACCCGCTGTACGAGGCGATTCGCCACCACCTCCACGAACAGGAGCGCGACGACCTGTTCAAGTTCTTCTGAGACGACCTTTTTCTGCGTCGGGTTCGCTCGCTCCGCTCGCGAACCACTCCTTGAAAAACGTCGGCGAAAAAGGCCGAGTCCTCACTGCGTTCGGACTCGGGGGAAACGCCGCCTTCGGCGGCGTATGCTTGCCGCGGCCGACGGACCAGCCTCGCTTCCGGTAAATCCGCTCAGTCGGACTGTACTTCCGTTCGGATTTCCGCGCCGGAGTCGCCCACGCGGTCGACCTGCACATCTCCGTCGCACCAGACGTCGGTCGTCCCCTCGAGCACGCCCAGGTCGTCGTTTTCGAGGACGTGGTCGCGCCAGATGGCCCAGGTCACGAGGTTCCAGGTGAGCGGGCCCCACGACTCGACGTGGTCCCCGTACATCGAGTCCGGGACGAACGACGGGGGCTCGTACCGGTCGAAGACGTCTTCGAGACAGCCCGACTCGAAGAACCGTTCGCGGGGGAAGACGCCGCCTCCCTTGGGTTTGTCCGTGTCGTAGGCCGGGAGGCGGCGGTCGAGCAATCGTTTGGGGACGTGTTTGGTCGTCGACCGGTGAGGGAGGAGGCTGTCGTCGGCGTAGCGTTCGCTGGCGGGAATCGACTGGGAGAGGGTGGCGACCGAGCGGGTGTTGAACGGCGCGAACAGGCTCTTGCCGTGGGCGTAGGCGAGCTGGCGCCACTGGGTGACGGTGTTGTGGGCGAAGAAACTCAGGAGGTGGCCCAGTTCGAGCTGTGCGTCCCAGGGGTCGTCGGCCAGCCCGTCCACTCGGTCGACGACGTACTCGAACTGGCGTCGGGCGCGCTCTCTCACGGCGTCCTCGCCCACGAAGTCGGCGACCACCGCCGGGTCGGTGAAGAAGGCGAACTGCTGGGCGAACGACCGCGGGTGAGCGGGCCGGCGTCGCGCCCGCTCGGCCTGGCGGGCGAAGGTCACGGCGTACTCGCCGAGCGACCCAGGTAGCGAGGTGAGGGCCGTGGCGACGGGCCGGGGGACCAGGTCGTCGAAGCGCGCCGCCGCCCGGAACCCCTTGGCGCCGGTGAGGCCGAACAGCGCGTCGGCGCCCTCGCCGTTGACGTAGCGCCGGCCGTCGTCGGTTCCGAAGACGGCGTCCATCGCGGCCGTCGCACTGTAGTGGGAGGGAAAGCCCAGCCGCTCCATGCTCGTCGCGAGCTGGTCGAGGTAGTCGGCCTCCCGGAGCGGGACGGTCCGGGCGTCGACGTCCAGCAACGCGACGGCCTCGCTGGCGTACTGGCACTCGAAGGCGAGTTCGGGCGCGTCCGACTCGATCACGACCGCGGGGGCGTCGTCGAGGTAGGTGCCGGCCAGCGTCGAGTCGACGCCGCCCGAGAGCATGTTGGTGACGGCGGACGGCCCATCGCTCCCCCTGCCGAGGACGGCGTCGAGCGTCTCGCCGAGTGCCGCCGGCCGGTCCGCGCCGACGTCGCGGTCGCCGGCGAGCGTGCCGACGCGAGCCTGTTTTCGCCTGCCGCTGGCCAGATCCCAGTGGACCCAGGTGCCGTGTTCGAGCGCCCGGATCTCGTCGAGGTAGGTCGTCGGCGCGACCGGCGCGCGGAACAGCAGGTGGTCCGCGACGGCCGTCTCGGCGACGGTCCGGTCGGCGGCGGGCACCTGCGAGATGGCGTTGCGGTACTGGTCGGTCAGGACCAGCGTCCCGTCGCCGGCTCGACAGTGGTAGCAGTTCCGGTTGGAGACGACGCTCCGGTAGGCGTCGACAGCCGCGGGGCCGGCCTCGTCCATCGCGACGTGGACGACGACGGCGTCCTCGGCGACGTCGTCGATAGACTCGCGGACGGCCGCGACCGACGGCGCGTCGTCGACGAGCGACGCGAGCCGGTCCGGGTCGACGCCGGAGACGACCCACAGGTCGGAGCCGCGTTCGAGTACCTCGACCCGCGGGTCCGCGAAGAGGAGTCGGACAACCCGTGCCATACGGTCGGTCCGGCCGACGGGGTCAATACTATCCAGCTGCTAACTGCGGGACGACGGGGTAGTTCCTGGGGCGGACGCGGCTGCCGCTGGTTCGTGGGTCAGTTGCGGGTGACGACGCGTCGCTCGACGCGCGAGAAACTGCCAGCCAGAAAAGCCGCTCGGGGAAGGTCAGGCGACGTTGAATCCTTTGTCGCGGAGGAAGTCCTCCACGCGGCCGGTGTGATTGCCCTGCAGCTCGATGGAGCCGTCCTCGACGGTCCCGCCGCAGGCGAACTTCGATTTGAGGTCCGAGGACAGGCTGTCCATGTCCACGTCTTTCGGATCGAACCCTTCGATGATCGTTACCTCCTTCCCGTAACGGCGCTCGTCGATGCGGATGGTGATCTCCTGAGACTCCTTGGCCACGTCTTCGCAGACGCAGAGTTCATCAGGGAGCCCGCACGTCGAGCAGACTTCCGACATTACAGGTCGCCTTACGAAATCAACCTATTAAACACTTACTGGTGTTGCCCGCCGCGCGCCCAGTTTCGGGGCCTGTAGCGGGCGTCGGTCCATCGAACGAGCGAGTTTACGACGGCGGTCCGCCGGTAGGTCGTCGGTACTCCCCACCGTGGTCGGCAGGAGCGGTCACCTGACGAGTTCGTTCACCAGGCGCACCGCCTCGTCGGCGTCTGCCTCGCTCACGTCGCCCCGGTACCGCGCCCGTTCGCGGATGGCCGCGACGCGCCGGGCCCGCGGGTCGGCGTCGATGGCGTCGACGTACTCGCGGACGGTCTCGTCGTCCCATCGGGGGCGGTAGTGGTGCTCGCCGAGGTAGTACTGGAGCCGCTGGAACGCCCGTTCGACGTCGGTCGCGGGGTCGGAACGGGGCTGGTAGCGGAGCCAGAGGGCGCGATAGGCCCGCTCGGGAACGCCGCTGCGGCGAACCCCGACGGCGGCGCCCAGGGCAGCGACGAGGACGAGCGCGAACTGCTGGCGGGTAGGCATCCGCGGAAGGGGGCCGTCGTCGCCCGCGCCTGCACCCGTCCCGGTCGCGTTCACCCCCGTCGCGTTCACGCCGTCGAGGTCCTGCGTGATGATCCCCGCCGGGAGCGTCGGCGACTCGATCGTATCGCTGTCGGCGTCCGCCGAGACGTTCGAGGACCCCTCGGCTGCCGTCGTCAGCGGTTCGGGCGTCTGGGTGTCCGTAGGCGTCCACTCCTCGGTGCCGCCCGTGTCGGTCGTGTCGACGGCCGTCACCTCGTTTTCGCGGGCCTGCTGGACGGTCCGTTCACGGACCGCCTCGCGGGGGCCACCCGGCGTCGGGTCGAACGTCACCCAGCCGTACCTCGGGAAGTACACCTCGACCCAGGCGTGGGCGTTGAGCCCGCGGACCACCCGGCGGTCCTCGTCGACGCGCTCGCCGGCCGTGTAGCCGGTGACGAACCGGGCGGGGACGTCCTGGCTCCGCAGCATCGTCACCATCGTCGTCGCGTAGTAGGTGCAGTAGCCGGCGTCCATCTCGAAGAGGAACGCGTCGGCGACGTCACCGCGCGGCCGGTCGACGTTCAGCGAGTAGTTCCTGTTGTTCTGGAGCCACTGTTCGACGACGCGGGCCCGCTGGTAGGGCGTCTCGGCGTCGGCAGTCAGCCGTGCGGCCCGGTCACCGACGCGGTCGGGCGTGCTGTCGGGTAGCTGCGTGTACCGTGACTCGATGGCGCCGGGGTAGTTCGTCCCGGCCTGGTCGAGTTGCCGGGGCGAGGCGTCGGACACCTCGCTGCGGACCCGGTAGCTGTCGCCTTCTTCGAGCGTCTCGCCGGGGACGACGCTGCCGTCGTTCCGCACGCTCGCGCCCGGAAGCCCGGCGACCCGGACCGGCTTCCACGCGGCCGGTGCGACGTTACTGCGCGTCTCGACGCGGAACGTCTGGTCGACGGTCCGCGACGGGCCGGGCGGCGAGTCGAGTCGGCCGTGGCGGTACTCGCTGGTCCCGCCGGTCCGGACCCAGCCGTCACCGGTGTAGCGGTCGTAGCTCCCGACGCGCCAGTAGTCGCCCTCGTCGCTGCTCACGGTGAAGCGGACCTGCGGCGAGAGGCTGATGGCGCCCTGGACCGCCAGGTCCTCCTCGGCGTCCATCAGGTTGGCCTCGACCGTCGCGGCACGGTCGAGTCCCGGCGCCAGCGGACCCGCCGCGCCCGCGGTGGCCGGGACCACGGAGATGGCCGAGGGGACGACGATCATCACCGCGGCGACCACGAGTACCGTCTCCGCTCGCGCGATGGGTTCGTCGCGGCGCTCGAAGTCGCCCAGCCCCAGCGCGGCCGCGCCGGCGACGACGCCGGTCAGCGTCGTCACCACGTCCGCGTCGCCAGTCAGCACGAAGAACGTGAGCGTCCCGCCGGCGACGGCGACCGCGGGGGTGTACCACCGCCGGAGCGCGAAGTACCAGGTCAGGAACACCGGCCCGGGCGTCACGCCCAGCACCCACGCGCGGACGTTCGAGATGCGCAGGAGCGACCGGCCGCCGAGCAGCGAGAGGGCGTCGGCGAACAGCGCGACCCACGGCGGGTTGCCGGTGATCTGGGTCAGGTACCAGCCGAGGCCGAGCGCCAGCATGACGACGGCGGCGACGACGGCCGTCCACGCCGGCAGCACGCGCGCCAGGGCCGTCGCCGCGACCAGCGAGACGGCGACGATGGCGAGGAACGCGAGCGGGAGGCCGACGACGTCGATGAAGTGGTACATCACCTGCAGCGCGGCCCCGAGCGTGACGAGGACGGCGAACAGCGCCGTCGCTCGCGGCCAGTCGACAGCCGCGACCGCCCGGTTCCGGCGGACGCGTTCGACGAGCGTCACGGCGACACCTCCGCTCGGGCCGGGTTCTCCCGCGCCGCGGTGAGGTCCTCCAGCGAGTAGACCCGCTCGTCGACGGCGACGGTCACGCCCGACCCGTCTGCGCGGATCCGGACGTCGGCGCGCTCCCAGGCGTGGTCGGGGACGGTCCCGCTTCCCGTGCGCGCGAGCAGTTCCAGCGCGTGTCGCTTGTGGGTCTCACCGTGGCCCTCCGGGAGCGAGCCGCCGGGTACCGTGAGGTCGACGGTGAGACCGACCGAAACGGCCGCGACGAACAGCGTCGCCGCGGCGGTGGCCATGTCGTCGGCGTACCGGGAGTCGGCCGACGCGGCGATGCTGACGGCCTCCTCGTCCGCCGGGTCGGTGAACTCCGTGACCAGCAGGTCGTCGTGCTTGGCGCTGGACTTCCAGTGGACGTCCCGCAGCGAGTCGCCGGGGACGTACTCGCGCAGGCGGTCGAACTCGGTACGTTCGTCACTCTCCGGGCCGAGCGTCCGGAGGAAGGAACCGGGGTCGCCGACGGCGTACACGCGCGGGTACACCAGCACCGACGTCGTCTCGTTGATCCGGTGGGTCGTCTCGACCAGCCCGAGGACGTCGCGGACCTGGACGACGGTCCGCCCCAGCCGGTGGACCCCGCGCTGGTCGAAGGTCACCTCGTACTCGACGGTCGCCGGGAGCGTCCGGTCGAAGCTGGCCGCCCCGGAGAGGCCCTCGCCGATGCAGTCGGTGATCGTGGCGACGGCGCCGCCGTCGACGGTGAGTTCGACGGTCCTGGTCTCGCCGGGGAACCCGGGGGCCGGCTCGGCCCGTTCGACGGTCGGCGTCCCCGCCCGGTGGACGGTGACGGCGCCAGCGACGACGGCGGCCAGCACCGGCGCCGCGATGGCGTTGAGCGCGCGGGCCCGGTCAGGGTCGCCCGCCCACGCGAAGAAGAAGGTGACGACGACGACGGCGAGTGCGGCGTACCCGCGGCGCGTCGGTCTCATTCGACCGGAACCGAATCGAGCGCCGCGCGAACGACGTCACGGCCCGTCTGCTCCGCGCTGTCCGGCCGGACCCGGTGGGCCAGCACCGACGCCGCCTCCGTGCGGAGGTCGTCGGGGACGACGTAGTCCCGGCCGTCGAGCAGCGCCCGCCCCTGCGAGGCCCGGAGCAACGCGAGCGACCCCCGGGGACTGACGCCCAGCTGGGCGTGCTCGCGCGTGTAGCGGGCGAGCCTGGTGGCGTAGTCGCGCAGGGGCTGTTCGACGTCGAAGTCGGCGACGGTGTCGCGGGCGCGCTGGAACTCCTCGAGCGTGGTCACCGACGTCAGGTCCTCGATGGGGTGACGGCCGACGACGCGGCCGAGCATCTCCGCCTCCTCGACCTGGTCGGGGTAGCCCAGGTGGATCTTCTTGGTGAAGCGGTCGAGTTCCGCCATCGGCAGGTCGTAGGTCCGGTTCTGCTCGACCGTGTTCTGCGTGGCGATGACGGTGAACGGCTTCGGTACCGCCCGGGTCGTCCCGTCGACGGTGACCTGCCCCTCCTCCATCGCTTCGAGCAGCGCCGACTGGGTCTTCGGCGGCGCACGGTTGATCTCGTCGCCCAGGACGACGTTGCCGAAGATGGGCCCGGGCTGGAACTCGAAGGTCTCGGACTGCTGGTTGTAGACGTTGACGCCCGTGACGTCCGTCGGGAGCAGGTCGGGGGTGAACTGGACGCGCTTGAACGTCCCCTCGAAGGAGGCGGCGATGGCCCGGGCGAGCATCGTCTTCCCGACGCCGGGGACGTCCTCCAGCAGGACGTGGCCCCGACCGAGCATCGCCGTGAGGACGTGCTCGATCTCCGCGTGGTGGCCGACGATGACCTCCTCGACGTTCTCGATTACCTGCGTCACGACGCGGTTGGCTTCGCGGAGGGCCGGCTCCGTCTGCCGGCCCTGAGAGGTGTCCGTGTCTGTCATGGTTGCCATCGGGCGGGACGCGCCCGGGCCGTGCCACCGTCGGTTCCCTGGCACCACCCGTCTCGGCCTGCGCGTACGACCAAACGTGGGGGGTCCTAGGGCGTGCGTGCATGTAACTCTGCTGGGTGCTACCGCCACCCACGGTCGTGTGCGGACGTCACACGAGCGCTACGTGTGATGTCGCCGAACGAGTCACCACTCCTTGCAATCCTCGCAGACGAAGCCAGGCTCGTCGCGCCAGCGGCGCTCGGCGGTCTCGCCGCAGGCCGCACAGGCGGCGCCGCCGGGCGTCCAGTCGTAGGTCGCGACCGCCGGGTCGGTGGGCTGTTCGGTCGCTTCGTCGTCTACCGCAGGAACCGCCTCGTCGTCGCTCTCGGTAGCATCGCTCTCGCCGTCCGGACTATCCGCGCCGTCAACACTCTCCACGGCATCGGGCGCTGAGACGTCCGAAGTTGCCGTCTCGCGGTCGTCGTTCGATTCGGCCTCCTGGTCGTCGGCGTCGAGAAAGTCCTCCAGCGAGGCGTCGTCGGGCATGGTCACTGGTCGACGCTCGTTCCCCTTCAGGATAGCGACCGAGAAAGCCAAGTGCCCGTCTTCCGAACCCCCGACTATGCAATCACTGCTCACGGACCTGATCGACAGCATCCTGGCGATGCCGGACGCGTTCGCGGAAGTCGCCATGCACGACCCGCTCTCGGCCGTGCTCATGGCCGTCGGGTCGGTCCTGTTCCTCGCCACGTTCGGCGTCTTCGGCTACCTGGCGCTGGGTGCGGCCGTCGACGCGGTCGTTCCCGACGTCAGCGCTGGCGGGCCGCCGCAAGCAGGTCGATAGCCTCGCTCACGTCCGGGCCCAGCGGCGACGCGAAGACGACGCTGTCCGCGTACTCCAGGAGCGCCGCGGTGCGCTCGGCCACTGTTTCCGGCGTGCCGGCGATACAGAACGCGTCTATCATCGCGTCACTCACCTGCCCGCCCGCCTCGCGGAACTCGCCGGCGGAGATGGACTGCCCGATGGCGTCGGCCAGGTCCTGATCCAGGCCGTGCCGGTCCAGCACCGGCCCCGGCGCGCCGGCAGTGATGAACGCGACTGGCATCCGGGCGGCGTCGCGGGCCGCCGACTCTTCCTCGGCGACCGACACGCTGGCGTAGGCCGCCAGGTCGACCGCGCTCCGGTCCCCGTCGCCTGCTTCTACTCCCTTTTCCACCTGCGCTTCGGCCCATTCCAGGTCCTTCGGGTGGGCGCCGTTGTACAGGACGCCGTCGGCCCGCTTGGCGCCCATCCGCGTCATGTGGGGACCCTGGGCGCCGACGTACACCGGAATCTCGCCGACCTCGTAGTTCAGGCCGGCGTCGTGTGCCTCGAAGGTGCCGTCGTGGTCGACGCGCTCGCCCCGCCACAGTCGCCGGGCGACCTCGAAGGTCTCCAGCACGCGCCGGAGCGGCCGGTCGTGGTCGTAGCCCAGGTTCCGCAGCGTCGAGGCGTCTCCCGGACCGACGCCGAAGATGGCGCGACCGTCGGACACTTCGTCCAGCGTCGCGACTCGCGAGGCCAGCGTCACCGGGTGGGTCTCGTACGGATTGGCGATGCCCGGCCCGACGGCGATGGACTCGGTCGCTTGCGCCATCGACGACAGCGCCATAAACTGGTCGCGATTGTTGTAGTGGTGGGCGGCGAAGACCGCGTCGAAGCCGGCGGCCTCGGCGGCGACGGCGTCGTCGGTCAGCGCCGGGACTGGACGTTCGGGGGTGAGTTCGATGGCGTACATTGGTCAGGTATTGTTAGCTTCGTAGGTCCACTCGCGCAACGCCTGGCGCACCAGGTCCTGGTCGGGGTCGCGGTAGAGGTCGTCGTGGCCCGCGTGGTCGCCGAACGCGAAGTCTCGCACGACGGCGACCGGGGTGCCGCCGTCCCCTTCGCCGGTCACGAGGTTCGCGGCGCCGGCGAGTTCGTCGACGACCGCCTGGACGGTGACGCCCATCTCGCGGCCGTCCCTGTCGTGCTCGCCGCGCCAGTCACGAGCGGCTGGGATGCCGGCCCAGCCCAGCGCGACGCCGCGCTGGCCCTGGCGGAACGGGCGCCCCGAGGTGTCGGTGACGACGACGGCGGGTGAGTCGTCCGCGGGATTGTCGTCGCCCTCGTCGCTCCCGTCGGCGGCGACGCCGAGCGCGTCGTCGGTGACGTCGACCGCGTCGGCGAGTCCCGCTCGGATTCGCTCGGCGCTCGCCGTGGGGTCTTCGGGGAGCAACAGCAGGTCGGCGTCGGGGACGTTCGAGCGGTCGATGCCCGCGTTGACGGTCGTGTGGCCGAAGCGCGTGACGGCCAGCAGGAAGGGGGAGTCGAGCACCAGTTCCTCGCTCTCTTCGAGGACGGCCTGGGCGAACCGGGGGTCCTTCTCCTCGCCGGCGAGGTCGGCGATGCGGGCCGCGATCTCCTCCGCTCGCTCGCCGGCCGGGAAGTCGGCCAGGTCGGCCTGGCGGCCCTCGGCCTTGGAGACGACCGTGCTGGCCACGCAGACGACGTCGTCGGGCCGCAGGTCGACCCGCTCGCCGATCATGGCCGCCAGGTCGTCGCCGGGGCGGACCTCGGGTAACCCCTCGACCGCGAACAGTTCCATACGCCTCTTCCGGGATGCGGCGGGAAAAAGGGCCCCGATAGGGGAAAGCGACGCCAGCGGTGGCAACGCCTGCCGACAGTGGCGACGAGGTGTGGGCAGGCCAGGCGAAAAACCGGCCGCCTATAGTTCGTGGACAGTCACGTCGATGGCGCCGTCTGCGACGTCGGCAGTCATCATCGTCGCCCGCGTCGCGGGTGAGGCGCCCGTCGCGCTCCCGGGGTTCAGGATGCGGACGCCCCGGTGGGTCGCGTCCGTCACCTCGTGAGTGTGCCCCGAAACGGCGATGGCGCCATCGTCGCCGTGTTGTCTGGCCGCGTTCGCGACGCGGTCCTCGTAGCCGCGCACCGACCCGGTGCCGTGGGTGACGACGAACGCCACCCCACCGAGTTCGACCGACGCGACGGCCGGGAGCCCCACGTGTGGGTCCGTGTTCCCCCGCACTGCAGTGAGTGCGGTGGCCATCTCCCGGACGTCGGCGATTGTACTCTCCGCGTCGAAGTCGCCGGCGTGGATGACGTGGTCCGCCTCATCGATCAGTTCGCGAAATTCGTCGGGGATCCGCTGGGCTCTGGAGGGGACGTGCGTGTCGCTGACGATGGCGACGTTCATGGGACACTGTATCGGTCGTGTCGATAAAAGGGCCTGCACTCCTGAACGGATATTCGGACGGCTATCGGTTTCTCGGCGAGTGATCGGTACAGATCAACTACGTAGCGATCTGGGGGAGTCGAAATCGTCGCACATAGCACGAAGTCAAAGAACTCGAAAGCCCTCGGCGCGCTCAACTCGCGCGGACCACGCTGCGCGCCGTGGGTGCTTGCGGGTCCGTGCTTCCCCGAGCGCGCCTCGCCCTTTCAGTCCTCCAGGCCCAGCCTCGCTCGCGCGATGAAACGCGCTCGCGATTGACTCCCCACTCCTCCCCGGATTCGGCGCGTCCGCGCCGAATCACGCGTCCTGACCGCTCCGCAACCGCGCGGCGGTCGGCCGGGAGGCCGTCTCGTCGGCCGACCAGGGGAAGGGCAGGGCGGGGGTGCCGTCCTGGAGGACTGAAAGGGCGAGGCGCGGTCGGGGAAGCCGGGACCCCAAAGCACCGGAACGGAGTGAGGAGCGCAGGGTGGTCCCCGCGACCCGAGCGCGCCGAGGGCTTTCTGGCTGTTGGGAGTCTCGGTTCTTCCAGCGCCAGCCAGAAGAATCACCCGTTCAACTCACAGTTGTACGCATCGACAACGGAAGGACTGAACACCACCATCGAATCACGTCCCGGAGATTCATTGCCGGACACGCCGAACACAGAACCATGTCCGAAACGCCCGTCGTCACCGTCTTCCTCCGGAACGACGGCGACGTGCTCCTCTTCCGGCGGAGCGACGCGGTCGGGTCCTATCAGGGGCGGTGGGGCGGCGTCGCCGGCCACGTCGCCGACGACGAGGGGCGAGACCGCTCCCCCGAGACGGCCGCCCGCGACGAGATAGCGGAGGAAACCGGTATCGCGGCCGAGGACGTCTCCCTCGTCCGCGCTGGCGACCCGTTCCCCGTCGACGACCCGGACCGCGACGACAGCTGGCTCGTCCACCCGTTCCTGTTCGACTGCGGGTCGCGGGCCGTCGAGACGAACGAGGAGACGGCCGAGTACGAGTGGACGTCGCCGACCGCGATTCTCCGTCGAGAGACCGTTCCCGCTCTCTGGACCTCGTACGACCGGGTACGACCGCGCGTCGCGACCGTGCGCGACGACCGCGAGCACGGGTCGGCCTCGCTCTCGATACGGGCGCTGGAGGTGCTCCGGGACGAGGCTGCCATAGCAGCGACTGGCCGACCCCCTGGTGAACACGAGCGCCGGGAGGCCGACGGCGACGACTGGGAGGGGGTCGCCGACCTTGCGCGTCGACTTTGCGACGCACGCCCGTCGATGGCGGTCGTCGCCAACCGCGTGAACCGGGCGATGGCGGCCGCGAGCGAGGACCGGACCCCGGCGGCGGTCGAGGCGGCAGCGAGCGACGGCATCGACCGGGCGCTGTCGGCCGACGAGGCGGCCGCCGCGAACGCCGCCGACCGCCTCCCGGACCGCGTCGCCACGCTCTCCCGCTCGGGCACCGTCCTCACGGCGATTCGAGCGGCGGAGCCCGACGCCGTGCTCCTGGCGGAGTCGCGACCGGGCCGCGAGGGCGTCGGGGTCGCCGAGGCGCTGGCCGGCGACTGCGAGGTGACGCTCACGACGGACGCCGCGTTCCCCTTCGAACTCGACGCCTGGAACGCCGAGGCGCTCGTCGTCGGCGCGGACCGCGTGCTCCCCGACGGCCGCGTCGTCAACAAGGTGGGCACCCGGGCAGCGGTGCTCGCCGCGCCCGACCATTGCCCCTCCTACGTCGTCGCCGCGAGCGACAAGGTGGCGACCGACGACGCCGTCGACCTGGAGGAACGGGACGCCGCCGAGGTGTACGACGGTGACGCGGCCCTGGCGGTGGCGAACCCCACGTTCGACGTGACGCCCGCCGACGTAGTCGAGGCGGTGATCACCGAGGACGGCGCCCTCGACGCCGAGGCCGTCGCCCGGGTCGCGGAGCGCCACCGCGAGTGCGCGGACTGGGGGTGAGGCGCAGGCCCCGGTGTTCGGTCTTCCCGTCGCTATTTGTGGGTGGCCGCGGAACCTCCATGGAGACCGATGAACGGGGACGTCGACCGTGGCCGGACGATAGCGGGTCTGTCGCTCGTGGGCGTGGGCATCGTCTCGACGCTGGGGATCGTCACCGCCGAGGCGCTCTATCCGGGGTACAGCACCGCCGAAGAGACCATCAGCGCGCTCGGGGCGTCGATCGGACCGGCGGGACTCGTCCAGCCGTCGGCCACGATTTTCAACGGCGCCATGATCCTCTCGGGGCTGCTCACGCTGGTCGCCGCCGACGGAATCGACCGGGTGTACGACCGCCGCTGGCTAACCGCCATCGTCGCCCTCACCGGCCTCGGCGTCGCCGGCGTCGGGATCTTCCCGGCGGATCAGCCAGCACCGCACTTCGCCGCCGCCTTCCTCGCCTTCGCCGGCGGCGGACTGTCGGCCATCGCGGCCGCGCTCGTCGTTCGACGGCCGTTCAGCTACCTCTCGGCCGGCCTGGGCGTCGTCGCCCTGATCGCCCTCGCCCTGTTCGTCGCGCTCGGCGGGTCGACCGCGCTCGGCATCGGTGGCCTCGAACGCTGGATCACCTATCCGACGCAGCTCTGGGTGACGGCCTTCGGCGGGTACCTCCTGGGGACGGGCGAACACGAGCCGTAACCGACCGGCGAGGTGATTGACCGGCGGGGTGATCGACCGGCAAGGCGAGCGACCGACGGGGGACGATTCGGTGCAACGATCCGGTCGCGGCACAGCACTTAGGCACGCGCCGTCCCAACCGTCCAGATGGACGCGCCCCACCAGCTACGGACGGCGGCCGCCGAGCACGACGACGTGTCGATCACCCACCGCGAGTTCGAGGAGACGGCGGAACTCACGGTCGACTTCGGCGCCGACGCCCACGCCAGCGTCGACGTCGTCGGCGACACCGCCATCGTCGTGGCCGACGACCAGCAGTACGAGTTCGACGTGCCCGAGGAAGCGACGGAGGTCACGACGAACGACGGAATGCTGATCATCCGGTCCGATCGATAGGGCGAGAGTTCGGGCCGCGAGGCCCACCCCTCCTTCACAGCGCGCGTTCGCCCACGTCAGCGACGCGTCCCGCCGGCAGCGGTCTGACGACGCCGTAGTAGAGCCGGTAGGGGACGATGCCAGCGCCGATGCCAGCGAGTACCGCCGGGAGGACGGCCGAGACGACCGCCGGCCCGGCGACGAGTCCGAGCGCGAGGACGGCGACGCCGAAGGCGGCGACGACGGCCACCGTCGTCCACCCGCCGACGACGCCGTGGTCGTCGGCCCACGCGAGCGCCGCAGTCAGGAGCGCGATGACGGCCGTGAGCCACCAGTACGGCAGCGCCCCTCGGCTCGCGTACAGTAGTCCCATCGCGACGCACAGCACACCGAGGCCGACGTCGACGACGACCGCCTTTCGTTCGGCGTCCATAGCCGCGTGCTCGGCCGGTCGGCCCATAACCGTGGCGTTACCCACCATGGCCTAATTAAATGTAATTGGATTTTTCACGCACCCGGCAGTAGTGTTCGTCGAATGTCACCTCGTCGCCGCCCACCCATGGTATCGGACGGCTCCGCGACCGACCCGAACCCGCAGCGAGGTTCGAGGTGATCCCCCGTGGAGACCCATCGACGGTCGATAGTCAAGGCCGCGTCCTACCGACTGTTCGCCACCTCCGTGGTGTTCCTGATCGCCTTCGCGTACACGGGCCAGCTGGGGTCGTCCGCGAAGATCGGACTCTCCGCCGCGGTCGCGAAGACGGCGCTGTACTACGTCTGGGAGCGGGTGTGGAGCAACGTCCAGTGGGGATTGCAAGAACAGTAACGGACCGCAGTCCGTCGGAGGAACGACGACGTCGACGATCAAATCGCCAGTCTAGTCGTCGGCGTGGATCTCGTGGCCGCACTCGGGACAGGTGACCTCGTCGTGGCGGAGCGCGGCGGAGTGCTCGCGGACGTCGCGCATGACCTCGGAGATGTGGTCCTCGGCGGCGAGTTCCTCCTCGACGCTCAGTTCGACGCCCTCGACCTCCAGCAGGAACTTCGCGACCTCCGTGGCCTCGTACATCACGTCGTCGAGTTCCTCGGCGGTGAAGAAGTCGCACATCGCGCCGTAGAGGAAGGTGGCGCCGGCCTTTCGCACCTTTTCCTCGAAGGCGGCCCGGGCCTGGTTGACCGCCTGGGGCGTGTAGGTGTCCGTCATGAACGGCACCAGTTCCGGGAGGTTCTCGCCGATCTTGGTCATCTCGACCCCCGTCTCGGTCCGGAAGTCCGCACAGAGGCGCGCCATGGCCCACTCGCGCGCGGTGATGTACGTGCGGTCCCGCAGGAACTCGTTGGCCCGGTCGTAGGTCCCGCCGTCGATCTTCTTGAACCGGTCGTACTTCCTGACGTCCGCCGGGACGTCCTCGGCCATCTCCTCGACCCCGTCGGCGTCGCCCGGTTCCTGGGCCGCCTCGGCTTCGCTCGAATCTGCGTCGCCGGCCTCGTCGGTGGCGTCCGCCGTTTCCTGATCGTCGGCCGTCTCGCCGGCCCGCTCGCTCTCGACGAGTTCCTGGGCGGCCTGGACGGCGGCCGACTCGTCGACCCCGTCGTCCTCGGCCTGGTCGTCGTCGACCGACAACGGTTCGTCGCGACGGAAGCTGTCGCCGTCGCCGGGCGCCGGACCGGCGTCGTCACCGTCGCCGGACGCGAGATCGTCGGCGTCCTCGTCGCCAGACGCGCCGATGTCGTCCGCATCAGCGTCGTCCGCATCGGGAGTATCGTCGTGCGCGTCGGCGGTATCACCGTCCACGTCGGCGGCATCACCGTTCACGTCGGCACCGCCGTCCACGTCGTCGACGTCGCCATCGGTTTCAGCGACGTCGCCAGCGCCGTCAGCGTCGTCGAGCGACGCGCCTGTAGGCTCAGTTTCCACGTCCCCGTCCTCGGCCTCGCTCACGTCGCCGTCACTGGGGCGGGACTCACCCCCATCCTCGTCTACGTCGGCCTCGTCCACGTCAACTTCGTCCACCCCGCTTTCGGCGGTCTCGTCCCCAGGCGTCGCGCTCTCCGCAGTCTCGTCCTCGTCCACTCCGGCCTCGTCCACCTCGCTGTCGGCCGTCTCGGCCTCGTCGGTCGCGCTCTCCGCAATCTCACCCTCGTCTGTCTCGCTCTCGACGCTCTCGTCGCCGTCCGAGGCGCCGTCGTCGAGGACGCCAGGACCCATCACGTCCTCGACGGCGGCCTCGACCTCCTGTGCCGGGTCGAGTTCGTCGTCGGCGTCGTCGGTTCCATCGTCGGCGCTACCCGCCGGCAGGTCGCCGTCGGTTCCGTCGCTCGTGGTGTCACCGCTCGGGTCTGTCGAACGGTCCTCGACGTCGCCTTCGCCGTCGCCGTCCTCGTCCGGCGGTTCGCCTGCGTTCATGGGCGAACCTGGGGTACCAGGGGTGAAAAAGGCCTCGCCGCGGCAGGTGGCTTTTTTGCAGGTGCCCGCTAACAGCGGCGCATGCAAGTCCTACTCGGCGTCGGGGGCACCCCTCTCTCCTACCAGGCCCTCGACGAGACGATCGCGCGAGCGCAGGAGGCCGGCGACGAGCTCACCGTGGCCGTGTTCGCGAGCGGCGCAGCCGACGCGAGCCGAGACGAGGTCGAACAGCGCGTCCGCGAGACGCTCGCGGACACGGACGTTCCGTCGACGGTTCGCCACGTCGAGGGCGACCCGGGGTCCGACCTCGTGACCATCGCCAACCGGGAGTCCTTCGACCGCATCGTGCTCGGGAGCGGGGAGCGCAGCCCGCTCGGCAAGATCCAGCTCGGCTCCGTCGCGGAGTTCGTCCTCCTGAACGCCCAGACGCCGGTGACTCTCGTCCGATGAGCCCGGCATTCCCCGACGAGCCGGCCGACTCGTTCACGCGACCACCCCGGTCGTTCGCGGACGGCGCCGGCCGGACCATCGACGTCGAGCGCGCGTCGGACGCCGACGCGGCGGACCTGCTCGCGATGTACCGCGAGTTCGACCCCGCCGACCGCGCCCAGGGCATCCCGCCGGTCCAGGCCGAGGCCATCGAGCAGTGGCTCGACACCATCCTCGCCGAGGACTGCGTCAACGTCGTCGCCCGCTACGACGGCGCCGCCGTCGGCCACGCGACGCTCGTCCCCGACGGCGACATCGGCTACGAACTCGCCATCTTCGTCCTCTCGGAATACCAGGGCGCCGGTATCGGCACCGAACTCGTCGAGACGTTGCTGGGGCTCGGTCAGGCCGAGGGCATCGAGAAGGTGTGGCTCACCGTCGAGCGGTGGAACGACCCCGCCATCGCGCTGTACAAGAACGTCGGCTTCGAGACGAGCGACGCCGAACGGTTCGAACTCGAGATGGGCATCCGGATCTGAGGGGCCCCATCGGTTCGAACTGGCGACGTGGTTCCGCCGATTGAGTGCCGAAGAGAGACCACCGAAACCCGCTAGAACAGTGATGGACGTCACAGCCGGGCTGCTAGCGGCGTACGTCATGGTTCCGCTCGTCCCGGCAGTCGGTACGGCCCTCACGGTCGTCGCGCTGTCGCGCCCTCGTGTCGGGATTTTCACGACCGACGAGACCGTCCAGACGCCGTTCGGCTACGAGCGGTATCGGTTCAAATCCCCGAACCGCCGCCGTGCGCTCGGCGTCCTCCTCGTCGCCGAGTTTCTGGTCCTGACCGTCCTCACCGTTTTCGCTGCCGACGCGTATCTCGTCACTCCGTAGTGAGCAGACGCGCCGGGAACCGGTCGGCACTCACACCGCCGAAAGAAGCGTCCGGAAATCGCTACACCGAGAGCACGGGCTGGCTGGCGTACTCGATGACGTACAGCGCCGCGCGCCCGATGGCCTCGTCGGTCTCGTTGCTGCCGGGTTCCCGGGGCACCACCACGAAGTCGGCCTCGATGGCCTCGGCGACGTCGAGGATGACGCTGCCGGGAGACTGGCGCAGGCTGGTCGGCGAGAACCCGGCGGCAGTGGAGGTGTCGAGGTTGCCGCCGACGCCGTCGGAGTCGAGGCGGCCGCGCACCATCTCGGTGAACTCGCGGTGGTCCTCGGCGACGGTGTCGGCGTCGACGGTGCCGTCGTCGATGGCCTTCACGAGGCGCTCGTCGAGGACGAACAGGAGGTGTACGTCGGCGTCGTAGGCGTCCGCGACGGTGATCGCGTACTCGATGGCCCGCTCGGACTGGTCGCTGCCGTCGACCGGCGCGAGTACGAGATCCACGTCCATTGGCAGTTGATCTGACGGGCGGCCCCAAATATCCATCCATTCCGCGCTGACACGACCCCGGGGGAGGACGCGGAGAGAGCACGGAGAGGATACAGAGTGAGCACGAGAGGAGCGCACTGGGAGAGCACGGGGCTTTAACCCGCGAGCGGGGAAGCGTTGGCTATGCGAGAGTACGACGTCGCGCGGGTCTGGGGCATCCCGATCCGCGTTCACGTCTCCTTGCTGGTCATCCTCCCGATCCTCGCGTACCTGATCGGGAGCGGCGAGCAGATCGGGCTGTACGCGGGGCTCATCGAATCGCTCACGGGAACGTCGCTCGACGTGGCGGTCCTCCGCGAGGGGTCGACGCCGTGGGTCATCGGCAGCGTCGCCGCCGTCGCCCTGTTCGTCAGCGTCCTGCTGCACGAACTGGGCCACGCGTGGATGGCGATGCGCTACGACCTCGACGTCGAGTCGATCACGCTGTGGATCCTCGGTGGGCTGGCGAACCTCGGCTCGATCCCCAGAGAGTGGAAGAAGGAGTTCTGGATCGCCGTCGCCGGCCCGATAGTCAGCGTCGCCACCGGTGTCGTCTGTTACCTGGCGCTGTTCGCGGTGCCGGCTTCGGCCGACGTGACGACGTTTGTGGTCGGCTGGCTGGCCGTGACGAACCTCACCCTCGCGGTGTTCAACATGCTGCCGGCGTTCCCGATGGACGGCGGGCGCGTCCTCCGGGCGCTGCTGGCCCGGAACCGGCCGTACGTCGCGGCGACCAGAACGGCCGCCCGGGTGGGGTCCATCTTCGCCATCCTCTTCGCGGTCTTCGGCATCCTCCCGCCGATCCAGCCGATGTTCCTCCTGCTGGCGCTGTTCATCTACGGCGCGGCCAACAGCGAGTCCCGGATGGTCGCGCTGTCGGACCTGCTCGAGGGCCTCACCGTCGGCGAACTCGCCAGCGGGACCGACGCCACCATCGACGCCGGCGAGACCGTCGACGACCTCGTCTCGCGGATGTTCGCCGACCGACGGACCCAGTTCGTCGTCACCGAGAACGGCACCCCCGTCGGCGTCGTCTCGGCGGTCGACTTCAGGGCGCTCTCCCCAGAGGAGCGCGCCACCACGACCGTCGACGCGCTCGTCGAGCGGGACCTGCCCCGCTTCGACGCGGGGATGGCCGCCTTCGACGCGCTGGTCGAACTCGACGGGAATCGCACGACCGAGGCCATCGTCGAGGACGCCGCGGGCACCCGGGTCATCACGCGCGCCGACTTCGCCGCCGCGATGGAGATGCGCCGACTGGTCGGCACCCACGAGCCGTTCTGAGCCGGACCGCCTGCAGGACTTTCTCTTCCGGCTTCCTCTTCGGACGGGACCACAGGCCCCTTCCGACCGTCCGCCGTAGGCCCACGCATGCCGGAACAGAACAGGAAGTTTCTGCTGGCGCAGCGCCCCGAAGGCAAACCCGACGAGGACACCTTCGAACTGGTCGAAGACGACGTCCCCGAACCGGGCCCCGGCGAGGTGCTCGTGCGGACGATCTACCTCTCCGTCGACCCCTACATGCGCGGGCGGATGCGCGACGCCGAATCCTACGCGGAGCCGTGGGAGGTCGACGAACCGCTCGAGGGAGCCGTCGTCGGCGAAGTCGTCGAATCCAACGGCAGCGGATTCTCGGCGGGCGACGTCGTCACCGGCGACCTGGAGTGGGCCGACTACGCCACCGCGCCGGGGAGCGAACTCACGGCGGTCGACCCGGACCTGGGGCCCATCTCGACGGCGACGAGCGTCCTCGGGATGACGGGCCGGACGGCCTTCTTCGGCACCCGGGAAGTGGCCCAGCCGACGGCCGGCGACACGTTCGTCGTCTCCGGCGCGGCGGGGGCGGTCGGCTCCGTCGCGGGCCAGATCGCGAAGATGGCCGGCGCCCGCGTCGTCGGCTTCACCGGCTCCGACGAGAAGGTCGAGTTCCTCGAGGGCGACCTGGGCTTCGACGCGGCGATCAACTACAAGGATACCGAGGACTACGTGGCCGCGCTGGCGGAGGCCGCCCCCGACGGCGTCGACGCGTACTTCGACAACGTCGGTGGCCCCATCACCGACGCCGTCTTCCAGCAGTTGAACCTCGACGCCCGCGTCGCGGTCTGCGGACAGATATCTCAGTACAACGCCGAAGAGATGCCCACTGGCCCGCGGAAGCTCGGCCAGTTGATCGGCAAGCGCGCGACCGTCGAGGGGTTCCTCGTCTGGGACTTCCACGCGCGCTTCGAGCAGGCGAACCGGCGACTCGCAGAGTGGGTCCAGTCGGGGGAACTCCAGTACCGCGAGACCGTCACGGAGGGTCTGGAGAACGCGCCCGACGCCTTCGTCGGACTGTTCGAGGGCGAAAATATCGGCAAACAGCTGGTGAAAGTCGGCGACGAGCCGTAGCGGGCGTAGAAACACCTCGTCGTGGACGCGAGCGAGTTACTCGGGCTTCCGGACGATGTTTTCGAGGGCAGCGGGGTCCGCGTCGTCGTCGAGTTTGCGGACGTTGCCGGCGACAATGTCGGCGAGGCGCTCCCAGTGTTCCGGGCTGTGACCCGCGTTGTGGGGCGTGATGGTCACGTTGCCGAAGTTCCACAGTGGGTGGTCCGCCGGGAGCGGTTCCGGGTCGGTGACGTCGAGGCCGGCGCCGGCGATGGAGTTCGTGCGAATCGCCGACACCAGCGCGTCGGTGTCGACGATGGCGCCGCGGCCGACGTTGACGAGATAGGAGTGGGGCGGGAGCGTCTCGAACTCCGCCTCGCCGATCAGGCCCTCGGTCTCGTCGGTCAGCGGCGCGGCGATAACGAGATGGTCGGTCCGGGCCAGCGCCTCGTGGATGGCGTCCTCGTCGAAGCCGACGACCTCGTCGGTCGGGCCGCCCTTCTCCGGGGAGTAGCGGACGCCGATGGTCTTCACGTCGAACCCGTCCAGTCGCTGGACGACGGCCTGGCCGATGGCGCCGAGGCCGACGACCGTCACGACGCTGTCCTTCAGCTCGCCCGCCTGGAAGTGGCGCCACTCCCGGCGCTCCTGGCGCTCGCTGGCCACGTGCATGTTGCGGGTGAAGCCAAGCACGTAGGAAAGCACCTGCTCGGCGATGTTCGGCGCGTGGATGCCGGAGGCGTTCGTGACGGCGACGCCCCGCGAGGCGAGTTCGTCGAGCGGCAGGTGGTCGTAGCCGGCGGCGACGCCGGCGAACAGTTCCAGCCGCTCGGCCCGGTCGACCAGGGCGGGGTCGACGTCGGTCGACGAGATGACCCTGGCGCCGGCGGCGAAGTCGCGTTCCTCTTTCGGGGTCCGGGCGACGTGGACGGTGTGGTCCGGCAGGCGTTCCCTGAGCGCGTCGGCGTAGTCGACGGCGGGCATGCCGTGCGTCCCTCTCCGGAGGACGAGGACGTCTGTGTCACTCATGGTCTGTGAAGTACTCACGTACACAGAGCGGAGGGCGATACAAGACCGTTTGGCACGGGGAAAAGTGCGGGCCAGCGAGCCGTGAAACGCCGGCCGGACTCAGGAGCGTCGGCGGACGACCAGCCCGACGCCGGCCAGCCCGATGCCGAGCACCGTGAGTCCGAGGTGCGCCTCGGCGAACCAGTACGGCGTCCCCGGGAAGACGGACCGGATGCCCACCATCGCGAGCGAGAGCACGGGCACGTCGCCGCCAGGATCGGCGACGGCGCCGCGTTCGTACCGGTCAGTCCCGGCCCGCTCGCCTTCGGGGAGCCGCTCGGCCTCGTAGGGGATGCCGCCCGTCTGGTGACTCCAGACGACGGTGCCGTTGGGCGTCACCTCGAGGAGGCGGGCGTTCCGGGTATCGGTGACCAGCGTGTTCCCGTTGTCGAGCCGGTCGGCGTCGCGGGGCCAGTTCAGCTCGACCCCTTCGGCCTCGGTGAGCGTCCAGGCCGGCTCCCACTCCCCGGTCGCCTCGTTCCGGTGGAGTTCGACCACGCGGTCGTTCTCGCTGTCGGCGACCAGGACGGCGCCGTCGTCGAGCCACTGCGGATTGTGCTGGTCGTAGAGAACGCTCGGGTCACCACAGCGGACGTCGCCGTCGCCGTCCGCGTCGACGAGCCTCCTCGGCCCCAGACAGGTGTCGTCGCTCCCGCCGTCGTCCTCGTTGATCACCTCGACGACGCCCTCGTCACGCTCGACGAGGAGGACCTGATTCGCGTTGCGGACCGAGACGAGGTAGTGGCTCTCGTTGACGACGTCGACGTCGTTGACGTGGAGCCAGTCGCGTTGCGTCGGATCGGCCGGGGCCTCGTAGAACGAACTCGCGTTCCACTGCCAGGTAATCTCGTCGCCGTCGACGGTGAAGATGCGCTCCTGATCCATGTCAGTCAGGAGGAACTCGCCCGAATCCAGTTCCTCGACGTCGTGGATCTCGCTGTTGGTCTTCGTGCGCACGGGGAAGGCGTACTCCTCGACGACCGCGGGGCCGCCCTCGGCGTCCGGGTCGATGATCCGGAACCCGGTCTTCGTACAGGGTGCCTCGTAGGGGCCACAATCGTCCCCGTAGCCCGAGTGCATGAACCCGGCCAGGACGGTGCCGTCCTCGCGCATGGTCACGTCGAAGTAGCTGTCGGCGGTCTCTTCGGTCCAGACCCGGTCGTCCCCTTCGAGGAGGGAGACGGATCCGCCGGCGTGGTAGCTGTCGTCGCCCTGCGATCCGACCAGCGTCTGGGGCGAGTCGACGCGTTGCGTCCCGATGTCTGGCGCGGTGGCGGCACCGACGGCGACCGTTCCGACGAGCAACACGGCGCCGAGAACGAGGAGAGCGGTGCCGCGCGCTTGGCGGTCCATACCGAAATCTTCCAGTCAGCGCGCGCAAATAGTTTTCGCGCCCGATCACGCCGCCGTCTGTTAATTTAAGGGATCGCTATTGGCCACAAACAGCACCCCCGTTCCGGCAGTGGGGACAGTTACAAGGGATGGGGGGCCACACCAGTGACCAATGCAAGCCGGGCTGGCGGAGTTGTTCGTCCGGATCGTGGGCACCGATCCGGTTGTCCAGGGTCTGGCAGGTGGCATCGTCATCGCGACGATGAACCTCGTCGGCGCGTCGCTGGTGCTCGTCTGGCGCAACCCCTCCGAGCGGGCACTGGACGGGGCGCTGGGCTTCGCCGCCGGCGTGATGCTCGCCGCGGCATTCACGAGCCTCATCATCCCCGGCATCGAGGTCTACTCCGACGGGAATCCGCTCCCGACGCTGGCCGGTGTGGTCCTCGGGGTGGTCTTCCTCGACCGGGCCGACGTCCTCGTGCCCCACGCTCACTACCTGCTGACCGGGGAGCGCCGGACCGACGCCGCCGAGCCGAGCGAGACAGTCCCCGGAATCAACCCGGACAAACTCGCCCCCGTGGTCCTGTTCGTCCTCGCGATAACGCTCCACAACATGCCCGAGGGACTGGCGGTCGGCGTCGGCTTCGGCGCCGCCGAGGGGACGGAAGGGCTCGGTACCGCCCTGGCGCTGATGGTCGCCATCGGTATCCAGAACATACCGGAGGGGCTGGCCGTCTCCGTCGCGGCGGTCAACGCCGGCCTCGACCGGAAGTCCTACGCGCTGTTCGCGGGCGCTCGCGCGGGTGCGGTCGAGATTCCGCTGGCCGTGCTCGGCGCCGTCGCCGTCCAGCTAGTCCGACCCTTGCTCCCGTACGCGATGGGCTTTGCCGCCGGCGCGATGCTGTTCGTCATCAGCGACGAGATCGTCCCGGAGACCCACACCAGCGGCAACGAACGGGTCGCCACGCTCGGCACCATGGCCGGTGTCGTCGTCATGCTGTACCTGGACGTGTCGCTGGGGTAATCCACGCTTCGTCCGTCGGTTCGTCACGGCGAATTAATCACACCCTATGCCGACGACCCGTGGTGTTTTTCCGCGCGGCCGACATAGACTCCGATATGGGCTTTGGTAGCTACGACGAATCCGAACAGAAGGACCAGAACGCGGACATCGACGAGGACGAAGCGGTCACCGTCCACGAGAACGACCACGACGGAGAGGTCACCTTCGAATCGGAGGCCAGCCAGGAGGAACTGATCGGCCGCCTGGACGAGATGAAGGACGACGAAGACGACAAGTAAGCTGCCAGGCCGTTTTCTGCATCTGAATCTTCGGTAGCGACAGCGACGGCGGACGAACGCGGACCGATCTGGCGCCGCGACTGGCCCCACCGACGGACCTGTCCCCCTGGCGGACCGGTCCGTCAGGGATAGATCAGGATGGTCGCCGTCTCCCCCTCGAGGACGTCGACCTCCTCGCCGGACTCGGCGCGGTGTTCCTCGTGGACGGTGACGGCGTCGCCCGGGATGACCGCCACTTCGTCTCCGAGGTCGACCTCGATCTCGCCGTCGAACTCCTGCTGGCGCTGGACCGTCTCGGGGTCCATCGCCTCCAGCGCGGCGACGACCTGGCCGGCCTGGTCGCGGAACTCCGGCCCGATGACGGAGTGGTCGGGGTCGACCGCGACGGGGACGAGTTCGACCGTCGGCTGGCCAGCCTCGACGCGGACCGGCGCGTTGACGGCCTCGCTCAGGTCGTAGGTGTCGACGGGTGACTCGGGCATTGCCTCGGGGTACACCTCGACGCGGTCCAGGTCCTCGTTCAGCGCGAGGCCCTCGTCGGACTTCCAGCCCCGGACCGTCGAGGCGACGTCGGCGATGATGCTCCCGACCGCCTCGGCCTCCTCGTCGAAGCCGGTGGTGTCGATCTCCGGCCAGCTGCTCGCGTGGACGCTCCCCTCGGTCCCGGGCAGTGCGTCCCAGGCCTCCTCCGTGAGGAAGGGGGCGAAGGGCGAGAGCATGGTGAGCGACGACGTGAGCGCCGTGAACAGCGCCTGGCGCGCGGCGTCGCGCTCGCCGGGGCGACCCTCGTAGAGCCGGCCCTTGATCAGTTCCAGGTAGTCGTCGGCCAGGTCGTGCCAGACGAACTCCCGGAGTTCCCGCAGCGCGGCGTCGTAGCGGTACTCGTCCATGTGGGCCTCGACGTCGTCGGCGACGCGGGCACAGCGGGCGAGGATCCACTCGTCGACGTCGCGGTAGGCCGGATCTTCCATCGGCTCGCGGTCGTCGTCGAAGTGGCCCGCGGCGAAGCGGGTGATGTTCCACACCTTCGTCTGGAAGCGGGAGGCCGAGGTGGCCTCCTTGGGCTGGTACTGGACGTCGCTGCCGGGCTGACCGCCCAGGGCGAGGGCCTGGCGGATGGCGTCGGCGCCGTACTCCTCGATGGCGTCGTCCGGGTTGACGACGTTGCCCCGGGACTTGGACATCTTGTTCCCGTCCGGGCCGAACACCATCCCGTTGACGAGGATGTCGTCCCACGGTCGCTCGCCGGTGAGCGCGCCGGTCCGGAGCAGCGTGTAGAACGCCCACGTCCGGATGATGTCGTGGCCCTGCGGCCGGAGCGCCGTCGGTTCGAACTCGTCGAGGGCGATGTCGTCGGGCCAGCCCGAGACGTGCAGCGGCGTGATGGAGGAGTCCATCCACGTGTCCATCACGTCGGTCTCGCCGTGCCAGTCGTCGGCGCCACACTCGGGACACTCGTCGAGTGCGGGGCCTTGGTCGGTCGGGTCGACGGGGAGGTCGTCCTGGGTGGCGATGTGCCAGTGGTCGCACTCACCGCAGCGCCAGGCCGGGATGGGCGTCGCGAAGACGCGCTGGCGGGAGATGACCCAGTCCCAGTCCATCCCCTCGGTCCACTCCTCCAGGCGGGCGTACATGTGCTCGGGGATCCACTCGACCTCCTGCGCTTTTTCGAGGATGAGGTCCTGGTCGACCTCGACGAACCACTGCTCCTTCGAGAGGATCTCGATGGGCGTGTCACAGCGCCAGCACTGCCCGACGTTCTGGGTCGTGGGTTCGCTGTCGTTCAGGTACCCCTCGTCATCGAGTGCCTCGGCGACCTCGGTCTTGGCCTCCGAGATCGTGAGTCCCTCGAACTCGCCGGCGAGTTCGCCGAGGTGGCCGTCCTCGGTGAACACCGGCCGGAGGTCGAGGTCGTGCTCGGCCCACCAGTCGACGTCCTGTTTGTCCCCGAAGGTACAGATCATCACCGCGCCGGTCCCGAAGTCGCCGTCGACGTCGTCGTCGGCGATGAGTTCGATCTCCTGGCCAAAGAGTGGGACCTCGAAGGTGTCGCCCACGCGGTCCGCGTACCGGTCGTCGTCGGGGTCGACTGCCATCGAGACGCAGGCCGCCAGCAGTTCCGGCCGCGTCGTGGCGATCTCGATGTCGTCGTTGTCGACGCCCGGGAAGGTGACGTAGTACAGCGTCCCGTCGACGCCCTCCTCGGTCTCGACCTCGGCGTCGGCGATGGCCGTCTCGCACCGCGGACACCAGTTGACGGGGTGCTCGTCGCGGTACACCATCTCCTCGTCGGCCATCTCGACGAACGAGCGCTGGGTCTTCCCCCAGTACTCCTCGTCCATCGTCCGGTACTCCGCCGACCAGTCGATGCCGAAGCCGAGATCCAGCATCGTCTCCTTCATCGAGTCGATCTGGTCCTCGGTGTGCTCGACGCAGAGCTCCCGGAACTCGTCGCGAGGGACGTCCGTCCGGTGGATGTCGTGATTCTCCTCGACCTTGACCTCGGTCGGCAGGCCGTGACAGTCCCACCCTTGCGGGAAAAGGACGTCCTCGCCCTGCAGGCGGTGATAGCGCGCGGCGAAGTCGATGTACGCCCACCCCAGGGCGTGGCCGATGTGGAGGTTGCCGGTCGGGTACGGCGGCGGCGTGTCGATGACGTAGTCCGTCGCACCGGTGTCGACGTACTCGTAGACGTCCATCTCCTGCCACTCCTCGCGCCACTTCGACTCGACGCTGTCGGGCTCGTAGTTGTCTGCTAGATCGCTCATATGTAGGTGTGTCTGCTCGTTGTGGAATCGCGCCTGATCTCGGTGCGGGGGATGGCAGTGAAAAGAACGGCGACTGCCAGCCTCGCTATCGTACTACCGACGTCATCAGGCCCATACCCGAACCTTGGCGGTCGCTCGTATAAATTTTCGCTTCCCGACCGCGTTCGGAGAACTGAGACGGTCACACCGGTCTTCGATACGCTGTCTCACTGGCGCTCACGAGCCGGTGCACGGACGGCGCTTGATTGCTCGTCGTTCGTCGCGCTGCGGCGACGTTCGGTCCGCGCCAGTCGCCCGGCAGCACGGAGGGCGACTACGGCGAGAAGGGGCACCATGAGAACCGCGCGGGCCGGCTGAAACCCGGCGACTTCCCACGGACCGATCTGTTCGAGCGTCCCACCGGCCTGCGTCAGCCACGGGAGAGAGACGCCGGTCGCGAGGAACACGGAGCCGAGGAGACCGATCAGTGTCGACCGAGTCGTTCTCGGGACGTCCATTCGTCGAATCCACGACGGGGACGACCGATAGACGCTCCGGTCCTCGGGAACCGGTTCCTTCCGACGGCCGTCGAGGTGTCGTCGATTCTGCCTGTCGCGATTACCCGGTTACTACGTCCATTCGAACCCCATTCTTTCGGCATTAATTGGAAGGTATGTAACTAGGTGGTGTGAAAATCTCCCGCACGCGGTGGACGAACAGGATGGGGGCGGTCGTCCACCAGACGTCGAGACACCAGAACGATGACCGACAGATCCAACCACGACCGGGGAGCATCGAACGAGAACGACCCGACGCGCCGCACGTTTCTCAAGACAGCGACGGCGGGTGCGGTGGCGACGGCGATAGGAACTGCGTCGCTGGCTGGCCCAGCGAGCGCCGCACACGGCGGCGGCGGATTCCACGTCGACGACGGGTTCGCCGACACGTCGTGGCTCGACGACGGCGCGGAAGTAATCGTCGTCGAAGAGGCCACCAGGGAGGCCGTCGAGGCGGCGTTCCAGGCCTCGGGCCCGCGGGTCGTCGCCTTCGCGACCAGCGGAACCATCGACCTGGGCGGGGAGTCGCTGGAGATAACGAACGACCAGTGCTGGGTCGCCGGCCAGACCGCGCCGTCGCCCGGTATCACCTTCGTCAACGGCCAGTTGCAGGTCGACGCGAACGACTGCGTCGTCCAGCACGTTCGGACGCGCATCGGGCCCGGCGACGGAGACATCCAGAGCAACGACTCGCTGAACACCGCCGACGGCAGTTCGAACAACGTCGTCGACCACGTGACGGCGACCTGGGGCACCGACGAGTGCATGTCCGTCGGCTACGACAGCGACGCGACGACGTTCTCGAACAACATCATCGCCGAGGGGCTGTGGAACCCCTACGGCGACGAGGCCGACCACAACTACGCGACGCTCGTCGGCGACGGCGCCGACCGCGTCGCGCTCATCGGGAACGTCTGGGCCAAGACACGCGGCCGCGTGCCGCGGCTGAAGAGCGACACGCGCAGCGTCGTCGTCAACAACCTGGCGTACTTCTTCGACGAGGCGGCCAACGCCGACGACTCGGCCGAGACCAGTTTCGTCGGGAACGTCTACGCGGGCACGGCCGATACCGGCGACCCGGTGCTAGACGGCGGGTCGGCGTTCGTCTCGGACAACGTCACGACCGACCCGTCGCTCGACTCGGACCAGCCCTTCGCCGAGACGAACGAACTCGGGTCGCGGCCGCTGTGGCCAAGCGGGCTCTCCGCACTGTCCTCGGGCGAGGTCGAGGCGCACAACCTCGCGAATGCGGGCGCGCGGCCGGCGGACCGGACCGAACACGACCAGCGGGTCATTCGGGAGGTTCGCGACCGCGCCGGCAACGACTCGCTGGACTCGCCGTACGACTACTGGGTCGCCACGCCGGACGACCTCGGTGGCTACCCGCAGCTTCCGGAGAACTCTCATTCGCTGAACCCGCCGAGCAGCGGCCTGCGCGAGTGGCTGGCGGAGTGGGCGGCAGCGGTCGAGACCGGCAGCGGGAACCCAGGGAGCGGTGGCGGCGGGAGTGGCAGCGACGGCGGTGGAACTGACGGCGGGAGCGGCGACGACGGCAGTGACGATGGGTCCGGCGACGGCGGGAGCGGCGACGGCGGCGGAGACAGCGGCGGAACAGGCGGCACGGGCAGCACGCCCATCGGCGAGGGGACATACCGCATCACGAGCGCCAACAGCGGGAAGTTCCTGGAGGTGGCCAGCGCCGACACCAGCGACGGTGCCAACGTTCAGCAGTGGGGCGACACTGGCCACCCCTGCCAGGAGTGGGACGTGACCGACAACGGCGACGGTACCTGCACGCTCACCAACGCCCACAGCGGCAAACTGCTCGAAGTCGCCAACGCCGAGACCAGCGACGGCGCCAACGTCCGCCAGTACTCGGACACGAATCACGCCTGCCAGCACTGGCGTCTCGTCGACAACGGCGACGGCACCTACCGCCTGGAGAACGCTCACAGCGGGAAAGTCGCCGACGTCGAGGGTTTCTCCACGGAGGACGGTGCCAACGTCCTCCAGTGGGCGTACCACGGCGGCGACAACCAGCGCTGGTCGTTCGAAGCGATCTGAACGATAGTAGACGGCCGGACTCGGGTCACCCGGAACCACAACCCCTACCTCCCCGCTCCGAGAGCCCCCTCGTATGCAACTGGGCGTCATCGGACTCGGGCGGATGGGCCGGATCGTCGTGGACCGAACGCTGGATGCGGGCCACGACGTGGTTGCCTTCGACATCTCGGAGGCGGCCGTCGCCGACGCGGCCGACGCCGGCGCGACGCCGGCCGACTCGATCTCTGACCTCGTGTCGAAACTCGACGAGGAGAAACGCATCTGGCTGATGGTCCCCGCCGGGGACCCCATCGACGCGGCACTGGACGAACTCGACGGCATCGTCGACGCGGACGACGTGGTCGTCGACGGCGGCAACTCCAACTTCCACGACACGCTGCGGCGGGCCGAACGCACCGACGCGGCCTACGTCGACTGCGGCACGTCGGGCGGCCCCGCCAGCGCCGAAGAGGGGTTCTCGCTGATGGTCGGCGGGCCGGAGTGGGCCTACGAGGCGATGGTCCCCGTCTTCGACGCCGTCGCGACCGGACCAGCGGGCCACGACCGCATGGGTCCGTCGGGGTCGGGCCACTACGTCAAGATGGTCCACAACGGCGTCGAGTACGCGCTGATGCAGGCCTACGGTGAAGGGTTCGAACTGCTCGCCAACGGCCGCTTCGACCTGGATCTGGAGTCCGTTGCGCGCACGTGGAACAACGGCGCCGTCATCCGCTCGTGGCTTCTCGAACTCTGCGAGGAGGCGTTCCGCGAGGAGGGCTCGGACCTCGGCGACGTCGCCGACCGGATCGAGGGCGGGTCGACCGGTACCTGGACCGTCCAGGAGGCGCTAGAACAGGAAGTGCCGGTCCCCCTCATCTACCAGGCGCTGTCCGAGCGCTTCTCCTCGCGGTCGACCGACGGCGACGACCCGGGGCGGTTCTCGCGACGGCTAGCGAACCGGCTTCGCTACGGGTTCGGTCGGCACGAGGTCCCGCGGCGGGAATAGCATACGGCGAGCGGCGCGAGCCGTTTCTTCCGAACGCGAGCGAAGTGAGCGTTCGGCCTTTTTCACCCATGTTTTTGCCGCGAGCGGTGCGCGGAGCGCACCCGAGCGGGAAAAAGATGGTGGCGAACCGGCTTCGCTACGGGTTCGGCCGGCACGAGGTCCCGCGACGGGAGGAGTAAGAGAGCAGACCGCGAGCGGAACGGTCAGCCGATGCCGATCATCGTCACGCCGGCGATGGCCAGCGCCGCCGCGCCGAGGCGGAGGCCCAGTGCGTCCTCGCCGAGGAAGACGCCGCCGAGCACGACGGCGAAGACGGCCGACGAGTTGATCACTGGCGAGGCGAGACTCGCCGGTAGCGTCGCGAAGGCGAGTATCACCAGGTGTTCCGCGACGGCGAGCAGGAGCCCGAGTGCGAGGAATTTCACCGCGTCGTCCCGGACGCCATCGGGGGCGTGACGGACCGCCAGGGGTGCGAGCGCGAGGGCGACGCCCACGAACAGTGCGAGATTCACGCTCGCCGGCGGGACGCCGAGTTCCTGGGTCAGTGCGCGCTTGCCGACGTCGGTGACCCCGAACGCTGCCGCGCTCAGGAGCGCGAGCTGTGCCGGCCGCGAGCGGGCGGCGCGGACCAGCGGCTCGACGAGCGCGCCCCGCTGGTAGTTGGCGACGTACACGGCGGCGGTCGCGACGACGATGCCGACCGTCTGGAGGGGGGTCAGGTGCTGTCCGAACACGGCGACCTCGATGGGGACGACGAAGACGGGCACCAGTTTGCTGATCGGGGCGACGTAGGAGACGTCGCCCAGCGCGATGGCCCTGAACGACGCCAGGACGGCGACCGCGGACCCCGCCACGACGAACGCGAGGACCGCGAGTCCGGCCCGGGCGTCGTCGGCGGGGAGGTAGCTGCCGTCGACCGACACGATGGCTATCGGAACGTACCAGAGGAGCGAGCTCCCGTACGTGAGCGAGACGTACACGGGGGCAGGGTACGCCGAGAAGTAGCGCTTGATGGCGAACAGATACAATCCCAGCATGATCGCCGATGCCCCGGCGTACACCAGTCCGACGTCCCCTTCGTACACGAGTTGTGAACGGATGATTCTCGCCGCCTCGCATGAGCGTTGCGGCCGAGGGGCCGGTCGCCGGGGTGCGGACCGGGCTCCGCGTCGCTCCGACGGCGGCGCTGCTTGAAAACAGTTTTAACCGCATGCACCAAACGCTCGCGTATGGTAGATCCAGTGAGTGTCGCCGTCGGGGCCGCCCTCACGTTCCTCGTCGTCGTCGTCCACTACTCGTCGGGGACGGGCTGGGAGCCCACCGAGGACATCTCCCAGGACGTCCTCGAGAAGCGGGCCGCGACCGTTCCGGAGACCGACTTCCCGGAGCCGTACAACCGCTCTATCGGCGGCGGTGCGCCCACAGGGGCCATCCCCGCCGGCGGCGCGGAAGGGGAACTCGCGGAGGGCGAGGAGGCGGAGGAAGAAGAAGACGAGGGCTTCGACCCCGAGTCCATCCCGGAGGACGAGGTCGAGTACTACGAGATCGAGTTCGCCAAGGAGGGCGAGACCATCGAGGTCGCCAACAACGAGACCATCCTCGACGCCGGCGAGGACGAGGGCTGGGACCTCCCCTACGCCTGCCGCGAGGGCCAGTGCGTCTCCTGTGCCGGTCAGGTCCAGGACGGCCCCTCGGGCGACTACATCCGCCACATCAACAACGAGGCGCTGTTCGACGACGACATGGAAGAGGGCTACTGCCTGACCTGTGTCGCCTGTCCGACCGACGAGTTCACGATCGAGACGGGCGAGCAGCCATAGGACGGCGATTCGACTCATTTCTCGCGGCTCGCTCGGTACTCGTAAGCCGGCCAGGCGTCGCTGACGGCGTTCTCACCGCACGATCGGGCTGGGAGCACCGCTTCACGCGCCCAACAGAGCGATAGCAATCGCTCGCCGGCGAAGATCCGACCTCGATCGCCCAGGGGGGTCAGTCGTGGGGGATCGAGGGGGCGCAGTCTCGTGCCAGTCACCAGCGGAGCGGACCGGCATCTAAAGGCTAGACGAACGGGATATAATTCCTCCCCCGGCAGTATCAACATTGAACACGGCTGCCGGATGAAGTGGGCTCGAAGAGAAGGTCCCGGCTCGATACCAGGGGGGCCAGGGGGATGGGGTATCGATACGGGAGTCCCATGCCAGTACCGGACTTGTACTGGCGAATCGAGGGAAGGACGCGACGGTGAAAACGATTTGGTAACCCCTGTGACAGCCACTGGTCCTGGCGTTGTCAGATGAGAGAATGCTATAGTCGTCTCCGTCGCTCGGGACGTCCCTGGGTCAGGAGACGACCGCGGCCAGGCAAGGGAGCGACTGGCCGATTCCACGGTGCTGCAGCGTGCGAACAGTGTTCCGAAGGCATTTCGGTGCCGCTGCCAATCCACAGACAGACCAGCATCTATGAGCGAGGACATCCCGGTAGACGTGCGGCAGCGCTTCGATCGGACGGTGGCGTTCGTCGCCGTTCTCGACCTGGTACGGCGGCGCAAGGACGGGGACCAGCTCCCGGAGACCGTGGAACTGCTCGAGTTGAACCAGGCAAAGCTTCGGACGGCGCTCGAACAGTTCCCGTCGCTCGAACCGACGACGGCGGGCATCGATCCGGTCGACATCGTCGAGGAGGAACTCGACGAACAGGAGGTACTGCGGTCGAACAACGGCCTCGCGGAGGAGCTGTCGCTGGTCCGAGACTACCTCGAAGAACGGAACGGGCCGATCACGCTGGAAGCGCGACCGGACGACATCTGAGTGGCCGCGTCTGGGCCATCTGCCAGACGGTATCCGAACTTCTCTCGGTGACTTCGACCGCGACCGCACCAGTAGACGCCGTATACCGGCGAGTAGCCGCTGCGCTTCGCTACCGCACTCGCCGCATAACAAACGCCGGATCGGCCAATCTACCCGCAAGGCGCCCGCACTGGCGCGATGTCGACGGGGCCACCACGCATGTTTAGACAGTTCACACGCGATATCCGCGACCGGCCGACGGCGGGAAGTACGGACGGACAGATCCGGGGTGAGGCCCCGTGAGCCATCGAACGGGGGCGGTCGGGCTGGCCCTGGCCGCGGTGGTGATACTGTCGCTCTCGGCGAGCGCCGTCGGCACCGTCGGCGCGCAGACGGCCGGCAACGACGGGCCGACGCCGGTGCTCGACGCGCCCGAGACCATCGAGCGCGGTCAGCTCTACGAACTCGACGGGAGCGACTCGACCGGCGAGATCGCGGCGTACCGCTGGGACTACAACCCGAACGCGCCCACGGAGTACCAGCGTTCCTCGAACGAATCCCGCATCTACGCGCGCGACCGGACCGACGACGGACAGGACCAGTTCACCGTCAGGCTCGGCGTCGTCGACGACGAGGGGAACGTCGCGTGGGACGAGGAGACGATCACCGTCACCGAGTCGCAGTCGCCCGAGGCGTCCATCGCCTCGAGCGACAACTTCACCGTCGAGCGCGAGCAGTGGGAGCGAACGGACGGGGGCTCCTGGTTCAACTCGACGAGTACGGACGACCAGGGAATCCGCAGTTGCGAGTGGACCTTCGAGTACGGGCCGACGGTCGAACGGCACTCCGGCGACGGCCTGGGCTGGGGCGCTGGGAGCACCGAGTGCCGGAAGAACTTCTCCTACGCCGTCCCCGGAACGTACGACGTCACGCTCAACGTGACCGACTGGGCTGGCAACACCGACACGGCGACGCGCACCGTCGAAGTCGTCCCGAAAGCGCCCGTCACCGACGACCCGCAGCCGAACGCAGAGCTCTCGGGCCCCGACCAGGTCGAGTGGGGCGCGACGTACTGGCTGAACGCCTCGAACTCGACGTCCGAGGCCGACGTCCGCTACTACATCGCCGAGACCAATCCTGACGTCTGGAAGGACGACGAGCGTAACCTGGGCCACCAGACCTACTACGGGTCGGTCTACGACGGGCAGTTCGACACCATCGACGTCGCGGTGGGCGTCCTGACCGTCGAGGACCAGGTCGACTGGGCGTGGAAGACCATCGACGTCCTCGAACCCGAGAAGCCCGACGCCGCCCTCTCGGGGCCCGACGCCGTGGCGACCGGCGACTGGGGAAGATTCGACGCCTCGAACAGCACCGACAACGACCGCATCCGGGCCTACAACTGGACGGTCAGGAACGAGAGCGGTGTGGTCGTCGACCGGGGAGTCCGCGCCGGGAGCGAGTACAGCTACCGCTTCGACGAACCCGGCGAGTACACCGTCACCGTGAGCGTCGGCGACTGGGTGAACATCGACCGCGACGAACCCGCCCACTACGGCGTCGCCTCGCAGACCGTGACCGTCAGCGAGGACGGTACCGTCGACGACGGGGATTCCGGCGACGAAACGGAGACCGAGACACCCGACGAGACGGAAACCGCGACCGAGTCGCCGGAAGAGACGGACACCCCAGGCGACGCTGATCCGCCGGAGAACCCCGATCCACCAGAGAACTCGGATCCGCCCGAAGAAGACGATTCGTCCGGCGACGACGACTCGTCGGACGACACCAGTAGCAGTCCGTCGGCGCCCTCCGGCGGTGGTGGCAGCGGCGGCGGCGGTGCGCCGCCCAGTGACGCCGACGAATCGGACGCGACGGTCGACGTCGAGCGAGTCAACACGAGTACGAGCGTCGTGGACGTGAGCGGGGCGCCCGACGGCGTCGCGGTGGACGTCGACCTCGACGCGAACGCCAGCGGCGACTCGGTCGCCTACGAGGGACTCGTCGTCCACAGCGACGGGAACGACTCGTTCTCGCTGACGGTGCGGGCCCACGCCGACGAGCCAGATAGCGTCACGGCCGACGACGTCGCCGGGTTCGACGCGCTCTCGTCCCTCACCGTCGCCGGGGCCGAGTCGCTCGACGACGGCGAAGCAGCGATTCGATTCCGCGTCGCGAAGGACCGCCTCGACGAGGTGGACGCCGACCCCGAGCACGTGACGCTGTGGCGCGACGTCGACGGCGAGTCGGACGCCGTCGAGACGACGCTCGTGAACGAGACGGACGACGCCTACGTCTACCGCGCCGAAGCCGGTACCGCCCCGGTGTACACCGTCGGCGTCGAGCGCCCGGTGGTGACCGTCACCGACATCGCCGTCACGGACGACGAACCGACGGCGGGCGACACCGTCGAGGTGACGGCGACGGTCGCAAACACCGGTGAAGTCGCCGGGACGACGAACGTTTCGCTCGCGATGGATGGCGAGACCATCGATAGCGAGCCACAGACCGTCGAGGTGGGCCCCCGAAGCTCAGAGACGGTGACGTTCTCGGTGCCGGTCGAAGCGGCCGGTGAAAAGACCCTGACGGCCGGCGACGCCAGCACGACGCTGTTCGTCGCGGCCCAGGAGACAGCGGCGACGACCGGGTCGCCGACTGCGTCCGAAAGCGACGACGCGACGCCCGGGACCAGTTTCGGCGGCGTGACTGGTGCGGGAGCCGTCCTCGTCCTCGCCGGAATCGCCGGGGCCGGACTGGTTGCAATCCGGCGGTTTTGACACCGGAGTCTCGTTCTGCGTCGGGGCGAGGGCGGGCGATACCCACTCGACTGCGTTCGTGCACTCGATGGTCGAAGGGGTAGTACACGATCGCGAGACGAAACGCTACACCGTGGCCGAGCGCGATTACAGCTTGTCGCTCCGATAACCGCCAATGACCGGCCCCGTGCGGGAAGCCAACTGTTTTGCCCGCCTCGGCCCACTCCGCCCACATGGACGCCGACGACATCGAGGCACTCATCGAGGAGGAGATTCCCGACGCCGAGGCCACCGTAACCACGCCCCGTGATCCGGACGACGACAAGCACTTCGCCGTCGACGTCGTCTCACCCGTCTTCGCGGGCGAGACGCTGGTCGACCAGCATCAGCTCGTCCACGACGCGCTGGGCGAGCACCTGACCCGGGACATCCACGCCATCGAACTGACGACGAAGACGCCCGACGAGGCGTGATTGCTGAGACCCACACTCGGATGTTGCTCGCTGAGCTAACCACATAGGGCGGGGCTGAAAGGGGCCGAGCGGTCGCTGAGCGAGGCGAAGTAAGCACGTGAGCGAAGCGAACGCGCGCAACGAGCCGCAGCCAGCGAGCGCGAGGGGGCTTTCAAGTTGTTATCGGACGGGTTCGAAGTTCGAGCGAGCGGGATAGTTCGACCACGTCGCCGGTACCCATTTACGGTCGCCCGCACTACACGACGCCATGACGTTCGAACCCGGGCAGGAGCTCTCGTCCGAGGAAGTCACCGAGCGAGTCGAGGAGACCATCGCGAACGAGGACGTCGCGCTGTTCATGAAGGGGACCGAGTTGATGCCCCAGTGCGGCTACTCGCGGAAAGCCCTGGGCCTGATCAAGCAACACCACGAGGGCGTCGCGACGGTGAACGTGCTGGAGGCGACCGAGGCGTACCGCGATGCGCTCTCGGAGTACAGCGGTCGCGAGACCATTCCACAGACGTTCGTCGACGGCGAGTTCGTCGGCGGCAGCGACATCCTCGAACAGCTCGACGAGCAGGGCGACCTCGCCGAGACGCTCCAGGCGTAACTCCGCTCAGTTCTCGGGGGCGAGAGCCGGCCCCACACACTTATTCGGCGGCGCAGACGAGGGTCCGGCATGCCTCTCGGGAACCGACTCAAGAACAGTTTCGTGGCGGGCGTGTTGCTCGTCGCGCCCCTCGTCGTGACGTTGCTGGTGGGCCGCGTCGTCGTCGGCTGGACGCTGGGGATCGTCGATCCGCTCGTCCAGTGGACTGGGCTGGCGGCCTACGTCGCCAACGACCGGCTACTCGCCCAGATTCTCGCCGTGGTCCTCGTGCTGGTAACGATCACCGTGCTCGGCGCGCTGGCTCAGTGGACTATCGGTCAGCGAATATTCGGGGGCGTCGGCCGGGTGGTGAACTTCATCCCGCTGGTGGATACTGTCTACTCCAGTGTGCGCCAGGTCGCCTCGTCGCTGGTCGACCGGGACAGCCGATACGAGAGCGTCGTGCTGGTTGAGTACCCGCGCGAGGGGGTGTACTCCATCGGGCTGGTGACCGCCGAGAGCCCGCGGGCCGTCGAAGCCGTCGCCGGCGAGGAGGCGTACAACGTCTTCCTGCCCAACAGCCCGAACCCGACCGGCGGGCGCCTCCTGGTGGTCCCCGCCGACCAGATACACGAGATAGAGATGAGCGTCCAGCAGGGGATGCGACAGATCGTCACGACGGGGATGGGATCGAACGGTGACGCAGAGAGCCAGCCGGTACCCGAGGAGTTCGCCGTCGACACCTGAGGGAAGGCGGAACCGAGAGAAGACGGCGGGACGCTACGGGTCCAGGTCGAAGTCGGCGTCGAGCGCGAGGCCGTCGAGCAGGTACTCCGCGCCGGTCCGGGTCGTCGCCAGCGGGACGTCGTGGACGTCACAGATCCGCAACAGGGCGGAGATGTCCGGTTCGTGGGGCTGGGCGGTCAGGGGATCGCGCAGGAAGACGATGCCGTCGAGGGTGTCGTCGGCCACTTCGGCGCCGATCTGGGTGTCGCCGCCGAGCGGCCCCGACTGCTTGCGCTCGACGTCGAGGTCGGTCTCTTCGGTGATTCGTTTGCCCGTGGTCCCGGTGCCGACGAGGTCGAACGTCGCCAGCAGGTCCTCGTACTCCAGGGCGAGGTCGATGATGTCGGGCTTCTTCTCGTCGTGGGCGATGAGCGCGACGCGCGTCATGCGAGACGATGGACGCGCGAGGAGGTTAGGTGTACTGGGGAACGAGCGCGAGCGCTCGGACGCCGGGCGGCCGGTCGGTTACTCGAGGGTCACGTCGATCGATCCGTCGCTGGCGACGACGACCTCGTGGTCCTCGACGGAGAAGGTGATCTCCTCGTCCTCGCCGTCGAGAACCGCTGCCAGGGCCGACACGTCGACGTAGGTAGACAGGTCGTCGACGTCGTCGGGGCCGACGTCACCCGTGGCGACCACGGCGTCGGTGATTACGTCGTCCGCGGGTTCCGGCGAGATCCACTCGTCGTCCCCGAGGTCGGACTCGTGGCGGATCATGTACGGGGTCCCATCGTTCGAACTCATATCCACTCATAGTCGGCTACAGTACATAACTGGGAGAGACGTGTTTCAGGATCTGAAACGACCCTCGTGGACGGCGACTGACCCCGCGGGGCAGCGACTCACCCTCCGGGAGACGACTCGCCCCCGACGGACCGACCCGGGCGCCGGGGAGTGGCGCGGCTGTCGCTGGCCAGAGAGCGTGGAAAGTGGGGCCGGTCGCGAACAGCGCGTCCGGCCCGCAGGTGACCAGACTGACGAATCCGGACAGTCGACCGCGCTCACGACGGAAACTGTCCCGGGATGGCATCACCTCCGAGAGTGATGCATTTTCGTGGTACTCGTTCGCATACATTAGTTCTTTCGCCGACAGGCTTTCCGGTGCCGTGCCGTCGGTGCCACGGGGGTGGCAGCGGGGAGTCGGCCGCGGTCGTCAGTCCAGGTTCTCGCCCTGGTAGGAACCGTCGTAGGTACCGTCGTGTGCGGCCTCGGCGAGGACGAACTGGGCGATGCGGACGCCCCGTTCCAGTTCTATCTCGTGGTGGACTTCGAGGAGGCCCTCGCCACGGCCCTCGTAGCCGGCGTCCCAGACGGCGGTGTCGAGCGTGCAGGAGTTGCGCAGCAGCGACGACCGCGGGAGGACGAAGCCGACGTGGTCGTCAGGAACGACGACGCGGTCGCCGTACTCGACGACGTAGCCGCCCGGGTCGAGCGTGTAGACGCCGTCGTCGTCCGGCTCCAGTTCGGCCCGGTCGCCGATGCGTTTCCCGTCGCGCCCGATGCGTCCCGGCGACACCTGATCGTAGACGGCACCGAGCGTGAGATCGACGCCGTTTGGCTGTGGCTGGTCGTCGTGCAGGTCGCCGAGGACGTCGGCGACGAACGCGCCGCTCCTGAACATACCTCCCCTGAACGCGGGGCCCCAATAGGCGTTGTCCACTTCGTCCGGCGACTCGATCTATCCACCTGTATTCACCAATACTGAACAGAGTGCCGGGCGTGACCGGATCGCACGACCCGCCGGCCGTCGGGGGGTTCCACTTCGCGTTTCGACGACGGCGAAATCGGGGATAGACGAACGTCAGGGCAGAACTCGCGCGAATACGCGGGATTTATACCCGCGGGTACTCCAATTATGAACGTTATGGGACAGACGCTCACGGAAAAAATTCTCGACGATCACCTCGTCGAAGGCGAACTGACGCCCGGTGAGGAGATCGGGATCGAGATCGACCAGGTCCTGACACAGGACACCACCGGCACGCTCGTGTGGCTCCAGTTCGAGGCGCTCGACCTGGACGAAGTGCAGACGGAACTGGCCGCCCAGTACTGTGACCACCAGACGTTCCAGTTCGACTTCAAGAACACGGACGACCACCGGTTCCTCCGTTCGGCCGCCGGCACGTTCGGCGCGCACTTCTCCCGGCCCGGCAACGGTATCTGCCACAACGTCCACAAGGAGAACTTCGCCGCCCCTGGCAAGACGATGCTCGGCTCGGACTCACACACCCCGACCCCCGGTGGGATGGGCGAACTCGCCATCGGCGCGGGCGGTCTCGACATCGCCGTCGCGATGGGCGGCGGCGCCTACTACGTCGAGATGCCCGAGGTCGTCAACGTCCGACTCGAGGGCGAACTGCCCGCCTGGGCGACCGCGAAGGACGTCATCCTCGAGCTGCTCCGTCGCCTCTCCGTCAAGGGCGGCGTCGGCAAGGTGCTCGAGTACACCGGCCCGGGTGTCGAGAGCCTGACCGTCCCCGAACGGACGACGATCACCAACATGGGGACCGAACTCGGTGCGACTTCCTCGATCTTCCCCACCGACGACCAGACGAAGGATTACCTCTCTCGCCTGGGTCGCGAAGACGAGTACGTCGACGTCCAGCCCGACGAGGACGCCGAGTACGCCGACGAGATCGTCGTCGACCTCTCCGACCTCGAACCGCTCATCGCCCAGCCGTCGATGCCCGACAACGTCGTCCCCGTCAGCGAGGTCGAGGGCGTCGACGTCGACCAGGTCATCATCGGCTCCTGCACCAACGGCGCCTACGAGGACATGCTCCCGGCCGCCAAGATGCTCGAAGGGCGGAACACGGACAAGACGACGGACATGATCGTCCAGCCCGGTTCCAAGCAGGCCTCCGAGATGCTGGCCCGCGAGGGCTGGACGGCCGAACTGATGGCCGCCGGCGTCAACTTCTCTGAGGCGACCTGCGGTGCGTGTATCGGCATCGGCCACGTGCCCGCCTCCGACTCCGTCTCGCTGCGGACCTTCAACCGCAACTTCGAGGGCCGCTCCGGCATCGAGGACGACAACGTCTACCTCTGCTCGCCGGAGGTGGCCACCGCGGCCGCCATCAAGGGCGAGATCGTCGACCCCCGCACCCTCGCGGAGGAACTCGGCGACCTCGAGGACCCGGGCATCGAGCTCCCCGACGAGTACATCGGGAGCTCCGAGTCCGACCTCATCCCGCCGGAGGAGGCCGTCGACGACGACCTCATCAAGGGGCCCAACATCGGCGACGTGCCGCTGAAGGACCCGCTCGGGAGCGACATCCAGGGTGAGGCCCTCCTCAAGATGGAGGACAACATCACCACCGACCACATCATCCCGGCGACGGCGGACATCCTCAAGTTCCGCTCGAACATCGACAAGCTGAGCGACTTCACGCTCAGCCGAGTCGACGACACGTTCGCCCAGCGCGCCCGCAACAACGACGGCGGCCTGCTGGTCGCTGGCGAGAACTACGGCCAGGGCTCCTCGCGCGAACACGCGGCCCTGTGCCCGATGTACCTGGGTATCGACGCCGTCCTCGCCCAGTCCTTCGCCCGCATCCACAAGGCGAACCTGTTCAACTTCGGCATCGTCCCCCTCGAGATCGACGCAGAGACCTACGAGCAGATCGAGCAGGGCGACGACATCGAGATCGTCACCGACGTCGCCGAGGCGATCGCCTCCGGCCAGGAGGAGTTCACCATCCGTGTGAACGACGACTGGGAGGCGACCGCGATCCTCGACGCCTCCGAGCGAGAACGCCGCTTCCTCGCGGACGGTGGCAAGCTGACCCACACGAAACAGCAGCACGACAGCGGGAGTGGTGCGACGCCCGCTGACGACTAGATTGGTTCGAGCGTAGTCGTTCGAAAGACGGCTCTGCCGTCTTTCGTGATGACGAGAGACGCGACGCGTCTCTCGAACCACGAGAACCGATTTACAGTTGAGCGGGAGGAGCGAAGCGACGACACGCGAGACGAGGAAGGTTCCGACCGAAGGGAGGAACCTTCTTTACACCGAACGGGGAGGCAACGAGCCGTGAGGTAGCGAGGTTCCGTCAGGAACCTCGAATAGTGCGGTTCCCTTCTTTTTCGGCCTCCGCATCCGAGAGTGACAGCGCTGTCGACCAGTATACCACCAGCCAGTCGGCGAAAACTAGATGTCGCAAAGCGGAGTCTTAAGTCCGCACGCAGGAGTCTCTCGGGCATCGATGGCGACGAGAACGGTACGCGGCACGGTTTCGGGGATGGCGGATCGAGCGAATCCGGCGTTCGCGGGGGCGGTAATCGTCCTCCCGCTGGTGGCGCTGGGCTACGCGCTGACGGTCGCGACGGTGCAGCAACACACCTACGTCCACGTGATGGCGGGGTTACTGTGGACGGGCATCGACGTCTTCATGGGGGCGGTGCTGGGGCCGGTCGTCGGCGGCCTGGACGACGAACAGAGTTCGGCCGTGTTCCAGCGGTTGACGCCGAAGACGTCGTTCCTGCTCCCGGTGCTGGCGCTGGTCACCATCGCGGCGGGGATCACGCTCGCCCAGCGACTGGGCCTGTTCCCCGACGCGGCGCCGTGGCTGGCGCTGTTTACGTTCTTCAATCTCGTCCCGGCCCTGCTCCTGATCGCCTACCGATTGAACGCCTGGCGCGACTGGCGCTGGCAGCTTCCCTTCGCCGTCGCGACGGTGGGGAGTCTGGCCTGGGTCGGGCTGACGTTCGATCTGATCCTCTCGGGTAACGTCGGGTTCCCGATGCCGGCCATCTCCGTGGCCCTGATTCTGGTCACGCTCCTCTCCGTGCAGGGCTTCGGTTTCCTGCTGCCCGGCGAGGTTCGGATGTACGTGGAGATGACCTCCGAGCGGCCGGACCACTCCGTCATCGCCGCCATCGGGAAGCAGAACGCGATGCTCGGCGGCGTTCAGGGCGTGCTCCAGCTACTGCTCATCGCCGACATGGTGTACCTCCGCTTCGGTGGGTTCTGACTGATAGCCGAGGAACGGAAGCGGCCACACCGCGAACGCCGTCGCTCACCAGTTCGGAAAACGGGGAAAGGGTGGGTGGGGATGGTGGGGGGGATGTGGGGTGGCACCCAAAACGGGTGCACCTGAAAGTTGGGTCCTCAGCTAAAAGAGCCTTGTGACCACCTGTCTGCGAAGTAATACGCGCTGGCCGCTGGCACTGACGTATCTGGGCGCCATTCATTTGTACCAGCGACGCCTACTGTGTGTCGTGACAACCGTCGCTCCGGACGACCGCGATCAGGCCGCTGTCCGAGCGGTCGACCGCGACGACCTGCTGACGATCCACCGGATCGAGAAAGCCGCCTTCCCCCAGCCGTGGCCCTTCTCGGCGTTCGAGCGCTACCTCGACGAACCCGGCTTCCTGGTGGCCGAGCGCGATGACCCTGACGCCGACGGCGACCAGGCCGTCGTCGGCTACGTCGTCGCCGACACCGTCCCCAACCACGGGTCGCCGCTGGGCCACGTCAAGGACATCGCCGTCGACCCCGACCACCGCGACGAGGGCGTCGGGTCGACGCTACTCCAGTGCGCCATCGACGTCCTCGACGACGCCGACGCCGGGTCGATCAAGCTGGAGGTCCGGGCGACCAACGACCGCGCCATCTCGCTGTACCGCGAGTTCGACTTCCACCACCGGCGCACGATTCCCAACTACTACGGCAACGGTGAGGACGCACTCGTGATGGTTCGGTCGGAGTGAAATCTTCTTGGTAGCGTAATCGGTTCGGGATTGCGATGGTAATTATAGCATATAGAGGAGCCTCATCGATTGTACGCCAGGAATTGATGGAATGACCGCAAACACGTCGAAAGCCCTCGGCGCGCTCGACTCGCGCGGCTCGCTGCGCCCTTCGCTCACTCCGTTCGCTCCAGTGCTTGCCTCACCGGGCGTCGTCGACCCCGCCTCGCCCTTTCATTCCGCCAGGTGGCCGCACCGCAGCCCTGCCCTTCCCCTGGTCGCGAGAGTCTCACGTTCGTTCGGGCACTCGCTCCCGGCCGATCGGTTGTGGAGCGGTCAGGGAGCGTGTCGCTCGCCGGACGGCGAGCGACCGGGGAGGTGTGGGGAGTCAATCGCGAGCGCGGGCCGAGCGAAGTGAGGTGGCGCGAGTAACGCTGCCCTGGTGGAATGGAAGGGCGAGGCGGGCTGCGGGAACCCCGGTCCATCAAGCACCGCAGACGAAGTCGAGGAGCACAGGTGGGCCGCGGGATTCTCGTGAGCGGAGCGAACGAGAGCTCGAAAGACGAGCGAAGCGAGTCTTTCGGTGCCGCAGCCCGCCGAGGGCTTTCATCTGTTTGCGGTATGATTATCGGTTCCTCATGAGCAGAAAGCCGAATCACCTGGAGATCCACTGTTCGCGAACCCAACTCCGAGTAATTGAAACGCATATCAGGCACGACACACACGATACGATCATGGGCTATTCCTGTCCCGTGTGCGAGGACCCGCAGTCCGACGCGGGTCACCTCGCCAACCACCTGGCGTTCACGGCGATCACGCACGGCGGCGACCACGAGGACTGGCTCGACGACCACGTCCCCGGGTGGGGACAGCTCGGCGAGGCGGAACTGGCCGAGGAAGTCGCGGGAGAGGCCGAGGAGACGGAGTTCCCGCAGGTGTTCGAGGAGAGCGGGCTAGAGGATTCACACGACCACGACCACCAGCACGGCCACGGCGGCCACCAGCACGGGGCCGGGGGCCAGAGTCTGGACGACCACGGCCTCGACCCGTCGGCGGCCCGGTCGCGGGGCGCCGGCGACCTGGACGAGGAGGCCAAGAAGATAATGGCGGAGGCCCGGGAACTCACCGAGGAGATACGCGACGGTGACGATGATGGCTCGGACGATGATGGCTCGGACGATGAGAGCGACGAGAATACCGAAGCGGACGCGGACACGGACGACGAGTTCGAAGGCGAAACCGAGTAGTTCCGCGACGGCCAACCCCGTGGTATGCACACTGTCGGGTGGTTTCTGCCGGAGAGCGAGCAAGAAGCGAGCGAACGCTACGAGGCACTGGCGTCGACCGCACAGCTGGTCGTCCGCGAGTCGACGCGGGCGATGGAGTTCGGGCGCGAGGAGTACGACGAGCGCGTGACCGGCGACGTCGTCGGGACTGCCCGGGACGTCCTGTTCGCGGAACAGCTCCAGGTGACCGTCGGAACCAGGGAGGAGTTCGAGGAACACCGGGCGGACACCGACGGCGAGTACCAGGTGTTCGGCTCCGAGAACGTCGACAACGTCGTCTGGCACGCCCCCGGCTTCGCCGACGGCGTCGCCGCGACGTTCCACGGCGAAGAGGAGGCGGCCGTCGGGACCCTCCGCCGCCAGGCGATGGGGCACATCTACGAGGACGTGGTGTAGGTGCGCCGCGTCACCCGCAACCTGGTCCTCGCCATCCTCGCCGTCCTCGTCGTCCTGCTGGCGCTGGGTGCGCTCCCGGGGCTCCTGAAGACCGGCGACCCGTACTACCTCACCGCGACGCCGGTGGGGGAGTACGGCGACCAGAACGCGTCGAACGCGACCGTCGCGAACGCCACCGTGACGAACGCCCTCGTCGCGAACGGGTCGGCCGTCGACGGAGCGAACCTCTCCGAGCGGGCCTACCCCTACACGACGGCGGCGCTGGCGAACGCCACCGGCGGCGAGCCCGGTCGGTCGGGTCCGTACTGGCGCGGCCCAGTCGGGTTCAAAGAGGCGTTCACTCACTCGCCGTTCGACGAGGTGAACGCGCTCCGGGGCCAGCACCCGAACGCGACGGTGGGGGAAGGTGTCAGAGTCGCCCGGAACGGCACGCTTTACCGCGTCGCGGTGACACAGTAAGGTGATGAGCGACCGCGCCTCGACCCACGAGTGGCCGATCGTCGAGAGCGAGACCGAGTACGAGACCGGGTGGTACGACGGGGGGTACGACCTGGTCGGCCAGCCCGACGGCTCGGAGAAGAAGTACTACTGGGCGGAACTCCCCGACGCCGTCGTGGTCGTGGCCCGAACCGGCGACGACCTCGTCTTCGTCGACCAGTACCGCCCGGCCATCCGCGAGCAGTGCCTGGAACTGCCGGCGGGCATCGTCGAGGACGGCGAGTCCTACAGCGAGGCCGGCGCCCGCGAGTTGCGCGAGGAGACCGGCTTCGAGGCCGCCGGCGTCTCCCTGCTGGAGGAGTTCTGGTGTTCCACGGGCGTCCTGCGCCACCGCCGGGGCATCGTCTTCGCCGAGGGCCTCGAACCCGCCGAGCGAGAACTCGACGACAACGAGTTCCTCACCGTCCGGACCGTCCCCGTCGACGAAGCCCTGGACGTCGCCCGGCGGGAACCCGCCAACGACGCCACCATCGAGGGCATCCTGCTGGCGCAGGCGGAGGGGCTGCTGTGAACGAGCGGCCAGCCGACGAACCGGGCGAGCGCGACCCAGGAGGCCCCGCCGAGGGAACGTGGAACAGATCCGATCCGGCGTGGCCGGTCCACGAGTCCGTTATCGCGTGGGAGACGCCCTTCTTCGAGGCGGGCTACGACGTGGTGGAACGACCCGACGGCGAGCACGCGAACTACTACTGGCTGAACCCCAGCAACGCCGTCATTATTATCGCTCGGACCGACGACGACGAACTCGTCCTCGTCGACCAGTACCGGCCGCGCTTTCGGATGCAGACCGTCGGGCTCCCGGCCGGCGGTATCGACGACGGCGAGGAGCCGAAAGCGGCCGCTCGCCGCGAGTTGCGCGAGGAGACGGGGTACCGCGCCGGCGACCTCTCCTTCGTCGAGTCGTACGTCCCCTCCGGGTGGACCCGCTACGTCCGCCACGTGTTCCTCGCCGAGGACCTGGTTGCAGGGGAGCCCGACCCCGACGAGGGCGAGGTCATCGAGACGCTGACCGCACCCGTCGACGAGGTGCTCGACGTCGTCCGATCTCGCGAAGGGCCGGTCAACGGGCTGGCGCTGACGCCGCTGTTGCTCGCCAGGGAGGACGGATTGCTGTAATCCGGTGACGGCCACACGGCACCACCCCCACTAGTCCGGCATTCCGTTTACTCCCGTGCTCGGGCTAGGGACGGTCATGAGAAAACCGAGTGACGGCGATACGATGTCCCCGACGACCAAACGACGACGGGCGGCGCTCTCCCACCGCCGCCTGTCGGCACTCCGGTGTCTCGCGAGAGCGGACGGCGGACTCCACCTCGCGGACCTGGCCCGGGACGTCGCCCGACGCGAGGGGACGGAGCGTGAGGCGAAGGAGCGAGGACCGGTGGACGACGACGCGGCCGAACGGATCTACGTCGACCTCTATCACCGCCACCTCCCGAAGCTACAGGAGGCGGGGGTCGTCTCGTTCGACGCCGAGGCGAGACTCGCCTCGATGGCCGTCGACGGGGCGGACGTTCACGGCTGGGCGGCGACGGACGCCCACCGGGACGCGCTGGACGCCGTGCCGGAGACGGCGGAGTGAGGGGCGGCCAGATCGACGCAACCAACGACCGCTCGTTGTAGGAGAGCTGCGGCGGTCCTCGTCCGGGGCCACCGGAAAACAGATACCGCCACCGCCGGGACCCCAGTTCATGGAAGTTCGGCCGCTTCTCGCGGTGTTGCTCGTCGTCGCCGCAGGCATCGGCATTTCCGTCGTGCTGTTCCCTGCACTCTCTGGACATCCCGACCCACCCACAGTATCGACAGCCGAGAGACCGGCTATCGACCACCTGGGAGCGTATCCGAACGACGGGACGAAGGCCGAACCGACGGTCGTGTTCCAGGTGAGCGGCGGTGGGAGCGGTTTGCCGATCCGCATCTGGAACGATAGCCCAGCGAACCGGACCGTGTCGCTGGAACTCCGGCACAACGGGAGCGGCTCTACCGTCGTCTCGCACACGGAGACGCTTCGACCGAACGGAACCATCCAGCTGGAACTCCATTCGCCCGGATTCCTGCTCGAAGTCACCGACGAAGCGACGGCGACGGTCGGAACGTACGCGGTGACGGCCGACCAGTTCGACTGTAACGAACGGTCCGCGACGGTCCGTGTCACCGGGAACGGAAGCGTCGACACCAGAACCATCGCCACGACGATGGGCTGTCCGGAGTGGAGAGCGGTCGTCCCACCCGGTCACGACGCCCGGCCAGTTCCGCTAGGCGTTTAGGCCTCCACCGTCGACTATCGGCAACGATGGACGGCGAAATCGGTACCGAAGAGCTGCGGTCGATACTGGACGGCATCGAGGAGAACGGCGAGCGGGGCGACGGCGACGACGAGACCGTCCGCGTCGTCGACATCCGCTCGCCGGGCGCCTACTCCCGTGGTCACATCCCCGGGAGCGAGAACGTCCCGCTCCAGCGGCTCGTCGACGACATCGAGCAGTTCGAGGGCGACGACCGGGTCGTGACGGTCTGCCCGAAGGGGAAATCCAGCGTCCAGGCGGCGCGGCTAATCACCTCCTACGAGGGGTTCGACGGGCGGGCCGAGAGCTTCGCACCGGGGCTGTCGAACTGGGACGGCCCCATCGAGAAGGGCGGCGACTCGGTCGAACAGGGCGAAGACGACGAAGGGCCACAGGCGCCGTTCTAGAAACACGGGGAAGCGGGTGCGAAACGCCAGAAACGCAAGGCTACGCCGCGTGCCGCTACGTTAATCGGTCGTTCAGAGAGCGAACGGGCGGATTATCGTCGTTCAGACCGCATTAGCGGCGCATAACTCGGTCGTTACAATGTCGGGTCGGTGACCTACACGTCCAAACGGGACGGAAACGATGGGAGCTGACACCGACGACTCACTCGATATAGGCGTACTGTGCAGCGACGCGATCCCGAGGTGGCAACGTCGTGCCCTCGACCGGGCGATCGCAGAGACGAGTGCCGAAATAACCCACGTCGTGATGAAGGAACCGGAGGTCCGCGGGTGTCGAACGGTCCCCTACTACCGGCGGGCGCTGCGTCGCGTCCGCAACTACCCCCTGTGGTCGCTCGTCGGGGTCGGTCGCTCTCTCACTCCGACGCCGGAGCACGAGCGATTCGATCCGATCAGCGACGTCGAGGGCGTGTCGACGGCCGAGCGGGTCTACTGCCGGCCGGAACCCGCCGACGACTTCGGGGTCGAACTCCCCGCGCCCGTCGTGGACGAACTGGCCGCGGCAGTCGACGTCCTCGTTCGCTGCCACGGGTTCGGGATCCTGAAGGGGGAGATTCTCCAGGCCCCCCAGCACGGCGTTCTCAGCTACCACTTCGGCGACATCAACGAGTACCGGGGCCGGATGGGGCGAGGGTTCTGGGAGTTCGTCGGCGGAGACGACGCGACGGGCGTCACGCTCCAGCAGATAACCGAGACGATCGACGGCGGCGGCATCGTCGTCCTCGAACGCGTGAACATCGACGATATGTACACCTGGCAGGCGATCAAGCGTCGCGGTTACGTCGTCGCGGAGGGGATGCTCGTGACGGCGGTCCGGAAGCTCACCGACCCGACGTTCACGCCCAGCCAGCCCGACGAGGGCGAGTACTACACCCTCCCGACGGGCACGGCCGTCGGCAGGTATCTGGTCGCCAACACGGCAGGCCGGATCCGGCGGTGGGTGCGAGAACGATCTTCTCCCGGCGAGAGCAGGGCGTGACCGGCGACCGCAGCCCCAGCGTGCGCTCGGGAAGTAAGTGAGTGGTGGCTCGGTGAAAGTCCATCGTCACACGGGGCTCGGTGGGGGTAACTGCTCGTCATCGCCACCGCGTGAATCTTCGACGGTGAGCGCCAAAAGGGCAGCCATTTCGTGGGACGCCCGGCGAGACGAGTTCGACGGGGGCGGGATCCGAACGGTCTTTGACGCGGTAGGCGCAACGAAACGTACGGTTTCGACACTCCGTCGACGCTGCACGGTGCCACGCAGCGGTCCCCTCGGCGCGAAGTACCACCACACCCCATGAGTTCCCAGCACGGCGACGAGAGCGGACTGGCGGCGATTCCCTGGCGGTCCAGCGCGCTGTACGTCATCCTCGCCAGTTCGCTGATGGGCGTCATGGGCGTGTCACTGATCACACCCGTCCTGCCCGACCTGCGGGCGGTGTTCACCATCACCGACGCGCAGGTCGGGCTGGTCATCACGGCCTACACCCTGCCGGGCGTCGTCCTGACGCCGTTCATCGGGCTGGTCGCCGACCGGGTCGGCCGCCGGCGGGTCATCATCCCGCTCCTCGTCCTGTTCGGCGTCGCCGGCGCCGGCATCTCGTTCGCAGGGAACTTCACGGAAGTGCTCGTCCTGCGCTTCGTCCAGGGCATCGGGGCGAGCGCGCTCGTGACGCTGGCCGTCACGCTCATCGGCGATTGCTACGACGGCGCCCAGCGCGACGCCGTCATGGGGTTCAACGGGAGCATGCTCGGGACGGGCGCGGCTCTCTATCCCCTAATCGGCGGGGCGCTGGCCGGAATCCGCTGGAACGCGCCGTTCCTCTTCTTCGGCGTCGGCGTCCTCGTCGGCGTCTTCGCCGCGCTCACGCTGGACGAACCCGAGGGCCAGCAGTCGACCGGCACGGCGGAGTACCTCTCCCGGATGCGCCAGGCCATTCTCCTTCCGGAGGCGCTGGCCATCTTCGCCGCCATCTTCGTCATCTTCTTCGTCTTCTACGGCGCCATCCAGACCGCGCTCCCGCTGTTGCTGAGCGACGAGTTCGGCCTCGGCGCCGGCCGCATCGGCGTCGTCCTGGCGATGGTCGCCGCGGCGAGCGCCGGAGTCTCCTCGCAGTACGGCCGGATCTCCCAGTGGCGGAGCGCGCCCGAACTGGTCGCGCTCGGCTTCGTCGCCTACGGGACGAGCCTCTTCGGCATCTGGCTCGCACCCTCGCCCCTGTTCATCGGCGCCGCACTCCTGCTGTTCGGCGTCGGTTTCGGCATCGTCATGCCCTCCATCGACACGGCCATCGTGACGCTGGTCTCGGGGCGCCTCCGCGCGGGCATGATGGGGATGCGGACCAGCATGCTCCGCCTCGGCCAGACGCTCGGCCCGGTGACGTTCACGTTCCTCGCCGAGGCCGGGTTCGCGACGACGACGGCGGGCTACCGGGTCCTCCTGGTCGTCTCGGGTGCAGTGGTCCTGGCCGCCGGTGTCGCCGGGTACCTGCTCCTCCGGCGCTGAATCACCGGATCGGCAGTGTATTTGGCGGGCAGTCCCTAGGCGAGGCCGATGACTGTTCGCCACGACGGGCTCACCGTCGACTGGCTCGGGTACGCGACGCTTCGCCTCGAAGGCGAGGAGACCGTCGTCTACGTCGATCCAGGCCGGTACGGCGTCCTCACGGGCGAGTGGGAGCCCGACACCGAGGGGATCGGCCACCCGCCGAGTCAGGACTACCGCGCGGGGGACGGCGACGTGGTCTGTGTCACCCACGTCCACCACTACGACCCCGACGGCATCGAGCGCGTCGCCGCGGACGACGCCACGGTAGTGGCCTTCGAGGGCATCGACGGCCAGGCCGCCGACCGCGACCTGCCGCCGCTCGACGAGCTACCCTACGAGATCCGACGCGTCGGGACGAAGGAGAGCCTGACGACCGACGCCGGCGTCCGGGTCTGGTCCGTCCCGGCGTACAACGAGCCCGACGGCCCCAACACCCGCCCCGACGGCACCCCCTACCACCCCGAGGGCTTCGGCTGCGGCTTCGTCCTCGACGTCGAGGGCACGCGCATCCTCTGTCCCGGCGATACCGACGTCCTGCCCGGCCACCGCTCGATCGACGTCTCGCTGTTCTGCCCGCCGATCGGCCAGCGCTTCACGATGGACCGCCACGAGGCCGCCCGGCTGGCCGCCACCATCGACCCCGACCTCGTGTTGCCCATCCACTACAACACCTTCTCGACACAGGAGATCGACTCGCGCGCGTTCGCCGCCGACGTCGCCGAGGCCGGCGTTCCCGTCGTGCTCGACGAGCACTGAGGGTACTGGAACCGAACGGGCGAGGGCCGGCCGACTCACTCCGCCAGGGCGGCCTCGCCGGCCCGGAGCGCGTCCGCGAAGTCCGGCGTCTCGCGGACCGACTCCATCGGCGCCGGTGGGTCCGGATCCGCGGGCCGGTCGCGCAACTGGCGGTGCCACCACGCGACGTCGTGCCAGTCGCCGAGTTTGTACCCCGCGGCGGGGAACCGACCGACGCGGTCGAACCCCATCGACTCGTGGAGCCCCACGGTCGCCGGGTTCGGCAGCGTCGTGACCGCGTAGGCGTCGCAGTAGCCCTGGAAGGCGAGCACGTCCAGGAGGGCAGTGTACAGCCCCCGACCGACGCCCGAGCGCTGGGCGTCCTCGGCCACGTATATCGTCAGTTCGACCGCCCAGTCGTAGGCCGGTCGCGACCGCAGCGACGAGGCCGTCGCGTACCCGACGACGGCGCCCCCCGCCTCGCAGACCAGCCAGGGGTACCGGTCCGTCTCGCCGATATCGGCGGCCAGTGCCGCCTCGTCGGGCGGGTCCGTCGCGAACGTGATCGCGGTCCCGGTGACGAACGGAGCGTAGATGTCCCGGATCGCCCCGGCGTCGTCCGGCGTCGCCACGCGGATGCGTCCCGTCATCGACCCACCCGACGGGGCGAGGGCCCAAAACGGTCGCGGCTCCGGATTCGACGGCGCGAGGAGTGTTTTAGCAACCGCCTAACGAGGGCGGGCCCTCCCGTTCAATCGCGCCTTTCGGCGGAGTCGGCGGCCCATACCTTTGGCGGAACTGGGCGTGGCTCCCGTATGCTCGAACGAAGCGAGCGCGACGCCCTCCACCCATTCGTCGACGAGACGGTCCTCCGCCGGATCGACGACGCGTCGATGACCGTCGATTCTCCCTACGCCGACCTCGAGACGGTCGCGCGGAAGGTCGACTCGGTGTCCGAGTGCCTCGTCGACGTCGCCCGCGACCGCACGCTGACCGACTACGGGACCGTCGCCGGGGAGTGCGGCGTCCACGCCTCCCGCCTGGAGCGAGTGCTGGTCGTGCTCGGCGTCCACGAAGCCGCGAACGACCGACCGTTGCTCCCCGCGGTCGTCACGCGAGCCGACCGGGAGATGCCGGGCAAGGCGTACTTCCGACTGGTCGAACTGGTGCCGGACCACGCCGACGACGTCCCCGCGGACCCGGAGACCAGGGAGTGGATCTGGGGAACCCACCGGGCGGCAGTGTACCGGCGATGGGCCGGACAGTCGCGACGGGACGCCGGCCCCGTCGCGAGCGGGCGGCGGGGGCACGCGAGCGACTGACCGCCGGGTTTCCCATCGTTGCGAATTGCGGTCACACGTCGACGCCGTAGAGCCACTTCGTGCCGAAGAAGACGAACCAGAACATCCAGATACAGAACACCGTCAGCCAGGCGCCGTACTGGACGATGGGCCCGGGAGCGACCACGTAGGCGACGAGGAGGACGGCGACCGCACTGACGACGGCGGCGACGTCCCAGCGGTCGATAGCGGGCCGGTCGGCCATGGTGAGCGGGTATGGCGCACGACCAGTTTACTCTTCCCGTCCCAGCACCGGGACGAGCGACCCATCGAGGGCGTCCGCGGGGTCGACGCGGCGGTAGCGCACGCGGGCTTCGACGGCGAACCAGCCGACCACCAGGAGTGCGCCGGCGGCGTTGGCCGCCATGTCGGCGACGCTGAACTGCCGATAGGGGACCGCCGCCTGGGCGAACTCGATCAGGACGCCGAAGGCGACGGTGGCGACGAGGACGACGACGGCCCGGCGGTAGGGCCACTCTCGCCAGCCGGCCGTGGCGTAGGCCGTCACCAGCGCGAGGCCCGCGTACGCGACTGCGTGGAGGTACTTGTCCCAGAGTGGGCCGAGCAGTTCGCGGCCGGCGGGGCCCGGCGAGACGAGGACGGAGAAGTAGAAGACGGTCGCCGCCACGAGGACGACGACGCTCCAGCGGAGCCAGCGCTGGACGAGCGGGACCCGGAGGCGGCGCATACAGTCCGGTCACGACGGCGCGAGTTAACGGCACCGGCGTCGAGCGACGCCGGCAGTCCTCACGCGAGGAACTGCCGGATGTCGTCCGCGACGGGGCCGTCGACCCCCTCGGGAACCGCGTCGAACCAGCCGACGTCCGGAATCGGTTCGCCGGCGATCGTCGGATCCGAAGCGACCGGCCGTCCCGTGACGGACTCCCCGCGGACGACGACCGTGTAAACGGTCGCGTGGGGGTCGACCTCGTCGCCGACGTGGTAGTCGGCGCGGCGCACCCGCTCGGCACGGTCGACGGCGACGCGGACATCGGTGAGCCCCGCGACCCCGTTTCGGCCCGCAGCCAGCCAGTCGTCGCCGGCCTCGACGGGAACGGCGGCCAGCGTCCAGCCATGCTCGCCGTCGTCCATCAGCAGGACCTCGTCCGCGTCGTTCGTGACACCGACCACGACGTGGCTGTCGAGCGCCGCGAGGTCCGCGCGAACGCTCTCGCTCGCCGCAGGGTCCACTCGCTCGGTCTCCTCGCGAAAGGTAACGCTCGGGCGTTCGCGCAGCGCCTCCGGATCGCGGAACGATTTCACGAGCGAATCGACAGCCGAATGAGAGGAAAATCTGTTGGTCGCCCGGACGTCTACTGCGAGATGCCGTAGACGTCGCCGGTCCAGTCCCGCGAGGGGAAGTCGTAGACGGGTTCGTTTCGGTCGAGGTCGTCGAGTGCGGCCAGATCCGCGTCGTCCATCTCCCAGCCGAACAGATCCAGGTTCCCCTCGACGTGCTCCGGCGAGGAGGACTTGGGCAGCGGAACGACGTCCTGTTCGACCGCCCACTTCAGAACGATTTGGGCAGGCGATCGGTCGTACTGCTCGGCGAGGTCTTGCACGGTCTCGTCGCCGAAGACCTCCGTGCGGGCGAGCGGCGCCGCGGCCTCCAGCACGGTGTCGGTCTCGCGGCAGTACTCGACGAGGTCGGACCGCTGGAGGTACGGGTGGAACTCGATCTGGTTGACGGCGATGGGAACGTCCGAGACGTGCTGGGCGCAGCTCAGCTGGTAGGCCGAGAAGTTCGACACGCCGACGTTCTTCACCTTGCCAGCCTCGTGTAGCGTCGCCATCGCGTCCATCGTCTCGCGCAGCGAGATGGCGGGGTTGGGCCAGTGGATCAGGTACAGGTCCAGGTAGTCAGTTCCGAGCTTTTCGAGGGACTCCTCGCACGAGGCGATGACGGAGTCGTAGTTGAGATTCTTCGGGAGTACCTTCGAGGTGAGCCACACGTCGTCGCGGTCGTAATCGGCCAGCACCTCGCCGATTTCGGCCTCGTTCATGTACCCCTCGGCGGTGTCGACGTGGCCGTAGCCGGCCTCCAGGCCCGCCCGAACCGATTCGCGGACCGTGTCGCCGCCGATGTCCCAGGTTCCCACGCCGACCGCCGGGAGTTCGTCGCCACTCTGCAGTTCGACCGTCGGAACGTCAGTCATGTTCGTCCGTTGGTGGGGTCGCTCTGCGGTTAACGGTGTTGGCTAGCGGCCGGCCTCACCGGTCGTCTGTCGGGAATTTTCCGTCTGGAGACACCTGCGACACCGGACCACTCCATCGAACGGCGTCGACCACAAGACACATTATACAGATGTCAGATGGCGCACCCGTGACAGAACCGCCCTCCAGGCGCTCGGTACTCGGGACCTGTGCGGGGACGCTCGGCGTCGGCGGCCTCGCCGGGTGTCTCGCCCCGTCGAACGGTAGCGGAGCGAACCGCAGCGAACGACGGACCGAGACCAGCAGCGAGACGGCCTCCGAAGCGAGCGAATCGCCCACCGCACAGCCCGTGGAAGCGCGCCTCACGGGCATAAACGAGATCGACGAGAACGCCACGCTGACCGTCACCGTTCGTCGGAGCGGTGAACGAATCGCCGAACGAACGGAAACGTTCGAGGCAGACGACGGAGCGCTGGACGTCGCCATCGCCCGCCCCGGCGACTACACCGTCGAGGCCCGTCTCGACTCGGGGGCCAGTGCCACGTTCGACTGGGAGATTGGAACAGAATACGACGGACGACTAGCGGTCCGTATCACCGGTCCCGACCAGGTCGTGTTTCGCGAGAAACTGCGCGGCCCGGTCTGTGAGAACGCCGGCACGAACGGCGACCTCCCGTTCTCGCTTCCGGACGCCGAAGAGACCTATCGACCCGGGACGGTCGAGATCCGAAACGGCGCGAAGTCGACGATGACGCTGACAGTCTCGATCGCTCACGAGGAGACGACGTACTTCGAGTGTACCACCGACGTCGGTGGTCGACAACTCGTGTCGAACGACGCAGTGACCGCCAGCGCCGGGACGTACGCGGTCACCGTCGACATCGCGGACGGCGGCAGCACGGAGTACTCCTGGCAGGTGCCCGCCGAGTACAACTGGCCGAAACTCCTCGTCGTGGTCGACGAGGACGGCGACCCGCTGGTCGGTTGCGGCGGCCGGAGCGAGACCAGCCTCGTCGTCGAGAATCCGACGAACGAGTCGCAGTCGGTGGACCTGACGCTGCTCCGGGGCGAGGATCCCGTCGACGATGGGTCGATCACCGTCGAACCCGACTCGGAGACCGAACACACGCTCTCGTTTCCCATCGGCGATTTCTACACGCTCCGTGCGGCGACCGACGCCGGAACCGGTGCGGAGACGCTTGCGTACTGCGACTGCTACGAACAGTTCTCGCCGACGGTGACGCTCGGTCCTGACGGCCCCCAGATCGAGCCAGTGACGTACAACTGCGAGTGAGCGATACGACGTGAGTTCGCGGCGTCGGTCGAGTCTTCAGAGCGACTCCGATGCATTCCAGTTCGGGCGTGACACGGTTCCCGACCACAGACTGGATCTACCAGCAAAATTGGCCTTCGGCAGAACGCCCTCACAGAGAGATCCACAGACGGCGTACAGTTTCACTTCCACCGCGACCTAGGCTGGGCTATACCCTCCTGTGAAGCAAAGGTGGAGGTATGACAGCGACAGCGACTCCGCCGCTCGACGCGGGTCTGGCCCTCGTCGAGCAGCCTGACAGCGGTGCAATCCAGCGGCTCGTGCTGGGCTCGGATCACGACGGTGAAGCGCTGTGGATCGACGCGGGCGGTGCGGCCTCGACGTACGGACTGACCGCGCAGGTCCCAAACCGGCGGGCGTTACGCGGGATACGGGTCGCGCGGGCGTTCACGGCTCACCAGCACCACCAGCTCGTCCGGAACGCCGTCGCGGCGGCGAACGAGCGCACCGGACTGATCGTCGCGCCGAACGTCGCGACGCTGTACGAGGCGGCCGACGCTTCCGATGCCGAGATCGACCGGCTGTTCGACGCCTCTATCGGACTGCTGGCGGACCTGGCCGACGCGCTCGACGCGCCCGCGCTGGTGAGCGCGCCGCGCGCCGGTGACGAGCGACGGGCGACCGTCCGGGACCTGGCGGCGACGGAGATCGAGTGCCGGCGGACCGACCTGGGCTACGCCTTCGCCACCGACGAGTTCGAGACGACGGGGTACTGGCAGCACGGCTGGTGGCAGACGACGATCCCCTACTGGGTCGAACTGTGCGGTGCGGTCGCGGACCGGGTGGCCCTCGACGCCGTCGAACCGTCGACGACGGAGGTCGCGGCGCTCGACTAGCCATGGGACGGACGAACCCCACCTACCGCGACTTCCTCGATTCCTACGAGCGGGAGTTTGGCGACTACCGCCGTGGGCTCCGCCGGCGCTACCAGTCGGACTTCGACAGCCTGTTCGACGGCGCTCGCGAGTTCGCCGACGCCGCGGGCTACGCCAACCACCTCGACCGCGACGTGCTCGTCCTCCTGTCGATGCTGCTCGCCCACGAGGGCACGATACGGGAGCAACGCGAGGAAATCGAGGAGCTTCGCGAGGCGGTCGCGGTCCTGCAGGAGCAGGTCGAATCAGCCGACGGGGAGGTGGCCTGACCGTGGTCGTCGCCGTCGACGTCGAAGACGACGAGGTCCGCCTGTGGTCCCGGGTGCCCGCCGGGGCCGAGCCGCGTGACGTGCCCGGGACCACGACGGAGCGGTTCTCCGAGAACGTCGTCGTCCAGCGCGACCCGGATTACGCCCCGACCTGCTACGTCGCCGGCCCGGACGACGCCCTGGCGGACCTGCGGGCGGCCCTCGAATCCGATCCGAAGGTCGTCGACCTGGCGTGGGACCGGAAGATCCTGAACCTGCGCGACGACCCCTCGCGAGTGCTCGCCGTCTCGCTGGAGCGGCCGAGCGAGATCGCCACGTTCGCGCGGGAGGTGCGGACTTCCAGAGAACCCGAGAACTGGAGGCCTGGCACTTTTCGGCTGTACGACGTCGACCTGAGCCCGAAGTTCCGCTACTGCCTCGAACGCGGCGTCGACCCGACGCCCGAGGGTGAAGAGGGCGGCCCGCACTGGCCTCGATCGCTGTCGCTCTCGCTCCCGGCCGAGCGGCAGGCCGCGGGCGACCTGGCGGCGCTCACCTGCGAGGGACGCGCGGCGCCACGCGCCGCGGAACGGCGAACGGGCGAAGCCCGTGAGCGTCTCTCGCCGGACGGCGACGGCGAGACGTCCATCCTCCGCGCGCTCGCCGACCGCCTCGATTCGGTGGACCCGGACGTCCTCATCCTCTCCAGCGCCGACCTGGTCCCGCTGATCCACGACCGGGCCGACGAACTCGGGGTCGAGTGCGACCTTGGCCGCCTGCCGGGCCACCGCGTGCTCGCCGGCGAGAACTCCTACGAGAGCTACGGTCGCGTCGGCCACTCGCCGGCCCGCTACGACGTGCCCGGGCGAGCCCTCGTCGACCGCTCGAACAGCTTCTTCTGGCGCGAGGGGCAGCTCCCGGGCCTGTTCGACCTCGTCGACCGGTCGTGGAAGCCGCTCCAGGAGGCCTCGTGGGCCTCCATCGGGACGGTGTTCACGGCGATGCAGATCCGGGAGGCCCGCGACCGGGACGTGGTCGTCCCCTGGCGGTCCTGGGAGGGGGAGTCGTTCAAGCGAATGGGGACGCTCCACGACGCCGACCGCGGCGGGTTCACCTTCGAGCCCGACGTCGGCTTCCACGAGGACGTGGTCGAGGTGGACTTCGCCTCCCTCTATCCGCGGATCATGATCGAGAACGGTCTGAGCCCGGAGACGGTGCAGTGCGAGTGCCACGACACCGACGACGTGCCCGTCCTGGGCTACAGCGTCTGTCCCGACATCGAGGAGCCGTTCGTTCCGTCGGTCCTCGACCGGATCGTCGGCGACCGCTACGGCTTCAAGGCCGACCTGCGCGCCACCGACGACCCCGAGCGCGCCGCCCGCCTGGAGTCGAAGATCAGCGCCCTGAAGTGGATCCTCGTCACCTGCTTCGGCTACCAGGGCTACCGCAACAGCAAGTTCGGCCGCATCGAGGTCCACGAGTCCATCAACGCCCACGCCCGCGAACTGCTGCTCGACGCCAAGGAGTACCTCGAAGCCGCGGGCTGGCGCGTCGTCCACGGCATCGTCGACAGCCTCTGGGTGACCGCCGCTGTCGACGACCCGACGCCCATCGCGGACGTCTGTGCCCGCATCTCCGAGACGAAGGGCATCCCACTCGAACACGAGAGCGACTTCGAGTGGGTGTGTTTCGTCCCCACCGCCGACGGCGAGCGCGGGTCGCTGACGTCCTATTTCGGCCGGCGTGAAGACGGGGGCTACAAGTTCCGTGGTATCGAGACGCGCCAGCGTTCGACGCCGGCGTTCGTCGCCGAGGTCCAGCGAGACCTCGTGGAGGCCCTCGACGAGTATCGTGAGCCAGCACCGGTCTGTGACAGGCTGGCCCGGGCCATCGCTCGCGTTCAGTCGGGCAACGTCGACCCCGACGACCTGGTCGTCCGAACGAGTGCCTCGAAGCCGCTGGCCGACTACGACCAGCGGACCAGAACGGTGGCCGCGCTGGAACGCTACGAGGCCCACGGCGTCGCCCGGAATCCCGGCCAGGACGTCCGCTACGTCGTGGTCGACGACGGACGCCGCGACAGGGACCGCGTCCGCCTGCCGTGGGAGGACTGTGCGGACTACGACGCCGACTTCTACGAGACGCTGCTGGTGCGGGCCGCCGAGAGCGTCGTCTCGCCGCTGGGCTGGGACCGCGAGCGGATCCGACGGTACCTCGACGACGGCCGAGACCTGACGCTGGGGGCGTTTACACGACGGTAGTAGGGCCCAGTAACCCGTTCGATTCCGGGGGTGTCGATATCACCGTCCACAGGTTTATGGCCAGACAGCCGTAAAACGGGTACTATGAGTTCACCGACGGGGGACGAAGACGAAGTCCCGGAAGACGTGAAAGCAGAGCTCGAAGGACGTGCAGAGGACGTCGTCGAGGACCACGAGTTCGTCACGTTCGAGGAACACAACGAGTAGCGAGAGTAGTCGTACCTTTTTGTACCAGGACCGGGGCAGCGCCCGTTGATGGAGTATCGGTTCGGCGTGCACAGACGGGCGAGAGCTGTGCGGATCTGTCGATGAGGAGGCATTCACGGCGACGATGATGCCGAGCAACGCGGTGGTCCACCCGACAGAGACGGAGACGAGGAGCGAGGGTCGGAGCACCTTTCGCTCGTGATAGAGCGTTCCGATTTCAGTCTATCGGGTCTCGAAGACGTCCGCGGCGTCGACAAACGTGGGGGTATAGGGAACCAAACAGTACTCGACAATCGGGCGGACAAATACTTTTAGTGACATTCATAGCAAGGAGATCCAACAGTAATTCGGCGATGACGTGAACTGGTGCTCACAGTACGTTCACGAACGAGGACGCGAGAGAAGCGGAGAAAGTTTCGTGTTACTCGTCTTCGTCGTCGTTCACGCGCCCGAGAAGGCGCGAGAGGAGACGACGGCCCTTTCCGCTTCGGAGTCCGTTCTTCCTGGCTTTCTCGCGGGCGTCTGCGCTCATATAGCGAAATTAGCCGTCCTCTCTTAAATAAGTGCGGCCAGGACAGCCGAAGCGATTCCGACGATGAGCGTTCCCTGTGTCACGGTGAGGAGCCCGGAGTTCCAGTCGATGTCGTCGGCGTTTTCGGAGATCATTCCGCCGAACGTTTCGAGGAGGTCCCGATCCCATCGGGAATCTGTTGGGCCGCCGTGAGCGAGACATTCGACGTAGGAGCCCTGGGGCCCGACGAACAGATCTGATTCGTTGTAGGTGACGATTCCGAGCACTGCGGAGGCGACGAACGAACCGATAGACAGATGCAACAGTGCAGGATCGAAAACGCTGGGCCCAGCAAACCGGGCCGCGGCGATGAGAACGCCGACGAGGAGGACGTTGAACCGGACCGTCCGCATCGCTTTGCTGTCGATGTCGCCCATCGTGTCGTTCTGGGCGTCGAGGACGGCCCGCGCCTCAGCATATGTGACTTCCAGTCGGTCGCTCCCCCAGCCACCGTCGTCGGACATGACGAGTGCTGGCCCGGTCCTCACTGATAAACTCTCGTCGAACGGCGCCGGGACGGGCCGGCGGCGTCTGACGAGGGTCGATGGGAGCGGTCGCGCAGACAGATTAACGTCATCTGCGCAACTATTCCCGCGTATGAGCACGGAGACCGCCACCGCCGCGGACCGCCAGCACCTCGGACTCGAAACGATAGCGAAGCGAGGGGGCGCCGCCGTCCTCGTCGCAGGCGTCGTCAACGTCGTGATCACGTTCGCAGCGATCACCGCCGGCGTCGCGCCGGCCCTGGATCCGCTGTCGTACGGCCCTGTGCTGTTGTTCACCACCGTCGGCGTCGCCGGTGCGACCGTGGTCTACGCGCTGCTCGACCGCTTCGTCGCGAACCCGGACCGGACGTTCACGCTTCTGGCGGCGGTCGTCCTGGTCCTCTCGTGGGTCCCCGACGCGCTCTTCGTCCCGGCGATGCCGGGCGGGACCGTGACGGGTGCGATCACCCTCGCCGCGATGCACCTGACGACGGCGGCCGTCGCCGTGGCGCTCCTCACGGACCGCTACGGCCCCGCGATGCTGGAGTGAGCCGACCCGTCGGTCACTCCCCGGCCGCCTCGACCCGATCGGCGTACTTCTCCAGTTCGTCGGCCATCTCGCGGGCCTGGTCGGCCGACAGCGAGAGTTTATCGGCGTGTGGCCGGACCTCGTCGAGGTCGGTGTTATCCATCTCGACCTGTAGCTCGACGAACTCCGGGTCGTCGCGGCTGTCCGTGGTGACGTTCAGGATGGCGAAGGCCTCCTCGGTGAAGCCGTGGCCCTCGACGACGCCGTCGAGCAGGTCGAAGGTCGTGTAGGCGTTGGCCTTCAGGATGCGGTCTGCCATGATGAGTCGGAGTTCGACGCCTCGAAACTTAAGCAACCGTTCTCGGGGTGACGGGACAGCAGCAACGTTTTTGCAGTAACGTCGGGAACCGTATTTTATCTGATGAAGACGTGCCTCTCCGACGACCGTCCCGTCTGGAGTCTGTTGGTCGCGGGCCTGTACGCCGCCCTCGGGACCGTGTATCTCTGGCTCGCCGGAGACGACGCGATGTTCGGGCTCGCGTGGCTCCGCCCACTCATCGTTCTGGCGTGGTACGGCCTCGCGCTCTACTATCTACGGTACGGTGTTTCACACCGTCCGGAGTGGGTCATAAAACTGTTCGAACCGCGCTGGTTGGCCGACGATCAGGAGTGACGGATCTCCTGGCCGCGCTTCTACAACGATGGCGGTCGGTCGTAAGTTCGAGCTCGCTCTCTGAGACCCGGGCGACGACGGCAATCGCCGAAAGCCGGTGAGGTGAAAACGAGAGTCCGAGCCAACGTTTTTGCATGATCGGAGAGTAGTGGATTTTAGCAGATGAAGACGTGTCTATCCGCGGACTATCCCGTCCGGAGTCTCCTGTTCGCTGGTCTGTTCCTCGTCGTTGGAACCCTGAATATCTACAACCTGGTAGCGCTTGCCCCCGGCGATATGGGTGGAAAGCTCGCGCTGTTCAGGCCCCTCTGGCTTCTGATCGCCCTCCCGGCCTACGGCCTCGCGCTCTACACGCTACGGAACGGCCTTCCCAACCGGTCGGAGCGAGTCCAGAAACTATTCGAACCGCGCTGGTTGGCCGACGACCGGGAGTAACTGATTCGTTCGTCGTGTTTCACCGAGAGTGTCGATCGTTCGAACGTCTAGAGCCAGCTTGCTAGGAGTCCGAACAGCAGGAGAAAGCCCTCGGCCCGCTCGCGGTCGTTCAGCGGGATACGCTCGTTGCACTCGCGTAGGGCCCGCTGAACGACTGCCTTGCAGCGCGACCGGGCCTCGCCCTTTCAGTCCCCCAGGCACAGCATAGCTCGCGGGGCCTCACTTCGTTCGGCCCGTGCTCACGGGTCGCTCCGCTCCCCGTTCGCTCGTTCGAAGGCCCCTCCCTCTGGTCGGCGCCTTCCTGCACTCGCGATTGACGTCCGCCAGACCTCCCCGGTCGCGCACGGACGTGTGCGCGACCGCTTCCTGACCGCTCCGCAACCGTCCGGCGGTCGGCCGGGAGCGAGGGGCGGCGCGACAGCGCCGGACTCGCGACTCGGGGAAGGGCAGGCTGCGGTGCTGTGCTGACCCTGGAGGAATGAAAGGGCGAGCGACGTCGCGGTGGCTGGGTGGGCCCTATCCGAGTGAGCGCAGCGAACGAGGATATCTCAGCCAGCCACCGCGAGGTGGCGAGGGCTTTCCTCTGTCGTTGATTGCCGTTCCTCGATCCCAGAGCGAGGTGGCGAGAGAGTTATCCCACGTCACACCCCCGTTCGTCGTCACTCGAAGACGAGAAGCGAGCGAAATCGAAAGTCGAAGTCGAACAGAAAACGAAAGAAAGTCCTAGTCGTCGGCGGGCTGGAGCGGTTCGCCCTCACCGTTCGTCGGGGCGGGCGAGGACTGCATGTCGTCGTCCTCGACGTAGGGGTACCACGTCATCTTCGTGTTGTGCATGTACGGGTCCTCGTAGTCGGTCTCCTCGGCCTCGGCCAGGTCCTGGAGCGTCTCCTCGTCGCGCTCGGCGATGAACTCGCGGAACGTCTGGCCGTCGGCGCGCTCGTCCTCGAAGGTGGCCAGCAGGTTCTCGACGTAGCCCGGCACCTCGTCGGCGGGGACGCGCATCTCGACCCAGTCGGCGAAGTGGGGGTTCTCCCCGAGACCGCCGCCGAGGCCGATGTCGAGCGCTTCCACGGGTTCGCCGTCCTTGCGGGTCTTCATCCCGCGCAGGGAGATGTCGGCGATCTGGGGCTGGGCACAGGAGGCGGTGCAGCCCGAGAGGTGGATGTGGAAGTCCTCGACGCCGTCGGGGACGGCGACGTTGTCCTTGAGCCAGCGGGCGTAGCGGACCTGCCGATTCTTCGTCTCGACGATGGAGAGCGAACAGAACTCGGTGCCCGTGCAGGCGATGGAGCCGCGCATGAAGGGGTGCGGGTCGGCCTCGTAGTTCTCCAGCAGCGGCTCGTCGAGGAACTCGTCGATCCGGTCGCTATCGACGTCCGTGACGATGACGTTCTGGCGCTGCGTGAGTCGCACTTCGCCCGAGCCGTACTCGTCGGCGAGGTCGGCGAGTTCGTAGACGTCGTCGACGCCCATCCGACCCACCAGCACGTTCAGGCCGACGTAGTAGTTGCCGTCGGGCTGTTCGTGGACGCCCACGTGATCGCCGTGTTCGTCGCCGCCGGCGTTGTACGTGTAGCTCTCGCGCATGTTCTCGCCCGCGGTCGGAAGCTCGAAGTCGACGAACTCCTCCTGCAGAACCGACCGCATCTTCTCGGTGCCCCACTCGTCGACGAGGAACTTGATGCGGGCGTTGAAGCGGTCGTCCCGGTCGCCGTACTCGCGGAACAGCGCGGACATGCCGGCGCCGACATCGGCGGCCTGCTCCGGCGGGACCCAGACGTCGATGGAGCGCGAGAAGCGCGGCTCCTTCCGGGAGAGGCCGCCGCCGACGCGGACGTTGAAGCCCAGCTTCTCCTCGCCGTCGATCTCCTTCGTGGCCGGCTCGTACGCGAGGTCGTTGATGTCGCCCTGGCCACAGCCCTGGTCGCAACCGGTGACGGCGACCTTCCACTTGCGCGGGAGGTTCGAGTACTCGTCGTTGCCCTTGAACGTCTCGTGGAGTTCCTCGGCGACGGGCCAGGCGTCGATGTGCTCGTGTTTGTCCTTGCCGGCGACGGGGCAGCCGACGATGTTCCGCCAGGAGTCACCGCAGGCCTGCTGGGTCCCGAGGCCGACTGACTCCAGCTTGTCGAAAATCTCCGGGATGTCCTCGAGCTTGATCCAGTGGAGCTGGATGGACTGGCGCGTCGTCCAGTCGCAGTAGGCATCCCCGAACTCGGGGTTCTCGGCGGGGCCGCGGGCGTACTCGTCGGCGACCTCGGCGATGACCTCCAGCTGTCCGGGCTCGATGACGCCGTTGGGCGTCCCGATGCGCATCATGAAGTAGCTCTCCTGGCCGGAGCGCTGGTGGTACAGCCCCCACCACTTGAAGCGCTCGAACCAGGCGTCCTGCTCGTCCTCCGGGATGGACTCCCAGCCCTGCTCCGCGAACTCCATGAGGTGGTCACGGATTTCGTTCCCGTACACCTCGTCTTTCCAGTTCTCGACTTTCGTGGGCATTCGTGTACAGTGGCTAGAGCCCCACCCATATACGACACCCCTTGGCGTCAAAGGTCCCCACCTCTCCCTCGAACGGGAGATTGTTGCCTATTTCTGCGGACGGGCCAGGCGCCGGCGCTTGTCCGGGAAGTGGACGCTCTCGGGGTCGATGGCGTAGAACTCACCGGATTCGGGGTCGATGACGCGCCCGACCTGGAGCCAGTCCGTCACGCCCTCGGTTCCGCAGGCGATGCAGCGGCCGGCCATGCGCGCCTCGATGTTCGGATGGTCGACGCTCACGTCGACGAACCCTTCGGCGAGGAAATCCGTCAGTTCACAGCCGCAGAAGTCGCTTCGCGCCAGGAGCCACAGGTTGCTCACGTTCACCTCCCGCGAGTCGTTGACACTGACCCAGGCGCCGTCGTCGAGCTGGTGAACGTCGGTCGTCATTAGATATAATTACATCTTCCGGACACCTTACTCCGTCGGCGGTCCCAATTTTCGCCGGGAGGTGGACGATCACCTTCCCGTACGGCGGTGCATGCGTCGTGATACCACTGAACAACTCGTGTCGGATCCCGTACAAGATACCTGCACCGATTGCCGGCACACGGGAGTGCGGGTAGACCTTACAGGTGAGAGCGAGTTTATAGGGGTATAGGTCTTTGACAGAAACACGCCAACCGACGCGACGCGGGGTCGCGCGGAACGGACACGCAACGATGACCGGACAACAACGAGCAGACGACCCGGAGGAGACGGCGATAGACAACCCCGAGGCGGTCGACGAACAGGACTCGTCGGTCGACCGGGATCATCTCGACGACGTCGAGGACGGGTGCGGCTGTACGGAGATCTGGGAGCACCTCTCGGAGAACCGTGAAGAAGCCGCAGACGACTAGGCCGAGCGACGAGTCGAGGTGCAACCGACGACCACGGAGCCGAGTAGCGAACGGGTGTGTACGGCCAGCGCACGCAACGGGACGCTTTTGTTGCACTACCGCCAAACTGATTCGTAATGACTGCTGACGGCGAGGACGGACGGGCTCCCTCGACGGACCGGGAGTCGCCGGTCGGCAAACCCGTCATCCGCGGTGACCCGACGCTGACCGGCCAGCGGGCCGAAGAGGCCGTCGAGTTCGACCCCGACGACCCGGAGAGCCTCCAGCTCGCCGCCGACACGGTGCGGGCCTTCTCGGAGAACACCGCCGGCGCGGACGACAACGTCTACATGCTGCGGGGTGCCGCCGCCTGCGCCGCACTCGTGCGCGGGGAAGGGTCGTACAAGGCCGCCGCCGAACGCGCCGGCGGCGAGGCCACGGTCTCCTTCATCCGAAAGTGGTCCCGGGTCCACGACCTCCCCAACGCCATCCGGCGTCACGTCGCGATGGGCCACATCGCCCCTACCGCCGCCAAGCACATCGCCCGCGTCGCCGGCGAGGCCCGCCTCATGCTCGCGTGGGCGCTGCTCGACCACGACATGACCGTCCGCCAGGTCCGCTCGGTCGCCAGCGACGTCAACGACGGCCAGAGCGTCGAGCAGGCCCTCCGTGCCGAAGGAATCACGCTGGGTGAAATCTCGCTGACGCTCGACACCGACGTCTACCGCGAACTGCGCCGCCGCGCCGCCATCGACGGCCAGGAACCAGGCGAACTCGCGAGCGAACTGCTCGCCGACCGCATCGACCGCCGGTGACCGCGCCCGTAACCGTAAGCTCTTAGCGTCATCTGCCCCGAACCCTAATCGAGGGCCGATAGCTCAGTTCGGCAGAGCGTCTGGCTTTTAACGTGACCACGGGTTCGATTCGCGTGGTTGCGGGAGTGACCAGACGGTCGGGGGTTCAACTCCCTCTCGGCCCGCTTCTGCGAGGAACGGACGTGACGAGCGAAGCGGAAAGAGGGAGTTGAACCCTACCAGTCGCGCGCAGCGATAGCGAGCACGTCTGGTTCCGGTTCAACTCCCTCTCGGCCCGCTTTTGCTGCGAGCAAATACGCGAGCCGCTGGTGAACGTAGCCGGAGGAGTTGAACCCGGGGAGTCGCAGCCCGCACAACGGAGTGAGCAGGAACGTCTCCACTCGGTTCAACTTCCGATGGACTCGCTCCGCGAGCCCATCGACGTTCGCGAACGTGTAGCGTTCGCTCACTCCCTCTCGGCCCGCTTTTGCTGCGAGCGATTGCGGTGTGTGGCGACGACCAAAATGCGACGCTACTGACTCCGCGCCAGCCGAACCGCCTCGTCCATCTCCCCGCGCCAGGGACGGCCGTGGCCGGGCAGTAGCGTCACCCGGCCGAGGTCGGCGAAGCGGTCGAGCGAGGCGCGGGCGCGGTCCGCGTCGGCGTTGAACAGCGACATGATCTGGGGGCCTCGCTCGCGGCCGGTCTTGAGGTCGAGCGTGGCGAGCGCGTCGCCACAGAGGAGGACCTCGCGGTCGGGCAGGAAGAAGACACACGAGCCGGGGGAGTGGCCCGGAACGTGGATCACTTTCGGCGACCCGGGCAGGTCGAGGACGTCGCCGTCGGCGAACGTCCGGACCTCCTCGACCGGCGGGATCGACAGCCCGCCGTTGCGGCCGAGTTCGAACAGGAGCGCCAGCACGGCCGGTCGCCAGAGATTCACGAGAGCGTCGCCCACAGAGACGTCCTCGGTCCCCTGCGCAAGCCCGACGTCGGCCTCGTGGACGAACACCGGAACAGCGGCAGTCTCGCGCAGGCGTTCGGCGAAGCCGACGTGGTCGGCGTGGCCGTGGGTCAGGACCAGCGCCGCCACGTCGTCGAGACCGTATCCTCGGTCGGCGAGCGCCGAGAGCAGTTGTGGCCAGTGGCCCGGGACGCCCGCGTCGACGACGAGGACGCCGTCGTCGCCCTCGACGAGGTACCAGTTGACACGCTTCGTGCCGAAGCGAGAGACGCCCGGAGCGATGGCGGTCTCGTCGGCCTCGACGGCCGCGGGAGAGGGTTCGTTCACGCTCGTTGATAGGATGGCCGCAGGGATAAATACCAGGCGACGGCGGGCGTCGAGAACGGCAGTTTCGGCCCGCGTCGTGTCCGAACGCGAGCAAACTACTCGATCTCCTGGATCTTCGCGTACGCCGCTTCGATCAGGGGATCACCCCGGTATCGGACTTCGAGGTGGCGGGTGTCGTACTCGAGGACGTTGGCGTCGGCGAACTTCGGGAGATGGACGTGAAACATGGTAGACGCCACCGCGTCGTGGCCGGGGCGTTCCCCGGTGCGACTCGCTTCCTCGTTGACAATCTCGGATATCAGTTCGTCTACCGAGGCGTGGTTCGTCTCCGAATCGAGAAAGAACTGCAAGATGACGCGCCGCTGCCGGTTCGACAGCAACTCGAGGCATGCGTCGAGGGAGAGCGTACCGACGTCGTGAACCGGATCGTCGGGACTCATCCGTGGTTTGTGCTACCGAATAGCATTTCCGCAGTTGTAACGTTTCGGATGGAGAACACGAGCGGAACGAGATGAATTAACGGCCCGAGTCGGGGAGCGCAGCCACTGTTCGTCGGAGACCGTCGGCTGGCGGGCTGGACCAATTGATTTACCACGGTGAGCGCCGAGGCGACGTGTATGAACACGAACGCTCTCACGGAGCGATTCGACGACGCACTCGAACCGATCGGCATCGCCGTCGGTGCGTTCCTCGTGCTGGTGGGGTTGTCCACCGTCGTGGGGACGCCCTGGACGACGAACCCAGACACGCTGGCGGTGGCGCTCAAGCTCGTGGGTGCGCTCGCGACCGTCGCGCTGGGCGCCGGCCTGGCGTACCTGAGCTGGAACGGACGAGCGTAACGCCCGCGCCGTCGCGAATCCGGTTTTTCGAAGCGAAAGACAACTGTCGCGGAGCTGCCGCTCCGTTTCACGTAGCAGCGACGGCGAGAAACAGCGTCGATGGGGAGTGAGTCGAGCCGAATCGGTCGCGTCCGTCGGAGAAACGAAGCGGCGGGTCGAGTCAGCCGCGGTTGGGCATGTACGCCATCGAGAGGATGAGGAAGGCCGCGGAGCCGCTGATGATGACGATGCCCCAGAGGCCGTTGACCCGCTCGTCGAGGTAGTCGCGCTGGGAGATGGTGGCCTGGTAGCTCTCGAACTGGTCGACGGAGACGAGCATGACCTCCTGGTCCTGGCCGTCGGGGAAGTGAGCGAAGTACTGCTCGCCGTTGGCGAGCGTGACGTTGGTCCCCTCCTGGAGTTCCTCGGAGTTGGCCATCGGACCGGTCCACTCGAGGGTCACGCCGCTGGAGGCCACCTCGGCGACGGTGGTCTCGTTGCCCTCGTACTGGTAGCTGTCGCCGGTCGAGAACTCGCGGGTGTCGGGTTCGGGGAGGTACTCCGCGAGCGGATGCAGCGAGTCGTTCTGGCGGTAGACCACGTACTCGGTGTCGTTCCGCGTGGCGACGGTGTTTTCGACCGCGTCGTCGTTCGCGAGGATGGCCGAGACGTTCAGCTCTTCGCGCAGGGTGAACGAAGAGACGTCCGACCCGTTTGCGACGAGGACGGTGTACGAGGTGTCCTGGTAGGTCACCGTCGACTCGTTCTCCAGGGTCGCGGTCTGGCGGGCGGAGTCGTTAGTCCATTCGAGTGTCGCGACCAGTGCTCCTTCCCCGCCGCCACCGCCGTGTCCGCCACCGCCGCTGGACTCGTGGCCGACCTCGGCGGCGGTGTACTCGGTCCCGTCGATCGTTGTACTCTCGTTGCCCGCGAGCGTGGGCCCGTTGACTGAGAACGCGGGCTGCTGGCTCGACTGGGCGACGCCGATGTAGGCGTAGGCCGCCGCACCGACGACGAGGAAGAACACGAAGTAAATCGCCGCGGCTCGTCGTTGCATGATCGGAGGATGGGGAGCCCCGACGTTTAACGATTACTTTTCGGTGGGCGCGGGAGGAAACAGCGAGGAGGGCCAGATCCGCTCCTGTCGACGGCTTCGCCAGTGACGCGACGGCTGTCTAGTCCGCGGTAATCGAGACGTCCGGGACGTCCGTGAACGCCGTCTCGTAGCCTTCGTGACGGGAGACCTGGGGGCCCGAGTCGGTCGTGATCGTCAGTTCGTCGCCGGATTCGACGGCGTCCACGCTGGCCCGGTAGTGATACCCCAGGTCCGGCCCGACGGCCTGGGTGAGGATGTCGTCGAACGCCGTCGATCCGTCGCGGTCGAGGGTCGCCGACAGCGACATCGCCGGGAGGACGTAGCCGTTGTAGCGCGTCCGTGGCGAGACGGCGATAGCGTCGCCGTCGTCGCCGGACACGACGGTGGCGGCGAAGTGCACGTCGCCGGCCTCGGCGCTGCCGAGTACCTGCCCCGGCAGCTCGTCCGTCGACGGGGCGAACGAGAGGGGCATCATGTCCATCTCCATCGGGTCGAGTGCACCGGGGTCGCCCGCGTCGTCGAGGGTCCGGAAGGGTATCTCGCTCCGGGCCGCTTCGCTGTACTCCCACTCGAACTGGGCGGTCGCAGACTCACCGAAGCTGTCGGCGAAGTCGCCGACGCGTTCGGTGCCGACGGCGCCCGTCTCGACGGTGACCGTGTACGTCCCCTCGCCGTCGAGCGCCATGTTGTCCCCGTAGTGAAAGCCCATGTTCTGGGAGAGCATCGTCCACGGCGCGCGTTCGGCCGACCAGTCGCCCTTCGTGAGTTCGAACCGCAGCCCGGTGTCGGCCGGCAACACCGTTCCCGAGTCGGGGTCCCAGATGCTGGCCATGAGGTGGACGTCGCCGCCCGGCTGGACGAGCTCCGTGACGCTGCCGGTGAGGGTCCAGAAGCGGTGGGCGTAGGCGTACATCAGCCCGACCATCCGACCGCCCGCCTCCTGCATCCCGATCATCTCCATCCCCTCGACGTGACTCGGACGGTAGATCGCGTCCGGGCGGTTCTCCACGACCGACGGGTTCCGGTTCGTCGATTGCTCCTCCAGTAAGCCGCTACAGCCCGCGAGCGCTCCAACGCCGACAGCGCCCGAGGCGCACAACAGATCTCGTCTGGTCCACTGGCGCGAGTCCATAGCGGTGGTTACTCACTCGCCCTCAAGAGGGATCTGGTGCACCTCTAGAAAGGGAGAAACGAGCGACAGTGACGGCGCCCGCGGCCGGTTCAGGGGTCGGGTCGGGGCAGGGATCGGTGGTCGCGGGGCGGCATCAGGTAGTTCCCCCGCCGGTCGACGGTCAGGTACTGGAGGATGCCGTTGTTGTTGCGGGTGCCGACCGCCGACTGGTCGGCCACGTCGGTGCCGTTCATCGCCTCGCGGGTCTCGACGAAGTCCGAAATGGTTCGCTGGAGCGAGAGGAAGTGCAGGCCGGCCTCGCCGCCGTCGGTCGAGTCGAAGTCCCGGCGGAGGATGAGCGGCGAGTCGTTCTCGTCACGCGCGCGTGCGGACTTCTGCGTGTGGCCCACCATCCCCTTCGTCCGGGCGTCCTCGAGCGTCCGGTCCTGGTCGCCGTCCAGCCCGCTGTCGGTGCCGAGGTTGTTCCCGACGCCCTCGACTTTCTCCTCGTCGGCGTGGGCCGGGCTGAACATCTTGCCGACGCGCTGGTACCGGCTGTCCTGTTCGTACCACTGGTCGAGGTGCAACTGGATCTTCGAGAGGTGGGTTGTCGTCCCATCCGCGAACGGACCCTCCCGGATGGTCACCCGGTCCTCGCTGGCCTGGTTCTGCTCGAAGCCGGACTTGAATCCCATGAACAGCGGCGCGTCCTCGTCGACCGGCTCCGAGTCGGGGATGCCGTCGACGTCCTGGTTCTCGGCGGGGAGGCCGGCGCCGACGAAGCCCGTCCGGCGGTCCACTCGCTCGAAGACGTCGCCGAACGACGAGACGTCGACGTCGTTCAGCGTCTCGCGCTTGCCGCGCAGCGCCTCGTCGGCGCCCAGTACGACCTGGCCGTAGTCGCTGGCGAGGTGGACGAGCGCGTCGGGTTCGTCCGGTTTCGGGTCCTCGAACGGCGCCAGCGCCCCGGGTCGGGGGAGGTCGACGCTCTCCGGTAGCGAGGCGTCGTACCGGTCGAAGTAGGCCGGCGTGTAGCCCACCGTGAACAGTAGCCCCTCGTTGCTTCGCGGGTACGCGCGTTCGAGTCCCCGGAGCGCCTGCTCGACCGTCTCGCGGTCGTCCTCGCTCGGCGTCCCCTCGCCGGCGTACTCCAGCAGGAGGAGGACGTGGTGGCGCGCCGCGGTGACGTTCCCGGCCTCGTCCCGCGAGAGCGACTCGTTCCAGGCGTGCTGGCGAGCGGGGAGCGCGGAGAGGTCCTCGGGTCCGGTGTCGAGGTCCGGCGCCCCCTCGCGGTCCAGGCAGGCCGAGAGCGCGCTGGTTCCGCCGATGGCCACCGCCGCCTTGACGAAGTCGCGGCGCGAGACGCCGCGGTCGGTCCGTCCCATCAGGTCACCTGTAGCCTACTGCGAGAAAAGACCCTTCTGGTACAGCCGTCGAACGGCGGACCAGCGGACCATGACCGGACTGCTCAGCGCTCGCCGACCCCGCTACGCGTCCTCGACGAGCGCGTCGAAGAGCCGTTCGAACCGGTCGACGAGACGGCCGGCCAGCGAGGGCGCGACCCGGGCCAGGAGTTCACCCGTCTCTGCGGGCCGGGTCAGCACGAGCGTCACGCGGCCCCCGTCGTCGCGGCGCTTCTCGACGAGGTCCGCCTCGACGAGGGTGTCGAGGTGCCACTCCAGGGTGCTGCGCGCGACGCCGACCGAGTCGGCGACGTCCGCCGGGCGCCGCTCGTCGCGTTCGAGGAGGGTGGCGACGACGTCCCGGGCCGTCTCCCGGCGCAGAACAGCTATCGCTCGCCGCTCCCACGGAGCGTACGTCGGCAGGTAGTAGTGGGTCCGCCCGCGGTGGTCCTCGGCGACGACCGCGTCCGCCCCGAGCAGCTCCCGGACGTGGTACTGCACCTGGCCGGGCGCCAGGTCCAGCGAGCGGGCCAGCCCCCGGAAGTGGATGCCCGGGTCCGCCTCGATGGCGGCCAGGATCCGCTCGCGGGTCTCACTCACGGACGCCACCTCCGCGCTCGACCCGCCGGGCCGAGTAGACGGCCGCGACGACCAGCGCCACCATCGCGACGTCGAGGCCGTGTTCTGCCAGGTGGTGCGTGCCCGGACTCAACGTCCCGTTCAGCGACAGGGAGGCGACCACCGTCCGGGCCAGCAGCGTCGCCACCGCTAGCGTCACCAGCAGGTAGGACTGGGAGCGGCGGCGGACGAACACCGCGAGCGCGAGACCGAGGACGGCGCTGGCACCCAGTCCCGCGACGGCCAGGACGAGGAGGAGGAGCGGGTCCGCGACGACCAGGTCCCTCGCCGCGTGGAGGGGAACGAGACGCCGTACCGGCGACATGTGACCAGGTACCGGCTCGGCAGGTATGGCCGTTGCGGAATCGCGATTGGCGGGCCCGCTCGCCTGGACGTTCCTTGGGGGACCCACGTCCGAAACGACTTTGTTCTTTTAGGTTTGCCTAAACCCATGGGAGAGACGACGCTACGCAGACGCACCGGGGAGGACGTGCACCGTCGCGACCGGAGGCCACTGGATGATTGACTGCGACGTGGTCGTCGTCGGCGGCGGCCCCGCCGGCTGTTCAGCCGGCGTGTTCACGGCCCGCTACGGCCTCGACACGGTCGTCTTCGACTGCGGTCGGTCGTCGCTCAAGCAGTGCGCCTACCTCGAGAACTACCTCGGCTTCCCCGCCGGCGTCGACGTCGACACGCTGTACGCACTCATGCACGACCACGCCGAGGAGGCCGGTTGCGAGTTCGTCACGGACCTCGTCGAGTCTGTCGAACGGGCCGACGACGGCGAGGGCTTTCTCGTGACGACGCAGGAGGGCAGAGAGCGGACCGCTGACTACGTCGTCGCAGCCACGCGGTACGACGGGGAGTACCTCCGGCCGCTCGGCGACGACGCGATGTTCGACGTCCACGAGCACGGCGGCGAGGAACACGAACACTTCGCCCGTGACTACGCCGACTCCGACGGGACGACGCCGGTCGACGGGCTCTACGTCGCCTCGCCGTCGGCCGAAACCGACCGGCAGGCCATCGTCGCGGCCGGCCGGGGCGCGCGGGTCGGCCTCGCCGTCGTCGGCGCTGTTCGGCGCGAGCAGGGCTTCCCGGACGAATTCGTCGACCACTACGACTGGGTCCGGCGGGAGACCCAGCGTGACGACGAGTGGGCGGACCGCGACCGCTGGCGCGAGTGGTTCGCCGAGCGGCTACCGGCGGACCACGACCTCGACGAAGACCGACTGGCCGAACTGCGCGAGCGGGAGATCGACCGACGGCTCGACACCTACGTCACCGAATCTGAGGTATCGACCCGCGCCGAACGGGGACAGCGACGATTGCTGACCCACCTCGACGACGACCTCGTCCTCGAACGCGCACGCGAGATTCGCGACGAGGACACCGCCGGGGAGTGAACGGGAGTGTTTTTAGGCTCGCCAAAAGATCGAAGCGGTTATGGGTTTTAGGTGTGCCTAAAACGGTATGGCAACAGAGCGAAACGATCGGACGGCGCCGACTCGCAGGCAGTGCCTCCGCTACGGGGGTACTGTCGCCGGCGGCTTGCTCGCCGGCTGTACGGGTCGATCAGACGGAGGAAGCGACGGGACGACCACGGCGGCCGACGGGTCTGCGGTCACCGACGCGTCGACTGACGCGGCCACTACCACCACCACCGAGTCGGCGACCGTCGACGAGTCGTACTCGGTGACCATGGAACCGGCCGGCGAGGTCACGTTCGACTCGGTTCCCGAGCAGTGGGTCGCCTACTGCGGGGCGTTCGCCGACATGGCCGTCGCGCTCGGCCAGGCCGACGGACTGGCCGGCATCGGCGGCAGGGACCGCTACTACACGGACGTCTACGACGAACTCCCCGGCGTCGACGTCGACGAGGAACAGCTAGCGCAGTACCCGGAGGTCCGAACCAAGGAGGAGTTCTACGAACTCGACTGCGACGTCCACCTCTACGACACGCAGATGCTGGTCAACTGGTTCGACTGGTCCCGGGACGACGTCGACGAGATCGCCGAGAACGTCGCGCCGTTCGTCGGAAACCTGATCTTCCGCCGGTCCGACGAGTGGCACGACTACCGGTACTACACCCTCTACGAGGCCTTCGAGAAGATAGCAACGCTGTTCCAGGAACGCGATCGCTACCGAGCGTTCAAAGCGCTCCACGACGAGTTCGTCGCCGAAATCCAGTCGGAGATGCCTCCTGCCGGCGAGCGCCCGGACGTCTTCCTCACCTTCGAGGGCACCGACGAACCTGAGACGTTCTCGCCGTACCGGCTCGACGACGCGGGGACGAGCAAGAAGCAGTGGCGCGATCTGGGCGTGAAGGACGCGCTCGCGGGGACCGATATCGACCAGTTGAGCACCACCAACCGCGGCGAGCTCGACTACGAGAACCTGCTGGAGATCGATCCCGACGTACTCCTCGTCCGCGGCCACGAGCGCAAGTCGCCCCAGGAATTCCGCGACGTGGTCCTCGATTACATGCGAAACCACCCCGTCGGGAGCGAACTCACCGCCGTCCGGAACGACCGCGTCTACCGCGGCGGCTACCTCCACCAGGGACCGATCCACAACCTCTTCCTCACCGAGCGGGCTGCCAAACAGATCTATCCCGACGTCTTCGGCGAGGTGACCGGCGACGCCGAACTGTTCGACCGCCAGGCAGTCGCGGACGTGGTCACTGGGAACTACTGACCCGGCAGTCGATCACGACAGCGAACACCGAACCCACGATACGATGGTCGGAACCACGCTCACAGAGATCCGCCAACACATCGAAGCCCTCGCCAGTGTGGACGGCGACTACTACCTCGTCTGCGGCCGGACAGGCGACCGGCCGGTCCCCGCCGAGACTGCCCGGTTCGAGAACCGGGGAACGGCACGGGCCGCCGCCCGCGCCACCGAACAGTACCGGGCCGCACTCCGCCGGTACGACCCGCGGTTCCCCTACTACGACCTGATCGTCTGCCAGGACAACGGCCCGTTACACCGGCCGAGAGACGTCGACGGGAACGGCGACCGTGACGGTCGATCGGCCACCTCACCTGCACCCGGTGACGGCGCGAACGCGCCCGACCACCGACTGCTCGTCGAGTTCTGTCACCGCGTCGCGGCGGCCGTGTTCGAGACGCTCTCCGAGAAGGGGTACGACGACGTCGAGAGCACCGTCATGGACGCCTACTTCGACCTCGCCGAGACCGTCTCCGACCCCGACGACCTCTGCCTCCGGCTGCTCGAGAGCATGGCCGAAGCGCTGGACGAACGGCTCTCGCCCACCGACCAGGCCGACGTCCTCGCAGACGCCGCGACGCGATACGCCCCCGTCGAACCGTCCGCGGAACCCGTCGTCTCGACGTTCCGACTGCTCCGGACGTGCGGACTGCTCGGCGCCTACACCTGCCGCCCGACGTCCATCGACCGACAGGCGGAAACGCGCTCGCTCTCTGTGGAGATGACCGACTACGCGCTGTCGCCGCAGAACGGACGCCTCCCAGTTCTCCCCGTCGTCGTCGAACTGTATCGACGCCGCCCCGAGTGGCCGCCGTCACGACTCCACGCCGACGACGTCGATGACGGCTGGCGGGTCACGCTCGTCCTCGCCAGCGACGCCGACCCGGACGGACTCACGACGGCCACTATCCGGTCCGACCCGTAGCTCGGCAGGATCGCCTCAGGCAGCCCGATTCGACCGATCGGCCGCGCTGACGGTCCGCGCTCGAACGCACGAGTTCACGCGACGAGTTCGTACAGCGACTGTCTCGCGTCCCGGAGACAGGGCCGCCGTTCCACGACGCCTGCCTCCGACAGTCGGTCGAGTGCATAGCGGACGGTCCGGGGCGGTAACGCCGTCTTGGCAACGAGTTCGGCCTGCGTACTCGTCCCCGCCTCGCGCAACGCGAGGTAGACCAGTTTGGAACTCGGCGGCAGGTCGGCGACGGTCTCGCACTCGATCATCGTCCCGATCGTCCCCGCTCTCGGTCGGTGCCGTCACCCGTCGACGCGGTCGTCCGGGAACCCGAGGCGGCCTCTAGCACTGTTCGCTCCCGAGGAAACTGACGACGGCGCAGTTCTCGTCGCGACACCACAGCTGTCCCGGTCGGAGGACGCCGTCGCCGCTCCCAGTCACCCCGCAGTTCGGACACGGGGCCGGCTCGCCGTCGAGGCTCGCTCCCGAACGTCGGTTCACGTCCGTCGAAGGGGCGTCGACGACGCCACCGGCGCGGTCCGGATCCGCCTTCATCGGGTCACCTCGCCGGCACAGTCGTGGGCCTCCAGAACCGCCGCAGCCCGGTCCGTTCCCACCTCGAAGTCCGCCGCCACCGCTTCGAGCGTGTCGTACCGGTTCGCGACCGCGACGACGTCCGCTTCGGTGAGGCTCCCCGGCGGCTCCCCGCCTGGATCGTCCGGAGAGAGCGCGCCGTCGCTGGCGTCGTGGGTGACCGTCCCGGCGGCGGGGACGGCGGATCCGAGGTCGTAGTAGCCGAGCGCCCACAGCGCCTGGTCCGTCGCGAGTCCGAGTCTATCGGCCAGTTCCGGAACCGACTCCGCCGTCTCGACGGCCGTTTCGACCGCCGGTCTCGGAACGGCGGCCGGCGACCAGTCCGCGAGCGGGTCGGGACGCTCACTGGTTTCCTCGGCCCGAACCCCCGTCGTCTGGTGGCCCGGGCCTTCCTCCGCCTCGTCGGTGACGACGTCGATCGTGACCGACGCGCTGATCCCGTCGACACACCGGTCCAGGCCGATGACGTCGAGTGACGCCACGTCTGCCCGGGCATCGAGGGACGCGACCACGTCCCCCAGCTGGCGGATCCCCTCAGGCAGCGACATCGAAGCTCTCACCCCCGTCGAAGTCGACATCTGGACTCGCTGATCGTCTCGTACCTGTGCTGCCGATCGTTGCGTAGTTTGCTCTCATGGGTCGGTCGTAGCTGTCGCTATCGCCGTATTCGGCCGGACGTCTCGCTCCGGGTGCCGGTATTGTCCGGCGCAGTCCAGGCGCCGAACCACTCGACGTTCGGACGCACCGCCGAACCGGAACCCGGCCAGTGACTGCACCGGTGTCCCCCGCGCTCACGCGGCTCGATCACGGCCGAAAGTCCGGGCCTGCCGGACGGCATCCGTCAGGAGGTGCGAGTGCGGTCAGCCGTCGACAGACGCCACCCGTCGTCGCCGCCGTGACCGCGCCCGCCGCCGGACTCGCGACCGGGAGGGCACGTGTCTTCGTATGGCCGTCGCCCCCATAACCGAAACGGGGTGTCCTTCCGGATTTCCGGGCCGGACATCGTCCACCGCACTCGACGGCGATATCCGACCAAAGACGGTTCAGGAGTTTCCGGGTCGCGTGACCGACTGCGTCCGAGCCGCCCTGTACACGCGGTTCTTCCCCTGCCCGTCGGATTCGACGAGCCGGTAGTGGTCCATCTTCGAGAGGTACGTGCGGACGGTCCGCTTCGTCCGGGGGTCCGCCACGGCGTCGCGGTAGCGCTCGTACAGTTGGCTCGGCTGGAGCGGTCCACGATCTTCGATGATGTCGTAAAGGACGCGCTGGTGATCGCTGAGTCGGTCCAGCGAAGCCCGCCGGAGCGACTGCCGCGCCTGATCGACCGCCATCTCGACGTGCTCGGCCCTGATGCGAGCGGCGTGGCCAGTCTGTGCCCGTTCAGCAGCGACGCGAAGTATCGCGATTGCGGCCCTGGCGTCTCCGGCGGCGTATTCGGCGATGCGTTCGAGGTGTGCCTCGTCGATGGCGTCCGGCGCGAGACCGTATGCCGCCCGCTTGGCCAGGATGTCGGTCGTCTCGACCACGGCGTAGGGTTCGAGGTCGATCTGGTGGCCCACCGTGAACCGCGAAGCGACCCGCTCGTTCATGTTCGCGAAGACGTCTTCGCGCGAGTTCGCGATCAGGACCAGCTGCGTCGCTGGCAGCGCGTGCAGGTCGTAGAGGACGTCCTTCGACGCCAGCTGGTCCACTTCGTCGAGAACGACGACCCGGGGGTCGTCCGGGTCGGTTTCGAGGCGCTCGATCACCGACGTCAGCGGCGTCGACTGGCGCTGGACCGGGCGCTCGAGGAGCTCCTGGGCCACCGAGAACAGGATCGACGACCGGTCCCGCGTCTGCCAGCAGTTCACGTACGCGTCCGCCCATGCCGCTTCGCTGGCAGCCAGCTGGTCCAGTGACACCCGGGCAAGCATCGACTTGCCCGTCCCTGGCGAGCCGATGAGGAACACGTGACTCCCCGCTGTACCGCGAGTGATCGGGTCAAGTGCGTCGGCGAGCGCGTCGAACTCCTCGCGGCGGTGGACGACGAGCTCCCGCTCGGGGACGACTTCCTCGTCCAGCACGCGGGCATCTGTTATCATATTGTCGTCTGCAGGCCGGGCGCCGATAAGTGATGGGGAGCCGTTTCCGGGTTTCCGGGATCCGCCACACACCGGCCGTCTGTATCGTGCTCTGCCAGTCGCGCTCGTGGCCCCCGATCGTGCCGATACCGCTCAGGCGTTCTCGTCCGAGTTCGTTCCACGCTCGACGTCGGCGGGTCGCTGGACCTGCGCCCACGCGGCGTAGAACTCCGACAGTTCCATCCCGTTGACCAGCCCCAGGACGACGATCCCCAGCGAGAAGACCCGAAGGGGGTCGGCACCCTCGACGACCGAGAAAATTCCGAACCCCACAATCGCCAGCGACACCACGAGGTTCTTGAGGACTTTCCAGGCTTTGAGGTTCATCGGGGGCCACCGTTCGCGGAGTCTGGCGTCGAGCAAGCGATTCTGTCTAACGACTTCCGTCGGGACTGATACGCGTGAGTTAGTTGCCATACCACATCTCAATCCCCGTGCGCGTCACGAACGCGCCGTCGGCAGAACCGAACGGGGAGCCACCCACCACCGCTACCTGTGGTCGGGCAGCAGACTGCGACTCCGCATACTACGCTGTAGGGGCCAGTCATGCTTAAACGAGTGTCTGTCGGAATTATTCACGGTTCTTCGGTAGTGGGGCCAGGTCACCGGCAAACGAGTCCAGTCACTCCGCAGGCGACTCGGATCAGTTACGCGCCGAACCAGTATCACTGTTGCTCGCTACCGTTGACCGTCTTCAGAAAACCAAGGGCCGGATTTGAACTGGAGAGACTTCGCTCCGCTCGTCCCAGGGCCCAAAACCGGTCTGGCGTTCGCTCCTCACGTCCGTTCGTCGCAGAAAGCCAAGGGCCGGATTTGAACTGGCGATGGGCGGCTCTGCAGGCCGCTGCGTTCGGCCGGACTCTGCCACCTTGGCGCGGGTGCAGGTAACGTGCTTGCTCGCATGAGCGTAGCGGTATCCGGCGATCAGCCCGCACCGGCCAGTTGGTCGGATTCGCCGACCGAGACGAACTCGCGACGGAGATACACGACGGCCTCCCCGTCGAGGCGGTCGGCGAACGACTCCGTCTGGGCGCGGTCCAGGATCATCGACAGCGGTTCCTCGCCGCCCGCGTACAGGAGACCGACGTCGTGGAGTTCGGTATTCAGGACCGCTGGCGCGCGATCTTCGAACTCGCGAACGACGGCGATTCGGACGGGCAGGCGAGTGCTCCCATCCGGTCCGAGACGTAGTCCGTGGAACCCGTCGGAGACGAGCCGACACCGACGACCGAGCGGTCGGGCGGCCAGCGAAATTAATCGAAATCTATCTTATATCGAATCTTAACGGATATATTATATATCCACTGTGTCCCGATTTCCATGGCGCCCGTGCTGAAACTGGAAGTCGAGCAGTCGAACGCGGCCTGAAGCCGCGGTGTGACCTCTGGGAAAAGTGCGGCATCGTGGACGCCGTATTTCGCGCGGATCCGGCGGAGAAATTCGTCGCCAGACGCGCCGTTTCGCACCCAATACGATTGTATTTCGGGAATTCGCCCGTCAGGGGGTCGACGGGAGCGTCCGGCTAGAACCCGTCGTCGGCGAGTCGAATCACGGCTTCTTCGACCGCAGCGTGAGTCCGCGATCTCCGTCCGAGAGCGGTAAATCGGTTTCGTGAGACCAATTACGCACGGGGAGCCGGCAGGTATCGACACCGAAATTATAGATATTTTTATTAGTATTCGAAGTTGATGGTTCTGTCAGGTACAGGTGGATGCTGAACTCGACCGGCGGCTGTGGCGTCGGCCGTCGCCACGCAAAATATAAGGCAGTCCAACCCACCGAGCTAGCCGAGCGGCCGGGTTCGAGCACTGGTACCGAGCGCCAGCCCGCTCTCGTTCTGCGGGCCGAACCCGAACAGTGGCCGGCGTCGCAACCAAAATAGCTAACACGTGGCAACTGTAACACAGCCCCAATGAGTACTGACTCTAGCGACCAGCCAGTCCTCGTCGTCGGGGCCGGACCAGTCGGGATGACCACGGCCCTCGCGCTGCACGCGCGGAACGTGCCGGTGACGATCCTCGAAGCTGAATCGAAGGACCGAGACAGGTCGGGAAGTCGAGCGATCTACGTTCACGGCTCGACGCTCCGAACGCTCGAACGCGTCCACCCGGGCCTCGGAATGGACCTCGTCGACGAAGGGATGGTCTGGCCGACCCGCCGGACCTGCTGGCGGGGGAAGGAAGTGTTCTCCCGGACGTACGACTCCCCCGGTGGCCACGGCGACATTCCGCACTTCACGAGCGTGCCGCAGGTCCGCACCGAGGCGTACATGCACGCGGCGCTCGAGGAGTGCGGGATAGACATCCACTGGGACACCGAGGTCGAGACGGTCGACGCCGACGCGGACGGCGTTCGCGTCGAGACGACGGACGGGCGGGAGTGGGAGACCGAGTATCTCGTCGGCGCCGACGGCGGTGGATCCACCGTCCGGAACGAGATAGGCGCGAACTTCGACGGAGACGAGTCGGCGAACTCGTTCATCGTCGCCGACGTCGAAGAGATCGATGGCGATGGATACCCGACCGAACGGCTGTTCCACTACGACCACCCCGAAGTCGGCGGTCGAAACGTATTGCTCGTGCCGTTCACCGGCGGCTGGCGCCTCGACATCCAGTGCCTCCCGGACGACGACCCCGAGGAGCTCTGTAGCGACGAGAACATGCGGGAGTTCATCCGCACCGTACTGGGCGAAGCGTACGAGGACAACCTCACGTGGATATCGACCTACAAGTTCCTCCAGGTGCACGCCGATAGCTTCGTCGACGAACACCGTCGCGTGCTGCTGGCGGGCGAGGCCGCACACTTGCTGGCGCCCTTCGGCGCGCGCGGGATGAACTCTGGCATCGCGGACGCGGACGAGGCCGCGTCCGCCATCGCGGTCGCGAACCGTGCGCGCTCCGACGCGGTCGCCAGGGACGAGATAGAACTGTTCGCCGCACGTCGGGAGAGAGCCGCCCAGTACAACATCGACGCCGCGGGGCAGGCCCTGGAGTACCTCCAGGGAGACGACCCGAAGACGGTCCTCCGCAAGGAGGCGGCCGCGTCGCTGGCCGACCACTTCGAGGTCGCCGGGGAGTACCTCGACGACGCGCCCTACGGCCCCCACGGCGCACCGCCGATCGTGTCGACCGGCAACTACTGAGTCGAAGGCCGCCCTCTCTCTACTGCTCCGTCGATACGTCTCAGTATCGGATCGCTCGTTCGCCGACCGGAGCGATCGGCTCCGGGAGACCAGCCGCAACGATAGTGGATCGCCCGAATAGACGACCGTCCGGAGCGACGATACGCTGCACCTAGACGCCGAGTCGCTTCGCGACCCAGTGGTCGCGGGCCGCGAACACCATCGCTTCCTCGTCCTCGAAGTCGGTTCGTTCCGCGACGAATTCGTCCCAGGCGCCGTCGAGAACCCTGTCGAGTTCGTCGGCCGACGTCGCATCGGCGGGACTGGCGGTCACGAGTTCGTCGAACGTGTCGAAGTCAGTGTGTGCCGCCACGAAGTCGTCGTCGAACACGTCCGTGACGGAGATGTCCGCCGCCGCCTCGTAGACGTCAGACGCGGTCGGTACGTCGTCGGCGGCCTCTACTGCCGTCTCCAGATCTGTCTGCAACACCATGCGTGGTACTGTCCCCCGAACCGTAATAAATCCACGTTTCGACCGCTCGCGACGGCGGAGGGAACCGGCGACGTCCACGGACAGTCGTGGTCGCGGTCCGCTTCGGAGCGTGGCGACGGGGAACGCCAGTTCGGACGGCGTTCCCGGACCGGAGTCGAGGCGTGCAGCGGGTATCGTCGCAGTCGCCGAACAGGGGGTATAAGTTCCTCCTTGCCAGAGAGACACGTACATGCCCAACAGCGACGAGGGTGCGGTCAGCGACGGCGATGTCCGTCGCGCGCCGTCCGCGACGGACGATCGGTCGAACTACGACTACGTCGCCGACGAGGTCGAGCGTCCAGACCTCGTCGCGGCCTTGCGACGGCGCGTCGACGGGGAAGTCCGGTTCGACACCTACACGCGCGAGCTCTACGCCACGGACGCCTCGGCGTACGAGGTGACGCCGGTCGGCGTCGTCTTCCCGACGTCGACGGCGGACGTCGCCGCCGCCGTGGCGTACTGCGCCGACGAAGGGATCGCGGTGCTCCCGCGCGGTGGCGGCACCTCCCTGGCCGGCCAGGCCGTCAACGAGGCCGTCGTCCTCGATTTCACGCGCCACATGGACCAGATCCTGGGCCTGGACCGGGAAGCGGAGACGGCCAGGGTCCAGGCCGGGACGGTGCTGGCCGACCTGAACGACCGCGCCGCCGAGGCCGGCCTGACCTTCGGACCGGACCCCGCTGCCGGCGACCGGAGCGCCGTCGGCGGAGCCATCGGAAACAACTCCACGGGCGCCCACTCGCTCGTCTACGAGAAGACCGACCACTACGTCGAGGAATGCGAGGTGGTTCTGGCAGACGGGACGGTGACGACCCTGGGCTCGGAGCGCGTCGAAGACCTTCGCACACGGGCCGACCCGGAGAGCGACGACCTGCTGGATCGTATCGCCGCGGGCGTCGTCACCGTCGTCGACGACCACGCGGCGGCGGTCCACGAGCGCTTCCCCGACCTCAAGCGCAACGTCTCGGGCTACAACCTCGACCGCCTCGTCGCCGAGGCCGAGGGCGAGTACGGGGAGTCCGGACGGGTCAATCTCGCGCGCTTGCTCGCCGGGAGCGAGGGAACGCTCGCTGTCGTCACCGAAGCGACCGTCTCGCTCGAACCGCTCCCCGAGACGAAGGCCGTCGCCCTGCTCACGTACGATAGCGTCGTCGACGCGGTCAGCGACGTGCCTGCCGTCCTCGACCACGACCCCGCAGCGGTCGAACTCGTCGACGACACCCTCATCGACCTCGCGGCCGACACCAGCGAGTTCGCCGACACGGTCGCGAAACTCCCGTCGGGGACTCGCGCCGCGCTCCTCGTCGAGTTCTACGCCGACGACCGGTCCCACGGCCGCCGACAGGTGAAAGCGCTCCGTGGCGAGCGGGTCGCAGACGAAGCGGATGGATCGGACGGAGCGGACGAGGCGGGCGAAGGGGACGACGCTGCTGGGAGCGCCGATACCGAATCAGACGAGGAACGCCGCGCCTTCGACGTGCTGGTGGCCCACGACGCCGACGAACGGGCCGGGCTCTGGAAGCTCCGGAAGGCCGGCCAGCCGATTCTCCTGGGACGGACGAGCGACGCGAAACACATCTCCTTCCTCGAAGACTGCGCGATTCCGCCCGAACACCTCCCGGAGTTCGTCACGGCGTTTCAATCCACCCTGGCCGAGCACGGCACGAGCGCGGCGTTCTACGCCCACGCCGGTCCGGGCGTCCTCCACGTCCGCCCGCTGGTCAACACGAAATCACAGACCGATCTCGACGCGATGGCGGCCATCGGCGAGACGGTGACCGACCTGGTCGTGGAACTCGGCGGCTCCGTCTCCGGCGAACACGGCGACGGCCGGGCCCGGACCCAGTGGAACCGCAAACTCTACGGGGAGACGCTCTGGCAGGCGTTCCGCGACCTCAAGACGGCCTTCGATCCGGACTGGCGACTCAACCCCGGGCAGGTCTGTGGCGACGTCTCGATGACCGAGAACCTCCGCTTCGACCCGGACTACGAGTTCGACGCCGGCTTCGACGCCGCGCTGGAGTGGGACAACGAGAACGGGATGCAGGGCATGGTCGAACTGTGCCACGGCTGTGCCGGCTGTCGGACCGACCAGTCCGAGGGCGGCGTCATGTGCCCGACGTTCCGCGCGGCCGACGAGGAGATTACGTCCACCCGCGGGCGGGCGAACCTCCTCCGCCAGGCGATGAGCGGCGACCTGCCGGACGACCCGACCGACGACCAGTTCGTCACCGAAGTGATGGACCTGTGCATCGGCTGCAAGGGGTGCGCGAACGACTGTCCGAGCGAGGTCGACATGGCGAAGCTCAAAGCGGAAGTGACCCACGCCCACCACCAGGACCACGGTGCCGGCCTCCGTGAGCGACTGTTCGCGAACGTCGACACGCTCGCTCGCGTCGGCAGCGCGCTCGCGCCGGTCTCGAACTGGGCCGCAGCGGTACCCGGCGCACGCACCGTTCTGGAACGGACCGTTGGCATCGCGACCGACAGGTCGCTCCCGACGTTCGAGCGCGAGAGTTTGCAGGACTGGTTCGCCGACCGCGGCCCGCAGATCGACCCGGGCGACGCCGAGCGCCGGGCCGTCCTGTTCCCGGACACGTACACGAACTACAGCCACCCCGCCGTCGGGAAGGCGGCCGTGGCGCTCCTGGAGGCCGCGGGAGTGTACGTCGATCTCGCACCGGTAACCGACAGCGGCCGACCGGCCTTTTCGAAGGGATTCCTCGACGCCGCGCGCGACACCGCCCGGGAAACCGTGGACGCGCTCGCGCCGAGGGTCGCGGACGGCTGGGACGTCGTCGTCGTCGAACCGAGCGACGCGGTCATGCTCCAGTCCGACTACCGCGACCTCCTGACCGGGTCGGCTGTCGAGGCAGTGAGCGCGAACACGTACGGCGTCTGCGAGTACCTCGATACGTTCCGTCTCGACGAACAGATCGACTTCGACGCGCCCGCCCGATCGCTGGCCTACCACGGCCACTGTCACCAGAAGGCGACGAAGAAGGACCACCACGCCGTCGGCGTCCTCCGGCGCGCGGGCTACGCCGTGGACCCGCTCGACTCCGGCTGCTGCGGGATGGCCGGGAGCTTCGGCTACGAAGCCGAACATCACGCGATGAGTCGGGCCATCGGTGACCGACTCGACGATCAGATATCGGCCAGCGACGCCGACGCGGTCGTCGCTCCCGGTGCGTCCTGTCGGACCCAGCTCTCGGACATGGACGTGACCGCGGACGGACCGCTGCTCCCGAACGGCGACCGGGAAGCGCCACCGACGCCCGTCGAGGCGCTCGCGCTCGCCGTTCGCTGAACAGAGTGGCCCGACGGTCGGTGACTGGGTGCCGCCCATCTCCGGCAACCAACACCATTTATGAGGACTTCGACCCCACGTGTTCCCATGCGATTCGTCCGCTACGACGGCGACCAGCTTGGACTGTTGACAGACGACGGAACCGGCGTCATCGACCTCACGGAGCGACTCGGCCTCGACGGCGACGAACCGCTCGTCGAGTACATCGACGGGGACTACGACGCGAGCGAGTACGTCGACGCGGACCCCGACTACGACCGCGCCGACGTCGAACTCGGCTCCCCCATCGGCCGCCCCGGCAAGGTCATCGCCGCGCCGCTCAACTACGAGAACCACATCGAGGAAGCGCTCGCCGACAGGGACATCACCACCGACGAGTGGTTCTCGATCAAGGACAAGGGGTACTTCCTGAAAGCGCCCTCCAGCGTCGTCGGCCCGGACCACGGCATCGAACTGCCGTTCTCCGACCGTCGAACCGACCACGAGGTCGAACTCGCGTTCGTGATGAAAGACGACGTCAAGGACGTCTCCGCGGCGGAGGCGTGGGACCACATCTTCGGGTACACGATCCTGCTGGACATCTCGCTGCGGGGCGACCAGGACCGTTCGAACCGGAAGTCCTACGACACGTTCACCGTCGTCGGTCCGTGTGTGACGACGGCGGACGAGATCGACGACCCCCAGGACCTCCAGATGGAACTCGAACTCAACGGCGAGCGACGCCAGTACGAGAACACCGGCGACATGGTGTACACGTGCGCCGACGTCGTGCAGTACGCCTCGCTGGGGGCGACGCTCGAGACGGGCGACGTCGTCACGACGGGCACGCCGGAAGGCGTCAGCGAACTCTCCGACGGCGATACGATCGACGCCGAGATCGAGGACGTCGGCTCGATGACCGTCGACGTCACGGGGCGTGACGTCAGCTACGCGGAGGCAGACGTCAGCAAGGGCGGGCAGAACTAACGGCCCACGAGCACCGCGGCGTCGAAGACGGTCGTTCTTCCCGCAGGTCGTCGGACCCGACGTCGACGCGGCCGGCCGTGTCTGTTTTCGAACTAATACATAGGGTTAAGAGGATCGAGAGGTGGCTAGCATGCATGAGTTCACCAGGCACGCCCTCGCGGACGGGGAGCGACGGGCTATTCGACTCACCGACGGACATCGACGAGACCGAGCGACTCAGGCAGGAGCGGGACTTCTGGCGGGGGGTCTTCGAGGACTTCGTCGCAGAGTTCCCCGAGGCCATCTTCGTCGTCGACGACGACGGGCAGATCACACACTGGAACGAGAAGAACGAGGACATCGGCGGTCTGACCAGCGAGGAGGCGATCGGCGAGGTGGCCCACGACCTCGTCGGCACGGAAGACGTCCAGGAAACGCTCGCGGAGACGGTCGTCCGAACTGACGAGTCCGTCCGCGAAGAGGAGATTCGGACCGGAACGGACCCCGACGGGAATCGGTGGCACATCCGTGCGTCCGCCGTGCCGCTCCACGGAACTGACGGACGGGTGGCCGGGAGCCTGGAGCTCATCACCCAGGTCACGGAACTCGTCGAGAGCCGCCGCGCCGTCGAGGCGGCCCAGACCAGGATCAGTGACGAGGTCGAAACCGCGGTAGTGGAGTTACTCGACGCGTCGGAGGAAGTCGCAGACAGCAGTCAGTACATCGAGTCGACCGCCCTCGACAAGGTGGACTCGCTCGAGACGATCCACGGGGAGATCGAGTCACTGAGCGCGACAGTCGAAGAGATCGCGGCCCAGACCGACGACGTGGCCGACCAGAGCGAACGAGTCGTCGAACACGCGGAGGCGTCGGTCGAGGCCACCGACGACGCGCTCGATCTGATGGACGAGGTGGCCGACCTCGCCGAGGACCTCGAGGGGAACCGCCGCGCGCTCGAAGGACAGGTCGACGATATCACCGACGTCTTCACTACGATCAGCGACATCGTCTCCCAGATCAACATCCTGGCGTTGAACGCCAACATCGAGGCCGCACGAAGCGGCGGAGACGCCGACGGGTTCGGCGTGGTCGCAGACGAGATCAAGGAACTCGCCGACCAGTCCAGAACGGAGGTGGACGCCATCGAGGAGACGGTCGAGACGGTCACCGACATCGTCGGCCAGACGGCCGAGAGCATCGACCACACCGGCGACCGCGTCGAGCGGGCCGTCGCGCGGACCGAGGACGTTCGGGCCAGGCAGAGCGACATCGCCACGGCAGCGAACGAAACCGTCGACGGAATGAGGGAGATCGGCGTGGCGACGGACCAACAGGCCGCCGGCGCCGAGGAGGTCACCACGATGGTCGAAGACGCTGTCACGGACCTCCGCGCAGTCGTCGACGAGATCGGAGAGCTAACGGACGCAAACGAGCGCCACGCCGACCGTGTTCGAGAGGTTCGGCAACGAGTACGTGACGTCGAGGGGCAACTCGACACGGCGGGTGGGATCGGCGGGACATCGACCGACGGCGACTGAACGCGCGGCGAACCGACCGGCGGCCGTTCGATGGACGTTTCTCGGGAGTCGGGTGAGCGCGTACCTGTCGGAGCAGTTCGAGCGACGGTCAGTACCCTCCCCGGCGAGCGGGCGCCTACGACGGTTCCGCCTCGGCGTAGAAGTTGAACGCCTCGAAGACGGGCCGGTCCGTCATGCCCAGGAGGATCGCCTCGTCGTCCGGTTCGTGGTGGTGGATGGCGTCCGGCGGCACGACGAAGATATCCCACTGGCCCCACTCGAGGGCCTCGTCGCCGACGTGTGTCGCGCCCTCACCCTCGATGACGAAGTAGACCTCCGTCGCGTTGTGGAAGTGCGGGTCGGTCGCCTCCTGGAGCAGCTGGGCCCGGAAGGACATGGTCGGGAACAGCGGCGGTTTGCCCGCCGCGGGGTTGACGTACGAGAGACTGTAGCCGTCGTTGGGGTCCGGTTCGTCGTTTTCGGCCCGCTGTCGGAGCGTCTCCAGCGTCTCCGCCCACTTGAACCGGTACGGTGGTGTCGCCTCGCGGATCCCCTCGAAGGGGCCAGGGATGCCGTCTCTTTTGGCGTCGTCCTCGGAGCGTGCGCGACCGTACTGGGAGTCCCAGTAGCCCTGCGTCTTGGTGACGGGCTGGCGTTCGAGTTCGTGGTTTTCGAAGGTGTTCCGGGCGTTCAGCGAGTCGAGCACGAGGGGCAGGTCGAGGACGTCGAGCCACGCCGCGGTCTCGTCGGAGTCGTTGACGTGGTCGTGCCACTCCCACTGGGGCGTCGTGATCAGGTCGTTGTCGTGCATCGGGAACTCCTCGCCCGCGACGACCGTCTTCATGTCCTCGTGCCCGTCGATGGTAAAGCGCAGGGCGTTAGCCCCGTGTCGATGTGCGGGCGCCGTCTCGCCCGGTGAGACGGTCTGGACGCCGACGTAGATCGTGTTCGAGATAGCGTTTCCGAGCGCCGTGTTGATGGGGACCGCAACGCGCCGCTGGAATCCCGGCGGGAGGTCGGCGATCGGCACGTCGTCCTCGATACCGTCGATGGCGGTCTGGATGTCGTCCCACTTCCAGATGTTCGCCTGGAGGTCGTCGTAGACGTTGCCCATGTCGTCCTCGACCTCCCACAGGGGGCGGAGGTCGTGTCTCTCGAGGATGCTCCGCGTGTCGGTACTCAGCTCTAGGAGGTCCTCGGGCTCTTGCTGTCCCATAGTGAACAGTTGGCACACGAATTTTATAAGTGTATTGGACCCCGGGCTACCGACAGCCGCGTTGGCACCAGTTGGGATCGCATCGTGGCGGCGAGAGGGCGGCGACGGGGACTACGCCTCGGCCTGGGCCGCGAAGACTTCGTCCGACGGGAAGACGGACCGGCAGTCCTCGCAGACCATCTGTCCCTGGATCGCGTACTCCCAGAGCTTCCCGCCACAGTTCAGGCAATCGAAGTGCGCTCGGACGAACGGGTTTGCCTCGGCGTAGATGTTCTCGAAGTCGGCCATATGGATCCGTGGTATCGGAACTCAATTAAGCGTATCGTCCGGCTGAACCGCTGCAGTTCGTCGCGTCACCCAGCGGGACCTCCTGTCCGAGGAACGCCTCGGTTCTCCGTCCGACGAACGCTCAGTCCCCCGGCCACGAACGCTCAGTCCCCCGGCCACGAACGCTCAGTTCTCCGTCCGACGAACGCTCAATCTTCGACGTACTCCTCGAGCGCCACGCGAAGGTCGTCGGGGAGCTCGATAGCTCCCCCGCCGTCCGTCCGGGCGCACACTCGCTGTTCGTACCCCGAGAACGCGACGTCCCCGTCGTTGCGCGCGACGTACTCGAAGCGGACGCTCCGGGTCCCCGGTACCGGCGTCAGTTCGACGGTGACGTCGTCACCGGCCTCTACCGGGTTCTCGAACTCGAAGTTCATCTCGACGAGTGGCAGTCCGTATCCCTCCTCCTGTGAGATCTCCCAGAACGGGAACCCGATCTCCTGCATGAACATGTCCGAGGTCTCGTGCAGCGCGTCGACGATGCGCGGGTAGTGGGCGATTCCGAACGGGTCCGTGTCCGAAAACCGGACGGTCCAGGTGCGTTCGTACATCGTCACGCACCGTCCTCGAGCACGACCAGTGCGTCGAGTGCGACCGCGCCGTCGGCGGTTGCGAGCACCGGATTCACGTCCAGTTCCGCGATAGAATGCTCGGTGACGAGGTCGCCGACCGCCTCGACGACGGCAGCGAGGGCGTCGACGTCGACCGGATCGCTCCCACGGTAGCCCTCCAGCAGGCGCGCGGCCTGCAACTCCTCGATCGCGGCCCGCGCTTCTCGTCGATCGACTGGTGCGAGGCGGTGGCTCGTATCCTCGAAGACCTCGGTGAACACGCCGCCCAGACCGGTCAGGACGACCGGCCCGAACGACGGGTCGCGGAGCCCGCCGACGATGACCTCCGTCCCCGCGTCGACGTCCTGTGCCTGCTCGACGAGGACGTCGGCGTCGACGCCGCGCTCGGCGGCTGCCTCGAAGATCCGGGTCGCGGCGTCGGCGACGGCGGCGGGCGAATCGAGGCCGACTGCGACGCCCGCGCCGTCGGCCCACTCGCTCTTGTGCGTGACCGCCGGGGAGGACACCTTGACGACGACCGGGAATCCGATCGCTTCCGCCGCCTCGACGGCCGCGTCCGCGCTCGCGCACACCTCGAACGACGGGACCGCGACGCCGGCGTCGGCGAGTAACCGCTTCCCCTCCGCCTCGGTCAGCGTTTGCCGTCCATCGGCGCGTGCGTCGGCTATCTGGTCAGACATCGGCGCTCACCTCCGCGTCGACGCCCGCAGCGTGGAACCGGGCGTACCTCGCGAGGACTGCGGCAGCCTGTGCGGCCCGCTCCGGCGTCTCGAACACCGGGACGCCGGCTTCCTCCAGCGCCGCCCTGTCCTCGGCGAGATCCGCCTCGATCCCCTCCGTGGCGAACAGGACCGGCTTGTCGACGCGCTCGGCCAGGCCGTCCAGTTCCTCGACGGGGAACCCGAGCGCCTGCTCGAACAGTTCGTAGACGAGAACGATGTCGACGTTGTCGTCCTCGGCGACGGCGGTCACGACCTCGCCGAACGCCGGCATCGGACGGCCCGTGTCGACGGGATTGTCGGCGTAGGTGATGCCAGGCAGGATTTCCCCGACCCGGTCCCGCGTTTCGGCGGTCAGTTCCGGCAGGACGCCGCCGGCGCGCTGAATGCGGTCCGTGATGATGATACCTGGACCGGCCTGCGCGGTGACGACGCCGACGTTCGGGCCGTCGGGTATCGGGGAGTCGCCGAGCGCCGCTGCGGCGTCGAGCAGGTGGTCCGTGGCGTCGACCGTCGGGACGCCGTACTGCGCGAAACCGGCCTCGTACAGCGCGTGGTCGCCGGTGAGCGCGCCGGTGTGGGACGCCGCGAACTCGCCGACGTCGGACTGGCCGACCTTGTAGGCGACCACCGGCGTGTCGACGTTTCTGCACGTCTCCAGTAGCGCGCGGCCGTCGTCGGTCCCCTCGACGTGGAGAACGATCGCGTCGGTTCCCTCGTGCCCGTCGAAGTACTCGATCGCCTCGACGAAGCCGACGTTGGCCCGGTTGCCGAGGCCCACCGTCGCGGAGACGCCGCGACCCTGGCGGCGGGTCTGGAACGCGAGCACCAGGGCGACGCCACCGCTCTGTGCGACGACCGCCGTGTTCCCGGTCGGTATCTCGTCGACTCCGCTCGCGAACGAACAGAGCAGACTCGTCTCCGGCACGACGAAGCCGCTCGTGTTCGGGCCGAGCAAGGCGATCCCGTGTTCGTTCGCGCGCTCGACGACCGTCGCCTGCAACTGTTCGCCCTCCTCGCCGGCCTCGGCGAACCCGCTCGCGTAGATGACGGCGGCACCGACGCCGGCCGCTCCGCACTCGTCCAGTACCTCGGGCACGGCCGGGCCCGGAAGGCACAGCAACGCGAGGTCCACCGCGTCGTCGACGTCGGCGACGGAGTCGACGAACGGCTCACCGAACATCGTCCCGGACCCAGACGGATTGACCGGATAGGCTGGGCCGTCGAACTCGGCGGCGTTAACCATCGCTTCGTAGCCGACTTTCCCTTCGGTTTGCGACGCCCCGACGACGGCCACCGCCGTCGGGTCGAACATGGGTGTGAGGTTCACGGTACCACATTGCTCGAACGGGGGCAAAGTGCTTTCCCTGCGCGTCAGGCAGCGACCGCGGCGAACGCGTGCGGTAGCGCACTGTCGCGTCGTTCGACCGAGTGACAGTGAACGGCAGGTGCGAGGTGTTCGGACACCGGCGTCGGCGTCGGCGTCAGTCGTTTCGCCGTTCGACGAGGGCGATCCCCTCGAAAGAGATAATCATCTCCCCGGATCCGGTCCACCCCTCGACACGGGTGGTGACGTATCCCCGGTCGTCGCGCCGGTCGGACGGCCGCTTGTCCACGACTTCCGTCTCGAGGTGGAGTTCGTCCCCGGGGGTCAATGGCGCGTGCCACCGGAGGTTGTCGACGCCGATGCCAGCGAGCGTGGCGATATCCCGCTGTCGTTCGACGGTCAACCGCATACAGATGGCCCCCGTATGCCAGCCCGACGCCACGAGCTCGCCGAAGATGGACCGTTTCGCCGCCTCCTCGTCGATGTGGAACGGCTGGGGATCGTACTTCTCCGCGAACTCGAGTATCTCCTCCTTCGTGACCTGGTACTCCCCCACGCGGTCGGTCTCCCCGACGTCGATGTCCTCGTAGAATCGCATACCTGATCACTGGCGTACGAGCAGTAAAACGACACCGATTGGCGTGGCACGCCCCCGCACGCCACCGCTCCCGTCGTGAACGCGCTCTGGATCGGATCGACGCCGGTCCCGGGAGTCTGGACACCGTGGCGGTCGACTCGGCAGACCTGCTCGGCCACCCATCAGTAGTTTCGGTAGATGATGTCGCGCTGCACGGCGCTCACGCCTTCGTACGTCATCGGCATGCGGACGTCCCGGTACACGCGAGCGACCCGCTCCTGGTCGAGTATCCCCCGACCGCCGTGGAGCTTCATCGCCATTTCCGCACAGTCGGCGGCGACTTCGGTCGCCTTCGTCTTGGCCATCGACGCCCAGAGAGTGGCGTCTTCACCGGCCTCGATCCGTTCGACGGTCCGCCAGAGCAACGACCGCGCGCTCTCGAACTCGATCCGCAGATCCGCCAGATCGTGCTGGACCGACTGAAAGTCGGCGACGGAGCGACCGAACTCCTCGCGGTCGTGGACGAAGTCCCAGGCCTCCTCGATGGCAGCAGCGGCGAGTCCGATCCCGTGACCCGCGACGCGGACGCGCCCGTGATCGAAGAACTTCGCGAGCATCCTGAACCCCGCACCGCGCTCGCCGATGCGATTCTCGGCGGGGACCCGGCACTCGTCGAACGTGATGTGGGCCTGTTCGGAGGCGCGCATTCCGATCTTCTCCGGAACGTGTTCGGCGTGGTAGCCGTCGCTGTCGGTCGGGACGATCAACAGCGAGTGGTTCCCGTGTCGGTCTTCGCCGTCTTCCGTGCGGACGTAGACGGTTATCCAGTCCGCCTCGACGCCGTTGCCGATCCAGTATTTCTCCCCGTCGATGACCCACTCGTCACCCTCCAGCCGGGCGCTCGTCTCCATCCCCGCCAGATCGCTCCCGGTATCGGGTTCCGTTATCGCCATGCCCGTGATCTGTTCGCCCGCCGCCACGGGCCGGAGGTACGACTCTTTCTGTCGCTCCGAGCCGAACGCCTGGAGGACGCGCGTCCCGAAGCTCTGTCCGAGGAGCGCGAGGCCGATGCCCGCATCTGCCCGGAAGAACTCCTCGATGGTCGCGACGACCTGGGCCAGCGATCGGCCCTGCCCGCCGTACGCGGGGTCGATCTCCTGTGCGACCAGCCCTTCCGCTCTCGCGGCGCGGACCACGTCCATGGGGTACTCACCCGACGCGAAGTACTCGCCCGCGACCGGTTCGACGTGGTCACGTGCGAACGAACGGGCTCGCTGTTTCGGTGCCTGTGCCTCTGCCGGTATCACTGACGCTTCCAGTAGTTCCATCGGTGTCTCGAATACGCAGGGCCGGGAGTGTTCAGTTGCAGTTTCGACCGCCGTTCGACCCGACGTCGAACGCGCGTTCAGGCGTCGTGGGGAAGTTCCCCGTGCTCGTCGAGGAACTGGTCCCGGAGCTTTTTCTTGTCGAACTTGTGGGTAGTCGTCTTCGGAACCTCGTCGATGAACCGGAACTGGTCCGGGAGCCACCACTTCGGGAACTTCGACAGCAGGTGGTCACGGAGCGACGCCTCGTCGACGGCGGAGTCGTCGGTGACGACGAACGCAACCGGTCGTTCCTGCCACTTCTCGTGGGGAACGCTGATAACTGCCGCCTCGGCCACGCCGCTGGCGTCGATGAGCGAGTTCTCCAGTTCGACGGAGGAGATCCACTCGCCGCCGCTCTTGATGGCGTCGTCCAGCCGGTCGACGACGTCGAGATAGCCGTACTCGTCGATGGTGGCGATGTCGCCCGTCTTGAACCACCCGTCCGCCGTGAACGAGCGCTCGTTCGCCTCGGGCCGCTTGAAGTAGCCGTCGGTGAGCCACGGCGAGCGGGCCTGTATCTCGCCCTTCGACTCGCCGTCGCTGGGCACGGGTTCGCCGTTCGTATCCCGGAGACGGATGCGTGCGCCCGGTGCCGGGATGCCCGCCTTGCGCATGAGTTCGTAGTGTTCGTCCTGCGGGAGGTCCCGCGTCTCGGTCGTTTCGAAGGTGTTGACGAGGTGCGGCGAGGCCTCCGTCATGCCGTATCCCTGGTAGATCGGTGCCTCGTACACTTCCTCGAACTTCTGCATGAGCGAGGCCGGCGGGGCGCTCCCGCCGGTGAGCACGCGGTCGAGGCTCTCGAGCGTCAGGTCGTCGCTCGATTCGAGATACGCGTCCATCTCGATCCACACCGTCGGCACGGCGGCAGCGACGGTCACGCCCGCCTCGTGAATGAGGTCCGCGACGCCGGGCGGGTCGGTGTGCTCGCCGGGAAGGACCAGTTTCGACCCGTAGAAGGTGGCCGTGTAGGGGAACCCCCACCCGTTGACGTGGAACATCGGGACGACGGGCATCACCGCGTCGTTCTCCCCGACGCCGAACACGTCGACGTGGCCGTGGACGAGCGTGTGCAGGAACATCCGCCGGTGGTAGTACTGCACGCCCTTCGGCATGCCAGTCGTCCCGGACGTGTAGCAGAGCGCGAACTCCGTGTTCTCGTCGAGTTGGGGCCAGTCGTACTCCGTCTCGTATCCCTCGATGAACGACTCGTAGTCGACGACCGGTTCCAGATCGGTCTGGGGCACCTCGTCGGCCAGGACGACGTACTGCTCGACCGTTTCGAGGTCGTCCGCGATACCCTCGACGGTCCCCATGAACGCCGGGTCGACGAACAACAGCCGGTCCTCGGCCTCGTTGATCATCTGCGTGAGGTGGTGATCCGGGAGCCGGTGATTCGTCGTGTGGATGCTCCGGCCACTGCAGGAGGGGCCGAAGTACAGTTCGTAGTGGCGGAAGTGGTTGACGGCCATCACCGACACTCGCTCGCCCCGGTCGAGGCCGAAGTCGTCGAGTGCGTGGGCGAGTTGACAGATCCGTTCGTACGCGTCCCCGTACGTGTACCGGTGCAGCGTTCCGTCGGGTAGTTTCGTGACGATCTCCTTGTGGTCGAACAGCTCGACCGCGCGTTGCAGGAATTTCGTGATGGTAAGCTCGTAATCTTGCACGTGTAGTCACCTCGGCTCGAATCGGTAGAAGACGCGTTCGTGGTCGGCGGGACCGTCTATCTCGACGACTTTCAGTTCGACGGGGTCACCGATGGCGAGGTCGTCGTATTCGGCCCCGTCGATGCGCGCCGACAGGCGAACGTCCCCGACCTCGACGATCCCAGTCACGAACGGAACCTCGTCCTCCATGCCAAGTGGCGCGCCCGCCCGGAGCATCGAGAACGCGAACAGTTCGCCCTCGCCTGGCAGGTCGACGTATTCGAGGTCGTCGCAGTGGCACTCCGGGCAGACGATACGTGGGGGGAACTGGACGTCGCCGCAGTCCGAACACCGCGTCGTCGAGAGTCGCCCCTCGTGGAGGCGCTCGTAGAACTCGTGAATACCGGTGTGCTCGGCCGTCTGGAGCTCGTAGAAATCGAGCAACCGCGGGAGCTCGATGGTGTCCGGAAGCTCGACCGCGTCGCGGTCGTCGCTCATGGTCGACCACGCGCCATGGTCATGACGCTGTGGACAGAGGCGCTCCCGCTGAGATTGTGTATCAGCCCGGTCTCCGGGTCGGGGACGCGCCGTTCGGCGGGAACGTCACCCCTGAACTGGTTGTATATCTCCAGCGCCTGGGAGACGCCGGTGGCCCCGAGCGGGTGACCACAGCCCAGCAACCCACCGCGCGGATTGACGGCGATATCACCGTCGAGGGCGCTTCGGCCGTCCTCGACGAACTGACCGCCCTCGCCTTTCTCGACCCAGCCCAGGTCCTCGTACTCGACGATCTCGCTGATCGAGAAGCAGTCGTGGACCTCGGCCACGTCGAGTTCCGCCACCGGGTCGTCGATACCGGCCTGGTCGTAGGCCTGCTCGGCTGCCGTCGTCGCCTGCGGCCACGCAGACATCGACGGGAGGTTGTTGACGGAGTTGCTGGCGAAACACGCCTGCCCGCTTCCGGTTATCCAGGCCGCTTCGTCGGTCACCTCGCGGGCCTTCTCCTCGCTCATGAGGATGAGCCCGGCGGCCCCGTCAGTGATACCGCTACAGTCGTAGAGGCACAAGGGGGGAGACAGCGGGAACGAGTCGATCACATCGTCGACGGAGACTTCCTCCTGGAACTGCGCGAACTCGTTGTGGGCCGCGTGGCTCTTGTTCTTCGCGCTGACCTGCGCGAGCTGTTCGCGCGTCGTCCCGTACTCGTGCATGTGTCGTTGAGCGACCATCGCGAAGTACGGGGGCGCGTTGAGGCCGTTGACGCCGTCGAACTCGCGGTCCATGACGTTCGTCATGCCGGACTGGGCCTCGGCGGCGTGTTCGTCCGGCAGGTTCATCTTCTCGACGCCGAGGACGAGCGCGGTGTCCAGCTGGCCGGCCGCGATGGCGAGCCACGCGTACCGGAGTGCCGCCTGGCCGCTGGCACAGGCCAGTTCCGTCCGGGCGATCATGCTGTCGGGCGAGACGCCGAGAAGCTCGGCGACCATGGGCGCGACGTGGGTCTGGAAGGCGAACCGTTCGGGCTGCACCGAGCCGACGAACAGCCCCTCGATGTCCCCGGGATCCACGCCGGAGACGTCGTCGAACGTCGCCTTGCCGGCCTCCTGGATGAGGTCCTTGTAGGTCGCTTCGCGGTCTCCCCAGCGAGTGTGTCCGCCGCCGACGATGCCGACGGATCGCGTCACTGGGACACCGCCTCGCGTTCGGGACGGCCGCCGTCAGTTCGTTGTTCAGACATGGAATCAGACACTTGCGCACACGCACCACACCGCCTTGAACGTTCGTGGTCGCGGTCAGTCATCGCTGAACTCCGGTTCGCGGTCGTCGTTGAACGCGGCGACGCCCTCGAGCATGTCGTCGGTCGTGGTCAGGAGTCCGAAGCCCTGGCTCTCCAGCGAGAGCGCGGTCTCCAGGCTCGCGTTCTGTCCCTCGTTGATCACCTGTTTGGCGACTTCGAGCGCGGTTCGAGGGCCGTCGACCAGATCCGAGACCACCTCGTCGACCGCCGCCTCGAACTCCTCGTCCGGGACGGCCCGGTTGAGGATGCCCCAGTCGGCCGCCTGTTCGGCGGAGATGTGCATCCCGCGGAAGACCAGTTCCTTCGCGCGCGGTTCGCCGACCAGGCGAACGAGCCGCTGGGTCCCGCCGCCGCCGGGAATGAGGCCGAGGTCGACCTCCGGACTGCCGAGGGTGGACCCCTCCGCCGCGAGGCGGATGTCACAGGCCAGCGTCAGTTCCAGGCCGGCCCCGAGGCAGAACCCGTCTATCTTCGCGATCGTCGGTCGCGGGAACTCGTAGACGGTCTCGATGGACTCGTCGACGTGCATCAGGTCCGTCGGATCGGCCGTCGTGAAGCCGGTGATGTCCGCGCCCGCGCTGAACGCGCGGTCGCCGGCGCCCTCGAAGACGACGCAGGCGACGTCGTCCTGGTCGACGGTCTCGAGGAGACGCTGGACCTCGTTGAACATGTCCGTCGAGAAGGCGTTGAGCCGCTCCTCGCGGTCGAAGACGACCGAGAGGACGCCGTCGTCGGTGAGTTCGTGGCTGACGTAGTGGTACGGGCCGCCGTCGCGGTAGTCGTAGAACCCCCGTCCAGCCGCTTCGCCGGTGTGGCCCGATTCGACGCGCTCGACGAGATAGTCGGCCGGTTCGTACCGCTGGGCCCCCGTGGCATCGTGGAGTTCCCTGAGCTTTTCGAGGGCGACGTCGAGGCCGAGCTTGTCCGCGGTACGGCACGTCCCCTCGGGGAGGCCGCCTCCGAGGCGCATTCCGACGTCGATGTCTTCCGGAGTTGCGACGTCCTGCCCGACGAGCCGCGCCGCCTCGTTTATCATTCGCGCCTCGATGCGCAGCGTATCGACGCCGTCGCCCTGTGTCGGTCCGTAATCCGCTCCGGGACCGTCCTCGTACTCGTAGAAGCCCGCGCCGGCCTTCCGCCCGAGGTCACCGTCCTCGACCCGGGAACTGATCGACTCGGGGACCGGGTCGTCCCACTGCTCTCGCGTGTGGGCGAACACGTCGAGCCCGCCGAAGTCGTTGAGTTCGAAGGGACCCATCGGGTAGCCGCGCCGGAACACCATCGCCGCGTCGACCGCCCGAATGTCGTCCGTTCCCTCGTCGAGCATGAAGCCGGCCTCGCCCATGTACGGCGTCAATACGTTGTTGACGACGAACTGTGGGACGTCCTTGCGGACGCGGATCGGTGTCTTGTCTAGCGACTCGACGAACTCGTAGGCCGCGTCGACGACGTCGTCCGCCGTCGCTTCGCCGCCGACGACCTCGACGAGGTCCATCTTCACCGGTGGGTTGAAAAAGTGCATCCCGCAGCACCGCTCGGGCCGGTCCGTCGCCGTCGCGACGTCGCCGATTCGGAGGCTCGACGTGTTCGTCGCGATGATAGCGTCGGCGGGCGCGGCCTCGTCGACTTCGGCGAAGATAGTCTGTTTCAGATCGAGGTCTTCCGGTGCGGCCTCGATGACGAGGTCGGCGTCCGCGACGGCCGCCTCCAGTTCGACGGCCGTCGAGACGCGTCCGAGCACGTCGTCCGGGTCGGCGTCGAGCTGGCCCTTCTCGGCGAGTTTGTTGAGACTCCACTCTATCTGGTCGTACCCGTCTTGCACGAGGTCGTCCTCGACGTCGCGGAGGACGACGTCGTAGCCAGCCATGGCGGCAACTTCCGCGATGCCGTGACCCATACTGCCGGCTCCGAGGACCGCGAGACTGTCGATTTCGATATCCATCGATCGATACGTCTCCGTCGGCCGTATTTAATCTGGCGGTATGTTACCAAGGAACAAGGGGCGGCGTGCCGACGGCTATGCGGCGGCGCACCGGGTGAACCGGGCGAAACTGGTCAACGAGGGATCGTCACGGATCCCGACTCATAGCGTGGTTGTAAGCCCGTACCGGCGTCCGACCGAACTGCGTGAGGCCAGGCACCGGTAAACAGGTACAACCACCACTATCAGACGTTACACACCGAGGTACTCCTGTCGTAACGTTTCGTCCTCCCGAAGTCGTTCCGTCGAGACGACCTCGACGATCCGGCCTTCGTCGAGGATGTAGTGACGGTCCGCGACCGCGAGCGCGACGGCGACGTTCTGTTCGACCAGCAACACGGTGACGTTCCGCTCCTGGCTGATCTCTTCGATTATCGATTCGATACGCCGGACGATGTACGGAGCGAGTCCCTCGCAGGGCTCGTCGAGCAGTATCATCTGCGGATTCGCCACGAGGCTGCGAGCGATGGCGAGCATCTGTTTCTCACCACCACTCAGGTTCCGCGCGGGCCGGTCCCGCATCTCGTCGAGTTCCGGGAACTGGTCGAAGACGGACGCCATCGGGAGCGGGTCGTCGACGTGGTTCGCCCCGAGTCGGATGTTCTCCTCGATGGTGAGGTCCTCGAAGCAGCGTCGGCCCTCGGGAACGATGGTGAGTCCGAGCCGCGGGATCTGATAGTTCGGCGTCGCCAGGAGGTCGTGCCCATCGAACGTGATCGAACCACTGCGGACGTTCGGGACGTCCGCGCCGACGACGGCGCGCATGGTGGTCGTCTTGCCAGCGCCGTTCCGGCCGAGCAGCGAGACGACTTCGTCGCGCTCCACGTCGATGTCGACGCCGAACAGTACCTGTCCCGTCTCGTATCCCGCCTCGACTCCGTCGATCTCCAGTAGTGTCATAGTTCCTCCCGCATGCCGCCGAGATAGGCGTTCTGGACGTCTTCGTTCTCCTGTATCGCCCCGGGACTGTCCGTGGCGAGGACCTCTCCCTGGTTGAGAACGGTGATGCGGTCGCTCATCGAGAGCACGATGTCCATGTCGTGTTCGATCAGCAGGACCGTGAGGTCGAGGTCCTGTTGCAGTTCGTCGATCATGTCCGCCGTCTCCTGAGTCTCGGTCGGGCCCATGCCGCTGGTGGGCTCGTCGAGGAGGAGAACCGACGGGTCCGTCGCCAGCGAAATGGCGATGCCGAGTCGGCGCTGGTCCCCGTGCGAGAGGTTCTTCGCCAGCGTAGTGCGCTCTCCGTCGAGCCCGACCCGCTCGAGATACTCGAACGCCGCGTCGCGGTACTTCGCCCGCCCGTTGCCGAGCAGGTCGAGCCCGAAACGTCCGGAACGAGCCGTCTGAACGACGATTCGGACGTTCTCGAGCACACTGAGGTCTGCGAACAGCTGGTTCGACTGGAACGACCGAGCGAGGCCGCGGTGGGGGCGCTTCTCCTGTGCCATCTCCGTCACGTCCTCGCCGTCGAACCAGACGGTTCCCGCCGTCGGATCGAGCGCACCGGTGATGGTGTTGAACAGCGTGGTCTTTCCGGCACCGTTCGGGCCGATGATGGCGTGAAGTTCGCCCCGTTCGACGGCCAGGTCGACGTGTTCGAGCGCCGTCAGGCCGCCGAACTGCTTGGTCAGCCCTTCGGTCTCTAGCACGACGTCGGCGGACCGAGCGGTCGTCGAAGTGTCACTCATTCACGAACACCCCTGACGCGGTCGTACAGTCCACCGATCCCGCTCCTGAACAGGCCCCACAGGCCCTCCCGTGGCGCGACGAGCACGGAGATGACGAACAGGAGCCCGAGGAAGAACTGCCAGTACGAGAGCAGGCCGCCGAGTTCGATGCGGACGAGCGGGTACTCCGCGAGCGGTAACACGAGCGTCTCGAACTCGATGAGGAACTCCTCGGAGAACAGCCAGACGAACACGCCGGCCAGCGGGCCGAAGAAGTAGTTCGCCCCGCCGAGGACCGTCATCAAGATGATGTCGCCGCTCGTTTCGACCGTGAGTGTCGACAGCGAGGAGCCCTGATTGTTGATCGCGTACAGGACGCCGGCCAGTGCCGCAAACACGCCGCTAAACGTGAACGACCAGATCTTGTACCGCTTGTCGTCGATGCCGACTGCACGGGCCAGCTCCTCGTTCTCGCGGACGGCGACGAGCGAGCGACCGAACGGTGACCGCGCGATCTGCCAGATCGCCAGCGCCGCGAGGACGAAAACCGCCCCGAGGAGGTAGTACCAGTCGAACTGGAACCCCCCGGCGGCGACGTACTTCACCCCACGCTCGGTCTCTATCCAGGACGGGAGCACCCCGACGATGCCCGTCGAACCGCCCGTGAGGCCGCCGTAGTTCTGGTTCGCGATGAAGTGAGCGGCCTTGGCGAACGCGAGCGTCAGCATCGCGAAGTAGATCTCGCCCCGCTGGGCGATGATCCGTCCGATGAGGTAGGCGACCACGGCTGCGACGGCGAGCCCGATCACGGCGGAGACGGTGAACGGGAGGTCGAACCGCGTCAACCCGATCGCGGCACCGTACGCCCCGAACCCGAGGAACATGCCGTGGCCGAACGACAGCAGGCCGGTGTACCCCAGGAGGACGTTGAACGACGCGGCGAACAACATCCAGACGAGGATGGTGTTCGCGAACGGTGGATAGTTGAGCAGGAACTCGTGACCGATAACCGGGCGCAGGAAGACGACGAGGGCGAGCAGGCCGAGTGGGACCCGCCACTGTTCGAGCCTCCCGTCGGCCAGTGCGTCCCGCAATCGCTGGGTAGATTCTGTCTGCGAGGCGTCACCGCTCATTCCATGAACCCCTCCTGTCCGAACAGTCCACGCGGTCGGACGAGCAACACGACGATCATCACGAGGAACGGCATGAGACCGCCGATTCCGGAGACGTTGAGGGCCGCGACGTTCGTCGTCTCCGAGAGCGTTCGCAGGACGAGCGGCGTCAGGAACGTCGCTTCACCGATGAGGATGCCGGAGACGACGCTACCGAAGAGGCTCCCGACGCCACCGACGACGACGACGACGAACGCGAGAATGATGAACTGGTTGCCCATGCTGAGGTCCATCCCCAGTTCTGCTCCCCGAAGGACGCCACCGAGGCCGGCGATGGCGGCCCCGATAAAGAACATCACGACGAAGCGGAGGGGGATGTTCACGCCGACGAACTCGGCCATCTCGCGGTCGAGCACACCCGCCCGGACAGAGAGTCCGAAGTCGGTCCGCTCGATCAGCAGGTAGACGGCGACGATGACGACGACGCTTACGAGGACGGAGAACAGCCGCATCCTGGCGATCGTCGTGACACCGATACCGATACTGCTGTCGAGTATTTGCGGCGTCGTGACGCTCAGTGGACTCCCGCCCCAGATGGCACGGGTCGCCTCGTCGATCATCAGGGCGATGCCGAAGGTCGCGAGCAGTCCGATGAGCGGGTCCTCGTCGTAGACGAACTGGAGGACACCCCGTTCGATCACGATGCCGACGAGGCCGACCACCACCGGCACGACGAACAGCGTCGCCCAGAACGGCAGTCCCCACACGGTCAGCACCTGAAACGTCAGGTACGCCCCCATCATAAAGAAGGCACCGTGAGCGAAGTTGACGACCCCGAGCAGCCCGAGGATGATCGAGAGGCCGAGGGCAACCAGCACCAGGATCAGTCCGTACACGAGCCCGCCGACGAGCTGGTCGACGAACAGTCCCGGTCGCACGGCAAACGCGTGCGCGAGCAAGACAAACAGCACCAACGATGTCACTAGTTCCCCCGGAGAGATGGGCAGTGCATCCCGGTCTAACGTCTGAATACCGATTCCGTCCATGGAGTTAGAAGCTACAGCCGGTTTCTTCGCAGCTCCTGGCGACCTGGTCGCCAGCAACAGTCTTCGAAACCTCGAACCACTGCTTGTACGGGTCGTTCGTCATCTCGCTCTCGTCGCGGGCCTGCACGACGTGGGTCGGCTGGATGAGCTGATGGTCGCACGCGCGCCATTTGAGGGTCGAGTTCGGCACGATATCGTTGACGGGACTGTCGGTTATCTCGTGGCCCTCGAGCGCCGCCCGGACGTCCTCCCCGTTCGCACTGCCGGCGCGCATCGCCGCGCGGACGGCCTGGTCCGTGGAAACGTACGCCATGTACTGTCGCGAGAACGGATCCGTCTCCCCCTGCTCGGTGACGCGCTGTTTGAAGTCCTCGCCGCCCTCGACGGTGTTGATCCATCCGGTCGGACCCAGATCGACCATCGAGGCGGCCTCCTGGTTGAGGCCCCACATGACCTGGTCCTCGAACTGGTGGAACATGACCGACAACTCCTCGTGGAGGCCGCGGTTCTGAAGCTGGCTCGCGGCCGCACGCGCGTCGAGGCCAGGGATGATCATGGCCACCCCATCCGCGTCGGAGTTCTCCACGTTGTTGATGTACTGCGTGAAGTCCTGATTACCCGGGCCGGGAACCGCGTCCGTGCCGGCGACCGTCGCACCGTTCTCCTCGAGAACGCTCCCGATGATCTCCTGGGCGGTCTGTCCCCAGACGTAGTCGGTGTACAGGAGGTACCAGCTGTCTGCCTCCTCGGCCATCGGCTGGCCGACGGCGCGGGCCATCATCGTGTTCGACGGGTACGCCCTGAACATGTACGGCTGGCAACTCTCCCCGGTAAGCGTGTCCGAAGCGCCCTGTGTGATGAACGGGACGCCGTTGTCGGAGGCCCACGATCCGATGGACCCACAGACTGCCGACGAGATGCCGCCGTGAGCCATGTCGATCCCGTCCGAGGTGACGGCCCGCTGGATCCGTTCCTGGGCCGCGCTGGGGTTCGTCTCGGTGTCGTACTCGCTCAGGGTTATCGAGACGTCGAACTCCGCCTCGAGGTCCTGTTTCGCGAGTTCCGACCCGGTCGTTAGCGCACTCCCCCACGGGGCGAACGGCCCCGTATAGGGCGCGAAGACGCCGATGTGGAGTTCGTCGGGACCGCTGCTACCCGCGGTACCGACGTCGGTAGTGTCCCCGTCAGTGGTCTGTTGGCCGCCCGCATCGTCGGAGTCGCTACTACATCCCGCGATCATAACGCTACCGAGACCGGACGTTGCGCCAACACGTTTGAGTATCTCTCGCCTGGTAGTTCGTGGCATGGAACGAGAATTGTGATCGGGGATGATATACTTTTCGGAAGGCGGTAGCTCGGACGTGCTCCCCGGACACCGACAGGTCCGATCCCACCGTCAGGTATCGCTACGAGCGCATTGCAGACCGTGACCCACCGTACTACCTGGAACGACGCCCACGGTCGCAAAGACCCGTCGTCGATGCGTCACCGCTCTACGAGTACTGGTAGTTGACGGAGATGATGTTGGCGGACTTCTTGACCTCCTGGACGAGTTCCGCCCGGTAATCGGCGTCGTCGAGACGGTCGGTCGGACAGACGAGTCCGATAGCGCCTATCACGCGACCGTCGATTTCGACGGGTGCTGCGACGACGCCCATGCCGACGATCTGCTCGTTCCAGTCCACGCCATACCCACGTTCACCGATGGCGTCCAGTTCGGCCGCGAGTTCGTCGCGGTCGGTGATCGTATGTTCTGTTCGCTGTTCGAGGCCGTGTTCGTCGAGGATGCGGTCGACCTTCTCGTCGGGAAATCCAGCCAGCATGACCTTCCCTGCAGCGTGGGTGTGTATCGGAATCGTCATCCCTGGATAGATACCGAGTTGCAGCGACTCGTCCCCGTACTTGGCGTGAAGGATGACAAAGTGACCCCGCTCCTCGACGTTCACGCTCGCCAGCTCCCCGGTCTCCTCGACGAGCCGGTCCAGTTCCGGTTTGGCGACGTGGAACAGGCGATTGCTGTATTTCACCTGGCCGCCCAGTTCCAGGAGGCGGAAGCTGAGCTTGTACTCCTGTCCCTCGTTGACGACGTACCCCATCGTGTTGAGCGATCGTAGGTAATCGTGAACGGTACTCTTGGGGAGGTCCATCCGCCGTGCGAGCTCCGCGACGCCGACCGACTTCCCCTCGCGTAACAGTTCGAGTATCTCGAACGCCCGTTGGATCGTCTTCAACGGTGGCGCACCGTGTGACATATTCGATCGTTATGGACGGTGCAGTCGTAAGCCCTTCGATTATTTCGGACGGTCGGGATCGACGTCGCGAACCGGCTGACCGAGAACAACGGGGCCGCTGGTCGCCGTCGATAGCGGCTACGATTCGCGAGTGACCAGACGTGGTCTTTCCTCACTTCCTCGCCCGGCCGTTCGATTTTCACGGTCATTCCGCCTCCCGACCGTTCGATAGGTGTTTTCTGCATTTCCATCGATCCTGCGAGTATATCGAACGAACGTGTACGGCCATCAGGCGGGAAATCGACGGATCGACCGGTTCTCGCCGCCGAGAGGAATAACAGCCTTAAATCTGTGATACTAGTTCGAGGAGCGGGTCGTGCCCAGTACCGCGCCAGTCCCGTATTTTCTTCGGTAGTGGGTTCTGACGGCGGGATCCTCTCGTCTCAGGGCCCACCACGAAGTATCCCCCACGACAGACCCAGCATACCGTCCGAAATAACCGCAGGATAGTCGCAAACCACCGGACACAGAGAGCGTCGTAGCCCGGTACCGTCGCCACCAACCGGTGACTGTCGTGGTATCGGTCGCCGAGTGAGAAGTGTGATGCTCGAACCCTCAGGGAGTGCCGAGTAATCGTAGAAACCGTTCACCCATCCGCGTCGTATCTGATGAAAAGCGAGGGAGAAAGACAGCCAAATTTCACGAAACCGATGTCACAAATCTCGCCGCGGTAGTAATATCGACCGGATCGACCCGGGTCGTTGTATTGGGATACGACACCCCAATCGGTGGACTCCTGCGCCCACGTGAATTCACCATAGTATCAGTTTTCTTTACTGCATTTGAAATAGATATCTATGGTACTTGCCAGTACAGCTCCCCGCCACAACTGGGTACAATACACCGACCTCCAATCCAGAGACACCAGGTCGTCGACTCACGTCGTGTTGAAAGACCATGATGGGCCAACCTCGTGAGCGATACGTGCTACTAACGGTGGCGTTCCCGTACCGAACGAATTCCCGCTCGTTCGATTGATTCCGCAGTGGATAGCCTCCCTCGAAACGAATTTCTCGGCCAACCCCGTGTAAAACAGGAGTTCATCGAGAGAACTCATTTTCGTTCGTGGTGCACCGCGGAATCAGGCCGTGTTCCACCGTTACAGTGTCCGATTTCTACGAATTCTATATGTTCATCTGTGATCTTCCCGTATGAGTCAACATTAAAATAGGACACGTAATTGTACAGATATCAGATAAATATCGAGACCCATTCAAACATCGGTCACGACAGATCCCCGAGTCACCTGTCGACCCGATCAGGATCGTGGTCGACGCAACGTGCCGATGCGACTACGTCGGTGCCTTCGGAGAATCCGTAGCCTGGTGCGTCGGACGGAGAGTCGACGAGTTTCATCTCGTCGTCTCCTTCGCGGCGTCGGTAAGTCGAGGACTCGTGTATCCAGCAGTCGTACGCGAAATTCGTGACGCAGATCGTTCTGAAGCTCTGACCTGTGACCTCCCACGTCGAATCGGTGACACCGCTCGACGCGGGCAGTGATCCGCCGTGAGAGCAGCCATCACAGCTCCAGGTGAGGGAAATCGACGTCGGCGTACGCATGCGTGGCTTCCGCTCCTCACGTTCGTTCGTCGCAGGAAGCCAAGGGCCGGATTTGAACCGGAGGAAGACGGTCGCCCTCGCTTCACTCGGGCGCTGCGACTTCCAGGATTCAAACCGGCGTGGCTTCCGCTCCTCGTGTTCGTTCGTCGCAGGAAGCCAAGGGCCGGATTTGAACCGGAGGGACTTCGCTTCGATCGTCCCAGAGTTCAAATCCACCCATTTGGTGCTTGCCGCTCACGAATTGTTCGCGGCAAAGAAGCCAAGGGCCGGATTTGAACCGGCGATGGGCGGCTCTGCAGGCCGCTGCGTTCGGCCGGACTCTGCCACCTTGGCGCGGGTGAAATTCCTCGGTGGGCGGATTTATGCGTTGCGATACCCGCGGGGCTATCCCTCACCCTCCGACTGGCCGGGTTCGCCCACGGCCTCTACCGGCAGCGTGTTGTAGATCTCGTTTTCCAGTTCGTCGCGGTCGCCGAAGGACCGAGCCTCGACGCGGTCGAGTACGTCCGGAAGCGGTTCCTCACCGTCGGCGTAGCGAAGGACCACGTCGTCGAGTTCGGTTGCGACCGTTTCCCGCTCGACGGGGAACTGGAGTCCTTCGAACGCGACGCCGAGTTCGTTGAGTTTGACCTCTCTCGTCATGGCTACCGCTACGCGGTCAGCGAGTATAGATGTTGGCCGAGCGATAACTACCGGCCGGTAATAAACGACGAAAACCCCCGAACAGCGCAGTGGCTGTTCGAGGGTTGAAAGTGGGCGTCCGATAGGGACGCCAAGTATGAGTGGCAGGCGGCGAATCGAGTTTCCCAGAGGTTCGCACACTCCAGTACTCACCGAAACGCAGGCGGGCTTATCTTCCGTGTTCGGGATGGGTACGGGAGTCGCCCCGCCGCTATGGCCGCCTTAACGCCGATTCGTGGAATCGAACCACGCTCCAGCAAAGCTGGAGACCAGTATCGGTCGGTCGATACCATGTGTACGTGCGATCCAGATAGCGCCTGGACTCGTTCAAATGAGTCACAATGCGGTATAAGTGGTGGCTTCGGTCGTTTAGTTCTCGCGGGCTGAACACCTCGTTACCTCGGTGCGTACACCCCGAGTCTATCGAACTCGTCTTCTACGAGAGACCTCAGCGGTATCTCTTTTCCAGGTGGGTTTCGAGCTTAGATGCATTCAGCTCTTACCCCGTGTGGCGTGGCTGCCCGGCAGCGCCCTTCCGGACGACCGGTACACCAGTGGCCACCATTCGTAGTTCCTCTCGTACTATACGAACGTTCCCGTCAGATACCATGACACACCCAATAGATAGCAGCCGACCTGTCTCACGACGGTCTAAACCCAGCTCACGACCTCCTTTAATAGGCGAACAACCTCACCCTTGCCCGCTGCTGCACGGGCAGGATGGAGGGAACCGACATCGAGGTAGCAAGCCACCCGGTCGATATGTGCTCTTGCGGGTGACGACTCTGTTATCCCTAGGGTAGCTTTTCTGTCATCAATTGCCCGCATCAAGCAGGCTAATTGGTTCGCTAGACCACGCTTTCGCGTCAGCGTTCCTCGTTAGGAAGAACACTGTCAAGCCATCTTTTGCTCTTGCGCTCTTCTCCGGATCTCTGACCCGGATGAGATGGCCTTAGGGCGCGCTCGATATCTTTTCGAGCGCGTACCGCCCCAGTCAAACTGCCCGGCTATTGGTGTCCTCCGCCAGGAGTGAGGGTCACAGTCACTAACGGGTAGTATTTCACTGATGCCTCGGTGGCCCGCTAGCGCGGGTACCTGTGTAACGGCTCCTACCTATGCTGCACATTAGCGACCATGTCCCAGCAACAGCCTGCAGTAAAGCTCCATAGGGTCTTCGCTTCCCCTTGGGTGTCTCCAGACTCCGCACTGGAACGTACAGTTCACCGGGCCCAACGTTGGGACAGTGACGCTCTCGTTAATCCATTCATGCAAGCCGCTACTGAAGCGGCAAGGTACTACGCTACCTTAAGAGGGTCATAGTTACCCCCGCCGTTGACGGGTCCTTCGTCTCATTGTACTGAGTGTTCAGATACCCGCACTGGGCAGGATTCAGTGACCGTACGAGTCCTTGCGGATTTGCGGTCACCTATGTTGTTACTAGACAGTCGGAGCGTCCGAGTCACTGCGACCTGCTCATCTCCTGAGCAGGTATCCCTTATCGCGAACTTACGGGACTAACTTGCCGAATTCCCTAACGTCGGTTGCTCCCGACAGGCCTTGGCTTTCGCCGCCATGAGCACCTGTGTCGGATCTCGGTACGGATCGTATGCTCCCTTTTCACGGGCCCCAGGTTGAACCAACTTGCGCTATCCTGCCGTTCGTCCGCTTCGTGCCATTACGGCTTCCACGGAATTGGACAGTTCGACCGGGCGAAGGCCCGGCTTGGTCGACCCCGAGGCGTCGGTTTCACTGCATACGAGCGCTGGAATATTAACCAGCTTCCCATTTCGTCTATTTCGAATTACGGATAGACTTAGGATCGGCTAACCCTCAGCTGACGAACAGTGCTGAGGAACCCTTGCTCATTAGGCCGTCAGGATTCTCACCCGACTATCGCTGCTACTATGGCCAGGATTGTCGTCACCAATCGGTCCACAGGAATTCTCACCCCTGCTTCCATCCAATTGGAGCGCCAACCTACTCGATTTCCCTGTGAGGGGAACGGCTAGGTCTCGGTGGTGGACTTGAGTCCCGATCATTTTCGGCGCCTCGAACCTCGGCCGGTAAGCTGTTACGCTTTTCTTAGAGGATTGCTGCTTCTAAGCTCACCTCCCGGCTGTCTAGGGCTCGAGACCACCTTCGATCACACTTAGTCCACACTTGGGGACCTTAACCCAGCTCTGGGTTGTCTCCCTTACGGTACACAGGCTTACCCCGCGCACCGGACTGCCCGCGTCGACAGCGTTCGTAGGTTCGGAGTTCGACAGGGAAGTTCACTCCTCTCGGAGTGAAGCATCCCAATCGGTCGCTCTACCCCACGAACTACCTCGGCGGACGTCATGCTTCGACATGTTTCGGTTGGAACCAGCTGTTTCCGAGTTCGATGGGCCTTTCACCCCTACACGAAGATCACGAGAGGGTATTGTAGGACACCAACTCTAACAGGCCTCCACGTGCCTTTCGGCACGCTTCGCCTTGTCCACGTGTAGATCACTCGGTTTCGGGTCGTGCACGTTTGGCTCCCCGCCCTTGAAGACGGCGGCCCTTGCGCAAAGCGCTGCGGCCATGTCGGTTTCCCTGTGCCTCCCCCGATGATCGGGTTAGACTCGCCAAACAGGCACACTCCCTGGCTCGTTTTTCAAAACGTACGACGGAACATCGGCTTCCCGTACTTCCTACTGGAGACTCGCGTCTCGTTCGTTTTGTACGGGACCTTGTATGCCCCGTCGCTCCATCGCCAACTGATTTCAGGCCCTATTGCACCTCCCTTCTGAGGGTGCTTTTCAGCGTTCGCTCACGCTACTTTTTCGCTATCGGTCTCGGAGAGTGTTTAGCCTTGGCAGTCGATGCCTGCCGTATTCACGAGGGATTTCCAACCCCCGATACTCTGGAACTACCGCACGGATTACTGGTCTTCGTTACGGGGCTTTCACCCTGTATCGCGCTCCTTTCCAGGAGACTTCACGAAAACGGTCGTCCGATGAGAGGTAGCCCGAACACCACATTGCCCGTGAGGGCTTCGGTTTGGGCTGCGTCGCTTTCACTCGCGGTTACTAACGACATCGCATTACGCTTTCTTTTCCTGCCGGTACTGAGATGTTTCAATTCCCGGCGTTCCCCATTGCGCGAAGCAATTGCGGTGGGGATTCCCATTAGGATATCCTACGTTCTTCGCCTCCATGCGGCTCCCGTAGGCTTATCGCAGCTTGGCACGTCCTTCATCGGCTTCCGAGCCGAGCCATCCACCAGCTGGCATAGTAGCCAACTTCTAGATACTTCTAACGTTGTGACTCGAATGAACGAGTCCAGTGGACGCCTGGATCGCACGTACACACGGTTTCATATGCAGCCCAAGTGGTCTAACTGGGCGCATCGACCCTTCCCATCCGCGCTTGCACGGGATGGTGCATCGGTTCTCCGTAACCAGTCGAAGCGCCGTCACCCACTTAAGGGGAGCGGTTTCGGCTGGTCCGGCACATGGACCCACTGGGATTTGAACCCAGGGCTTCCTCCTTGCAAAGGAGGTGCTCTGCCGCTGAGCTATGGGCCCGACGTCAGGTCCGCAAGTGTTAGCCTCGGTAGTTCAAAGGTGCCCGGTCGACGGGTGTCTCCGGACGCAGCCAAAGGTGGGCCAGGCGCGTCGGCCTGGTCCCGATCGTTAGGAGGTGATCCAGCCGCAGATTCCCCTACGGCTACCTTGTTACGACTTAAGCCCCCTTGCGAAGCCCAGATTCGACCTGGGAATCCAGGCCTCATCCGGACCTCACTCGGGTGCTTTGACGGGCGGTGTGTGCAAGGAGCAGGGACGTATTCGCCGCGCGCTAATGACACGCGACTACTACCGAATCCAGCTTCATGCGGGCGAGTTTCAGCCCGCAATCCGAACTACGACCGGGTTTAGGGGATTAGCTCCACCTCTCGGTGTCGCATCCCATTGTCCCGGCCATTGTAGCCCGCGTGTTGCCCAGCACATTCGGGGCATACTGACCTACCGTTGCCCATTCCTTCCTCCGCTTTGGCAGCGGCAGTCCTCCTAGTGTACCCAACTACCACAAGGGTATTGCTGGCAACTAGAAGTGTGGGTCTCGCTCGTTGCCTGACTTAACAGGACGCCTCACGGTACGAGCTGACGGCGGCCATGCACCTCCTCTCAGCAGCGTCGGGTAAGGTCATCAACCTGACCGTCATTACTGCTGTCGGTGCTGGTGAGATGTCCGGCGTTGAGTCCAATTAAACCGCAGGCTCCTCCGGTTGTAGTGCTCCCCCGCCAATTCCTTTAAGTTTCATCCTTGCAGACGTACTTCCCAGGCGGCTCGCTTCACGGCTTCCCTACGGCACAGCGCAGGCTCGTAGCCTGCGCCACACCTAGCGAGCATCGTTTACAGCTAGGACTACCCGGGTATCTAATCCGGTTCGAGACCCTAGCTTTCGTCCCTCACCGTCGGGTCCGTCTTCCTGAGGCGCTTTCGCCACCGGTGGTCCGTCCAGGATTACGGGATTTCACTCCTACCCCGGACGTACCCCTCAGGTCTTCCGGCCCCAAGCCAGACAGTTTCCGCTGGACGCCGACGCGTTGAGCGCGTCGATTTCCCAACGGACTTGTCTGGCCGGCTACGGACGCTTTAGGCCCAATAAGAGCGGCCATCACTCGTGCTGCCGGTATTACCGCGGCGGCTGGCACCGGTCTTGCCCAGCACTTGTTCCTGTACCACCTTACGGTACAGAAAAGCGAGGACTATATGCCCTCGCACTCGGAGTCCCCTTATCGCACTGTCGTGCAGTGTAAAGGTTTCGCGCCTGCTGCGCCCCGTAGGGCCCGGAATCTTGTCTCAGATTCCGTCTCCGGGTTCTTGCTCTCACAACCCGTACCGATTATCGGCACGGTGGGCCGTTACCCCACCGTCTACCTAATCGGCCGCAGCCACATCCTACAGCGCCGGAACGTTTCCAGCTCCCGATGTTCAAATCTGGGAGCTGTATTCGTTATTAGCCTCAGTTTCCCGAGGTTATCACGATCTGTAGGGTAGTTTGGCCACGTGTTACTGAGCTATCTGCCACGGGTCTGAGCCCGTGCGACTAGCATGGCTAAATCGGACTCCGATAGCAATGGCCTCCGGCAGGATCAACCGGAATGTTCCCTGCAGAGCAGGGAGGTTAGGCGGGATCACGTCCACTGTTACCCGTGGACGTGGTCGCTATCGAAATGCGTCCGACGACACTCGTCGACCGAGTGTCACCGAACTACCAAGGCTAACATCAGATCCCATCTGTACGGCGGACCGCAGGGGTGGAATCCTCATTTCTTCGGACCTGAACGTTGTTCCGAATCCCCCATAAGGGCTTCGGAAGACGCCCGACGGATCTCGACTCGTCGGCTGGTCCTGTCGGCCGCGGGCACGCCGCCCCGGCCGGACTTCGTTCGCGTCATATCCGAGTGCCCTATTACACTTAAGGGCACCGGAGTTCGTCTCGCCCCGAACCGCGGGACGAGAACGACCTTCGCGTCCAATCCGAGCGCCCTGTTACACTTAAGGGCGTCGGATCGGTGCTCGCCTCGACCGTCGAGGCGGCATCGGTGTGAAGCCCGGCAGGGCTCGGTTGCCCCGCGCCGCTTCGTACTCAATCCGATGGGAGGTTGTTACTTAAGCGCGTCGAACGAACTCGCCCACGGCAGCCGATTTCATGCGGTACGCGTACCCATGGTTTCGTTTCACGGATCAGGTCCTCTCGAGAACGCGCTGTGTGTGCAGAAGATGTTGCGCGGCTGGAGGCCAGTCGGTCATCCCGCGCGGTGTGCGTCTGGTCGGACTGAGTGATTCCGCGCACGTGTGGGTGCACGACGGAGTCGTATATGTCTCCCGGCACGCGTCCCGCTGGAACGCCGTGGCTCGGTGGGTGGTGAAAAATAGACGAAGCGCCGTCGGTCTAAATCTCGTCGAGGTGCTCGACGCCCTGCTTGGAGACGTTGCCCTTCGTGATGTCGCCGGGCATCCAGTCGGGTTTGTCGTCGGGTGCCTCTTCGACCCAGGCCCAGCCCTCGTAGATGTGTACCTTGCGGGTACCCTTCTCGCGAAGGCGAAGCTCCTGTTCGTCTGCGTCGTCTTCGCTGTCAGCGGGGTCGAGTCGACGGGCTGCCTTCAGCGCAGCCTGCCGTGGTGTCCCACCCGAGAAGACGCTCGTTTCGTCACCGTCCGAAGTTCGGAGCGCGAAATTGCGCTTGTCCTCGTTGCGTGCCATGGTTTTACCGCTCCGTGTCAATTCATTACATGACCCCATATAAATATACCCCCAGATACGGGCGCCCTCGTGGGGTACGCTTATATACCAGATGGTATCGGAGACCATATCACGGCCGATCTCACCCCTAGATTCCGGGTGTTCGACCGCGCGCGCGCACTCGTTCGCCGTGGTGACGGAACCGGGCACGGTAGACTTAAGTATATCCTACGGCGAAGCACGGAATAGGATAGCGCGATGGTGCGAAAGAAGAAGCTCAGTCCGAGTGGCGCCAAAGACGAGGACGGCGAGTACCACAACGTCCACATCAACATTCACGAGGACGAACTCGCGGTCGCCGGTATGGACATCGGCGACGAGGTGTTCGTCCGGGTACGAGACAACAAGATAATCATCCAGAAAGCCAACCCAGACGACGTCGAACACGAGTTTTGACCCCACGACCGACGAGCGAATCGCACCGCCGGGCAGACGGCGCCCACCTCTAGTCACATGACCATGTACGACCTGGCGAAACCACTCCTGTTCTCGCTGCCGGCCGAAACCGCCCACCGGATCGTCCACCGACTGCTCGACGTCGCGGACGGGACGCCGATCGCCGCGGCACTGGCCGACCGATACGTCGTCGAGGACTCGCGCCTCACCGTCGAGGTGTTCGGCCAGTCCTTCGACAACCCTGTCGGCGTCGCTGCTGGCTTCGACAAGAACGCCCAGATCCCGGGCGCCCTGGCTGCACTCGGCTTCGGCTTCGTCGAAGTAGGTGGCGTCACGGCGGTCCCCCAGGACGGCAACCCCCGACCACGGATGTTCCGTCTGCGCGAGGACGAGGCCATCGTCAACCGGATGGGGCTGAACAACCACGGCGCCGACGTCGTCGGTCACCGTCTCGCACGCACGGACGCGCCCGTGCCAGTAGGCGTCAACATCGCCAAGAGCGAACACGTCGGCACCGACGACGCCCCCGCGGACTACCGCGAGACCTACGAGCAGGTCGCAGCGGGAGGAGATTTCTTCGTCGTCAACGTCTCCTGCCCGAACTCCCAGGGATTCGAGGAACTGCAGAACAAGGGCGCGATGCGCGCGGTGCTCTCGGAGCTCAAAGACGCGGGTGCGGGCCCGCTGCTCGTGAAACTGTCGCCGGACCTCCCGGAGCCCGCCGCCGAGGACGCCCTGGACCTCGTCACCGAACTCGACCTGGACGGCGTCGTCGCAGTGAACACGACCACCGAACGGCCGAGTTCGCTCCGCAGCGACAACCGGGTCGAAGAGGGCGGCCTCTCGGGCAAACCCATCGAGGACGAGGCCACGCGGATGGTCCGCTTCTGTGCGGAACGCGTCGACGTCCCGGTCGTGGGTGTCGGCGGCGTCTCGACCGCCGAGGGCGCCTATCGGAAGATCCGGGCCGGCGCCTCGGTGGTCGAACTGTACACGGGGCTCGTCTATCGGGGCCCCTCCATCGCCCGGGAGATCAACGAGGGCCTGCTCGAACTCCTCGAACGAGACGGGTTCGACTCCGTCGAGGACGCGGTCGGCGCGGACCTGTGACCGGGAAGGGACCGCCGACAGCGCCCGTTGCGGGCCAACACTGATTGTTTCGGCCGACGCAGTCGTCGTATGGAACCCGACGCCGAAGACAGTTCGACCGGCGCCACAAGGAAAATTCACCTCGCCTCGTGGGACGACCGCTTCTGGGCCTGGCTCATCGACGTCATCCTCGTCGGCGTGGTGCTCTCGGCGTTCGGCGAGGTCGTCGGCGTCTTCTCCGTGCTCACCGGGAGCGTCGTCGTCTCGCCGTTCCTCGGCGTCAACGGCTTCGGCCTCTGGATTTACTGGACGGCCCTCGAAGGGTACCAGGGACAGTCCGCCGGCAAGATGGTGCTCGATATCGCCGTCACCGACGAGCGAGGTGAGGACATCGATTACCTCACCGCAGCCATCGAGAGCTTCGGGAAGGCGTTTCTCCTCCCGCTCGACCTGCTGATCGGCTGGATCGCCATGGAGGACGAGTACGTCAGGCTGTTCAACGAACTCTCCTCGACCATCGTCGTCAGGGTGCCAGAGGACAACGAGATTCCAGCGGGCGTCGAGTACGTCCGCCCCGGCGAGTAGCCAGTACGGTCAGACCAGCCGCGGGAACAGGAACCCCGTCAGCGCGGACATCCCCAGGACGTAGACGACGGCCTGCAGCGGCCCGATCTGCAGGGCGATGTAGAGCCCACCGCCGGCGACGAGCAGGAAGATGCCGATGATGACGAACAGGACCCGCCGACCCTTCCGGGAGAACCGTTCCAGTGTCGATTCAGTGCTCATTGGTCCGTGGGTGACGGCCGGGCGCTATAGTTCTTGTCGAAGCCGCCGGTCGGGAAACAGGCGGCGAGAAGGGGCGAGCGGAATCGCTCGCCGCGGCGGGGTCAGAGCGCCCGTCAGTACGTCACCGAGAACCACCCGGAGTCTGTCGCGGCGCCGTCCACCTCGTAGGTGAAGTAGTAGTCTATCACGTCACCGGCCGAGAAGTCGCCGACGACGTACCCCGGCGTCGTCTCGAGCGCGTGCGTGTCGCCGCTCGGGTTGTTCATCCGGTAGTTGTACTGCGTCCCGCCGTCGACGGTGTAGTGGACGTCCACCCAGTTCGAGTCGACGTTCGAGACATACTCGAAGCGGAGCTCGTCTTCGACGCCGTCGGCGCCGCTGATCCGGCTGACGGCGTACGAGAAGTCGTCCGTCGTGCCGCTATCGGCGTTTCCATCCCCGCCGCCGCTACCACCGTCGTCGCTACCACCGTCGTCGCCATCGCTACCGTCACCGGTGCCACCGTCGTCGCCCCCGGTTCCACCGTCGCCGCTGCCACCGCCGCTCCCGTCACCGGTTCGGGTCGCGAACGAATTCGCGGGGACCGACAGGCTCGTGCCGTCGGAGAAGGTGACGGTCGTGGCGGTGTCGCCGCCGTTGTAGGCGACGTAGGTCAGGTCGCCGTCGTCGTCGAAGACGTGGGCGAGCGGGTGGTCGGCCGTGACGTCACGGCGGGGACTGCCGAGTTCGAGCAGGTTGTATATCCAGTGGTACGTGTGGGCCTTCGTCTCGCCGAACTCCGGCGAGTAACTGCCGGCCTGGGCCTCGAACATGCTGGCGGCGTCGTCCGGGTCCGAGAACGCCCGGTAGTTCCAGACGATGTCGGCCCAGTAGTCGAAGTCGGTACCGTTCTCGGCGACAAGTTCGTCGTAGTTCCGTCCGGCGGCGTCGGGGTGCCAGCCCAGGTACAACGAGTGGCCGTCGAAGGGGAGATAGTTGATGCCGTGGATGGCCTCGGGGTCGCCGGAGAACCACGTCGCGTGGGAGAGCTTGCTCCCCCAGACGATGCCGGCGGTGTCGTGGTCCCAGCCGTCGGGGTGGTTCTCGTCGGCCACGTCGAACCAATACTCCAGCGCGGCCGTCACCTCCGTCGCGTAGAGGTAGACGGCCCACTCCAGCAGTTCGTCGTTACCGGTGTACGTCGCGTACTGGACCATCGCGCCGTAGGCCTGGATAGCCTCCGAGGAGGACTCCTGGTTGTTGCCGTCGCCGAACTCCGCGGACCCGGCGGCCCAGGAATGCCCGGCATAGGGACTGAAGGTCCGCAGGAAGGGGAAGGATCCGGCCGGATCGTTCGCCGGGTCCTGCGCGCCTGACGGACGCTCCCAGTTCGCGTAGTCCCGGATCAGCAGTTCGATCATCCCGCCCCAGTTGGCGTCGTCGGCCCACGAGGGATCCTGCCGGGCGAGTTCGGCGGCGCCGCGGACGAAGTAACCGTAGTGGAAGTGGTGGTCGTTCAGGTCGCCGGCGGAGCCGAAGGAGTCAGGGTAGCCGACGAGGGTCCCCCAGTTGTCGTTGTAGTAGAACAGGTCCGCTGCTTCGCCGTCGTCGGCGGTGAGCCAGTTCTCCAGTTCGGCCCGCATCGTCCCGCGGAGGCCGTCGCGTTTCGCCGTCTCCCCGAGCTGGTCCGCAATGACCGCGGCGTTCGAGAGCCGGCCGTAGTTCTTGCCCGTCCAGTAGGTGCCCGACCCCTGGGAATCGTCGATGGTCTCCGCGACGTCGCCGACGTAGCCCGCAAGTCGCGACCGGTCGTAGCTTCCCTCGTCGGGGAGCCCCGGCAGGACCCCCGGGAAGTCGTAGCTCGTCTCGAACGAGGACCCCGTGACCGTCTTCATCGTCCCGCGAGCGCACTCGTAGGTGTACGGCGCGAAAGAGACGTCCGTGTACTTGTGCTGATGTGGGTACAGCGCCGTGATGGTTCCCGAGCCGGCGCTTTCCGGTTTGTCGTCGGTGGTGAACGAAAACGTCGTCGACACCCGCCCGTTCGCCCGGTCGTAGGTCGGTTCCACGCGCGTGTCGGTGACGTGGTTGTACGCGTAGCGAGCGAACTCGTCGAGCGTCGACCCGGCGTCGTCCGGGAGGATGGCCACCGTCAGGTAGCCCGACCCGTTCGTCCCCGCAAGGTCGTTCGTGAGCGTGGCGCTCCCGACGCCGCCCCAGGTCGCTCCCGCGGGCGCGAACAGGCCGTAGTGGGTCCCGTCGACGCTGACGCCGAGGACGTTCCCCCGGTCGGCCCACACCGACGGCGCCGCCTCGAAGTCGAGTTCCGCGCCGCCGCCGGCGTACTCGGCGTAGACGAACGGCGACCCCTGGACGAGGGTGACGTCGAGCGTCGTTCCCGTGCCCGCCCCCCATCGCAGGTCGACCCCCCAGTCGCTCCAGCCGTCGACGCGCACGTCGGCGAACGTCCCGCCGGCGTGGCCGAGCGCGAAGTCCGCCGCGTAGCCCAGCACGGCGTCCGACGCCGGGAAGGACCACTCCGACGGGTAACCGACTTCCAGCCCGGTTTCCGTCGGGTTCCCGTAGCCCGGGTGCCAGAAGAGGTTCTCGCCAGTCCCCGTCCACGCCACCGAGGACCACCAGTCGTTCGTCTGGACCGGCCCCGAGACGTTCGCGGTGGTGTAGATCGCTCCCTGTGGTTCCGATTCCCCCGCCGGCAGGCCGGTCGCGTAGCTCCCGTTGCCGACCGGCGCCGCCTGGACGCTCCCGACGCTCGCCGTCGCGCCGAGCCCGGCCGCGCCGGCGGCCCCGAGCGCCTTCACGTAGTCGCGCCGGCCCAGGCGGAACCCCTCGGGCCCGTCGGCCCCGTCGTGTTTACTCGCCTTGTCGCGTTCCTTCGCCTCGTCGCGCTCCCCCGGTCCGTCGCGTGCTCTCGCCTCGTCGCGTTCGGTCGTCGTCTGTCCCCCCTCGTCGCCGTCTCCCGACGGCGTTCGCGGTGAATGATCGGACATGGTTGGTGTCGCGCCCCCGACCGCGTCGTGGGCCGGACGCGTCCGGAAGAGTAGACGCGTAGATGACATATTTCCACTCACCACTCGGGTAGTGAACGACAGGAACGCCGAGCGCCGAGGTGGCGGGGTTGCGGGGCGCCGAGGTGGCCGGACGCCCAGGTGGCCGAGTGCCGAGGTACCGGTGTGCAGTCGCTCCGGGCGAGCGTCCGCAGCCACACTCGTTCCGTGGTTAGGGAGTCGGGAATTAAGGCGTCGGCGGCCGTTCGTACTCGAACGACTGCGGGAGACACCGGAACAGCGAACCATGAACACGGAAGCCATACAGCGAGGGTTGCAGACGATCGGGTTCAACTCGTACCAGGCGCAGGCGTACGCGACGCTGCTCGAACACGGCGCGTTGCCCGCCATCGACGTCGCGAAACGTAGCGGCGTGCCCGGGTCACGGATCTACGACGTCCTGGCGGACCTCGAACGGGAGGGGTACGTCGAGACGTTCGAGCGCGAGGACCGGCGCTACGCCCGCGCCGGGGAGCCCTCCGACGTCGTCGACGGGTTACGAGACACGAGCGAACGACTCTCGGCGGCGGCCGAGGACATCGAAGACGGCTGGGAGCAGGCGACGCTGCAAGACCACCGGATCGCCCTCTTCGACCGGGTCGACGCCGTCCTCGACCAGGCCGAGTCCCTCGTCCGGGCGGCGGAGACGTCGGTCGACGTCGCCGCGACGCCGGCCCAGTACTACGGGTTGCAGGAAGCCATGCGCGAGGCCCGTGAGAACGGCGCCGTCGTCCGCGCCTCCGTCGAGGGGCTCGGCGACGGCGCCGTCGACGCCGTCGGCTCCGAACAGCCCGCGACAGCGATCCGTCGCCGACAGATCCCGGGTCCATTCGTCGCGCTGGTCGACCGCACCCACATCTGCTTCGCGCCGAACGAACGAGCCCCCGCCTCCTACGGCATGGTCTTCAACGACGACATCCTCGCGTTCGTCTTCCACTGGTACTTCCAGCTCTGCCTCTGGTCCGTCTGCGAGCCCGTCTACCGACGTGGCGAAACCGAGTACACCTACGTCAGCATGGAGGAGTTCGTCCGCGACGTCTACCCGTTCTGGTGGTCGGGCAGCGTCGTCCCGGTCACCGTCGTCGGCGTCGATACCGATACCGGCGAGAAGCGGGAGGTGACCGGCGTCCTCGCCGACGTCGTCTACCCGGAGCACGACCTCGGTTCGGACGAGCCGCCGACCTACGGCGAACTCGCCAGCCTCGTCACCCTCGTCGTCGAGACCGACGACGGCCGCCACCTCGTCGGCGGCTGGGGCGCCGTCTACGAGGACGTCGAGGCCGAACAGATCGTCTTCCACAGTTCGGAGCTGGTGCTTCCGCCCTCGGCGTGATCAGGGGTGTTCTGGATCTGAGCGACTGACGACGGCCCTGTCCAACTCGGCCGGAGGTGTTAGATAGAGTGTGTGAATTGAGTGATTGATTCTCGGTCGAGTCAGTGAAATCAACACCAATATCAAGACCCAGAAAGCCCTCGGCGGGCTCCGGTCCCGGGGCTTGCTGCGCGCCTCACTCCGTTCGGTGCTTGCTGCGCCCGGGTTCCCGGACCCCGCCTCGCCCTTTCATTCCTCCAAGGCCAGCACAGCACCGCAGCCCTGCCCTTCCCCTGGTCGCGGCATAAACGCCGCTCCCGGCCGGGCGGATGGGGAGCGGTCAGGACGCGTGACCCGGCGCGGACGCGCCGGGTCCGGGGAGGAGTGGTGGAGTCAAGCGCGAGCGCGTTTCATCGCGCGAGCGACGTTGTCCTTGGTGGAATGAAAGGGCGAGGCGCGGTCGCGTGGCCTGAGCGGGCCCTATCCGAGCGACGGAGGAGCGAGGATATCTCGCTCAGGGCGCGACGAGCGCGCCGAGGGCTTTCGAGGTGTTTGTGGTATTGCCCGTCCCTTCTCGAACACACCCACCAATCGATACCTAGCTGACCTGTACCGAACGGCGATTCTACCCAGAGCGAACCCAGAGAAGCGAATGTCAACAGCGTCACCCCGACGGACGAAACGAGAACGCCCGGATTAGGCAGTTACTAAGAACCGACTTACTCCAGCGCGTCCAGCCGGAACTCGAAGGCCGCCACCGGCAGTTCCAGGTCGTGCTCCACCAGCACCTTCGGGTGAACTTCGCCGATGACGCCGGCGGACTCGCCGTCCAGCACCACCTCGGCCGCGCGACCGGAGATGAACGTCGGGTGATCGGTCGGCGGCGTCTCCAGCTCTTTGCCGAAGGCCTTCGCCAACGTCTGGAGGCGGGCCTTGGCGTCCTCGTAGGAGGCGTCCGTGCGCGCGAGCGCGCCCGCGACCGTCCGGTGTTCGGCGACGCCGGTGTTCTCGCTCTCGTCGATTTCGGCAGCGAGGCCGATCTCGGCCAGATCCTGGGGGTAGGCCCGGTGGGTGTTGTTCTCCAGGACCATCAGGACCGACGGGAGCGCCCAGGTCCGGAGCATCGTGTAGTCCTCGCTGTAGGGTTGCTCGATGGTGACCGGATCGCCAGCGCCGAGGACGTCGGTGCCGGGTTCAACTTCCATCCGCTCGTAGTTCTCTTCCTCGTTGATCATGTGGAAGTTGAGCAGGTCCTCGAAGCCGAGGCCGACGAGGGCGTCCCGGGCGGCGTCCTCCAGCCGGGAGCGCTCGTGGCGTCCGCCGACCGTCGAGACGTCGGGGTACTCGGGTTCGAGCGTGTTGAAGCCGTAGGCCCGACCGATGTCGTCGATGACGTCCAGCGGGTGGAGCACGTCGACGCGATACGGCGGGACGTCGAACTCGTAGGAGACAGCGCCGGTCTCCTCGTCCTCCTCGCCGCGGGCGTCCAGCCCCGCGCGCTCGGCGCAGTCCACGACCTCTTCTGGGTCCAGCTCGATCCCGAGGATCTGCTCGATTCGCTCGTGGGTGACGGTCTTGGTCTTCGTGGCGAGGTCGGGCCGGACGAACTGCTGGCCCGAGTACTCACCGGGGGCGTCGGCCGCGTACTCGACGCGGACCTCCTCGACCTGTCCGCCGCGGGCGTCGAGCGCGTAGCAGACGATGTTGAGCATGTGGTCGATTGTCCACTGGTCCGTCCCGGTCATCTCGATGAACAGGTCGCGAGAGCCCGTCGAGACCTCGGTCCGGCGGCCGTTGACCACCGGCGGGAACGAGAACAGGCCGATGGCGTCGTAGATGGCCGGCACGCGGTCGAGATCACTCACGAGGTCGGCGTACTCCTTGCCGATGTGGTGGCCCTCGACGACGTCGCCGGGCGTCATCTCCTGGTCGCCTTCGAGGGGAACGAACGTGTCGCCCTCGGGGTCGATGCCGGTGTAGGTGACGGACTTCCCGCCGCCCTCGACTCCGGCCTCGCCCTTGAGCATCGTGAGATCGTGGACGCCGATGGCGCCCTTGGCACGCTGGCGGCCCATCGTCGCGTGGAGCTTCTCCTGGAGCTGGATGATCGAGTCCAGCGCCTCGTCGTCCATGTCCAGCCCGCGGACGACGGCGCCCGTGACGTAGGGTCGCTCCGGCGGCGTGTCCTCGACTTCGACGACCCACTCGGCGTGGTTCGTCCCGGGCGTGTACACCCCGCGGTCGTCGCCGTACTGGTAGCGCAGCGACCGGGCGACCCCCTCCACGGAGAGCCGGTCGAGCCTGTCGGGGGCGAATTCGAGCTGGAACTCGTCGTCCTCGGTCCAGCCCTCGAACTCCAGACCGAGGTTGAACAGGTCCGATCGGAGTTCGTCGTCGTCCTTCTCGTCGTGACCCGTCAGGCGGCGCAGTTCGTCGGGGTCGACGTCGACGACGGGCATCAGTACACCACCTCCGTCTCGCGGAGGAGTTCGAGGTCCGCCAGCGTCCCGTGGACGTCGCGGATGTCCTCGAAGCCGTACATGAGCATGAGCAGGCGCTCCAGCGAGAGCCCCCACGCCATCACGTCGGCGTCGACGCCCAGCGGTTCGAGCACCTCGGGCCGGAAGATGCCGCTGTTCCCGACCTCGACGATCTCGCCCGTCTCGGGGTGGGTGCCGAACAGCTCGAAGCTCGGCTCCGTGTAGGGGTTGTAGTGGGGCTTGAACTCCAGGTCGGTGATGCCGAACTGCTCGTAGAACTCGGTGAAGGTGCCCATCAGGTCCCTAACTGAGAGATCCTCGGCCAGGACCCACCCCTCGATCTGGAAGAACTCGAGCAGGTGCGTCGGGTCGAGCGTGTCGTTGCGGTACACCTTCTCGACGCTGAAGAACCGCTGGGGCGGTTCCAGTTCGCCGACCTGGTGACCCGACAGGTAGCGCATCGACAGCGAGGTCGTGTGGCCACGCAGGTCGATGCCGCGGGCGACGTCCTCGTCCCACGGCGAGTGGTAGCCCTCGCCGTCCGGGCCGACGCCCTCCAGGTGGGCCGACTTCACGCGCTCGACCAGGTCCTCGGGCAGGTGGTCGATCTCCTCGGGGTTCGAGAGGGCGAACTGGTCCCAGTGGGTGCGTGCCGGGTGGTCCTGGGGCATGAACAGGCAGTCGTTGATCCAGAACTGCGCGTCGGCGTGGGGACCCTCCATCTCCTGGAAGCCCATCCCGACGAGGACGTCCTTGACGCGGTTGGCGGTCTGGCGGAGGATGTGTTCCTTCCCGCCCTGCAGCTGCTCGGCGTCGGCTTCGACGTTGTACTCGGCGAACTGGACGTCTTCCCACTCGCCGCTGGTCAGCAGTTCCGGCGTCACCTCGCCGACGGTCTCAGCGACCTCGATACCGGCCATCAGTTCGGTCACGCCGTCGTCGGTCAGCCGGACCGACCGGACGGTGGTCTCGGTGCGCTCGACGAGCCCGCGCCGCTCCAGCTGGTCGAGGGCGTCCGCGCCGGCGGTCTCGACTCTCCCGTCGGCGACCGCTTCCAGCGCGTTCATCTCGGGGTCGTTGCCGGGCGTCGCGTCGGGGTCCGCCGTTATCTCGCCGCTGTCGATCTGTCCGTACCCCTTGCGGGCGTAGTTCGAAAGCGCGATGTCGACGGCAGCACCCTCGAGGCCGGAGGCGCCGATGGCCTCGCCCATCGACACCGGCCCCTCGCCGGCGCCGGCGTCGACGGCGGCCGCGTAGAGGTCCTGCTCGGGGAGGCTCTCGTCGACGTACCGGTCGCCCTCCTCTGTGAGTTCGACGGACTCGACCGTCTCCTCGGAGACGGTGAGGAGTCCCTGGTCTTCGAGTTCGAAGGCGGCCCGCGTGGCCGTCTCCGGTTTGAGGTCGGCCTCGGCGGCCACCTCGTCGATGCGCCTGTCCTCGTCCGCGTCGGCGGCCCGGAGGACCGCCGCCTGTGCCTGTGGTAACTTCATGCGATAGTGGTCGTTGTCTGTTGTACCGGTGGTTCGTCAGTTAACGGTTCTTGTTGCTGCGCGTGTCGACGGAGTTCCGTCGAGTAGTAGCGCCCTCCCAGAGCGAGCGGTTTCGTCCGGGGTCGCGTTCCGGCGACCCCGGAGTCCACCACCCGTCAACGGGCGACGAAGAAAAAGCCGAACCCCGGGCGCTGCGGCGGCTGGCGCGCGGATCGACCGAACGGGGGTTCGGATGCCATGTGCGAAACGTACGCACAGGGCGAAAAAAGCGTTGCGGAGCACGCCGAGGTGTTCGACGGCCTCATAGTGGTGGTTGTAAGCCCGTACCCGCGTTCGACGCCATCGGCCACGTCGAACGCCGGTGAAAAGTTACAACCACCACTATCAGTCGTCCGACGGCGAGGGACCGGCGAGGGTCTCGTCATACGGCCAGCCGTCGGCGTCCGCGCCGTCGTTCTCGTGATAGATCGCCGGGTGGTCGTCGACGGCCAGACTCGGAACCGGCACCGTCTCGAGGGTGCCGTCGGCCGCCGCTGTCGACTGGGCCGACGCGGTCCCATCGGCGGACTGTGCAGACGGCGAATCGTCAGGAGACGGGTCCGGCGCGTCTGTGTCCGGCGCATCGGTGTCCGGCGCGTCTGTGCCCGGCGCGTATGTGTTCAACGACGGATCTACCGACGCGCCAGTCACCCGGTCTGCCGGTATCAGGTCCGTCGGAGGACTATCGCCGTTCTCGGCGGCTATCGGTTCCGCGGACACCCCGTCGTCCGGATCGGGGTTCGCCGGAGCACCGCTTTCGGGTTCGTCCGGGGTCGCTCCAGTCCCCGACGAGGGGGGCTCGGTTCCGTTCGCCGATGGGGCCGTCGTCTCACCGTTCTCGCGACCGTCCGTCGTCACCTCGGCGCTGGTGAGGCCGCCGGACGAGGGCGACTCGTCCGAATACGAGAGGGGGTCGAGGTCAGTTGTGCCGACGCCACCGACCCGGGAGTCCGTCGGCCGGTAGACGTACGTGACGGCGTCGCCGAGAACGACGAACTCGCCCCGGTCCCGGTCCTCGACGACGCGCGCGTCGGTGTCGATGGCCACGTCGACGAGCCCTTCGAGCGAGTCGACCGGGACGAGCGGGTCCACCCGCGCCGACGCCGGCACGCGTGCGCGCGTGATCCAGTCGTGGAACTGCTCCCGGGTCGCCGCGGCGGCCAGACGCTCTCGTTCGGCCTGGCTCACCGCGAGCGCGTCGCGGCGCCGGGCGACGGCGATGGCAGCGAGTCCACCGACGCCGGCCACGAACAGCAGCGGCGCGCCGAGTTCCCGGATCGGTCCGTAGGAGCGCTGGACGGCGACCTGCTCGGTCGTCCCGTCGGAGTCCGTAAGCACGTCCGGGTCCGGCTCCTCGACGTGGTAGACGCCGACGCCGGGTTCTATCGGGAGGTGGTAGCGCCGCGTCTCCTCGACCGATTGGCCGTTGCGGGTGCCCGACACCGTGACGCGCGAGGTGACGTTGACCTCCGTCTGGCCCGGGCTCGCACCCAGCTGGCGTTCGATCCGGCGGGCGCGCTCGGAGAGGGCGGAGACGTCGACCGAGAACGGGACGGTGACCCGGTCGCCCGGCGCGACCGAGTCGACCTGCTCGCGGTTCAGTGGCCGCTCGACGCGCCAGTGCTCGGTCGTACCGTCCCCGTCGAACGACGACACGGAGCGAATTACGGCCACCGTCTCGACGGTCACCGTCAGCGACCCGCCGTCGCTGGCCGCGTACTCGTAGGCGAACCGGCCGTCGAGCGTCGGCGCGACCCGCTGGAAGTACACCGACCGGTTCCGGAGGACGGCCCCGCGCTCGAAGGCGTCGGTGCCGTTGACGACGGTCGCCCGGTGGGAGAACTCGCCGGACGACTCCCAGTCCGACACTTCGCGGGTCTCCGTCGTCGTCCCGGGCGCGACGTGGGTCCCGTACGTGACGTAGCCCCCCAGGAGCGCGACGAGAACGAGCGCGGCCACCACGAGCGCGAGGTTGTCGTCGACGAGTATCCTGAGCTGTCGGAGTCGGCGCTCCGTGGCGTCCAGGCGCGGCGCCGTCGCATCGTCGTACGACCCCGTCATCGTTCGAACCCCAGCAACGTGCCTCGCGCCGGGTCACGGCCGCGCGAGCGCGACCGAACTCGCCCAGTGCCCAGCAGGCGCCTGTTCAGCAGGTAGAACGGCCCGGCCAGGAGCGCGTCCACCGCGAGTATCGGGAGCCAGGGATGGATCCCGTAGAGCGCGTCGATGAGCGGCCGGGGGAGTACCGCGAGGTACCGGTGTTCGACGACGTAGTGCCGGTAGTAGCCCGTCTCCGGCGGCGCGGTGAGGGTTACCGAGACGCTCCGGGACTCGCGCGCGGGGACGGCCACCGACGTCGGTTCGACGCTCGCCCGGTCGCTCCGCGAGTCGAAGTACGCGACGACGGGGACGAACCCGCCGTTGCCGACCGGGTAGTCGACAGACTCGCTGGTCCCCTGTTCGATGACGCGCGGGCCCGGCGAGTCAGACTCGGAGCTGACGACGCCGAACTGCTGGGGCCCGGCGGGGACGACCATCGCGGCCGTCGCGGCGACGACGACGAGCGCGGTGAAGGCGGCGGCGTAGAGCCGCGGATCCGTCGGCGTCTCGCGCGTCCGGGTGCGCTCGCGCTCGCCACCGTCGTCCCGCCAGGCGCTCACGAGGTAGTAGCCGACCGTCGTCCCGGAGAGGAGGTAGGCGAGTCCCTGCGGCCCGAGCACCGCTCGCGTGCCCAGCAGTCCGGCGACGTGGCGCTGTCCGGTGTCCAGTATCGAGCGCGTCCCGGTGACTGCCGTGCCGAGTCCCGGCAGGACGAGCACGTCGCCGCCCGGTCGCCAGGCGACCGCGACGACCTGTTCGGCCTTCACCGGCGGCTCGTCGCCGTCCTGGTCAGTGAAGGGGTTCGCGTCACCCCTCGTCACGTAGCCCCGGTCGGTCTCCTCGACGACGCGGTGGGTCGTGAGCCCGCCGCCGTGCAACTGTTCGGCGCGGAACACCACCACGTCGCCCGTCTCGACTGGCCCGGCGGCGGCCGCCGGGATGGCGACGAACCCGTCACCGGGTTCCAGCGTCGGCTCCATGCTCCCGGTCGTGACGTAACTCAGTAGTATCGGCTGGCCGAGCGCCTGCCCGGCGACCATCGCGCCGAGCAGGACGACGGCAGCGACCTCTACGGCGACCCCGAACCCCCGTTCACCACCCATACAGCGCCCTTGCGTTCAAGATGCTAAATAAGTAGTGGTGAAATAAAGGAGAGAGATCACGACGGACCGGACCGGCGGCCAGCCAGGTCAGTCCGACTGGAGCGCCGAAATCTCCGCCTCGAGTTCCGCCAGCTTCTCCGCGGGAATCTCCGACTTGTCGTCGTGGTCGTACTCGTCCGATGCCTCGAAGTAGTCGTCGACCGTGGGTGAATCGGAACTCATGGTCAGGCCTCCTCCGCGGTGATCCGCATCTCGTCTTGCAGGCTCACGTCCGGTTCGCCGTCGGACTCCAGCGACAGCGCGACCACGTGGTAGTCCTGGGACTGCCCCGGACTGAGCGTGATCGAGAACGCCGCCGGGACGATGAGGACCAGCAGCAGCGACGTCGGGAACGGGGCCCCGTCCGTCTCGATGAACGCCAGCGGCGTCACCTCCAGGTCGATGTCCTGGGTCCCCTGGTTCTCGACAGTGAAGACGTTCGCGAACGTCGTCAGCGCGTTCGCGTTGACGCCCTCGCCGCCGGCGATTCCGTTGCCGATATTCGAGTTGCTGCCCGAGAAGTCGAGCGCGAGGGCGTCGCTACTCGTCGTGTCGGCGTACTGTCCATTGGGCCCACTGTGGGGCTTGATGCCCAGGTACGCGCTCGCGTCGCCCGCGACGTCGATGGTCACGTCACGACTCGCACCGACCGAACTGAACGCGCCGGTCCCGACCGCTGCGCCACCACCGGCGAGCGCGCCGAGACTCAGCACGAATTTGCGTCGTTCCATCTCTGTTCACCCCGTCAGGCCACCGCCTCGACGACGACGGTGTCGAGTAGTTCGTCGCCGTCGCCGACGCCTTCACCGCGCGTGTCGATCTGGAGGCTGACGTAGACGCTCTCGCCGGGACTCAGCGTCACGTCGTTGCCGGAGCCGTCGATCCGGGCCGTCGATCCGTTGCTCTCGTCGTACGGATCGCTCGCGCCCTGGGCGTCGTTGGCGAAGAAGCAGACCAGACCGCTGTTGTCACCGGACTTGGCGATGGAGACGTCGACCGACTGGGTCCCCTGGTTCTCGACAACGAACAGGTCGTCGATGCGCGTGAGCGCGTCCGGGTTCACGCCTTCACCGCCGGCCGCGGTGCTGTTGCTCGGATCGAGGGTGATGCCCAGCGTGCCGGAACTCCCGTCGTCGGTGACGTACGGAGCGTTCGGCCCGCCGGCCCCCTCGAGCCGGAGGTACGCGGAGGCGTCCGACGCGACTTCCACGTCGACGTCCCGACTGGCCGTCACGCTCGTGAACGCGCCAGTCCCCATTGCAGCCGCCGAGCCGGCGGCGAGCGATCCCACACCTATCATGAATTTGCGTCGTTGCATTGGTACTCACACCTGATTTCGACCACACCCCCCTGACCCGTACTGACGCGGGCCGTCCGCGATTCGTTTCGCGGGTGAGTGTGCACTTTCGTCGACGACCCCACACCCCATTGTATCGAGCCGCCGGAACGAAGCGGCCCGATCGTATCGGTCGGTCTGAACCGGCGCGCCAGGGCGTATCACCCGGCCTGAAGCGGCCGAAGGACGTGCCAGAACGGACCGCAGGGGGAGTCGTACCAGCGAACTGGTGGCTCTCCGTCCAGTCTTTCACCATCGCAGACCAGTTCCAGCGTCCGACCCGGCCCGACGGCTGTCAGCAGCCGCGGCGAGCGGCGTTTTTCGTACTAACCCCCCAACTTATATTTACAGGATCTATACTGTAATTTGGTGAGGGGTGGTCATGAGTAAATCAGTACAGCCATCGGGTTCGATAGGGATCGAGAGCGGGTCTGAGGGCGTCTCGCACGACCAGGGGTTCGACCTGCTGAGTAACCATCGCAGACGATACGTCCTCTACTATCTCCACGAGCGCGACCAGCGCGCGGAGCTGGGGGAACTCGCCGAGATCGTCGCCGCGTGGGAGAACGAGGTGAGCCTCAGCGAGGTTTCCTCGGCCGATCGGAAACGGGTGTACACCTCGCTCCAGCAGGTTCACCTGCCGCGCATGGACGACCTGGGGGTCGTCGAGTTCGACGACCGCGAGGGAACGGTCCGGCTGGGGCCCGCGTCGGACGACCTCGACGTGTACATGGAGGTCGTCACCGGCGCTGACGTCCCGTGGAGCCAGTTCTACCTCGGGCTGAGCGTCCTCAACGTCGCACTGCTGGCGGCCGCGGGTGCGGACCTCGTCCCCCTGACGGCGTTCCCGGACATCGCCTGGGGCGCGTTCGCGACGACGACGGTCCTCGTCGCCTCGGTCGTCCACACGTACTACAACCGCACCGAGATGCGGCTGGGGTCGACCGAGCGGCCCGCCGAGCTAGACGGATGACCCGACGCCGACCGGTCGCGGTCGTCGCGCTCGCCGTCTCGCTGGTCCTGGTGACGAGCAGCGGCGGGTTCACCACCGCGGCGAGCGAGCGAAACGTCCAGATCGCCTCCGGTGCCGACGACAGCGCCCTGCTGACCGTGGAGTCGGCGGCACCGGAGTTACCGAACGGCAACCACAGAGGGGTCGCCCTGCTGACTATCACCAACCGGTTCCCGGCGGCCATCGTCGACGTCGACGCGTCGGTCCGTTCGACCGGGCATCCGTCCCCGCCCCGGCTCACCGGGCACGGCGTCCAGCCGCCGCCGACGCCGGTCGGCATCGGGGAGTCCGTCGCCGTCACTGCCAGCGTGACCTGCGGCGCCAATCCATCCGGAAGCGACCGATTCACGATCCGAGTCGCGGCCGTCACCGCGGGCGGCAGCAGCGTCGAACTGGAACGCACCGTCACCGTCGTCTGCAAGGGCGAGCCGAACCGCGGGGCGAGCGGGCAGAACGGGTCGAAGCCAGAGCGTGGTGCCCGGTCGAACCCCGGCAAAGCGAGTCAGTAAGCGAGTACTGGCGTACGTGGTGCGGTCACTGTCACTTCCGGTCGGAGTCGAGGTCGACGTCCAGTTCGTCGATCTTCGCCTCCCACTCCTCGCGTTTCTCCTGGTGGTCCTCGAGGAACTGCTCCATCAGTTCGGCCGCCTGCTCCTTGCACCCGCCACAGAGGCGCTCGCCGCCGACGCACTCGGCGTACACCTCCTTGGCGAACTCGTCGTCGTCGCCCGCCAGCAGGTAGGCGTACAGTTCGTACACCGGACACTCGTCTGCCTTCCCGCCCTTCTCGCGCTGTTCCTCGGCCGTCGCCCGGCCACCCGTCGTCGCGGACTTGACCTTGTCGTAGCCGTCCGCGGGGTCGTCGAGCAGGCTGATGTGGGAGGCCGGAATCGAGGAGGACATCTTCCCGCCGGTCAATCCGGTCATGAACCGGTGGTAGATGGACGACGGCGGCAGGAAGCCGTAGCCGCCGTGGTCGAGTTCGACCTCGCGGGCCAGTTCCTCGGCCGCCTCGCGGGAAAGTTCGAAGGAGTCGACGTGCTCGTCGTAGACGCGCTTCTCGCCCTCGACGGCGTCGATGAGCGCCTCGAAGGCGTCCTCGGTGGCGTTGCGGTCGAGGAACCGGGTCCGCGGCCGGAGCGGTTCCTTGCCCGCGTTCTCGAGTTTCTCGACGAGTGAGTCGACGGTTGCGGGGTCGCGGCCTGCCGTCTCGTACCGGCCGCGGGCGTCCCGGAGCGCCTCGGCGGCGTCCTCGCAACGCAGGGGGTCAGCGCCGTCGCCTGCGTCGGTGGGTTCGTCCGTGAGGTCCGCGTACAGGTCGTCGAGTATCTCCCGTTCCGCCTCCTCCAGACCGAAGCCGGCGTAGGCGCGCGTGACGCCGAAGTAGCGCATCCGCGAGGCGAGGTCCCGGGCCAGGCGCATGTGGGGGTCCTGGTCCGGGCCGACGGGGATGACCGTCGGCTTCGGTTCCTCGAGCTGGGGGTAGAGGATGTCGGCCATCTGCGTGACGACGCTCTGCATGTGGGAGATATCGGTCTCGCCGTCGAAGTCGTAGATGGCACCCATCTCGGAGAAGTTCGCCTCGGCGCCGAGTTCGAAGGCCAGGTCCTGGACCTCGCGGTTGTCGGACTGGCGGTACAGCTCGCCGTCCTCGGGGTCGAACCCGAGCGCGAGCAGGCTCAGCAGGTAGTTTCGCGAGTGCTCGTCGATCTCGTCCCAGCTGAGGCCGCGGGCGCTGTGGGCCTCCAGGTCGGCGATCAGCGCGTAGGCGTCCCCGCCCTGCTGTTGATGCCAGATTATCTCGTCGAAGACGAGCTTGTGACCGATGTGGGGGTCGCCGGTGGGCATGAACCCCGAGAGGGCGGCGAACTCCTCGCCCTCGCGCATCGCCGTCGCGACCGGTCGGTAGTCGCGGTGGCCGAAGATGACGCCCCGGCGCATCAGGTAGTGGGGATTGGGCACCTCGTCGAGTATCTCGTCGAACTCCTCGATGCCGAACTCGGCGAACAGCTTCCGGTAGTCCGACACCGTCGAGGAGCCCCACGGGTCCAGCGCGACGTCGTCGGCCCCCGCCGCCTCCGTCCCACCGTCAGCAACTGGTTTATGACCGGAACCGTCCCGGTCGGAGTCGTCACGTGTCATCAATTAGGCGATATTCGAACCGACACGCGCAAAAAGCGTTCGTTTTGCCACCCGCTACGGCGTCAGGCGTTCGACGTCGACCCACGAGACGCCCTCGTCGTCGACCAGCGCGAACACCATCGTCTTACGGACGCCGTGGGCGAGTCTGACGTCCAGCGCCAGGTCGCGCGGTTCGAAGACGTGGTCGGCCGGGAGCACGCGGACGAGCAGTTCGGAGTGGCCCAGGTCGTCGACGCTCTCGACGTCGGCGTAGGTCCGGAAGTCGGCGCCGAACTTGAAGCCGGTCTTGGGAACCATTCCCTCCTCGCGCAGGCGTTCGTACACGCGCAGGCGACGGTCGAACCGGTCGCCCTCGACCTCCCGGCCGCGCTCGCGGACCGCGTCGGCGCCGCCGTCGACCGAGAGGACGCCCTCGTGGGCGAGCGACGCTGCCTCGACCAGGGAGAGCTGGACCGCGCCGTCGCCCCCGTCCTGGTCGTCCAGCCGCTGGCCGTAGAAGCCGCGTTCGTACAGTTCGGCCGGCGGATCCCAGCACAGCACCCGGTCGGCGAGCAGACTCCCCTGGACCGGTGGAATCTCGCTCGCGCTCGTCCCCGAGACTTCAGGCCGGCCGGTCTGGAGGTAGGTTATCTCGCTCTCCTCGTCGACGACGGCGAGGACGCAGTCGCCGAGGGCAGCGGCCGGGACGGACTCGCGCTCGCTGACGACGCGGACGCGGTAGGCGACCTCGTCGTCCCACGGCCCCTTGCCGCGAGGGTACACCTCGAAGTCGACGGGGCGGTCGTCCACGTCGGCCTCGCGGTTCCCTTCGGTCGGCGTCGGCCTCGAAAGGTAGAACCCCCGGTCCCGCAGGTCCTTGTAGACGAAGAAGGCCACCTCGGAGACGGCGGCGGAGGCGAGGAACTCCCCGACATTCATCCCGTCGACGTCGTCGAGGTCGCCCCGGTACAGCAGGTGGGCCGCCTCGACGGGGGCGAGTTCCAGGGCGCCGCCGTCGACCGGCCGGCCGTAGCCGCGGGCGTCGTAGAACCGTTCCCGGGCCTGCTTGCCGGCCCGGACCACGTCCCCCGCGAGCGTCGCGTTCATACCTCGACCCTGCCACCGCGGGACCAAAGCCCCTGTGTTTAGGCGTCGGCCGCGGAGACCGTCTCGCCCTCGCAGGTCGCGTCAAGACAGCGCCGCCCGCTGGCCGTCTCGAACACGGGGAGCCCACAGTCGCACGTTCCGACGACGACGCCGGCGGGGAGCGAGAAGCCGGTGTCGCAGTCGGGGTAGTGCTCACAGCCGACCAGCAGGCCGCCCGTCCGGAGGACCCGGAGGTCGCCGTCACAGGCCGGGCAGTCCCACTCCCGGTCGAAGGCCGCCTTGACCCGCTCGTCGAGGGACTCGCAGTCCCGGTCGAGACACACCTCGAAAGCGCGCCCGCGCTCGGCCCGCAGCGTCGGGAGGCCACAGTCGTCGCAGCGACTGCCGGTGACGGTGGCGTCCGAGGGAAGCCCGTACCGGGAATCGCAGCCGGAACAGGTGACGCCGCCGCTCGACCGGACGAGCGTGCCGGTACAGTCGGGGCAGTCGCCGACCGGGACGCCCGCGCTGGAGGCGGGATAGCGCGCGCTCCCGTGTTCCTCGTGCGTGACGACCCGGAGCAGTTCGTCGCCGTCACGGGCGGTGACGGCGCCGTCCTCGATGGCGACGCTGTCGGCCCGTGTGAGCCACGCCACGGGCTGGTACCCGTCGACGTCGTGGACCAGGACGGTGTTGTCGGGTTTGACCACCACGAGTACGTCGCCGCGTTGCTCGCGTTCGCGGGGTCCCTCGAAGACGGTCGTACAGTCGCCGGCCATCACACGGATTCCGTCGTGCATGGCCCGGGCTGGTCCCGTGTTCGTACTTGAAGGTTCGGAGGGATGGGGTTCGAAAACGGCGTGGAGAGGCGGAGCGTGGAGGGCCGGGCCGTGGAGGGACGACCCGGAGGAGGGCGGGGACGTCAGGGGTCGGACCGTGGAGAGGTGGTCCGCGGTGGCCGGGGAGCCACCAGGTTCCGGACTGCCAGTTCGACCGCGTTCAGGCCTGGTCGCGATTGTAATCGCGACCGAGGAACAGCGCGGCCGCGTTGAGCGCGAGGGCGCCCAGGAGGAGGAAGAGCTCCTGTCCGTCGAGTCCACCGTACATCAGCGCGGGGTAGACGAGCGGGATGAGGACGGCGGCCCAGAAGGCGACCGTCTCGATGGGGCGCAGGGCGATCGTTCGGAGGGTCTGTACGTCGACGGTGGAGGCGGATCGGTCGAAGCCGAATGGGGACGCGATGGACATTGGTGCTCTCTCCTCACTCACTCCTTGGCACGAATACCCCATATAATAGGTCGACCATTGGCGATAATTCGCTTCGTTTCGGGGAACTATACACCCGATACTCACCTTTTACCCACGATCGTTCGAGTTTTTTCACAGCCCCAGAATAGAGTAGACAGTTTATAGGCCATCCTAACGTTGTATCTCTGATGTGGCGTTGGGGAGCGGTCAGAAGTTGTTCGTGGTGGCTAATTGTCGCGACGGTGGCGCTCGAGTGGTGTCTGAACCCACGGTCGGTGTCGAACCAGTTTCCCGTCCGCTCGTGTGCGCGAATCGGTACGTAAACTCCTTGCAGAGAATCGGCCGCAAATCGGGCTGAATTACCGCCCCAGTTATCGGAAGGAAGAATCCGCCGCAAGCGGTTAAATAGCGGTATTGACGACGACGTGTATGAATCTGCAGGTCAAGTTGATCGTTCTGTTGTTGACGATATCGCTGGTACCGCTGTCCGGCGTCGGACTGCTCTCTGCGAACAGCATGGGACAGCTCAACCAGGACGCACAGGCCCAGAGCGGCGACTACCTGCGCGGCGAGATGACGGACCAGCTGAACAACAGCGTCGAGGCGCGCCAGGAAGGGATCCAGAACCAGATCAACCAGCGCGAGGTCGACGTCAGGTCGCTGTCGGAGTCCTCGACGATGGAGAACTACCTCGCCGCCCAGAACGGAGAGATGGCACTGGTCCAGGAGTCGAGTCAGGCCCAGCTGGGACACATATCGCTGCAGATGAACACCGGCATCGACAGTGCCACGCAGATGGTCCTGGAGAAGGAGTACGACGGGCGTTCGTGGAATCAGCTGTCGCCGTCCGAGCAACGACAGGTCGAGCGGGACGTCGAGGCGATGATCGGCGGCACTTCGGGCACGGGAGTCCACTCCAGCGGGACCATGGCCGACACGTTCCAGCCGGGCTACGTCGGTGAGACTGGGTACGCCTACATCACCGATCTGGAGTCGAACATCGTCGTCCACCACAGTCTCGACGAGGGACACAACCTCAAGGAGGACAGCGGCGGGACGCTGGTCGTCTTCGAGGACATCAAGAGCCACGTCCAGTCCGACGAGGCGGTCCGGAACGGCGAGGACTGGGGCATCGCCGAGTACGAGTGGGAGGACACGACCCAGGAGGGGAACCCGGAGATGACGAAGTTCATCGCCTACACCTACTACGAGCCCTTCGACTGGATCGTCGCCCCGAGCGTCTACTACCACGAACTCCAGCAGACCGCCGTCGACGACGCAGAGAGCGAGATGGAGAACTCCTTCGAGCGGTACCTCCAGACGCGGACGGTGACCGTCGGCGACAACGAACGCACAGCCTACGAGGAGATCACGTTCGTCGACGCCGAGGGGTCGGAGATCCTCCACGCGGAGCGGTCCGGCGGCGACGTCACCACGGGGGCCGACGGCTCGCGGACCTACGCCGACCAGGACTGGTTCGTGATGGCGAAAAACGGTGACCGGGGAGAGAGCCACTTCGGCGAGATTCGCACGGAAAACGGCCACGAACAGATGCACGTCGCGACGCCGGTGTACCACAACGGCACCTTCGAGGGCGTCGTGGCCGCCGAGTTTAACTACTCGATCGTCACCGAGACGACGAACCGGGTGACGGTCGGCGAGACCGGCTACCTCTACGTCCTCGACGGCGAGGGTAGGATGGTCAGTCATCCCGAGCGAGCGATGGTCGAACAGCGAACGAACGTCGCGGAGGGCGAGTACGGCGCCGAACTCGGCGAGATCGCCCAGAGCCGGATGCTGGAAGGCGAGTCGGGGATGGCGACGTACACGAAGCAGGTCGAGGGCGAGGAGAACGCGACGCAGTACGTCGGATTCGCACCGCTGGACCTGGGGATGAAGCAGTTCACGCTCGTGGCGACCGTCCCCGAAGAGGACGTCAACGAACCGATCGCGGCGCTGGGGGCGGCGCTCCAGGGCACGACCGACTCGGCGCGGAACTTCATCCTGGGGCTGTTCGCCGTCTCGGCGCTCGTGGTCGGTGTGACCGGCTACGCCGCGGCCAGGTACATCTCGCGGCCTATCGAACAGATCCGTGACCGCGCGACGGCGATGTCCCGCGGCGAGTTCGACCAGACGGCGGCGATCGACGCGCCCGACGACGAGATCGGCGAGATGGTCGACGCCTTCGAGGCCATGCAGACGAACCTCAACCGGCAGGTCGACCAGATCGAGGCCGTGAGCGAGTCCCTGAGCGAGGGGACGCTGGACGACGACATCGACACCGACCTGCCCGGGAAGTTCGGAGAGATCATGGAGGGGCTCGAAGCCGGCATGAGCCAGCTCGGCGCGAGCTTCGAGGAGATCAGCCGCGCCAGTAGCAACGTCAGTGCGGGGACCCTCGACCAGGATCTGCGCACGGACCTGCCGGGCGACTACGGCGAGGTGATGCGCGAACTCGACGGCGGCCTCCAGCAGCTCTCGGACAGCTTCGACCAGCTCCGGCGCGTGAGTACGGACATGCGGGACGGCCGGCTCGACCAGGACCTCGACACCGACCTCCCCGGCGCGTACGGCGAGGTCATGGCGAACATCGACGAGGGCCTGGACGCCGTCGACGAGAGCATCGCCCGCGTGCAGGACATCGCCCGGGAAGTGAACAGCGCGAGCAACGAGGTCGCCGCCAGCGCGACCGAGATCGAGGCCGCGAGCCAGGAGGTGGCCCAGTCCGTCCAGGAGATCTCCAACGGCTCCGACCAGCAGTCCGAGAACCTCCAGGAGGTCGCCAGCGAGATGAACGACATGTCGGCGACCATCGAGGAGATCGCCTCCTCCTCCGTCGACGTCGCCAACACTGCACAGGAGGCGGCGGCCCGCGCAGAGCGAGGGAGCGACCAGGCCGCCGAGGCCTCGGCGGAGATCAAGGAGATTGAGGACGAGGCCGACGAGGCGGTCGACCAGGTCGCGGACCTGCAGGCCGAGATGGACGAGATCAGCGAGATCGTCGGGATGATCACCGACATCGCCGAGCAGACCAACATGCTCGCGCTCAACGCCTCAATCGAGGCCGCGCGGGCGGGCGAGGCCGGCGAAGGGTTCGCCGTCGTCGCCGACGAGATCAAGTCCCTGGCGAAGGAGGCCGGGGAGGCGACGGAGGAGGTCGAGACCCTCATCACCGAGATCCAGTCCTCGACCGGCGAGACCGTCGACGACATCCAGGGCATGCGCGACCGGGTCCAGAGCGGCGCCAGCACCATCGAGGAGTCAATGGACATGTTCGACGAGGTCGCCGAGGCCGTCGACGAGGCCGAGGGCGGCGTCCAGGAGATTAGCGACGCCACCGACGACCAGGCCGCCACTACCGAGGAGGTCGTGGCGATGGTCGACGAGGTCAGCACCGTCAGCGAGGAGACGGCCGCCGAGGCCAGCAACGTCTCGGCCGCCTCCGAGGAACAGACGAGCTCGCTCACCGGCGTCACGGAGAACGTCCAGTCGGTCGCGGGCCTCGCGGACGACCTGGAGGAACTGGTCGACGAGTTCGAGGTCAGCGGCGACGGCGCGGACGCGACTGGACCAGCGTCGACTGACGTCGACGGACCCGACCCGACCACAGTGGACGACCCGACGGCGGCGGACGACTGAACCGTCGCTACGGCCGGTTCGACGACGCTCTTTTTCTGCGGTGATGGCTGCTTCGGCGAGTGTCTGGTCTCGGTCGCCCCCGGATCGTCGATTTGGCCGGTCAGTCCGACCGCGGCGACCGGTCCGACGGGACGAACGCCAGTTCGTCACCGGTCCGGTAGTGTGCGGCGACCAGTAGCGCCGCGTACCCGCCGAACCCGGTGAACCCGGCGCCGAACACGAGCCCCATCAGTGCGACTCGCATCCCGAGATCGATCTCGGTGAGCAAGCCGACTGGTGTGATGGCGAGCGGCGGGAGCGAACCGGCGAGCACGAGCTGTCTGAACTCTCTGGCGTCCGGAGTCCCTTCGTCCTCGCCGGGCCACCTCGCCCGGGGAATCCCCCACAGGCTGACGGCCGTCCCGAGGCCGAGAAAGAGCCCGACGGGAAGGGTGAGTATCGGCCCCGCCCCGAGGGGCCACTGCACTGCCACGGCCGCGATGAGGCCGACGATAGAACCTGCGACGAGCGACGAACGACGAGAGGGTGGCACGGGCAGCGCTACACGTGGACGGGTCGTGAAAATTTCGAATGGGTTTCCCTCGGTAAAATCCCGGTTACTCCACGCGGACGGTCCGGTGTTCCTCGACCAGCGGCAGCGGCAGTTCGGGGAAACACACCTCCACGCAAAGGTCCAGTTCCTCGGCGTCGGCGCCGAAGACGGCGACGGGGACGGTGGCCTCGCCGAGGTAGGACGGCTTGGCCGTCATCTCGTGGCCGTTGATAGTGACGCGGATGCCCGCGCGGGCGCTACCGGCGACGGACTTGACCGTCACCTCGTGGAGTTCCCGTTCGCCCTCGGCGATGGAATCGGGCAGGTCGCCCCACTCGACGACGACGGCGGGGAGTTCGCGGGCGTTCGTGACGATTCGGTCGGCGACGCCCTCGCCGAGGCCGGCCGAGACGAGGCCGGAGACCCCGGCGTCGACGACGTCGGCGGGGGTCCGGTACCCCTCGGCGGCGAGCGTGCTCGCGCGGCCGGGCCCGACGCCGTTGATGGCGGTCAGGCCCACCGCGCTCTCGCTGATGCCGTTCTCGACGCGGGCCTCGACGCGGCGGGCGAGGTTCGCCGCCTTCGGGCCGGCGAAGCGGTCGAGGAAGGAGCGGAACGCCGCGAGCATGCGTAGCGCGTTCTGCTTGATCACCCAGGCGTCGCTCTTGAGTTCGGTGGGCGTGGTGCCCGACATCGAGGAGTGGAGGATGGCGAGCACCTTGCGCGGGCCCGGGTCCAGGTCGTCGGCGCGGGAGCCGAGCACCGCGGCGACGGCGTCCTCCTCGTCGGACCGGGCGCTGACGCTGTCGAACTCGGCGGCGGCCGCGACGGCCCGGAGGACGTCCGACTCCGTAATGTCGACGCCGTCGTCGGCCCGCTCGGCCGTGTCGGCGAAGCCGCGGGCGGTCTCCAGGCGGAGGTAGAACTTCGAGGCGAGGCGTCCGAGGGCGGTGCCCTCCACCGAGAGGTCGTCCATCTCGACGAAGCCGTCGTCGACGAGCGAGCGCAGCGTCTCGCTGACGTGCTCGCGCAGGTCGCTCCCGGCGACGTACTCGTGGGGCGCGCTCTGGGCGCGCTGGTAGTAGAACGTGGTCTCGAGCCAGTCCATCACGTCCTCGACGTCCTGCAGGGTGCCCAGCGCTATCTCGGCGTTGAGATGGGAGTCCATGTCCTCGGCGAGGCGGGACTCGATGTCCTTCCCGTCCCGGAGGAGGTCGCGGTACTTGTCCGCGTCCGAGCGGTCGCAGACGATCCAGGCGTACCCCATGTCGTCGTAGCCCGGCCGGCCGGCCCGGCCGAGCATCTGGAGGACGTCGAGGGGGCTCATGTCCACCTCGCCCTCCAGGGGGTCGTGGAGTTTGGTGTCGCGGATGACGACGCAGCGGGCGGGGAGGTTCACGCCCCAGGCGAGCGTCGACGTCGAGAAGAGGAGCTGGATCTTCCCCTCTTTGAACCACTGCTCGACGCGGTTCTTGTCCTCACGAGAGAGCCCGGCGTGATGAAAGCCCACCCCGTCGAGCACGGACTGGCGCAGCGTGTCGTTGTTCAAATCGCTGGCGTCGGTATGGAAATCGTACTCGCCGCGGGCGCCCATCGGGACGTCCCGCTCGACGATCTCGTCGCGGGCCTTCTTCGCCGCCTGGACGGTGTCCTGGCGTGAGGAGACGAAGACGAGGGCCTGGCCCTCCTCGCGGATGTGGGGTTCGGCCAGGTCGAGCGCGCGGTAGAGGCGGCGGTACTTGTCGGCGAAGGCGTTCTCGCCGTGGGAGTAGGTCTTGACGTCGGCGTTGAGCGGCACCGGCCGGTAGTCGTCGCCGAACTCGAAGGTGGTCTCGGGCGTGGCGTCGAGCCACGCGGCCACGTCGTCGACGTTGCGCATCGTCGCCGAGAGGGCGACCACGCGCGGGTCACAGAGGCGACGCATCCGAGAGATAGTCACCTCGAGGACCGACCCCCTGCGGTCGGAGTCGAGCAGGTGGACCTCGTCGATGATACAGCAGTCGACGTCGGTGATGAAGCCGTAGCGCCGGGAGTCGTGCTTGCGGGTCGCGGAGTCGGCCTTCTCGGGCGTCATCACGAGGACGTCGGCACGCTCGGCGCGTCGGGGGTTGAGGTCGCGTTCGCCGGTGACGACGTAGACGGAGTAGCCAAGGTCCTCGAAGCGCTCCCACTCGCTCTCCTTCTCGTTGGTCAGCGCTCGGAGCGGGGCGAGAAACAGGGCGGTACCGTCCTGCTCCAGCGTCTCGCAGATCGCGATCTCGGCCAGTGCGGTCTTGCCGCTGGCGGTCGGCGCGCTCACCACCACGTTCTCCGCGGAGTCGGTGAACGCGGGGAGCGCCTCCGTCTGCATCTCGTTGAAGCGGTCGAAGGGAAATGCGTCGGCGTACTCTGGGAGGACGTCCGCCACCGCGACGGTCGTCTCCGTGTCGGCGCGACCAGCCACGTCAGACCGAGAGACCCGGTCGGTGAAAGGCGTTACTATGCCGGGGTGAAAGTGAACGGCCGGGCAGCGGAGTGGGGAGGGAGCGCGCCCCGCGACCCGGCGTTAATCCGCCGCGGCGGCTCCCTCGCCCGCGGCGCGTTCGAGCATCCCGTGCCGGGTCGAGTAGGCGAAGTAGCCCGTCAGCCACAGCGCCGCGGCGACGTTGGAGATGGTCACGGCCCAGAAGACGACGCGGACGTCGGCACCCAGCAGGTACACCCCGCCGGCGGCGATGGGGACACGGACCGCCCAGTACTGCACCAGCGTCGAAACCATGCTGACCGTCGTGTTGCCGGCGCCGTTGAAGCCGGCCTCGAGGGCGTACATCGCCCCCAGCGCCCAGTAGCCGTAGGCGAGTATCTGGAGGTACGCGACGGCGAGCGCCAGGTCCGTCCCCGCGAGGTCGGGGACGAAGACGCGCGCTATCTCGGCGGGGAAGAGCCACTGGCCGGCCCCGACGACGAGGAGCACGGCGGCGGCGAACCCGACGCCGAGCCAGGTGGCCCGGCGCGCCCGGAACGGCCGCTCGGCGCCGAGGTTCTGGCCGACGACGCTGGTCGCCGCCTGTGCGAGTCCCTGTGCCGGGACGAACGCGACGGTCGCCACGCGGGAGCCGATGTGGTACGCCGCCAGACCGGCGGCCCCGCCCGCGGCGGAGACGACGGCGACGACGACCAGACGGGCGACCTGCCGGCCGGCGTTCTGGCCGGCGATGGGCGCGCCAACCTCCAGAATCGCGCGTGCGGCCGACAGATCCGGACGGAGTGCCCCAGGCGTCAGCCGAAGGCCGTTCCGGCCCCGGACCGCCAGCGCGACGGCGAAGACGGCGCCGACACCGTAGCCGATCCCCGTCGCCAGCGCCGCGCCGAACAGTTCCAGGCGCGGGAACGGATCCACGCCGAGGATGAGCAGCGGGTCCAGCACGACGTTGACGGCGATGGCGACGAGGTTGACGTACAGCGCGGCCCTGGTGTCGCCCCAGCCGGTGAAGCCGCCCTCGACGGTGTCGCTCACGGCGATGGTGAACAGCGCGAACGCGTAGGCGGTCAGGTAGCTCGTCGCGCCGGCCGCGACGGCCGGGTCGTCCGTCAGCAGGCCGACGACGTCGTCGGCGCCGAACACGACGACGGCGGCGACGGCGACGGCAAGGACGAGCGCGACCGTGGCCCCGGTGAACGGAACCCTGCGCGCGGTGGCCAGGTCGTCGGCGCCGACGCGCTGGGACGTGACGACCTGCGTCCCGGTGAATACCATCACGAACGGCACCAGCAACAGGCCCACGACGACGGCGGCGAGCCCGACCGCGGCCACGGCCGTCCCGCCGAGGCGACCGACCCAGAACAGGTCGACGACCTCCATCGCCACGAGCGCGAAGTTCTGCACCACGAGCGGGCCGGCCAGCACCAGGAGGACCCGTCGGAGCGACCCGCCGACGATCTCCTCGCGCGAGACGTCGAACATCGGTACTACTTGCGACTCTGCCGCGTGTTAAATATTTGTATCGGCACCTGTCGAATAATCGAAGTCCGCCGAGCGGGGGGACGACGTGGCGCTCGTCGCGTTCCGGGGCGACACGAACGTCACCCTCACCAACGCGGCGCTCGCGGTGGCACACACGTTCTACCGCTACGACGACACGACCCAGAGCGAGTGGGCGAGGAGCTGACGGCCGATCGAGAGCGGCGGCAACGTCTTCCCGGAGTAAACGACTCCGGGGTCTGGCCGGGTGGGGTCGGCCTGACGTTTATTGTCACGCGCGTCCGCACACGTCCACGTGACCAACGACTGGGACCCGGAGACGCTGTTCGACGTCCTCGGGAGCGAAGAGGTCCGGCGGATCCTCGCGCTCGCCGACCGCGAGCCGACGTCGGCGGGCGAACTCGCCGATCGGCTCGACGTCTCACAGCCGACGGTCTACCGCCGTCTCGACGCCTGCGAAGCGTACGACCTCGTCGAGCGGGGGACGACGATCGACGACGAGGGGAACCACTACCAGGTGTACGAGACGAACCTGGAGCGGCTCTGCTACGTGGTCGACGATGGCGGCTTCGACGTCCACGTCGAACTCCGTCAGGACGTCGTCGACGGTGACGACGGCGGCTGACCAGCGGGACCGGGAGCTTCACGGCGTGAAAACGCGGCCCTCGTCCCGCTCGCGAGCAGATACGGACGGAACGCCCGTCAGGCGGCGTGGCGGGAACCCGTCCCCGCGCGCTTCCCGTGCGAGGAGCGCGCCCGACTTTGCGGACTGAAGCCGCGCGCGGCTTTTTAGGACCTCAGTCGACTATTTCCGGCGGATACGATGTCCGTGATACAGACCGTCAAATCGGCCGTCGGCCTCGAATCCGACCAGTCGAACTACGAGTGCGTCGAGTGCGGAACCACCTTCGAGAAGGGCATGGATCCGGACTCATACTGGTTCAAATGTCCCGAGTGTGAGACCCGGGAACCGCTCGGCGGCGACCACGAGTGACGCGGCGACCCGAGGCAGGTCGCCCCTCGATAAGCCGATCGTATCGGGACAGGGACGCTCGTCCGTCACTGTGTGGCGAGTTCGTGGCGCGTGGTCGTCGCAACAGCCCGACGTCGTAACACCGCTATAACGAAACGCGTCGGGCGTGTAGATCCACCGATGGATCGGCGTACCTTCCTCGGCACGATGGGGCTGGCAGGAGTCGGCGTCTTCGCCCGGGCCGGCGACGGCGGGTACGACACGATCAGGGTTCCCCAGGACCGGCCGACGGTCCAGGCCGGCGTCGACGCGGCCGCGCCGGGGGACCTGGTGCTGGTGGCGCCGGGCACCTACGACGAGACCGTCTCGGTGACGACGACCGATATCACGCTCCGGGGGCGCGACCGCAACGGGGTGGTCCTCGACGGCGGGTTCCAGCGCCAGAACGGCGTCGAGATCGAGGCCGACCGCGTCGCCGTCGAGAACCTCACCGTCAGGCGCTACCGGCGCAACGCCGTCTACTGGTCCGGCGTCGTCGGCTTCCGCGGTAGTTACCTCACCGCCTACAACGACGGCTACTACGGCATCTACGCCTACGACTCCCGCGACGGCCGCTTCGAGTACAGCTACGCCTCCGGCCATCCCGACGCCGGCTTCTACCTCGGCCGCCACCACCCCTACGAAGCAGTGGTGTCGGACGTCGTCGCCGAGCACAACGGCATGGGCTACTCCGGGACGAGCACCGGCGCCGACCTGACGATTCGTGACTCCGTCTTCCGGTTCAACATGACCGGCATCGCCCCGAACACGCTCGACCGGACCGACCCGCCCCAGCGCGCCAGCCGCATCGTCGACAACGTCGTCTACGGCAACGACAACCGCGACGCCCCCAGCGTCGCCCACACCTTCCCCACCTTCGGCACCGGCATCGCCCTCTGGGGCGCCTCGGACAACCTCGTCGCGGACAACCTGGTCGACAACCACACGAACTACGGCGTCGTCGCCCACCACAACGTCGTCCCGCCGTCGGGGAACACCGTCCGCAACAACGTCGTCCTCGACTCGGGCCGGGCCGACCTGGCGCTCGGCACGCCTGCGGGTGCGGGGAACGAGTTTTCAGGGAATCAGTTCGACGACAGCAGGCCGCCGGGCATTCAGCGGGACGCGAGCGAGGGTTCCGAGCGGGTGAGCGAGGTGCTAAACGCCCAGCAGCGCGACGTCGACGACGGCGAGTTCCCCGGTGGCGACTATCGGGAGCAACCTGAGCCCGGCCCCCAGCCCACGATGCGCGACCCCCAGGCCGACCCGATTCCCGCGAGCAAAGGCGCGTCGTGGGGTTCGTAGAGACGGGGTCGATAGCGATACGACAATCGAGAGTAGTACGACATCGGAAACTAACAGGTCGAAAGCCCTCGGCGCGCTCTCTGGAGTCGATACCTGGACAAACAACATCCTGAAAGCCCTCGGCGTGCTCACGGTCGCTCAGCGGGATACCCTCACGTCCGTTCGGGTAGGGCCCGCTGAGCGACTGCCTTCCAGCGCGAGCACGCCTCGCCCTTTCAGTCCACCAGGATCAGCGTTGCTCGCGCGGCCTCCGGCACGCGCTTGCGATTAACTCCACCAACCCTCCCCGGTCGCGCCTGGCGGCGCGACACGCTTCCTTCCGCAACCGCCCGGCCGGGAGCGCGTTTCATCGCGCGACCAGGGGAAGGGCAGGGCTGCGGTGCGGTCCCTGGAGGAATGAAAGGGCGAGGTCCGGTCGACGAAGTCCGAACCCGTAAGCACGCGAGGAACGAGCGCGCGCAGCGGGTTCGCACGAGTCGAGCGGGTCGAGGGCTTTCCTTTGTTTGCGGTATCGTCAGTGTCTCCGAAGAGCGGGTCGAGGGCTTTCCTTTGTTTGCGGTATCGTCAGTGTCTCCGAAGAGCGGGTCGAGGGCTTTCCTTTGTTTGCGGTATCGTCAGTGTCTCCGAAGAGCGGGCCGAGGGCTTTCGAGTTGGTAGCGGTAACTCCACACCACAATCCACCCCATCAACAAACCCATTCAGATCAGAGGACCGCATCCTTTTCATCGCCCGGATCAAACCAAGATCCAATGAGTCAGACGCGCAAGCCCGACTGGCTGAAGATGCGGCCGCCGTCGGGCGAGCGGTTCACGGAGATCAAGCAGTCGCTCCGTGACCGGGACCTCCACACGGTCTGCGAGGAGGCCAACTGCCCCAACATGGGCGAGTGCTGGAGCGGACGCGACGGCCCCGGCACGGCGACGTTCATGCTGATGGGCGACCGGTGCTCGCGGGGGTGTAACTTCTGCGACGTCGAGACGGGTGGGATGGAACCACTGGACCCCGAGGAGCCCGAAAACGTGGCCGACGCCGTCGCCGACATCGGCCTGGACTACGTCGTCCTCACGTCGGTCGACCGGGACGACCTGGCCGACCAGGGCGCGGGCCACTTCGCCGACACCATCCGGGCCATCAAAGAGCGCGACCCCTCCATCCTCGTCGAATGTCTCGTCCCGGACTTCCAGGGCGAGGAGCGACTCGTGCGGAAGATTCTCGACGCCGAACCCGACGTCTTCGCCCACAATATCGAGACCGTCGAGCGCCTTCAGTGGCCAGTTCGGGACCGGCGAGCGGGCTACGAGCAGTCGCTGTCGGTGCTCCGGCAGGCGAATCGAGAGAGCGACGTCTTCACCAAGACCAGCCTGATGCTCGGCGTCGGCGAGTACGCCCACGAGGTGTACCAGACGCTCTCGGACCTCCGGGAAGTGGGCGTCGACGTCGTCACCTTCGGCCAATATTTGCAGCCGTCGCGCTCGCACCTCGACGTGACCGAGTACGTCCACCCCGACGTCTTCGACACCTGGCAGCGGGTCGCCGAGGAGGAGTTCGAGTTCGCCTACTGCGCCTCGGGCCCGATGGTCCGGTCGTCGTACAAGGCGGGCGAGTTGTTCGTCGAGAGCGTCTTGCGGGACGGTGAGGACCCCGAGGTCGCCCGCGAGCGCGCCCGAACGGCCGACTGAGAACGCCGGCGGATTCGACGACGGCCGCAGCCCCGTATTTAATCGTTTTGTCGGTCTGCAACCCGGAGCGGGTCGGCTCCTCCCTTTAAGCCACCCGCCACGTAATCGCTGCGTAGATGCCAGAATCGTTCGAGAACGCGTCGCGACGCGGGTTCCTCCGGCGAAGCGGTGCGGCCATCGCCGCCGGGCTCTCGACCCTGAGTGCCGGCTGTTCCGGCTTGCCGCCGCTGGGCGCCCAGGTTCGATACGGCGCCGTGGACGCCCCCGTCCCGGACGCGCCGACCTACCGCGACTGGCTTCCCGCGCCGTCGGCCCTTCCCGAGGAAAACGGCGACGCCGACGGCGTCGAGCCGTGGGTCCACGTCCCGCCGTCGGCCGACGCTCCGGCGTGGGCCAGAACCAGCATCGGCCGGTCCCTCGTCGCGTTCCGGACCGACTACGTCGGCGTCCACGTCGACGACGTCGACGTCGCGCTCACGTTCGGCGACGCGACGGTGCTCCGCGGGCCCGTCGACGAAGCGACCGTCCGCGACGTCGTCGCCGACACGCCCTACGAACCGGTGGGCACCGACGGCGAGTACGACGTCTACGCGCGTCCCGACACGGAGCGGGTCGTCGCCGTGAGCACGGAGGCCGCGGTGTTCGGCAACGGACCCGCCGCTCGCGAGACTGTCCGGGCGGTCGTCGACGCGGGCCGCGGCGACGTCCCGCGGTACCACGAGCGCGACGCGGACCTGGCCGCGCTCGTCGACGGCGCCGGCATGCGCCGGTGGGCGTGGCTCTGGCCGGGCGGCGTCGGTGCCAGTTCCGGCGACGACGACCTCCGGACGGACACCGTCGGGTGGGCGAGTTCGTTCGACCACGACGCGGACGGCGCGTACTACGTCCAGACGTGGGTCTTCCCGCCGGAGTACGACCTGACGGCGGGCGCGGTGAAGGAGTCGCTCGATTCGAGGCGCCGGGCAGGGCGGCCGAGTGCGACCGAGGTCAGCGCCGTCGACGTCACGGTCGACGGTCGGGTCGCCACCGTCGAGATGTACCTCTCCCGGGACGTGGTCGAACGGGTCCTGACGGACCGCGACCTCGTGACCCCCCACGTCACCTGGCGGGCGTCGTTCGACGCCGACGCCGACAGGCTGACCGTCCACCACGCGGCGGGCGACCCGGTCCGGACCGACCGGCTGTGGGTCGAAGGGACCGGGCACCAGACTGACGAACCGGTCGCGGTAACCGCGGACGTCGGCGCCCGCCTGGAACCGGGCGAATCGATCACGGTCTCCACCGCCGACGCCGAACCGGACGCCCTCGTCCGGCTCGTCTACCGGAAACCGAACGGACACGCCTCGACCACGCTGTTCGTCTACGACCTGCCATGAGCACAGCACCACGCGCCGCCACGCCTCACCGGTCCGTCCGTCTGGCGGCCACGGAACCGTTCCGTTCGCCGTCCGCCCACCGCTCCGACCCCATACCGACACTTATGCCACCAGCAAGCGACCCGCCGGGCGTGCCCGACGACCCGACGCTCGCGGCCGTCGTCGAACTCCTCGACGACGAGCACGTCCGGCAGATCCTCACGGCCACGAGCGTCGACGCGCTGAGCGCGAAGGAACTGAGCGAGCGCTGCGACGTCTCGCAGGCGACCGTCTACCGGCGCGTCGAGCGTCTGACCGACGCCGGCCTCGTCGACGAGCGGACCCGCCCGCGGGCCGACGGCCACCACGACACCGTCTACGTCGCCGTCCTCGACGAGGTGTCGATCCGGCTCCGGGAAGGCGAACTTCAGTTCGACCTCGACAGGCGCGGCGACGACGTCGCCGACCGGCTGACCAGGCTGTGGGAGGGGTTCTGAGATGGCGCCCTTCGACGCGTTCACTACGGTCGAACTCGCGACGACGGCCGCCGCCGCGGCCACTGCCCTGGTCGGCCTCTACATCGGCTACCAGGCCTACCGTGGGCTCCGCCGCCACGATAGCGCCCCGATGCGCTACCTCTCCGTCGGCATGGTGCTGCTGTTCGGCGTCACCTACGCGACGGCCTTCGCGGGCAACGCGCTGTTGCAGGTCGGGGCGTTCCCCCTCGTCTACCAGGGATATTTCCGGCTGGTGGTGCGATTGATCCAGCTCTCTGGGCTGCTCTGTATCGCGTACTCGCTTTATCTCACGCGGGCGGACGCGCGACCCGCTGACCGTACCGTGGAGGCCGACGACTGAGCGCGAGCGGGACTGCTCGGGTGCCAGTGCAGTCCACGAGGCCGACGAGCGCGACTGTTCGTTCGTCAACTCTCGACGCGAAAATACGTCCACTTTTGATCGAATCTGCGCAGGGATTCGGGAGTATAGCACCTGTACCCGCGAAAACCCTAAACGTCGCGGGAGACAATACCACACCCATGTCACGCCATGGCAGGTGTTCTTCGCCGTGAGTATTCTCCAGCGCGACCCGACCGACCAGGTACAGGTCCTCGCCGAGGACGGGTCGGTCCGCGAGGGCGCCACCGTGCCCGACCTCTCCGACGACGAGTTCGTGGCGATGTATCGCGAACTCAAGCTGGCGCGGCACTTCGACCAGCGGGCGGTGAGCCTCCAGCGCCAGGGTCGAATGGGCACCTATCCGCCGATGGCCGGCCAGGAGGGCGCCCAGGTCGGGAGTGCGATGGCGCTCGAAAAGGAGGACTGGCTCTTTCCGAGCTATCGCGAACACGCCGCCCTCCACGTCCACGGCTGGCCGCTGGACCAGGTCCTGCTGTACTGGATGGGCAACGAGGCCGGCAACGACCCGCCGGCGGGCGTCGCCGCGTTCACGCTCTCGGTCCCGATAGCGACCCAGATCCCCCACGCGACGGGGTGGGCCTGGGCCACCAAATTGCAGGGGGACGACGCGGTGGTCGCGGCGTACTTCGGCGACGGCGCCACCTCGGAGGGCGACTTCCACGAGGGGCTGAACTTCGCGGGCGTCTTCGACGTCCCCGCCGTCTTCCTCTGTAACAACAACCAGTGGGCCATCTCGGTGCCCCGAGAGCGCCAGACCGCGAGCGCGACGCTGGCCCAGAAGGCCGCGGCCTACGGCTTCGAGGGCGTCCAGGTCGACGGGATGGACCCGCTCGCCGTCTATCAGGTGACGAAGGAGGCCGTCGACAAAGCCCGCGACCCCGACGAGGGCGAGCGCCGACCCACCCTGATCGAGGCCGTTCAGTACCGCTTCGGCGCCCACACCACCGCCGACGACCCGAGTGTCTACCGCGACGAGGACGAGGTCGAGGAGTGGCGGCGAAAGGACCCCATCCCGCGCCTGGAGGGATTCCTGCGCGACCGGGGCCTGCTCGACGACGAACGCATCGAAGCCATCGAGGAGTCGATTTCCCAGGAGGTGGCCGACGCCATCGACGAAGCGGAGTCCCACGCCCGGCCCTCGCCCGAGGAGATGTTCGCCGCTGTCTACGCGGAGATGCCCCAGCGCCTGGCGCAGCAACTCGACTACCTCCAGGGGTTGCGCGAGCGCCACGGCGACGAGACGCTTCTGGAGGGGTAACATGAGCACGCAACAGTCCGCCACCCAGAACCTGACGCTCGTCCAGGCCGTGCGCGACGGCCTCTACGGCGAACTCGAACGCGACGACGACGTCGTCGTCATCGGCGAGGACGTCGGCGAGAACGGCGGCGTCTTCCGGGCGACCCAGGGCCTCTACGACGAGTTCGGCCCCGACCGGGTGATCGACACCCCCCTCGCGGAGTCGGGCATCGTCGGCGCCGCCGTCGGCATGGCCGCCTACGGCCTGAAGCCCGTCCCGGAGATCCAGTTCTCCGGCTTCGCCTACCCCGCCTTCGACCAGATCGTGAGCCACGCCGCTCGACTGCGCTCGCGGAGCAGAGGCCGGTTTGCCTGTTCGATGACGCTCCGGATGCCCTACGGCGGCGGCATCCGCGCCCCCGAACACCACTCCGAGTCCAAGGAGGCGTTCTACGCGCACGAACCCGGACTCAAGGTCGTGATACCCTCGACACCCCGCGACGCGAAGGGTCTGCTCGCCGCATCGGTTCGCGACCCCGACCCCGTGATCTTCATGGAACCAAAGCTGATCTACCGGGCCTTCCGCGACGAAGTGCCCGACGAGGACTTTACCGTCCCGCTCGGCGAGGCGAACGTCCGCCGCGAGGGCTCGGACGTCTCGGTGTTCACCTGGGGCGCGATGTGCCGACCCACCATCGAGGCCGCCGAAGACCTCGCCGAGGACGGCATCGACTGCGAGGTCGTGGATCTGCGGACGCTGAAGCCGATGGACACCGACGCCATCGTCGAATCGTTCGAGAAGACCGGCCGCGCCGTCGTCGTCCACGAGGCGCCCAAGACTGGTGGATTAGCTGGTGAGATTATCGCGACCATCCAGGAGGAGGCGCTGCTCTATCAGGAGGCGCCCATCGGTCGAGTCACCGGCTTCGACACGCCGTTCCCGCTGTACGCGCTGGAGGACTTCTATCTGCCCGAACCCGCCCGAATCGCCGACGGGATCCTGGACGCCGTGGAGTTTTGAGTCGGTTGTTTCGAGTCGTCGGTTTTGCGGAAAGGGGTGTTCGATTGCGGGAATTGGAACGAAAACACTCTGAAAGCCCTCGGCCAACTTTTCGGAGCTGCTGTCGATACCGCAAACAAGGGAAAGCCCTCGGTGCGCTCACCTCGCGCGGCTCGCTGTCGTTCGAGAGAGCGGAGCTCTCTCGTGATGACGAAAGGCGCGCAGCGCCTTTCGAACCACGCTCCTCGCTTCGCTCCGGTGCTTGCGTCGCCGTGCTTCGGCCAGCGCACCTCGCCCTTTCAATCCTCCAGGTCAGCACAGCCCCGCAACCCTGCCCTCCCCCTGGTCGCGCAGCCCTCACGTTCGTTCGGGCACGCGCTCCCGGCCAGACGGTTGCTGAGCGGTCAGGACGCGTGTCGCGCCGCCAGGCGCGACCGGGGAGGAGTGGTGGAGTCATCCGCGAGCGCGTGCCGGAGGCCGCGCGAGCAACGCGGTGCCTGGTGGACTGAAAGGGCGAGGCGTGGTCGACGAAGCACGGACCCACAAGCACTGGAACGGAGTGAAGCGCGCAGCGTGGTCCGCGCGAGTCGAACGCGCCGAGGGCTTTCGGGATGTTGTTGGCCCAGGTATCGACTCCAGAGAGCGGGCCGAGGGCTTTCGACGTTTTTGTGGCATCGTCGCCGACACCTAGAGAGTCGTTTCCATCAGCACTCGCCCACCAGCCACTAACAGCATTTCCCACCAATCAGAATCACCCCGCAGCCGTAGCTAGCAGTTTTTATCCGGCGGGGCACCGAGGTTCACGGCATGTTCGAGTTCAAGCTGCCGGACCTCGGCGAGGGCGTCGCCGAGGGAGAGATTCTGGCCTGGCACGTCACGCCGGGCGACGCCGTGGCCGAGGACGACGTACTCGCGGAGGTGGAGACGGACAAGGCCGCCGTCGACGTCCCCTCCCCGGTCGACGGGGTCGTCGAGGAACTGCGCTACGACGAGGGCGACGTCGTCGAGGTCGGCGAGGTCATCATCACCATAGGCGAGGACGGCGAGGGCGAGCGGAGCGAGCCCTCGGAACCGGCGAGCGGTGAAACCGCGAGCGGCGCGCAGGCCACCGAAGCCGACGAGAGCGAGACCACCGAATCGACGGCGAGCGGCGAGAGCGGTGGGGAGACGGCCACCGCCGAGACCGAGGTGACCGGCGACGCGGTCCAGAGCGCGAAGGGCGGGCGCGTGTTCGCACCGCCGAACGTCCGCCGACTCGCCCGGGAACTCGGCGTCGATATCACCACCGTCGCCGGCAGCGGGCCGAGCGGGCGCGTCTCGGAAGTTGATGTCCGCGCGGCCGCAGAAGCGGGCGAGCAGGAAGAGCCCGACGAACGAGAGGACGAGGCTGACGAGAGCGAGGACGACGGGACACAGCTCAAGTCCGCCGTCAGTCGCGTCGGCGAGGACGATGGCGACGAGACCGACGAAGACGCGGAGGAGGACAGCCAGCTCAAGTCGGCCGTACGCAGAGTCGGCGGCGACGAGTCCGACGACGCGGACGCCGAGGCTGCCGGTGGCGACCAGACCGAAGATCCGGCCGTCAGGTCCGCCGTGAAGAAGGTCGACGCCAGCGACGGCGACGCCGCACGGGACCAGACCCTCGCGACGCCGGCGACCCGCAAGGTGGCCCGGGAACTCGGCGTCGACGTCGATTCGGTTCCCACGGACGAGACGCGCGACGGCGAGGCGTACGTCACCGAGGAAGCGGTACGGTCCTACGCCGAGCGCCGCCACGCTGCCCTGGCCGGCCGTCCGGCGGAAGGAGCGGAGACGCCGGACGAGACCGCCGGCGACGCGAGCGTGAGCGACGCGGCGCGCGAGCAGCGACGCCAGGCGGTCGACGCAGAGAGTGCGACGGAGAGCCAGACGGAACGCGCGCCGGAAACGCCGCCGCAGCCGACCGACGAGCCGGCGGAGAAGGTCGTCGACGCCCCCCGACCCACCCGCCGGGAGCCCTACCGCGGCGTCCGCCGAACAATCGGCGAGCAGATGCAGCGCTCGCGCCGCGAGATTCCCCACGCGACCCACCATGACCTGGCCGAGGTGAGCGCACTGGTCGACGCCCGCGAGCGACTCAAGCCGCTGGCGGAGGAACGCGGCGTGAAGCTGACCTACCTCCCGTTCGTCCTGAAGTCCGTCGCCGCGGCGCTCCGGGAGCACCCGATCCTCAACACCGAACTCGACGAGGAGGCCGAGGAGATCGTCTACAAGGAGTACTACGATATCGGTGTCGCGACGGCGACGGACGCCGGACTGATGGTCCCCGTCGTCCGCGACGTCGACGACAAGCGCATCCTGGAGGTCGCCGCGGAGGTGAACGACCTCGTCGAGCGGGCCCGCGAACGCTCCATCGAGCGCGCGGAGATGCAGGACGGCACCTTCACCGTCACCAACTTCGGCGCCATCGGCGGCGAGTTCGCCGACCCCATCATCAACGCACCCCAGACTGCCATTCTCGGCATCGGCGCGCTGAAAGAGCGAGCAGTGGCAGAAGACGGCGAGGTCGTCGCGAAACAGACCCTCCCGCTCTCGCTGGCCATCGACCACCGCGTCGTCGACGGCGCCGACGCCGCGCGGTTCGTCAACACCGTCAAGGAGTACCTCTCGGACCCGACGCTGCTGTTGTTGGAGTGAGTCGGCGAGGCGGGCCAGAAGCACGCCCCGATATCGTTTTACCCCCGCGAGAACCACGCCAACAACGTGCGTAGTAAATCACTGAACGGCACCTGGGAGTTCCGCCGGGTCGGCGACGACCGGTGGCTCGACGGCGCGGTCCCCGGCGGCGTCTACACCGACCTGCGCGACGCGGGCGAGATCCCCGACCCGTTCTACGGGGACAACGAACTCGACGTCCAGTGGGTCGGCGAGTCCGACTGGGAGTACCGCCGGACGGTCGACGTCGGGGCGGACCTCCTCGACCACGAACGCGTCCTGCTGCGGTGTGACGGCCTGGACACGGTGGCGACGGTCCTCGTCAACGGCGAGGAGGTGGGGAGCTCGGTCAACATGCACGTCGGCCACGCGTTCGACGTCGCCGACGCGCTCGTCGCTGGCGAGAACGAGGTGGTCGTCCGCTTCCGCTCGCCCGTCGAGTACGGCGTCGAGCAGGCTGAGGAATATCCCTACGAGGTGCCCTGCACGCGCTACCCCGTCGACCAGCCCGGGCGGCCGTTCGTCCGGAAGGCGCAGTGCCACTTCGGCTGGGACTGGGGCCCCTGCCTGCCGACGATGGGCATCTACCGCGACGTCTCGCTCGAAGCGTACTCCAGCCCGCGGATCCAGTACGTCAAGACCGAGCAGGACCACGGCGGCGATGGCGATGGCATCGACCTGACCGTTCGCGTGGGAATCGACGCGCCCCGCGCCGGCGAGTACGAGCTCGCTGCGACCCTCCCGAACGCCGACGCCGCAGCCGAGGTGACCGCGCCGGTCTCCCTGGCAGCCGGCCAACAGGAACTCGAACTCACCGTCCCCGTCGCGGCGTACGACCTGTGGTGGCCCAGCGGCCTGGGCGACCAGCCGCTGTACGACCTCGAAGTCGAGATTACCGACGAGGATGGCGGAGTCAGCCACGCCCACACCGACCGGATCGGCTTTCGCGAGATCGAACTCGTCGTCGAACCCGACGCGGCGGGGACCGCCTTCTATTTCGAGGTCAACGGTGAGCCGGTGTTCGCGAAGGGGGCAAACACCGTCCCGGTGTCGCCCTTCTACGGCGACGTCACAGAGGAGCGCTACGAGCACCTGGTCCGCAGCGCAGCCGACGCGAACATGAACATGCTCCGGGTCTGGGGCGGCGGGTACTACGAGGACGAGGCGTTCTACGACCTGTGTGACGAGTACGGGCTCCTCGTCTGGCAGGACTTCATGTTCTCGTGTTCGCTCCACCCCGCCGACGAGGACTTCCTCGACAGCGTCGAGGCCGAGGTCCGCCACCAGGTCCGCCGGCTGGCCAGCCATCCCTCGCTCGCCCTGTGGTGCGGGAACAACGAGAACGAGGTGGCCCTGTACGAGTGGTTCGCCGACCACGAGCACCACGCCGACCACGTCGCAGATTACGAGAAACTGTACGAGGGAACGGTCGGCCCGACCTGCCGCGAGGAGGACCCCTCGCGGACGTACTGGCCCGGGTCGCCCTCCAGCGGTCCGGGAACCGACGACCCGGACGTCTTCGGGTCCGGCGACGTCCACTACTGGGACGTCTGGCACGCCGGCGAACCCTTCGAGGACTACCTCGCCACCGAACCCCGGTTCGTCTCCGAGTTCGGCTACCAGTCGTTCCCGTCGACGGACGCGCTGCGGACCGTCATCGAGGAGGAAGATTTCAACCCGACCTCCCCCATGATGGAGCACCACCAGCGCAACCCCGGCGGGAACACCACGATCCTCACCCGGATGGCCGAGCAGTTTCGGCTCCCCTTCGACTTCACCGACTTCGTCTACCTCTCGCAGGTCCAGCAGGGACTGGCGATGCAGACTGCCATCGAGCACTGGCGCCGGCGCAAGCCCGAGACCATGGGCACGCTGTACTGGCAACTCAACGTCCTCTGGCCCGTCGCCTCCTGGGCCTCCATCGAGTACGACGGCAAGTGGAAGGCCCAGCAGTACATGGCCCGCCGGCAGTACGCGCCCGTGCTGGTCTCCTTCGACCCGGGATTCGAGGGCGCCAGCGGTGCGGAGAACGCCCAGGCCGAGGACCCCGACGCGACGGAGTGGGGCGACGTCCAGTCCCAGACGCTGTGGATCACCAGCGACGTGCCCGAACCGCTGGACGGACAGGTCGACCTGGCAGTCGTCCACCTCACGGACGGCCGACTCGTCCACGAGGAGGCGGTCGAACTCGACCTCGGTCCGAACGCCAGCGAGGAACTGGCGACCGTCGACCGCGCCGACCTCCCCGACGGCGTGGACGTCAACGAGGTCATGGTGCGCGCAACCTACAGCGGGCCGGAGGAGTCCTACCCCGCCACCGCCTTCTTCGAGGACTACAAGGCCCTCGACCTGCCCGATCCCGAGCTATCGGTCGAAATCGACGGCGCCGACGTCACCGTCGCCAGCGACCGGGCCGCGCTGTTCGTCGAACTCGACGTCGGCACGCTGTCGGGCGCCTTCTCGGACGACTTCTTCCACCTCGCACCGGGCGAGGAGCGGACGGTGACGTTCGACTCCTACGACGGAAAGCGCGAGGCCGTGGTCGAAGCTGCGATCGAGGACGAACTGGAGGTACGGCACCTCCGCGGGACGTACTAGCTCGACGTCAGGGTTCGAACCCCCGCGACGACACCGACCACTTCGTTCATTCCGACCCCCCGGATCCCCAAGATTTTCAGTCGGGTTATCCGACGGTCCGTACGTGACAGAGCCCTCCACTGCCATCCTCGCGGATGGCCTCACGAAGCGATACGGTTCGACGACGGCCGTCGACGACCTCGACCTGGCCGTCGAGTCGGGCGTCGTCTACGGCTTCCTCGGACCGAACGGCGCCGGGAAGACCACGACGATGCGCATGCTCACCGGCCTCGTCGAACCGACCGGCGGCGCGGCCAGCGTCGGCGGCACGCCCTGCACGAACCGGCGGGATCTCGTCGACAGGGTCGGCCTGCTCCCGGAGAAACCGCCGCTGTACGACGAGCTGACCGGGCGCGAACAGTTGCAGTTCGCCGCCGACCTCCGGAACGTCCGCTGGGAGACCGTCTCCGACCGAGCGCTGGAGCTGTGCGAGGCGCTGGACCTTGCCGAAGACCTGGACCGCCGGATAGAGGGGTACTCGAAGGGAATGGCCCAGAAGACGGCGTTCGTCCAGGCCGTCCAGCACGACCCCGCCGTCGTCTTCCTCGACGAACCGACCTCCGGGCTGGACCCGCGAGCGGCCAGGACGCTCCGTTCGCAGATCCTCGACATCGCGGCGAGCGACGCGACGGTGTTCCTCTCGACCCACATTCTCCCCGTCGTCGAGGAGATCGCCGACGAGGTGGGCGTACTCCACGACGGCCACCTCGTCGCCGAGGGCGCCCCCGACGAACTCACCGCCGCCGCACAGGGCGGTGCCAACGACGCCGACCTGGAGGACGCCTTCCTCGAACTGACGAACGAACCGGACGCGGCGCTGGGCCGATGAGCGACGGCCCGGCCGACGGACGGGGATCGGGCGGACGGTCGACGGGCGGTCGGCCGACGGACGGTCAGCCGACCGACGGTCGCCCGGGCTCGCGGCCCGCGACGTGGCGGTCGCGGATCCGGAACGACGTCCGCGACGCCCGCGTGCTCGCCCGGACCGAACTGCGCTGTCGGGTGCGAGACGTCCGCGGGAGTGCGCGGAAACTCCTCTCGGTCGCCTTCATGGCCTTCGCGTTCGGCGTCTTCTTCCCCCTCGTGCTGTGGGGCGTGGCGACCGGGTTCGGACGGGCGCTGGCGAGCGGAAGCCCGCCGCTCGGAACCGCGGGCGTCGCCTTCGGCGGTATCGCCGTCCTCGGCCTGTACGTCGGTGGTGCCAGCGGGTTCAACCAGGAGGCCGCCGGAGCCGTCGGCCCGCTCGTCAGGACCTCGATCTCGCCGACGGCGATGTCGCTGGGACGCCTCGGGAGCGAGTCGATCCAGGCGACGGCGGTCGGCGTACCGACGGCGGTCGCGTTACTCCTCGAAGTGGCGGTCGGTGCGAGGGGACCGATAGCCCCTGCCCTGCTCGCCGTCGCGTCGCTGCCGGTGTTCCTCGCCGCGCTCGCCGCCGGTCGCCTCCTCGGCGACGCGATCCGACACGCGAGCGAGGTCCTCCGGGTGTCGCTGTGGACGAAGGTACTGGTCTTCCTCGCCGTCACGGTCGTCGGGTACGTCGGCAGCTACCGGTTCGTCTACGCCGGGCTGGACGAGACCGGTGGACTCGCAGGGGCCCTCCCACCGGCGTTCCTCCCCGGAGAGCCGCTCCAGGCCTACGCCGGCGTGGCCTTCGCCCCGCTCGGTGCGGACCCGCGACCGCTCGGGGGTCTCGTCGCCGTTCTCCTGCTCGCCGCCGTCCCGCTCGGCTTCGCCGCCGCGGTGCGGTGGGAGACCCACTTGCTCCTGCGTGAGTCGCCGGGCGACGAGGAGCAGACCAGCGGGAGCCGCGGCGTGCCGTGGCCGTTCACCGCAACCCCCTCGGCGAGGGTAGCCTGGCGGTACCTGCTGCGCACCCGTCGGGACCCACGGATGCTCGCCCACCTCGGGCCGCTGCTGTTCGGGATGCTCGGCATGGGCGCGAGCGTCTTCCGGGACCCCGGGTCGCTGCTCACCGTCGGTCCGCCGGCGGCCACCATCGCCGGCGCGACGGTGGCCGGCGCCGCGTACTGCATGAACCCGCTGGGCGACGACCGCGACCAGTTGCCGCTGCTGCTCACTAACACCCGGTCAGTCGCGGTGTTGCTCCGTGGCCGAGTGCTGGCCGGCCTGGTCCTCGGACTCCTCCTCGCCGTCGGGGTGGGAACGCCGCTGAGTATCGCCTCCACGTCGGTGGTCTCGACGCTCGCCCTCGCCGGCTTCGCCGTCGTCCTCTCGCTGGCCGGCGCCGGGACGGCGCTCGGAATCGGCGCCGTCCTCCCGCGGTTCGAGCGCCGCGAGTACATGAGCGTCGAACGGGCCCACCCCTCGACGATCGCCCTGATCTGCTACCTGTTCGGCGGGCTGTTCGTCGGCGGAATCGGCGTCTTCATGGTCGCCTGGAGCGTCGACGCGCACTCGCTCCTCCTGCCTGCCATCGCCTGGACGGTCTACCTTGCCGTCCTCGCACTCTTCGGTGGCGGCGGCTACGTCGCCGCCGTCCGGAAGTTCGACCGGTTGACGCTGGACGAGACGTAGGCGGAACGCGAGGTGGGACGGGGTCGAATCAGTCTCGCATCACACTCCGACGGTCCCCTTTCGAGCGCCGGGCGCCAGTACGACCCCACGGACGACGTACGGATCGCCGGGACGACTGCAACGACGGACGACCCGTCGAGGACCCGCCAACCGAATCCGAGACCCACAAAACCTTTCAGATCGGTTCTCACACGTTGGATCGACACAGATGGTCCCCCACACGCGACGACGCTTCCTCCACGTAGCGGCCGCTGCGGCGGGCGGGTTCGCCGGCTGCAGCCAGTTCGCCGAGGACTCGGCCCAGTCCACGCGGACGGCGACCGAAGGCACCAGACCGGACCCGTCGGCGAGCAACACGGCGACGGACCCGCCGACGCTGCTGGTTCGCGCCGACACGGCGTGGCCGCCCGTTCGCCTCGACGACCCCGACCGGGAGAGTCCCGAGACGCCCGAGCGCGACCACATCTCGGGTCGGATCACGAACGAAGTGATCGGTAGTCAGTCGCGGGCCGATCAGCTCACCGTGACCGACGGCGTCACCGCGGGCGGGGTCGGCGAACGCGAAGAGACCGACGTGAACGGAAACGGCGGGGCCGACGCCGCCGAGGCGGTGTCGGCGTTCGTCGCGGAGACCGACTTCGACAGCGAGACGATCTACCTCCAGAGCACGCGCGTCCGCGAGTGCTTCCGGTTGCAACTCTGCCACGTGTCCTGGCAGTCCGACTCCGTCGACACCGACTACACCCAGCAGCTCCGCCCGTACGACGAGCGCTGCGAGGCCGACACACACGTCTACGACTCGCGGCTCATCCGACTCCCCGTCGCCCTCGACGAGGAGTCGGTCAACTCGTACAGCACTGGCATCGGCGGCAGCGGCCGCTGTGACCCCAACGGACGGGCTCGCGCCGAGGTGTCGAGCGGCGACGGCGAAATCACCGAGACTGCGCCAGCGACCACGGGAACCGCTACGGCGACCACCGAGACACCTCACCAGACCACCAGCGGGGGTGAGCTGTAATGGGAGACGGATCCCCCACGCGGCGCGGCTTCCTGGCCGCCGCCGGAACGACGCTGCTGGCGGGCTGCGGGAGTCTGGATCAGCTGGACGGGGGCGACCCGGAGACCGTCTACGCACACGAACTCCCCCAGGCCGCCGAGGACGGCGAGGCGGAACCGATACTGGTCGAGGACGTTCCCGCCGATATCGAACGAACCGCGCTGGACGACAGACGCGGGCGCGTGACCGAACTGCTCGATACGCTCCCGATGGCGTTCGGCCCGGCGGACGTCCCGAACGGCCACGTCCGGGAGCGACTCGTCGGCGCGGCCGAGGACGCGACGAAGTACGTCGACGACGCCCGGACGGCGAAGACCCGGCTCTCGGCGCTCCAGTCGCTCCGGGAGGCTCGTTGTGAAGCGCGCTACGCCGCCGCCGGCTGGGCGTTCGTCGCGGACGACCTGACAGCGGAGGAGGTGCAGGCCGACCACGAGGCGGCCGTCGACGAGGCCGAATCGCTGGAATCAGAGCACGAGTACGCCGGAACGGACCCGGTCGACGCCGCGTTGGTCCACGCCCGCATCGAGCGGAACCTCCGGCTCGTGCTGGACGACGAGCCCCCGTCGATTTACGCGCGGAAGAGTCCGCTACTGACCGTCGCCGAGTGGGGCGAGCACGCGGAGTCGGCGCGGGCTCGCGTCGACGACAGTGAGTACCTCTACGATCGGTTCACGTCGTCGCTGCCCGACGACGCCGGAACGGTCGAGGAGACGCTCGACGCAGCGGCGGAATCGGTCGCCGCCGACCTCCGGGAGCGTCGTGACGAACTGCCTCCCGAGCCGACCGAGGACGACTACGACCTCGTCGACCGGCTGCGGTACCGCCTGCGAGACGAGGCCGAGGAGAGCCCGGAGCGCGTCACCGAGGCGCAGGGCCCGGCCAGCGCCGTGCTGGCCGCGACCGAGGGACTCGTCGAGGTTGGGGCGTTCGGCCGGTTCCAGGAGCGGGTCGACGACGGCGAGACGTTCGGCGCCGAGGAGACGGCGGACGTGCACGAGGGCCGCAACGAGGCGCTCGACGCCATCCGGACGGCGCTGTCGGAGAGCCCGCGACCGGCGCTCGCTCGCCCGGTCCTCGCGGACGCGGCGATGACCGTCGCCTGGGCCGACGAGTCGCTCGGCCGGTTCAGCGGCGAGGTGGGACTCAGGCGCCTCGACGACGCGATGGAGCGGTACACGACGGCGACGCTGCGGGCCAGGAGCGTCCCGGACGCCGTCGAGCAGGTCGTCGACGCGCTGGGCGGGTAGCCGGAGTCACAGACTGTTGTGGAGGCGTTTCGTACGGAGATTTATGTAGGCGTAGTACCATCGTATTACCATGGAGTACGCGAGCGTGAGCGTCAAGTTCCCGGTCGAACTCGACGCCGAGATCGAGCGATTTCTCGACGAAACGGGACTCTACACCAACAAGAGCGAGTTCATCAAGGAGGCCTGTCGATCACGTCTGCAGGAGCTCAACGACGACACGGCGATCACGGCCCTTCGACTGGAACAGCTACTGGCCCGGGCCGAGCAGAACCGCCAATCGAGAGCTGAGATCGAATCTGAACTCGCGGCACTCGGCGAGAAGGTCGATCCGGACGCCCTCGAACGGGCGGTCGAAGAGGCTGGTCAGTAACGGTCGAGAGACGGTACCTCGATTGATTGCCATCCTCGATACCACCCACTTTTCACGTCGCCGGCCGACCCCAACAGTAGAAAATGGTCGTCGGAGACGTCACTACCGGAACGGAGGTACTGGTCGTGGGCGGCGGACCTGGGGGCTACGTCGCCGCCATCCGCGCCGCCCAGCTCGGGCTCGACACGACGCTGGTCGAGAAGGACGCCTACGGGGGCACCTGCCTGAACTACGGCTGTATTCCCTCGAAGGCGCTCATCTCGGCGACCGACGTGGCCCACCGCGCCGGCGACGCCGAGCACATGGGCGTGTTCGCCAACCCCGCCGTCGACGTCGAGGCGATGATGGGGTGGAAGGACGGCGTCGTCACGCGCCTGACCCGCGGCGTCGAGTCGCTCTGTGAGAACGCCGGCGTCGAACTGGTCGACGGCGTCGCCACCTTCACCGGAGAGAACGAGGCTCGCGTCGCCCACTCGGGCGAGGGCCAGGGCTCCGAGACAATCGCCTTCGAGCACGCCATCGTCGCGACGGGGAGCAAGCCCGTCACGGTCCCCGGCTTCGAGTTCGACGGCGAGCGCATTCTCTCCTCGCGGGACGCGCTCGCGCTGGAGTCGGTGCCCGAGAGCCTGCTCGTCGTCGGCGCGGGCTACATCGGGATGGAACTGTCGACGGTGTACCAGAAGCTGGGCTGTGACGTCACCGTCGTCGAGATGCTCGACGAGGCGCTGCCGGGCTACGACCAGGACGTGACGGATATCGTTCGCGGGCGCGCGGAAGACGTCGGCGTGGACTTCTACTTCGGCGAGGCCGCCAGTAGCTGGGAGGAACGGGAGGACGCCGACGGCATCCGCGTGGCGACGGAGAACGAGGAAGGAGCAGTCGAGGAGTTCAACGCCGACAGGGCCCTCGTCGCCGTGGGCCGCCAGGCCGTCACCGAGGACCTCGGCCTGGACGCGCTCGGCGTCGAGACCGACGAGAACGGCTTTATCTCCACCGACGACCAGGCCCGGACCGAGCAGGACCACGTCTTCGCCGTCGGCGACGTCGCCGGCGAGCCGATGCTCGCCCACCTCGCCTCGAAAGAGGGAGAAGTCGCCGCCGAGGTCATCGCCGGCGAGCCGTCGGCCCTGGACTACCAGGCCGTCCCCGCAGCGGTCTTCACCGACCCCGAGATCGGCACCGTCGGGATGACCGCCGAGGATGCCGAGGAGGCGGGCTTCGACCCCGTCGTCGGCCAGATGCCGATGCGAGCCAGCGGGCGTGCGCTCACCCTCGACGAGAAGGAGGGGTTCGTGAAGGTCGTCGCCGACGCGGAGAGCGAGTTCGTCCTCGGGGCCCAGATCGTCGCCCCCGAGGCCTCGGAACTGATCGCCGAGGTCGGCCTGGCCATCGAGATGGGCGCGACGCTGGAGGACATGGCGGCGACCATCCACACCCACCCGACGCTCTCCGAGGCGGTCCACGAGGCTGCGATGGCCGCACGCGGCGAGGCGATCCACACGGCGAACCGCTGAGTTCTCTCGATACCTTCGACCAACCGGTCAACACCATCGTTCGACGACGGGCGCCAGTTCCGACGGCAGCGAGAGGGCGCTCACCTCGTCGGCTGGCACCCACCGCGCGTCGACGATCGGTTCGACGTCCGGATTCTCGTCCGTCGTGAGGTCGCCTCTCGGAGCGGTACAGCGGAACACCGTCGCGACGTGGGCGCCTACCGAGGACTCGAAGGCGAAGGCGTCGACCGGGTCGCCGACGGTCACGTCCAGGCCGGTCTCCTCGTGGACTTCCCGGGCCGTCGCCTCGCGTGGCGATTCACCCGCCTCGACGCCGCCACCTGGCAGGATCCACAGCCGTTCTCCCGCCATCTCGACGGCGACGAAGAGGTACTCGTCGTCGCGCTCGACCAGCGCCCGGGCGGCTGGACGCGGAAACGGCCACGAGAGGACCCCCTCCAGCACTCGCTGGCTCGCGGCGGACAGGACGTTCGTGAGCATGCCGGAACGGCGCAGCGGAGACGAAAAGACGTTTCGCCGTCCCGTCGCCGCCGTCAGCCAGATCGGGTTACGCCGCGTCGACGACACAGCGGAAGCCGATGTTCCCGGTCGACGCGTCGGGCTCGTTCTTCGACCGCGCTGCCAGTCGGTAGCGGTTGCACCACGACTCGTGACAGAGATAGGACCCACCCCGCATCACGCGCTCGTCGCCGTCTGGCGGTCCAGTGGGATTGTCCGGGTCGTAGGCGTCGCTGGCGTGGTAATCGGGGCTGAACCAGTCGGCACACCACTCCCAGACGTTGCCGCAGACGTTCGAGAGGCCGAAGTCGTTCGGCTCGAAGGCGTCGACCGGTGCGGTGCCGAGATAGCCGTCTGCGCCCGTGTTCTGCTCGGGAAAGGTACCCTGCCAGACGTTGCAGCGGTGCTCGTCGTCTGGGACGAGTTCGTCGCCCCAGGGATACCGCCGGTCGTCGTGCCCGCCGCGGGCGGCGTACTCCCACTCGGCCTCGGTGGGGAGGCGCTTGCCCGCCCAGTCGGCGTACGCCCGCGCGTCGCGCCAGGAGACGTGCGTCACGGGGTGTTTCAGCAGATCGTCCTCGACGACGTGGGAGTCTGGGCCCGTCGGCCGGAACCAGTTCGCGCCCGCGACGACGCACCACCACTCCGTGCCCGGAACGCGCTGGCGAACGGCGCTCTCCTCGTCGACGAACTCGTGGAAGACGAACGACCAGCCGTACCGCTCGGCGTCGGTGGTGTAGCCGGTGTCTTCGACGAACTTCAGGAACTGGGCGTTGGTGACGGCGAATTTGTCGATGTAGAATGGATCCACGGTGACTGAGCGCTCGGGCCCCTCTCCGTCCTCCGGGTAGCCCACGTCGTCGTCGGTGCCCATGCTGAACGTGCCGCCGTCGAGTCGGACCATCCCGCTCGTCCGGTCGTCGCCTTCGGTGGCGGATGGTGTTCTGTGGGATTCGTGAATGGTGGACGCATCCGCGTCGGTCGAGGCGCCGACCGATCCGTTGGACGGCGCACAGCAGGCCCGCTCGTCCTCTGCCATACTTGATGATTGGTTGCTTGGAGAGTAAGTGCTTGGGGAGAGGACGGATTCGGTAAAGATGACGGATCTAATACTTCGAGATCTCTCGCTTCAACGCAGAGAATCGGCAGAGACAATACGAACAAAGGAAAGCCCTCGGCCCGCTGAACTCGCGCGGACCACACTGCGCTCCTCGTTGCACTGCGGTGCTTGTGGGTCCGTGCTTCGTTCACCGCGCCTCGCCCTTTCATCCACCAGGACCAGCCTTGCTCGCGCACGGAGGCGCTCGCGATTAACTCCGCCAACCCTCCCCGGATTCGCGGCGTCCGCCGCGAATCACGCATCCTGGCCGCTCGGCAACCGCCCGGCGGTCGGCCGGGAGCGCGTTTCATCGCGCGACCAGGGGAAGGGCAGGGCTGCTGTGCCTGGAGGAATGAAAGGGCGAGGCGGGCTCCGGGAACCCGGGCGCAGTAAGCACCGCAACGGAGTGAGGAGCGCAGCAAGCCCCGGGACCGGAGCGCGCCGAGGGCTTTCTGGGTGTTTGCCGTATCGTCGTCGGCTCTCGATAGCGGGCCAGGGACTTTCGGTGTCCCATTTCCGCCTCCTGGGACAGTTCGAACTACTCCGAAACGCGCACCGTCACCTCGTTCACATCGCTCTCGGCGTAGCCGTACCGAATTGCCTTCGCACGAATCGTCGTCTCGCCCTCGGAGAGACGAATCGGCCCGGTGTACAGTTCCCACTGGACCTCGCTTCCCTCACCGTCGTCCACGACGTATCCAACAGAAGCCCCCTGCGTCGCGCAGTACAGCGAGAGGGTCGCGGGCCCGTCCAGTTCCACCTCACCGTCGACCACCTCGCGTTCCCGGTTCCCGGGCGCGTTCGGGACGAACCGGGGCGTCGCGGTCGTGGGCTGGTCGTCTCCCTCGTATCGCTCGTGGACCATCTGCGACTCGGCGACGTCCCCCACGTCGTCCACGCGCTCGCGCCACTCGTCCAGTGCGTCACGGAGCCTGTCCAGCACGTCGGCGTGGGCGGGATTACCAACCAGATTCTCGGTCTCGTGAGGATCGTTCGCCAGGTCGTACAGCTCTTCGGCGGGCCGATTTTCCGCGAACCAGGACTGGGCACCCGTCAGGTCGCCCGCGGCGTCCCGTTCCAGTAATTCTTGCATCACCGGATGGCGATTCCGGTAGGGGATCCACTGTCGGTAGGGACGGCCGGGCTGGTAGTGGCGGACGTACCGGTAGCGCTCACCGCGGACCGACCGCACCATGTCGTAGGACTCGTCGTAGCGGTCCCGGGTCGAGACGACGTACTGGCGGGGCTCGCCCGCGTCTCCGTTCGCGTCGTCGTCAGTATCGAAGAACGGCCGGCCGTCGCAGTACTGGGGGACGTCGAGCCCACAGGCCGCGAGCATCGTCGGGCCGAGGTCGACCAGGCTCACCAGGCGGTCGTCGACGTCGCCGTCGTCGACTTGCCCGGGCCAGCGGACGACGAGCGGGACGTTCGTCCCCGAGTCGTACGGCCAGCGCTTGGCGCGGGGCAAGCCCTCGCCGTGGTCGCTCCAGAGGACGACGATGGTGTTCTCGGCGAGGCCGTCGGCTTCCAGGCGGCCGAGGATCTCACCGACCCACTCGTCGGAGCGAGCGACGTTGTCGTACTGACGAGCGATGGCGGTTCTCGTCGTTTCGGTGTCGGGCAGGTACGGGGGGACCTCGACCGCGTCGGGGTCCGTGTCGGGGTCCTCGACCGCCCCGCCGAACTGGTCGTCGGTGCCGGGTTCGGTGGGGTCCCACTGGCCGCTCTCGTGGGTGACGCCGTTCGTGAAGACGGCGAAGAATGGCTGGTCGGGGTCGCGGGCGTCGTCCCACCAGCCCGGACCCGACCCGGGGCTGTCGGTCCGCGAACGCGACTGCGTGGCGCCGCGCTGGCGGTCCCACATCGTGAACGGTGCGCCGAACTGGTAGTCGGTCTTCGCGTCGAGGGTGCAGTAGTAGCCCGCGCGCCGGAAGTACTCGGTAATCCCGGTGACGTAGTGGGGCGGGACGGCGTCGTACGGCGTCGGCAGCTCCGGCGCGGCGTCGTTCGTGTGGGTCGTCCGCATGTGGTGGGTGCCGATGGCGTTCTGGTGGCAGCCCGTGAAGACGGCGGAGCGACTCGGCGCACACACCGGCGCCGTCGAGAAGGCGTTCGGGTAGCGCCGTCCCTCGGCGGCGAGTCCGTCGACGTTCGGTGTCCGGGCGAGGTCGTCGCCGAAACAACCCAGACGGGGAGAGGTGTCCTCCATCGCGAGCCAGACGACGCTGGGGCGATCCGGGTCTGTCATGTCGTGACAATCGCGCGACCGTTCCAAAAGCGTTGGCCGGTCGCCGTCAACCGACGGCCACTCGGGAGTTGGTCCTCCGATACCTTCGCGGCCGCGTCGCTTGGCAGCGACCTGTCGGACGAGTTATTCCCAGTCGGCCGTCGATAGGTACAACTTACGTACCAGTTGCATTTGAATACAGCCAGATAGCTGCGTGTCAGCGGCCGTTTTCGAACGTGATGCGGCGATTATCTCCGATTGTTGGGTCCGGCGGGAAAAGCATATGTAGCGGGTCACGAAACGGCCGGCAGACTCACCGGACTTGACATCCATCACCTGCCTGAAGGCAGGGGAATCCCTGACACGGGGGGCCCGGCCTGCTGAACCGACCGGCGCAGTTTCAGCCCCACTCCGCGAGCGTCGTCTGTGCGGGTCTCGCACTCGGCTCGCGGCGGGCTGTGGCACTGTCAACGGTGCTCCCATCCCGTGGCGAGTCATCGCGCTCCGATTTCCAGGGAACGCTCTCTCCCCACGGGTCGACGCGACCGGCGATGTTTGCGGCCGCGTTGATATCTGCTTGGTACTCCGTGACCCAACACGCCGCGTTCGTACACGTGAACGCCGCTTGCGATTCACGACGGCCGATATGTCCGCACGCGTGGCACGTCTGGCTCGTGTAGCGTGGATTCACGAATTCGACTGGGATACCCGCTTCGAGGGCCTTGTCCTCGATGCGGTCGGTAAGCCGGGCGAACGCCCACGCGTGCAAGCGCCTGTTCATGTACGTACCGTAATCCAGGTTCTCACGGATGGACGAGAGATCCTCGAGGACGATGACAGGGTCGTCGAAGGACGCGGCGTAGTCGACGGCTTCGCGCGACGCCTTTTCCACGATATCCGTCAGCGCGTTCTGATAGTAGTCGAATCGGTCGTCTACTCGCCACTCGGCGGCGTCGCGTTCTTGCAGGCGCTTCAGCGTGGTGTACATCTCTTTGCGGAGTGCTCGCGCACGACCGCCGTCGTAGATGTACGGTTGGGTCGGAGTGCCGTCCTGACAGGCACAGCCCGTCAGCAGTTTGGACTCGCCTATATCGAACCCGATCCGAGTCGGGTCGTCTGTCGGTTCCGGGTCGACGACGTCGTACTCGACGGTGACGTGCAGCACCCAGGTCGTCCGGTGCTGCTGGAGTCAAAACTCGCCGACTGTCACGTCGTCGGTGAACAGGTCGAACCAGAGCGATTCCTGCTCGGGGTTGATCCGAAGCGGAATCCAGAACGCATTGCCACGTCCAGCCTGGGGAACGCGCCAGCAGAACTCGTGCGTTCGCTCGCTGGAGTGGTCGATTCGGAAACCCCGGTTCGTGAAGCGGACCGGGTGATCGTCCCCAATCTCCGCCGCATCGTACGTTCGGGAGAGTTGTGGGACGTAGCTCTTGAGCGCGTCCTTGGCGTAGGACGTGAGCGTGTACGGCGTGACAACGTCGTTGACCGCCAACTGCGTATCCGCACCACTCTCGAAGGCGTCCTCGAGAGCACGGCGGTAGGTCGCCACAGTCCGTTCGAGACGCCGCTCTTTGTGCGCCGTTGGCGGCGCAAGCGTGGCCTCGAGCGTTTTCGTGGCGGTAGTTTCGGCGACCATCCAACACCAGAATGTACGGTCCAAAGGCGTAAAAATAACATGATGCTATCAAACATATATTCGAGAGATTCGAATCGAAGTCGACGACGGACAGTACGATCGACGAAAGGATGTGAAAGACGCGCACGGTTTGACCTGGCGTGGTCTCTTGGTCAGCGGAGCGAAGGGGTTGGATTCCAGCGGACCGTTACACGAGGAGTGAGCGATCATGCGACGCGCTTCCTCCACGCCCTCAAGGACGTGGTATCTGCGCTGTGGTCTCTATGAGCACGGAGCAGTCACCGGACGACGTCCGCAGTTCGACCATCGTGAGTCGGTCGCCCGGCCTGGCCTACGAGCGGATGCGCGAGGGGCGACGGACGCACTTCGCCCAGCCGCTGGCCGACAAACTCCGCGTCGAGGGAGCGCTCCTCGTCGCGATGGCGGCCGCGCTCGCGCTGGCACTCGGTGTCAGTGGCGGCGCAGCTGGAACCGCCTCGACTCGACTTCTCACCCTGGGCACCGCTGGCGGCGCGCTGGTCGCGGCGGGGGCGACGGTACACGCCGCGGTCGGAACGTGCCGCCTCCAGTGTGAACCGCTGACCGAACGCCAGGCGCTGGCCCTAGTCACGGTCGAGGATGCCGCCTCGTACCTCGGCATCGCCACTGGTGGCCTGGTCGTCGCGGCGACGGTCGCGGCCGCCCTCGTCGGGCTGGTCACCGGGTGGTCGCCGGCGACTGCGACGTCGTCGGTCACCGGGGCTGTCGCGGCCGGCGCGATGGTCGCCGCGATGGTGGTGCTCGCGACGGGGCGGTTCTTCGAAGGGCGATTTCCTCGGCGTGGGTAGGGAGCGGCGTCCGAAGGACGGCGCTCCGGAAGCCGAGCGGGAGCGGAGCGGTCACGGAGTGACCGCGCTTGCTCGAACGGAGAGTGAAACGACCCGTGAGAGCGGAGCGACACGCGAGGAAAGGGAGCGGTGCCCGGAGGGCAGCGCTCCAGTATTACGAACGGGGAGTGGAACGACCCGTGAGCAGGGAGAGCGAACACTGTCAGACCGCGATTCTTTTCACGGCCACCGCAGTATCGGGAGGCATGACGACGCTCACGCTGGGGCCCGCAGGGACCTACTCCCACCGGGCCGCCCAGGCCGTGGCCGACGGGGACGACATCGAGTTCCTCGAGTCGGTCACCGCCATCGTCGAGGCGGTCGCCGACGGCGACGCCGACCGCGGGGTCGTCGCCGTGGAGAACAGCATCGAGGGGTCGGTGACGGAGTCACTCGACGCCTTCGCCGAGTACGACGTCGCGGTGGTCCAGGAGATCATCACCCCCATCCGCCACGCGCTGCTGGCCCAGGACGAGGAGTTCGACACCGTCGCCAGCCACGCCCAGGCGCTGGCCCAGTGCCGGGGCTTCCTGGAGGAGCACTACCCCGACGCCAACCTCGAGGCGGTGGCCTCGACGGCTCGCGGCGTCCAGCGCGCACGCGAGGACGCCTCCTTCGCCGCCATCGGCCACCCGGCCAACGCGGCCGACGCCGCGGAACTCCAGGTGCTGGCCGAGGACATCCAGGACCAGTCCTCCAACGCGACCCGGTTCCTCGTCGTCGCGCCCGCCGAGGAACGCTCCGACGCGGGGTCGAAGTCCTCCTTCATCGTCTACCCCGACGTCGACTACCCCGGCCTGCTGCTGGAACTGCTGGAACCGTTCGCCGACCGGGACGTCAACTTCACCCGCGTCGAGTCCCGCCCCAGCGGCGAGCGCCTGGGCGACTACGTCTTCCACATGGACGTCGCCGCCGGCCTCTACGAGGAGCGCACCCAGGAGGCGCTGGCCGACGTCGAGGACATCGCCGAGAAGGGCTGGGTCCGACGGCTCGGCTCGTACGACTCCGAGACGGTGCTGTACTGAGCCGTCCGGAGCGAACCGTCCGGAGCGAACCGTCCGGAGCGATCCGCTCCAGCGCGGGACGGTTCGACCAGTTCTGACACCCGAATTATAAGAGAGGCGGCGTCCAACCCCCGGCGTAGAACGATGGCAAAGGACCCACTCGACGAGATAGAGCGCGTGTTCGGTCTGCTGAGCCAGCAGTTCGGGACGGAACTGGCCGGCGTCCCGACGGACCTGATCGACGAGGGCGACGCCTACGTCGTCCGCGCCGACCTGCCCGGCTACCGACCCGACGACGTCGACGTCTCGCTGCCGGACGCGCGGACGCTCCGGATCACCGCGAGCCGAACGGGAGACCAGGCGGAGGGCCGGTACGTCAGGCGCGAGCGCCGCCAGCACACCGCCGACCGGACCGTCTCCCTCCCCGAGCCCGTCGTGGGGGCGGACGCGAGAGCGAACTACGACGCGGGCGTGTTGACCGTCCGCCTCGCGAAGCCCCGGGACGACGGCGACGACGACGAGACCGACATCCCGGTGAACTGATCAGCGGGGGAACGGGACGGTTATGTACCGCATACTCGCGGCGCCGTCCGTGCTTCGGCCGGACCGCAGTCGGCCCTAGGCAGGCTAGGTACCATATTCTTATTCTGTGAACAATTAAAGAGATAGTAATGACGCCTCCGGCCAACGACAGCGGGCTCGCGGACGGTCCGTTCCGCTCGAAACAGTTCACGCCCGCGGAGTTAGACGAACTCTTCGACGTGCTGGCCGACGCCCGGCGGCGCTGTACGCTGCAATCGCTGAGCGACGCGGGCGGAACGGCGTCGTTCGACGAACTCGTCGGCGACGTCGCACGCCAGACCGTGGCCCGACCGATCGGTCGGGAGCAGCGCCGCGAGATCGCGACGACGCTGTACCACGTCCACCTCCCCAAACTGGCGTCGGCCGGCCTCGTCGCCGACTTCGACCCGGACGGCGAGGTCGCACTCGCCGAGCAGGTAGACGACGTCCCCCACTCGCTATTCGAGTGATCGCCTGTCGCGGTATGGTAGCCCTTTTAGTCGCGGCTGGGTAACTGGGCGACATGGATTACGAGCCCCAGGAACTCGAATCGAAGTGGCGTGAGCGGTGGGCCGACTCGGGGCAATACGCTGCCGATCCGGACCCAGATAGCGAGGACGACCCGACGTTCATCACCGTCCCCTATCCCTACCCCAGCGGCGGGATGCACATCGGCCACGCCCGCACTTACACCGTTCCCGACGTGTACGCCCGCTACCGGCGACTGCAGGGCGACAACGTCCTCTTCCCCATCGCCTGGCACGTCACCGGCACGCCGATCATCGGCGCCGTCGAGCGCCTGAAGAAGGGCGAGGAGGACCAGCTGTCGGTCCTGCGGGACACCTACCACGTCCCAGAGGACGAACTCCAGGACCTGGAGACGCCGATGGGCTTCGCCCGCTACTTCGTCGAGAACCACTACAAGGCGGGGATGAAGCAACTGGGGCTCTCCATCGACTGGCGCCGGGAGTTCACCACCAACGACGAGCGCTACTCCAAGTTCATCACCTGGCAGTACGAGACGCTCCGCGAGCGCGGGCTGATGGACCGCGGGCTCCACCCCGTCAAGTACTGCACCAACGAGGAGCAACCGGTCACCACCCACGACCTGCTGGAAGGCGAGGAAGCGGAGTTTCAGGAGTACACCCTGATTCGCTTCGAAACCGAAATCGAGGGCGACGACGGCCAGGCCCACGACGTCGTCGCGCCGATGGCGACCCTGCGACCCGAGACGGTCCAGGGGGTCACGAACGCCTACGTCAACCCGGAGGCGACCTACGTCCGGGCCGACGTCGATGGCGAGGAGTGGCTGATTTCGGAGGCGGCGGCCGAGAAGTTCCGCCTGCAGGAACGCGACGTCGAGGTCCACGAGAGCTTGCCCGGCAGCGACGTCGTCGGCTCGCGAGTGACGAACCCCATCACCGGCGACGACGTGCTGGTGCTGCCCGCGGGTTTCGTCGACGCCGACAACGCGACGGGCGTCGTCATGTCCGTCCCGGCCCACTCGCCGGACGACTACGTCGCGCTGCAGGAGGCCAAAGCCGACGACGAGCGCATGCGCGAGTACGGCATCGACCCCGCGGAGGTCGAAGCCATCGAACCGGTTCCGATCCTCACCATCGAGGGCTACGGCGAGATTCCGGCGAAAGACGCCGTCGAATCGGCGGGCATCGACTCGTCGGACGACCCCGGACTCCACGACGTGACGAACGACCTCTACCAGGACGAGTTCCACTCGGGGAAACTGAACGACGAGTACGGCGAGTTTGCCGGCGAGGTCGTCGAGGAGGTCCGCGAGGCCTACCGCGAGCACCACCGGGACTCGGGCGCCTTCGACACGATGCAGGAGTTCTCGGAGGAGGTGATCTGTCGCTGCGGCGGCGACGTCGAGGTGGCCAAACAGGACACCTGGTTCCTGCGCTACGACGACGCGGAGTGGAAGCAGAAGGCCCACGACGCCGTCGCCCAGCTGGAGGCCATCCCGGAGAACACCCGCGAGCAGTACGACCACACCATCGACTGGCTCAACGAGTGGCCCGCCATCCGGAACTACGGGCTGGGCACCCGGCTCCCGTGGGACGAGGACTTCGTCATCGAGCCCCTCTCGGACTCGACCATCTACATGGCGTACTACACCATCGCCCACCGGCTGCAGGAGATTCCGCCGGACCACCTGGACCGGGAGTTCTTCGACGCCCTGTTCTACGGTCCCGACGCCGTGGACGAGCCCGACCAGCGCGCGCTGGACCTGCGCGAGGAGTGGGACTACTGGTACCCCGTCTCCGTCCGGTGTTCCGCCAACGACCTCATCAGCAACCACCTGACGTTCTTTCTCTTCCACCACGCGGAGCTGTTCGACCCCGACAACTGGCCGGAGGGCATCACCGTCATGGGGATGGGCCTGCTGGAAGGCGAGAAGATGTCCTCCTCGAAGGGCCACGTCGTCCTCCCCGGCGAGGCCATCGAGCGCTTCGGCGCGGACACCGTCCGGTTCTTCCTGTTGAACTCCTCGGAGCCCTGGCAGGACTACGACTGGCGGGCCGACCGCGTCGGCGACACGCGCGACCAGTTAGACCGGTTCTGGAACCGGGCCCAGGAGGTCATCGACTACGGCGTCGAGGACGTCGTCGACGTCACCGTCGACCTGGAGATGGAGGAGACGGAAGTTAGCTCTACTGCGGACGGCGAAATCCCCGACCTGCCCCACATCGACCGCTGGCTCCTCTCCAAACTCCAGGAGACCGTCCGGACCTGCACCGACGCGATGGAGCGCTTCGAGACCCGGACCGCCAGCCAGACCGCCTTCTACGGCTTCGAGGAGCACCTCAAGTGGTACCGACGGCGTGCCGACCTCGACCGACCGGGCGCGAAGTGGACGCTGCGCCAGGTGCTCGACGCCCGCCTGCGCCTGCTCTCCCCGTTCATCCCGTTCCTGACCAACGAACTGTACGAGCAGCTGAACGACGAGCCCGTCGAGGAGGCCGCCTGGCCCGAACCCGACCCCGCCTTCGAGTCGGACGCCATCGAGGTCCAGGAGCGCCTCGTCGAGACGGTCACCGACGACGTCCACGACATCGTCGACGTCACCGACACCGACCCCGACGTCGTCCGCCTCTACGTCGCCGCCGACTGGAAGCGGACCGTCTTCGACGCGGTCCGGGAGACCGGCCCCGACGTCGGCGCGGTGATGGGCAAAGTGATGCAGAACGAAGAGCTGCGTGAGAAGGGTAACGACGTCAACGACCTCGTTCAGGACCTGGTCGAACTGGTCCGCGAGCGCGACGACGAGACGCTGGACGCCCTGGCGGACGTTGACGAACAGTCCGTGTACGCGGACGCCCGCCGCTTCCTCGAAACCGAGTTCGACGCCGACGTCGCGGTGTACGCAGAGGACGGGGAGGACGTCGAAGACCCGGGCGGGAAAGCCAGCAATGCGATTCCGTTCCGCCCCGCGGTGCATCTGGAGTAATCGGTTTTTGGGTGAGATCTTCTTTCTCGGTGTTGGGTCTTCTCACTCGGCAGGAGCTACCGTTCAGTACAGGTGAACGAGTAAGTGATTGGTGAGGTCAATATTACGGCTGTAATCACGATGACCAACAACTCGAAAGCCCTCGGCGCGCTCTCTGGAGACGGCACCGGATCCAACAACATGTCGAAAGCCCTCGGCGCGCTCGTGACTCCGCGACTCGTTGCGCTCCTCGCTCCGCTGCGGTGCTTACGTCGCCGGGGAGCCGACGACCGCGCCTCGCCCTTTCAGTCCTCCAGGCCCAGCGTTGCTCGCGCACGGAGGCGCTCGCGATTAACTCCACCAACCCTCCCCGGATTCGCGCCGTCCGGCGCGAATCACGCATCCTGACCGCTCTGCAACCGCTCGGCCGGGAGCGCGTTTCATCGCGCGACCAGGGGAAGGCAGGGCAGCGGTGCTGTACCGTCCCTGGAGGAATGAAAGGGCGAGGCGCGGTGAACGAAGCACGAACCCACAAGCACCGAAGCGCAGCGAGGAGCGCAGTGGTGTTCGCGCGAGTTCAGCGAGCCGAGGGCTTTCCTTTGTTTGCGGTATCAATTCAGACACCAGAGAGCGCGCCAAGGGCTTTCGACGTGTCGTCGTTTCCTGTCCGGTCGATAATTCTGACGCCACCAGACGATACCACGACACCCAGAGTCGAACGACCTCCAAACCTGGACACATCTCCCGAACGAGCACATCGTCACGAGAAGAGCGAATGGAGACGTTTTATCAGCCTCGCGGGCGTAATTCGAGCCAATATGGCTACCAACGAGGCTGACGACGAAGGGTTCATCCGGTCCGTGACGCCGCTGACGGGGAGCAGTTCCAACCAGCAGATGGACGCCATCGGCTGGCTGGTGTTCCTCGGGATGCTCATCGTCCTGCTGCCACTGCTGCCCGTGTTCGTCGCCGTCTGGCTCATCTCGAAGGCGACCGGTCGCTGAGCCGTTCTCCTGCCGTCCTCATCGCCGCCGTCCGCTATACGTCGGTACCGACGAGCGTGAACTCGGTGCCGTCGCCGTTCTCGCGGGCCCGTTCGTAGGCGACGTGAGCGGTGGCGACGTCCTGGATGGCCAGGCCAGTCGAGTCGAAGACGGTGATGCCGTCCCCGTCGGTTCGCCCTTCCTTCTCGCCGGCCACGATCTCCCCTAGTTCGGCGTGCAGATCCTCGTCAGAGAGGACCCCCGCGCTCCAGGGGACGTTGATCTCGCCAGAGTGCGTACATTGAGCGTAGTCGTCGATGACGAGTGTGGCGTCGAGCAGGACGTCGTCCGATATCTCGTGTTTACCGGCAGCGTCGGCGCCGATGGCGTTGACGTGGGTGCGCTCGCCGACCGAGTGGACGAGGGGTTCTTCGACGGGGGTCACCGTCGAGAGGACGTCGCACTGTGCAGCTTCTTCGATAGACCCGCCGCGCACCGCGAAGCGGTCCGAGAAGTGGTCGACGAACGCCTGGACCGCCTCGTCGTCCTGGTCGGCGACGACCACCTCCGCGATGTCACGGACCTGGGAAATCGCTTCCAGTTGCGTGTAGGACTGGACGCCGGCGCCGACCAGGCCCATCGAGCGGGCGTCGTCGACGGCGAGGTAGTCCGTCGCCACTGCCGCGGCGGCGCCGGTCCGCTTGCGCGTGACGTGCGTGCCGTCCATCAGCGAGAGCGGGAAGGCGTTTTTCGGGTCGGAGTAGATGATCGTCCCCAGCACCGTGGGGAGGTCGTACTTCTCGGGGTTGTCGGCGTGGACGTTCACCCACTTCACCGCGGCGGCGTCCCACTCGTCGGTCGCCACGTAGGCCGGCATCGACCGGAAGTCGCCGTTGTACTGTGGCAGGTCGACGTAGGACTTGGCCGGCATCACCACGTCGCCGCGGGCGTACGCGCCGAAGGCGCCCTCGACGGCGTCGATCACTGCGGCGAGCGGCGTGTTCGCGTCGACGTCGTCGGGACCCAGAAGCAGCGTTTGCATACCACGAACTCTCGGCCGCTGGTACTTAGCAGGTCCGCAGGGACGAGCGAGCGGAGCGGGTGCCCGGATCCCGCGCTACTCCCAAGATGGCCCGTAGACGGCGCAAGACCTGTCATCACGGACGGATCTGGGGATCGGTTTTATGTGACGACGGGGAGTGTGCCCGTCTGTCATGCGGGAACTCATTACGATGTGGCGGGACACGCGGATGATAATGCTCGTGGCGGTGATCGCGGCCATCTACGCCGCGGTGTTGATACCGTTCAACGCGCTGACGATCATCCCGGGGATCACCAGTATCCGGCCGGCGAACGTCTTCCCGGTCATCTTCGGCATCATGTTCGGCCCGGCGGCGGCCTGGGGGTCGGCCATCGGCAACCTGATCGGCGACGTCTTCAGCGGCCAGCTGGGCCCCGGGAGCGTCGGCGGGTTCGTCGGCAACTTCTTCTTCGGCCTGGTCGGCTACAAGCTCTGGGGCAACCTCGGACCACTGTCCAGCGGCGAGGAACCCCGGATGGACTCGGCCCGCCAGGTCGTCGAGTACCTCGTCATCGCGCTCACCGCCGCGGCCGCGTGTGCCGCCATCATCGCGTGGTGGCTCGACGTGCTGGAGCTGTTCCCCTTCTCCGTACTCGGGACGATCATCACGGTCAACAACTTCCTGGCCGCCGCGGTGCTCGGCCCGCCGCTGCTGTACCTGGTCTACCCACGCGTCAAGGAGATGGGCCTCCTCTACCCCGACGTCATGCGTGAGGACGACCTGCCGGACGTCGCACCCTCCCGCCGACAGCTCGCGGCCACCGGCATCGTGGTCGTCTCCATCGTCTGGGTGGCGGTCGGTATCGCCATCAGCGTCGGCGTCGAGGGCACGCAGTTCCTGGCGACGACCGGCGAGACGTTCGGCCAGGGCGGGTCGGTCACCCAGCAGGTGCTGGGCGCGGTCGGCCTCCTCGTCCTCCTGGGGCTGACGGCCATCTCCGGCGACAGCCTCTCCGAGATGGTCCGTCGCTGACAGGGACTCTCCCCAGAGTACGAACGTTTACAACTGTTCCCGTTCACCCTCCCGTCGATGACTGGTACCGCGGACGAGCGGGACGACGGCGTCACCGCTCGGCTCCGTGACGTGTTCTTCTCCTACGACCGCGACGCCGATTTCGACGAGGGGTCGGGCCGTCCGGACCCGGACGCACGCGGCGGGCTCGTCCTCGACGGCCTCGACCTCGACGTCCCCGACCACTCGTTCACGGTCGTGATGGGCGCGAGCGGCGGCGGCAAGTCGACGCTCCTGCGGACGTTCAACGGCATCATCCCCGACTTCATCACCGGCGCGTTCGACGGCGAGGTCGACGTCGTCGGCCGCGACGCGACGTCGACGCGGGTCAGCGAGATGGCCCGTGACGTGGGGATGGTGATCCAGGACTACGAGGCCCAGCTGTTCGGCACCTCGATCACCGCCGAGGTCGCCTTCGGCCCGGAGAACCTCGCCGTCCCGGTCGAGGACATCGACGACCGCATCGACGAGTCCCTGGCCGTCGCCGGCCTCACCGACCTCGACCGCGACCGCGCGCCCGACGCCCTCTCCGGCGGGCAGAAGCAACGCCTCGTCTTCGCCGGCGTTCTCGCTATGCAGCCGAATCTCCTGTTGCTCGACGAACCGACCAGCGATCTGGACCCCGTGGGCAGTCGCGAGACGCTGTCGGTGATCGGTCGCCTCGCTGACGCCGCCCGCGCCGACGAGCGGATGGGCGAGTGGGCCGGCCCCGACGCCATCGTCCTGGTCACCCACAAGATAGAGGAGGCGCTGCTGGCCGACCACGCCGTCCTGCTGGAGGGCGGCCAGGTCGCTCACTCGGGGGCTGCCGAGGACGTGTTCACCGACGTCGACTCGCTGCGGGACTCCCGCGTCGCGGTCCCACCGCTGGTCGACGCCTTCGACAGGCTAGGCTTCGACCAGCCCGACCTGCCGCTGTCCGTCGACGCGGCCGCGGCGACCGCCGCCGAATCAGACCTGTCCTGGGACCCGCCCGCGACGCGCGGCGAGGATCTGCCCGGCGCCCCGGCCGGGACGGCCCCGGACGTCGGCGACGCCCTGTTCGAACTCGAGGACGTCGCCTACGAGTACGACGCCGACGGCGAGACCGTCCGCGCGGTCGACGGCGTCGACCTCACGGTTCGGGAGGGAGAGGTGGTCGCCATCGTCGGCCACAACGGCAGCGGCAAGACCACGCTCGCAAAGCAGCTCAACGGCCTGCTCGACCCCGACGAGGGTGTCGCCCGCTGGGACGGGAGTGACCTCACTGACCTGCAGATGTCCGAAGTCGGCCGACGCGTCGGCTTCGTCTTCCAGAACCCCGACCACCAGATTTTCGCCGCCACGGTCGAGGAGGAGGTCGCCTTCGGCCCGGAGAACTTCGGGCTGGAGGGCGAGGAACTCGACCGTCGGGTCGCCGACGCCATCGAGACCGTCGACCTCGACGGACTGGAGGAGGCAGACCCGTTCAACCTCTCGAAGGGCCAGCGCCAGCGCGTCGCGCTGGCGAGCATCCTCGCGACCGACCCGGACGCCATCGTCTTCGACGAGCCGACGACCGGCCTGGACGCGACCCAGCAGGAGACGTTCATGGATCTCGTCGCCGAACTCAACCGCGAACAGGGCGTCACCGTCGCGATGGTCACCCACAGCATGTCGACGGTGGCGACGTACGCGCCCCGGACGGTCGTGATGGCCGACGGCCGGAAGGTCGCCGACGCGCCGACGCGCGAGCTGTTCGCAGACGAGGACCAGCTCCACCAGTGGGACCTGCGCCCGCCACAGCCCGTCGCGCTCGCCAATCGCCTGGCGGCCGACCGGGGGATCGACGACGCGCTCCCGGCGCTCTCCGTCGACGAACTCGTCGCGGGGCTCGGCGGAGGCGAGACGCGGACCGCGACGACCGACGCTGCGGGGGAAGACCGATGAGCGGGGGGTCGTCGCTGTACGTCAGCGGCGATTCGATCCTCCACCGGCTCGCGCCGCGGGCGAAGATCGCGCTGGCCCTCGGCGTGTTCGCCGTCGCGCTTGCCTTCGACAACCCCGCGTGGGTCGTCGTCCCGTTCGCAGTGAGCCTCGTGACGCTGCTCGCGCTGGGCGGCCTGAAGAACCTCATGCGAGTCTGGTTCGTCGTCGTCGCCATCTTCGTCGTCGGCATGGTCGTCTGGCCAGCGTTCGTTCCGGCGGGCGGCCCCGTCGTCCTCTCGACGCCGCTGCTGGACGTGACCCGCGACGAGGTACTCCTCGCGCTGGGTCGCTCGACCCGCTTCGCGTCGTTCATCGTCACCGGCCTGCTGTTCGTCACCGTCACCTCCAACGAGGAGATCGTCGCGGGCCTCCGGAGCCTGGGCGTCCCTTTCGCCTTTTGCTTCGCCGTCGGGACGGCACTGCGGCTGTTTCCGACGCTGCTCAGCGCGACCGGGACGGTGCGACAGGCCCAGGAGGCCCGCGGCCACGACGTCGCCGCGCGCTCGCCGATCAAGCGGATCCGCAACTACGTCCCCCTCCTGATCCCCGTGTTCATGACCGCCATCCGCAACGTCCAGACCCAGTCGATGGCGCTCGAAGCGCGAGGGTTCGACACGCGCCGGGAACGGACCTTCTACGGCCGGCAGCCGCTCTCCGGTCGGGACTGGCTCGCCATCCTCGCCGGGGTCGCCCTGATCGTCGGGGCGGCCGTCGCGCGCTACGTCTTCGGACTCGGAGTAGTCTGAGTCAGCGGTAGCCGGAATCGTGACGATCGGTGTCAGACCACGGAAACCCTCATCGGGACCCCCGACCTCTCTCGGTCATGCGCGACGCACCAGCGGACGAGGTACGGGCGATGGTCGACCGCGAGACGACCGCCTGGGACGAACGGGACGTGGAGACGCTGCTGGACCTGTTTCACCCCGACATGGTGTGGGCGTGGCCCCCGACCGGGTACGACCACGACCCGGCGACGTGGAATCTCGAGTTCGGTCGGTTCGACCGCGAGCGGTGGCGCGAGGAGTGGCAGGGCCTGTTCGACACGCACGACCTCGTCCACAACGACCGGGAGATCATCGACGTCTCGGTGAGCGACGAGGGCGACGGTGGGATGGCCGTCGTGGACATCGACACGCTCTGGCGTCACCGGGAGACCGGTGCGGCGTTCCACTGGGAGGGGCGGACCGCGAAGATCTACGCGCTGGTCGACGACGAGTGGAAACTCACCGCTCACTGGGGCGCCCTGCGCTTCGACGACGAGGGGAACCCGCTCACGGGCGCGGCGGAGAGGTGACGAAACAGGGCGATCTGCCCCGGCCACAACTGTTAGGTACCGGACTCCCCGACCCACGATAGATGTCAGCACTCGACCTGCACCGGATCGGACTCGGCACCTGGCAGAACGACGACCCCGAGCAGTGCGCCGCGAGCGTCCGGACGGCCCTGGAGATGGGCTATCGAAATATCGACACGGCACAGGGCTACGACAACGAGGACGCCGTGGGCCGCGGCATCGCCGAGGCCGACGTCCCCCGTGAGGAAGTCTTCCTCGCGACGAAGGTGGACACCGACAGCCTCGCCCACGACGACGTGCTCGACTCGACCGCGGAGAGCCTGGAGAAACTCGGCACCGACTACGTCGACCTGCTGTACGTCCACTGGCCGATCGAGACCTACGACGCCGAGGGGACGCTCTCGGCGTTCGACGAACTGTACGACCAGGGCAAGATCCGCCACGTCGGGGTCTCCAACTTCGAACCCCGCCACCTGGACGAGGCCCGGGAGCTGCTGGACGCGCCACTGTTCGCAAACCAGGTCGAGATGCATCCCTACCTCCAGCAGACAGAACTGCGGGAGTACGCCGCAGAGCACGGCCACCACGTCGTCGCCTACTCGCCGCTGGCCCGGACGAAGGTCCTCGACGACCCCGTGCTCGAAGACATCGCAGAGAAACACGACGCGACCATCCCCCAGGTGACGCTGGCCTGGTTCCTCGCGCTGGACAACGTCACCGCCATCCCGAAGGCCACCAGCGAGGCGCACATCCGCGCCAACTGGGGCGCCTACGACGTCGACCTCGACGACGAGGACCTGGACCGGATCGCCGGCCTCGACGAGGGTCACCGCGAGGTGGACTTCGACGGCGCCCCCTGGAACCAGTAAAATCGCCACGGACGCGGTTATGGACGCGCAGACGGTCACCACAAGACCGATACCGGATCGCTCTGATGGTCGGTCGAGATGGAACGCTCGTTCCCGCACGCCAGACCCCTCCAGGCCGGCAAACTCGCCGCCACGGTCGTCGCCCTCCTCGTGAGCACCGTCGCCTTCTTCGAACTCGTGCCCGTCACCGACATCACGACCCTCTTCCTCGCACCGGTCGTCGCGTTCTTCCTGACGATGGTCGTCGTCGCCGAGGCGCTGGTCGCCGGCTATCGCGCGCTGGGCGACGACCGCCGACTGACCGAACGACTCGCCGACCGGCCGCTGTACACCGCCGTCCGTGCGCTGGAAGCGGGACTCGCCGTCGCCGCCGTCGCGGGGTTCGTCGCGCTCGTCGCCTGGATTCCCGACGGGCCGATGGCCGGACCGGGCGCCATCGGCGTGTTCTTCGTCGTCGTGGGCCTCGCCGCGCTGGTGCTCGCGGGCACGCTCCTCCGGACGCTCGCGGAGTACGTCGACTATCGCAGGAGCAACTCGGCCTGAGAGAAAGAGAACGAGGGAGCCCGCCGTCTGCTCAGAAACTACTGTCGGGGTGTTCCCACTCTTCGGTGTAGGCCTGCTGGCTCTCGGTCATGTCGTCGATGGAGACCCCCAGCGTCTCCAGTTTCCGCTCGGCGACGGCGCGGTCCAGGCGGTCGGGGATGTTGTAGAGCCCCGGTTCGAGGTCCGGCCCGTCGACGAGCATGTCGTAGGCGGCGACGAACATCATCGCGAACGTCGTGTCCATCACCTCGGCGGGGTGGCCCTGGCTGAAGGGGCCAGTGAGGTTGACGAGGCGACCCTCGGCCAGCAGGTTGAGCCGCCGGCCGTCGGGCATGTGGTACTGGGTGACGCCCTCCTTCGGCGTGGAGGTGGACTCGGCCGCCTCCTCCAGCGCTTCGAGGTCGATCTCGACGTCGAAGTGCCCGGAGTTGGCGAGGATGGCCCCGTCCTGCATCTTCGCGAAGTGCTCTTCGCGCATCACCTCGCGGTTACCCGTCGCGGAGATGAACAGGTCGCCCACCTCGCTGGCCTCGGCCATGTCCATCACGCGGTGGCCGTCCATGTGGGCCTGGAGGGCTTTTCTGGGGTCGACTTCGGTGACGATGGTCTGGCCGCCCATCCCGCGGGCTTTCCGGGCGATGCCGCGGCCGCAGTAGCCGTACCCGCAGACCACGACGTCCTTGCCGGAGATGATGGAATTCGTCGTGATGGCGACGTTGGTGAGCGATGACTCCCCCGTCCCGTGGACGTTGTCGAAGAAGTGCTTCATCGGCGTGTCGTTGACGCCGTAGACGGGGAACTGGAGGATTCCCTCGTCCTCCATCGCTTCGAGGCGGGTGATGCCCGCCGTCGTCTGCTCGCCGCCGCCGACGACGCCCGCTGCGACGTCGGGGTGTTCGGCGTGAACCTTCGCGATGAGTTCGCAGCCGTCGTCGAGGATGAAGTCCGGTTCCTCCTCCAGCAGTTCGTGCTGGGCCGCGTCGAACTCGTCGTCGGTCATCCCCTCCCAGGCGAAGGCGGTGATCCCCTCCCGGGCGTCCAGCGCGTCGACGACGTCGCCGTGGGTGCTCTGGGGCTCGCTCGGCGCGAAGAGGACTTCGGCGCCCGCTTCACGAAGGGTCTCGATGGCGACGCCCGATTTGGTTTCGAGGTGCGAGGCGAACGCGACGGTGTACCCCTCAAGGGGTTTCGTCTCGCCGTATTCCTCCTGATAGGAGCGGAGGATCGGGGTGTACTCGCGCGCCCAGGCCAGCGGGTCGTCGGCGTCGTGGGATACCGGAGACATTCGCGATTGGTACTCCGTGACAAGGGTTAAGCGCTGTGAATCCGGAAGCGATCTTTTCGCAACGGAGAGTCCGGAACCGACGGATCAGACACCGCAAACAACCAGAAATCCCCGGCCCGCTACACTCCCGCGACTCGTTGCGCTCCTCGTCCTTCGGACTGCGGTGCTTACATCGTCGGGGTTCGTGTAGCGGGCCGCCCCTTTCAACCCCGCCCACAGTGGCTGATCGACCGGCACGGGTGGGAATGAAAGGGGCGGCGGGCTCGGCGACGGCGGACCCGACAAGCACCGCAGGCGGAGCCGAGGAGCGCAGTCGCGGTCCACCGAGTCGAGCCCGCCGGGGCTTTCTTGTTGTTTGCGGCAGTTCTCTCGGCCGCTCTCGTTCCAGTCCCGACCATTCCAGAGAGACCACCAGACTTTGGGCGGTGCACACCGCATACACACCATCATGAACGTCGTCGTCACGGGCGGACGCGGCCAGTCGGGACGCTGGATCGTCGGCCGACTCGCCGCCGACCACGAGGTGACCGTCTTCGACCAGGCACACCCCGGGCCGGACGGCCACCCAGAGGTCTCCTACCGCGCGCTCGACCTCACCGAACCGGGCGGCGTGTTCGACGCAATCACCGAAATCGACCCCGACGCCGTCGTCCACTGGGCGGCCATCCCCGTCGCCGGCAACCACCCCGGCGTGGACCTCTACCGGAACAACACGCTCGCGGCCCACGGCGTCCTCACGGCGGCGGGGCGCGTCGGCGCCGACGTCGTCCAGGCCTCCTCCGATGGCGCCTACGGCTTCTTCTTCGCCGAAGAGACGCCGGTGCCCGACGAACTCCCGATCACCGAAGACCACGCGCTGCGGCCAGAGGACGACTACGGATTGTCGAAGGTCGTCACCGAGGAGATCGGGAAGACGATCGCCCGCCGGGACGGCGTATCGGTGGCCTCCATCCGGCCCTCGTGGATCCAGGAGCCCGGGAACTATCTCTGCCGCGAGGACGACTACGTCGAGGACCTCGCCGCCGGCGCGGGCAACTACTGGTCTTACGTCGACGTCCGGGACGTGGTCGATCTGGTCGAGGCGGCACTGTCCGGGGTCAGCGACGGCGAGTTCGACGGGCACGAAGCGTTCAACTGCGTCGGCCCGGACAACGCGCTCGGCCGGCCGCTCGCCGATCTGATGGAGGACCACTACGGCGCGCTTCCCGAGGACTGCGACGTCGAGGGCGACGCCTCGGCCTACGCGACGGCGAAGGCGACGAAGTTGCTCGGCTGGGACCCGACCCGGTCGTGGCGCGAGGCCGCCGACGAGGACGTCGAACCGCCGGCGGTCTGAGCCGAATCTGATACCGAAAAAACGGCGCCGTCAGTCGTCGTACTCCTTCTGGAACCCGCGGAACTCGGTGCGGTGGGCCTCCTCGTCGGTGAGGATAGTCACCGCCAGATCCTCCGTGACGGGATCGTTGCCTTCCTCAGACGCCTCGATCAGGTCGCGGTAGGTCTGGATGGCGTCGTGTTCGGCGTCGAGAACTCCCTCGATGACCGACAGCACGTCCGTGGTGTCCTCCGGCGGCTGGAGCGTCTCCTGGCGAGCGACGAACTCCTCCGAGCCCGGCGGCCGTGCGTCCAGTTGCTTGAGCCGCTGACCGATCTGCTCGGCGTGGCCGAGTTCCTCCTGGACGTCCGTCCGGAGGCTCTCCTTGATCTCCTCGGCGTGGATGCCGTCCAGCACGATCGAGAGCGTCTGGTAGTTCATCACGGTCTCCATCTCGTCGCCGTAGGCCTTCTTGAGAAGGTCGATTACGCGGTCGTCCGTCATGACGGGTCGGAATTGTAGCTTCTGAAACATATCACTGTCGGCTGACGAGACTGTGCCGCTATTATAAAGATGAACAAAGGAAACCGGTACCAGCATCCACGCGAACGGAGTGAGCGCGGTTCACTGAAAAAATACCGCGAGGCCGAACCGCAAGCCTCGCGTGTCGCTCCGCTCCCGCTCGGCATTTCGAAGGCGAGTCGCTGCGCTCCTCGCCTTCCTACATCATGCCGCCCATACCGCCACCCATGCCGCCGCCCATTCCGCCGGGGGCGCCACCGGGACCGCCTGCACCGCCCTCGTCGCCGCCGGAGGTCGACAGGTCGCCGGCAGCGATGATGTCGTCGATTTTGAGCACGAGGTTCGCGGCCTCGGCAGCGGAGGAGACGGCCTGGGTCTTGGCGTGAGCCGGTTCGACGACGCCGGCGTCGAGCGTGTCGACGACGTCGCCGGTGAAGACGTTCAGGCCCGCAGAGACGTCGCCGTCCTCGTGGGCGGCGCGCAGGTCGACCAGCGCGTCGATGGAGTCGAGCCCGGCGTTCTCGGCGAGCGTGCGGGGCACGAGTTCGAGCGCGTCGGCGAAGGATTCGACGGCCAGTTGCTCGCGACCCTCGACGCTGTCGGCGTAGTCGCGCAGGCGTCGGGCGACCTCGACTTCGGGGGCGCCGCCGCCCCCGAGGACGCGGCCGTCGGCGACGGTTGAGGAGACGACGTCGAGCGCGTCCGTGACGCCGCGTTCGAGCTCGTCGACGACGTGGTCGGTGGAGGCGCGGAGCAGGAGCGTCACGCCGTGGGACTCGTCACCGGTTCCCTCGACGTAGAACAGGCCCTCGCCCTCGTCGCGGCGGACGGACCCGCGGCCGAGGTCGTCGGCCGATGCCGAGCGGATGTCGGAGACGATGTTGGCGCCGAGCACCTCGCGGAGGAACTCGATGTCGGACTTCTTGGCGCGGCGCACGGCCAGGATGCCCTCCTTGGCGAGGTAGTGCTGGGCCATGTCGTCGATGCCCTTCTGGCAGAAGACGACGTCGGCGCCGGTGTCGACGATGGCGTCGACCAGTTCCTGGAGCTGCTCTTCCTCCTTGTCGAGGAAGTTCTGGAGCTGGCTCGGGTCGTCGACGGAGAGCTGCGCGTCGACGTCGGCCTCGTCGAGTTCGATGGGGTTGTCGAGCAGGAGGACGTCGGCGTCGTCGAGGTCGGTAGGCATCCCCTCGTGGACGGGGTCCTTGTCGACGACGCCGCCCTCGATGAGTTCGGAGTTGCCGACCGTGGAGCCGGTCTGGGTCTCGATGTTGAGGAACTCGAGGTCGGCGACGACGGAGCCGTCCTCGGCCTCGACGGTGACGGCGTCGACAGCGTCGACGATGAGCTGGGAGAGCAGCTCCTTGTTGAGTTCGGCGCCCTTGCCGGTCATGGAGGTCTCGGCGACCTTCCGGAGCAGTTCCTCGTCGTCGGGGTCGACCGAGGTGGCGATCTCGTTGATCTGGGACTTGGCCTCCTTGGAGGCCATGTCGAAGCCCTTGATGATCGCCGTCGGGTGGATGTCCTGGTCCAGCAGTTCCTCGGCGTTCTTCAGGAGTTCGCCAGCGATGGCGACCGCGGTCGTCGTCCCGTCGCCGGCCTCGTCCTCCTGGGCCTCGGCGACTTCGACGATCATCTCCGCGGTCGGGTTGTCGATGTCCATCTCCGTGAGGATGGTGACGCCGTCGTTCGTGACGGTGACGTCACCGAGCGAGGAGACGAGCATCTTGTCCATCCCCTTCGGCCCAAGCGTCGAGCGTACCGACTCGGCCACGGCGCGGGCCGCCGAGATGTTGTGGCTCTGTGCGTCCTTGTCTTTCATCCGCTGGGAGTCCTCACCCAGGATGATCATGGGCTGGCCGCCCATCTGTCGCTGGCTCATAGTCACTGATTGATTGAATGTGATTCTATATAAAAGTAGGGGTTCGGCGTCGGCGGCGACGCGACCGCCTCGCGACCCGTCGAGCAAGAAATCGCCGGACAGAGCGGCTCCACCCGCGGTGCCGTGACAACTATTGGCACGGCCCCGGTCGGAACGAATCGGCCGTTTATATGCAATCAGTCGACCGGGTCTTTCCAGTGGACCGTGACGGTCCCGACGACGAAGCTGTCGTCCGTCTCGGTGTCCCGGCGGAATCTGATCGTGTTCTCCCCTTTCGTCAGCCTGGCCGCGGTGACGGTGTCCATCCAGTACTGCCAGCCCTCGCGCGCGGGCACGTCGAACCCGGAGAGCGGCTTGTCGTTGACGAGCACGTCGTGGTCGTACGTCCCCACGTCGTACACCTGCATCTGGACGTAGGCGTCCTGCGGATCCCCGGTCGGGACGTCGAAGATGTACTGGTCGGTCTTGTCGCCCGAGTAGGACGCCCACGGGACGTCGAGGCCGTCCTCGTCCGGCCCGAGGTGCTCCTGAAACGACACCAGCGCGTAGTTGGCGCGGTACTCTGCCATATCTACCTGGTCTCGCGGCACCCACTCGAAGGTTCGGGACGATTCGGGCGAATCGGACGGTCCAAAGGAGCCGTCTCACGCCTCCGGCCCGACGCCGTCGTCGAGGAATCGTTCCCCGACGTCGCCGCTGGGGAGCATGCAGGCGTCCTTCCGGCCGAACCAGTCGTATCGATTATTCGCGACGAGGTCGTACACCCGGTCGCGAATCGGCCGCGGGAGGACGAGGAAGTGACGAAGGAGCGGATAGAGCCCGTCGAAGTGCCGGGCGGCGCGGAGGCCGCCCTCAGACTTCGTGTACGCCTCGCCGCCCTCGATCAGGACGAACGTGTCGAAGTCGTCGGTCGGCAGGTCGTGTTCCTCCAGCAGCGCCTGGCCGACGGGCGACTGGAGCGACGCGAACCGGAACGTCCCCTCGGCGTCGTGTTGGACGACGAACTGCACGATCGAATTACAGAGGTTGCAGACGCCGTCGAACAGCAGGACGGGGTGCTCGTCGGTCGGCGGGACGTCGGCGAGCAGGTCCGACTCGTCAGCCATCTGATCGGCGTCGTTCGTCGACGGGGAGTCGGACCGTGACATACTCGACGTTCGGTCGCGGCCGGAGAAAGGCGTTGTGGAGAGAGGCTGAATGGCGTGATCAGAACACGCTGCGATCGACGCGGAACCGAACCGCCGTGGAAAGTCCGCTCAAGGCCTTTCCATCGTGCGGCTCATAGGGCTAAATCCCACGTCAAGCATACCGCGCCGAAGGCGCGGTTTCCCCGGACGCGAGCAAACGAAGTGAGCGAGTCGTCCGGCCTTTTTTCGCCCACGTTTTTCGAGGAGCCCTCCCCGCAGCGAGCCGAAGGCTCGCGAGGAAGGACGACGATGAAAAAGGTGGAGCGCCAGGACTGGGATTTGAACAGATGCGAGACGTTCCGGGCGTGCGGCCTCACTTCGTTCGGCCGTTCCGGGGCTGCGACTCGCGTGCTCAAATCCCAGTGAAGACGCACAACCGCTCACGGGAACCGAGAACACGCTACGCGGTTCTCGGTGGTGTGTTCGCGGTAGAAGCGCCAGGACTGGGATTTGAACCCAGAATCCCGAAAGGGAACACGCTTTCCAGGCGTGCGCCTTACCGTTCGGCCATCCTGGCTCGCATCGGTAATTCTGCGGTCGGTCGCTTAAGGGCTTTCGTTCTCAGTCGCGTCGGTGGAACGGGAGTCCGCCTCGTCCTCAACCAGTCGCTGCTGGGACTGGCCGGTGACGAACGCGGCGGCGATGCCGACCACGATGGCGACGCCGAATTTGACGCCCCAGTCGACCAGGTCGCCCGTGGCCAGTTCGTAGGCCTGTATCAGGACGAGGAAGGAGAGCAGGCCGAGGGCGCCCCAGAGGAGGCGGCGTTTCGTGCGCGGGTGCATGGCCTCACTCACGCGCGGACGGCCTTCACTTCGTCGCAATCGCCTCTATCTCGACGCCGACGCCCTTCGGGAGTTCGTCGACGCCGACGGCACTGCGGGCCGGCGGCTCGTCGTCGAAGAAGGACTGGTAGGTGTCGTTCATCGCGTCGAAGTCGTCGATGTCGTCGAGGAAGACGGTCACCTTGAGCACGTCGGCCATGCCGGCACCGGCTTCCTCGAGGACGGCCTGGACGTTCTCCAGGGCCTGCTCGGTCTGGACGTCGACGGCGGCGTCGTCGAGCAGGTCGCCTTCGGGGGTGAGGGGGATCTGGCCGGCGGTGAACACGAGGTCGTCGGTGGCGGTCGCCTGGCTGTACGCCCCCACCGCGGCGGGGGCCGCGTCGGTGCTGACGATACGTTTCATACCCGGAAGGGCGGCGGGGACGGCCTTGAAACCAGCGGGGCAGCGCCGAGCGAGGACGAGTGCCGCGGGCGGCTAGACCAGAATCTCGACTTCGTAGCCGGCGTCCTCGAGGCCGTCGATGATCGCCGCGACGTGGTCGTGGCCACGGGTCTCCAGGTCGAGTTCGACCTCGGCGTCGTTCATCGCGATGTCCCGGGAGGTGCGGTCGTGCTCGATGGCGTAGATGTTGGCGTCGTGTTCGGAGAGCACCTCGACGAGGCGTTCGAGGGCGCCGGGGCGGTCCTTGAGCACGGTCCGGAGTTTGAGGTACCGACCGGTCTCGACGAGGCCGCGCATGATGACGTTCGTCAGGACGTTTAGGTCGATGTTGCCCCCGCAGAGCGCCGGAACGATGGTCTCGTCGTCGGCGTAATCGAAGCGCTCTTCGAGGACGGCGGCCAGCGAGACGGCGCCCGCGCCCTCAGTCAGCGTCTTTCCCCGTTCGAGCAGCGTCGTCAGCGCGACGGCGATCTCCGAGTCGGAGACGGTGACGACCTCGTCGACGCGCTCCTGGATCACCTCAAACGTACGCTCGCCGACCTTCCGCGTCGCGATACCGTCGGCGATGGTCTCGACGGACTCGCGGGCGACGACCTCGCCCTTCTGGAGCGAGTCGGCGACGCTGGCGGCGCCCTCGGCCTGGACGCCCACGACGCGGACGTCGTCGACCTTGCCCTTCAGCGCCGTCGCGATGCCGCTGATCAGCCCGCCACCGCCGATTGGGACGACGACGGTGTCGACGCTCGGCAGGTCCTCGGCGATCTCCAGGCCGATGGTCCCCTGACCGGCCATCACCTGCCAGTCGTCGAAAGCGTGGACGTAGGTCCGGCCCTCCTCGCGCTCTATCTCGTGGGCGCGCTCGGCCGCTTCGTCGTAGTCGCGGCCGTACAGCACGACCTCGCCGCCGTAGTTGCGCGTCGCCCGCACCTTGGAGATGGGCGCGTGCTCGGGCATGACGATGGTCGAGTCGACGCCGATTCGCGTCGCCGCCAGCGCGACGCCCTGGGCGTGGTTGCCCGCGCTCGCCGTGACGACGCCGGCGTCCTGCTCGGCTTCGGAGAGCGTCGCGATGCGGTTGGTCGCCCCCCGGATCTTGAACGACCCCGTCCGCTGGAACAGTTCGAGCTTGAGGTGGACGTCGGCGCCGGTCATCGCCGAGAAGGTGTGCGAGTAGTCCAGCGGCGTGTGCCGGGCCGTCGCGGAAACGCGGTCCTGGGCCGCCAGCACGTCCTCGAAAGTCAGCATTGCCCGAGCGTTGGACCTGCGGCTACGTAACGATCCGGTGTTCGTGGTCGTGCGAGTGTAATGTGGAGCGTTCAGGTTGCTAACTGCATTGCTACAGCGGTCTATACACTCGACATCCCACAGCCACCGCTCACGAGTGTTACTTCGAGGGGGGAACGAATAGATTGTGTGACTGCAGCCGAAGCGATGGGTGGATGGGTCATAAAGGCCACCCGTGCGGAGTGAAAGTGAAAGTGCCGGACGGAGCGGCCACAACACGGCCGTGCGACGAACGTCAGACGCCCGTCGTCGGCACGGATCGCCTGGAATAAATCGCCAGGCAGCCCCCACCATTTCGTATGGAGATCGAGTGACGATAGCGCGTTGCGAACGGTTCTCACGGCGACGGACGAACGAGGACGTCCTCGTCCACGGCGTAGGCCGCCACGCGCTCGCGAAGCGGCCCGTCGCCCGGCCACGACGCGGGCGCGTCCAGTAGATCTGGGTCGCCTACGTACGTCTGAACGGTTCCGCCGCTGGCGTGGGGGAACGGGACGCGGACGTACAGGCCACGGTCGACGCCCTCGTAGCGGTCCAGCGCGGCGACGTCGTCGGTGACGAGGATTCGTCCGTCGACCTCGCCGCCGGGTGCGAGCGTCGGGTACTCACCCTCGACGCGATGGAGTCCGTCGAGCGTGGCCGGTCCGTCGTACGCGAACTCGTCGAGGACGGCGCTGGCGGTGTCGGGATTACAGAGCGTGCCGTAGACGAAAACGCGCACGCGGGGTCACACCCCCGACGTTCCGTCGCGAGCGTACTCACCGGCCAAGGCCCGAGCTATCGCGATGACTAACCACGTCGTCATCGCACTGAACCCAGCCGTGAAGACGGCATCAAGCAGACCGCCAGTCGGGAAGTCGACGAGGTTTATCGCGAACAGCAGAGCGAAGTGGGCAGGCCAGTAGACGGCTGAAGGAACTATTTCATCGATACGATCAGTTACGACGTTAACGCGAGTTCGGACCGGCCGAAGGAAACTCACGGTCAAGGTGGCACCGACACCGGTGGCCAGCGCATATGGACCGGACCACCTGAGCCCCAGCCATGAGAGCCAGGCACCGACAGCTATGAGCGCGCAGAGGATGACGACAGCGAAGAATTCGTGGAGGGGACGTGGGACCCGGGAGAGTACTGACATGGAGGACCACTGGCTGGCCGATAGGTTGAGGTGTCGTGTCAAATGGTTTTTGAATGACGTCGGGCCCCTTACGCAGCAGGCCTAACGAGTCCACGAACGAGACGAACCAGCAGGAGAACGAACGCTGCCGTGACTGCGCCGGCGACGACGACCGGTAGGGCCGTCCGAACTACTGGCGGTAACGCGCTCAGCGACACTCGCACTAATACGTAGGTCCCAACGACGGCGAGTCCCAGACGAATGGCATCTCTTCTCGAAGAAACGCCACCTCCACGGCGCTCCGGATAGAGCTCCAGCAAACGACATCGGACGCGTTGCGAAACCAGTGGCAGGACCGCCACGACGCCGAGGACGAACGCCGGGGAGAGTTGCGCACCGCTATCGACAGCCAGGGCACCATAAAACAGCCCGACCAGACCGAAGGCGAGCACCGCGATGAACCTGATCGCTGGATCGTCGAGGTCGGTTTCGGGCACGCGTCGCGGCCTCTATCGCTCTTCGATGGGGACGAACTCCTGGTCCTCCGGGCCGGTGTAGCGGGCCCGCGGGCGGATGAGCCGGTTGTCGTCGATGTACTGGAAGACGTGGGCGATCCAGCCGCCGACGCGGGACATGGCGAAGATGGGGGTGTAGATGTCGATGGGGATGCCCATCTGGTAGTACGTCGACGCCGAGTAGAAATCGACGTTGGGGGCCAGGCCCTTCTCCTCGGCCATGTAGTCCTCGATAGTGGTGGACATCTCGTACCATTTGATCGACCCGGCGGCTTCGCCCAGGTCCTTGGATTTCTCGCCGAGGATCTTCGCACGGGGGTCCTTGACGTCGTAGACGCGGTGGCCGAAGCCGGAGACCCGGCGGCCCTCGTCGAGAGCGCCCTTGACCCACTCCAGGGGGTCCTGCTCGGCGTCGTCGACCTCCTTGAGCATCTCCATGACGTCCTGGTTGGCGCCGCCGTGGAGCGGGCCCTTGAGGGTGCCGATGGCGGAGGTGACGGAGCTATGCAGGTCCGAGAGCGTCGAAGCCGTCACGATGGCGGAGAACGTCGACGCGTTGAGGCCGTGGTCCGCGTGGAGCACCAGCGCCATGTCGAACGTCTCCGCGAGGACGTCGTCGGGTTCCTCGCCGTTGAGCATGTAGAGGAAGTTCGCGGCGTGAGAGAGGTCTTCCCGGGGCTGGACGGGGTCGTCCCCCTGGCGGATCCGTGCGAACGCCGCGAGGATGGTCGGAATCTTGGCGGTGATGCGACGGGCCTTGCGGAGGTTGGCCTCGTCGTCGGTCGGGTCCGCGTCGCCGTCGTCGGGGTCGAACGCCGACAGCGTCGACACCCCGGTCCGCAGCGCCGCCATCGGATTCTCGTCGGCCTCGGCGAGCGCACGGACCACTTCGATAACCGCGTCGTCGACCGCCCGTTCGGCCACCATCGAGTCGGTGAACTCCGCGAGTTCGCCCTCGTCCGGGAGGTGGCCGTACCAGAGGAGGTAGAGCACCTCCTCGTAGCTCGCACCCTTCGCCAGGTCCTCGATCGTGTACCCGCGATAGACGAGCTTGCCAACCTCGCCATCGATGTCGCTCAGATCCGACTCGGCGACGAGGACACCCTCGAGCCCTTTCTTGAGGTCGTCTGACATACGGTAAGCGTTCACTACGTGCCGGGAAAAGCATTATCTTTCGAAGACCGACACGAGCGGACTGACCGCCCCATTTTGTGGATATTCGTTCAATAATCTGGAAAACAGTGGGCGAGGATCGTCGGAATCGGCGGTCAACGAAAGCATCTTTCGGATCTGTCGATACCGTATGAATGGTGACAACACGGCGCACGAGTTCGGTCGCGTCTCCACCACTATCAGTCGCGCCACTCCGTCCGTAGTAGCCCGTACTGGACCATGTCCCGGTGCTCGCCGTTCACGAACATGAACTTCCGACGGCGACCCTCCTCGGTGAATCCCAGGGACTCTAGCAGGCCACGGGAGGCGTCGTTGAACGCGAACGCGCCCGCCCCGACGGCCGGCGTGTCGTAGGTCCGGAACGTGTAGTCGACGGCGAGGGCGACGGCCTCGCTCCCGTATCCTTCGCCGTGGACCGCTGGGACGAGCCAGTAGCCCAGTTCGGGACGCTTCCAGTCGGCGTCCTCCACGGAGACGACGCCGATGCGGTCCACGTCTTCGGCGTCGACCCGCCCTGATCCGGCGTCGTCGTCGAGACAGACGAGGAACCGATCGTCGTCCCCTTCCTCGAACGCCGTCTCGATCTGTTTGCTGGTCCTGACCGGGGTTCCGAGCGGATAGCGGAGTTCGGGCTCGTTGCCCCGCTGGAGGAACGGCACGTCCTCGCTCTCGACCGTCCGGAGCGTGACGCGCTCGCCGCTCGCGACGCGTGCGCCTGGCATGGCTGGACGGTCACGAACGGCCGGTAAATGTCTTCTGCGTCGGCCGGGCTCGACCAGCGGTGGCGCAACGACCGGTTTTTTGCCCGGCGGTCACGGAGAGTAACGTATGCCCGGCGACGAGGTGGCCTACGAGCCGGTCAGCGTCAAGGCGATGCTGGCCGAGATGAAAGACACCGCCGAGCTGCTGATCGACCTGTCGTACTCCGCCGTCCTGCTGGGCAGCGACGAGGTGGCCGCCGAGGTGCTGGAACTGGAAGAGCAGATGGACGTCCTCCAGCTACGGGCCCGGATGAGCCTGCTGATGGCCGCCCGGACCACAGAGGACGCCGAGGCGCTGGCGCCGGTGCTGGGGATGGTCGGCGCCGCCGAGAAGATCTCCGACGCCGCCGGCGACATCGCCAAAGTAGTACTCGAGGACATCGGCCTCCCCGACGCGATGCGGGCGGCCCTGCCCGAGGCCGTCGAGACGCTCGTTCGAGCGACGATCGCCGCCGAGTCGCCGTTCGCCGGCGAGACGCTGGCGGCCATCAACCTGGAGACCGAGACGGGCGTCCGCGCTATCGCCGTCCGTCGGCAGGGCGACTGGCTGCTCAACCCCGACGCCGACACCGCGCTCCGGGCCGGTGACGTCGTCCTCTTCCGCGGTCCCGAGGAGGGGATCCTTGAGGTGTACCGGGACGCCACTGGCGGGAAGACGTACGAACCCCCTGAGCCGCCCGAGGGCGAACTCGGTGACCTCGAACGCGCCGTCGACTCCATCGTCCTGATGAAGGACATGGGCGAACTCGCCGTCGACCTGGCCTACGGCGCCGTCCTCTTCGACAGCCAGGACGTCGCCGAGGAGGTCGTCGAACTCGAAGCCGAGGTCGACGCCCTCCAGTCCCGCTTCGAGGCCTGGACGCTCCAGGCCGCCGGCCGCGTCGAGGATCCGGTGAGCCTCCGCGGGCTGGTCCACCTCGCCCGCTCGACGGAGGTCATCTCCGACGCCGCCCTGGAGATCAGCGAGGGCGTCCTGCGCGGGCTCTCGACTCACCCCGTCGTCGCCGAGGCGGTCAAGGAATCGGACGAGATAATCGTCCGCGTCGCGGTGGAGTCGGGCAGCGCCTTCGACGGCACCACCATCGGCGCCGAGCAGGTGAAGACCAAGACCGGGATGCGCGTCATCGCGATCCGGCGGGCCGCCGGGAGCGAGCGCGCCACCCGCGAGGGGAGCGACTGGGTCGTCTCCCCCAGCGCGGAGACGACCCTCGGCAGCGGCGACGTCCTGATCGCCAAGGGGACGCGCTCGGGTGCCGAGCGATTCACCGCGCTGGCGACGGCCGACTAATAGACGGTCTGGGCGCGTCGCTCTAGGGTATTCTCGATCTGTTTCGTGTAACGAGCGATATCGGTGGACGATGTGGTACGGCGAGTCGCGACGTGTTTCTGGACTGTCAGGACATTCGTGGAAGGCCCAGAGGTGGATACAGCAAACGGACTAGAATATCTGTGGCGACGAACCCGTGCTGAAAACGAGCAACGCTATCCATTCGAGCGCTCTTTCGAGCGCTCGTCGACAGTTGCTCGCTCTTCGCGCTCCGTATCGATCAGTCGGTCCAATCGCCGCTCGAACTCTTCATCTGAGATTTCACCGGCGGCGTACCGGTCTTTGAGCGTTTCGAGTGGATTGGGCTGAGTCGGTTCTGCACTGTCTCGTAGCCGCCACCACCGGAGGCCCAGCCACCCGCCATAGACTCCGAGTATGAGTGCCGTCACCGCGACCGCTACCGCCCCCGACACAATGCCAGCAATCGCCAACGGAACCACGACCAGAATGATATCCGCCCCAAACACCAAAAAGAGACCGAGGAACTCCCCGGTTACGAGTCGCTCGCCTTCCTGTGTCATAGCGTTGTCTAGTTACGCCGTCGTTGTGAGACTTTCTCTTGTCGGATGCCACCGAAGGTTATCCTGGAGATGCGAACAGACGACTACCGGCGACATCTGACCCGAGGCTATCCTACTGGTAGATTTCGTTGCACGCTGAACACAGACGTTCCATCATTGTACGGCGATTAGAATACTTACCCAATCTGTCGGGCCTTCCGATGGTCAATACCCATCCACACTGATCAGCAGCGTCACGTGAAGGTGATTGAACCCAGCCGGCCCAGACCACCTACGTCTCACGGGCCAGCCTGATAGCCGAAAACAGCGTGAACACGGCCGTCGTCAGGCCACCCAGGGAGACGGCGAGGACGAACCCCAGGGCGACGTAGAGCACCGACGGACGCGTGGTCCCGGGAACGACGACGAAGAAACCGAACACTGCCAGCGTGACGACCAGGGAGACGGCGAACCCCCACTTCGCGTTGCGCCTGACGTTCAGCGCGCGGACGAACGCCGCCCGCCCTGACGGTTCGGTGCGTTCTGACACGTCCGCGGGTTGGGCGGGGGCGATAAAGGGCGCGTCGGTTCGGAGCGGCGACGTGTTTTTCAACTAACCGGTCGTCTTCGGAGGTATGGGCAACGGTACCATGACGCTCGCCGCGGCGGTGGTCGGATGAGCGCCGCCGGCGATTCCGACGACGCCGAAGAGCCGGAAGATGCCGAGGACGCCGCCGGCGCCGCGAACGCCGAGGACGAGGACGAACTCGACGTCCCCAACTGGGACGACGAGTACCTCGACCGGGTGGGCGACAGGTTGCGCCACAGCTACGACCTGGCGAAGGACCACCAGGTCGACGTCGGCGGGAGCGTCGCGGGCGGACGGTTCGACCTCTACGGACGCCTGGCGATCACGTCCCAGCGACACTTCATCCACCCGAACCTCACGTACGGCCACCACGAGCAGACCGAGCACCTCTACGCGCGGCGGGCCGAGTCGGTGACGGTCGCCGACCTGGAGGCCCTCGTCGAACTGGGCCACGATATGGCCGACGAGCGCGTGGCGGCCAGCGAGGAGCACTTCAGCACCGACTTCACGTTCGCGCTGATCGTTCCGGAAATTCCGGAGAAAGTTCGCTCGTTCGTCGACGGCTTCAGCGACCGGACGCTCCTGAGATACGGCTATCACGGCCACTACGAGGTGAACCTGGTCGTCGTCGCGCCGGAACGGGAGGACGTGGTCGCGAGCGAGTCGACCGACGTCGCCCGCGCGTTCGCGCTGTGGGAGTCGGGCGACGAGGGAGAGTCGTCGTCGGGACTCCTCTCGCGGCTACTCCCCTAGTCGTCGGAGGCCTCCGCGGGGCCGCTGCCGCCCCTCCCCGTGAGCGAGTCGCGGTCGAGGCCGCCCCGGGCCTCCCTGATGTCGTCGACGCTGTAGCGCACCAGGCCGAAGATGAGGCCGACCAGCACCAGCGCGATGAGGCTCTGGAGCACGAGCGAGAGCGTCGCGAAGAACCCGCCGGCCTCGCCGGCGAGGATGGTCGACGGGTTGCGCAGCAGGCCGATCCACAGCAGCGCGACGACGGTGACGGCGAGCATGAACACGAGCGGCACCCCGGTCGAGACGAGCTGTTTGTCGTCGTCCCAGTTGGCGAGCCACACCGTCGCGACCAGCAGGGCCAGGGCCGCCAGCGACTGGTTCGCGCCGCCGAACAGCGGCCAGATGTTCTCCCAGGTGCCGCTGGCGACGAGCAGGTAGCCCGCCGTCGCGAGAATGCCGGCGTTGACGTACCTGTTCGTCGTCGTCCGCTCCAGGCTGGTCTCCGGCGTCCCGACGACCTCCTCGTACATGTACCGGCCCAGGCGCATCGCCGTGTCCGTGCTCGTCAGGAGGAAGCTGACGAACACGAGGCCGATGAACGTCGCCGCGGCGGTGACGCCGAGGCCGAACACCGTGAGCAGCGCGCCGCCGCCGGCCGGGAAGGTGACGAGCGCGGAGCTCAGCGTCTCGGTGCCGCCGGCGATGATGGAGACGGCGATGACCGCCGTGATGGCCAGCAGCCCCTCGCCGAGCATCCCGCCGTAGCCGATGACGCGGGCGTCGGACTCCCTGTCCAGCTGTTTCGCCGTCGTCCCCGAGGAGACCAGCGAGTGGAAGCCGCTGATCGTCCCGCAGGCGATGGTGACGAAGAGGAAGGGGAACAGCGGCCCGAGAGCCGGGTGGACGAAGCCGGTCCAGCCCGGGATCTGGGTCGTCAGCGACGCCACCTCGACGCCCTCGATGCCGGCCGAGGCGACGTCGACGGTGATGGGCGAGAACCCGATCACGGTACCGGCGATGGCCCCGAGAATCATCCCGCCGACGCCGACGTACAGCAAGCTAGACGTGAGGAAGTCACGGGGCTGGAGCAACACCCACACCGGCAGCACGCTCGCGGCGAAGGCGTAGAGGACGGTGACGAACACCCAGGCCGCCATGTTCGCGTTCGTCGCGGCCGCCAGCGGGAGCCAGCTACCCCCGTCGCCCAGCAGGACGATGGTCCCAGCGGGCAGTCCCTCGCGGGCGAAGACGGCGATGGGGTACTGGAGCCCCACCCAGACGCCGCCGAACACCATCGCGACGAAGGCGACGGCCCCCGGCAAGAAGGGCAGGTTCAGCTGGTAGAGGTACACCCCGAACAGGACCGCCAGGGCGATGTACACGAGTGACGCCGTCGCCGTCCAAGGGAAGGCGTCGAACACCAGCCCGATGAGGTACGCGAACGCGGCGATGACGAGGATGATCGTCAGGTACGCGAACCACAGCAGCATGTTCTTGCCCCGCTCGCCGACGTACTCGCCGATGATGTAGCCGATCGACTTCCCCTCGTGACGAACCGACGACGACAGCGCCATGAAGTCGTGGACCGCGCCGAACAGCGGGTTGCCGATGGCGATCCAGATCAGCGCCGGGATCCAGCCGAAGGCCGCCGCGGCCGTGATCGGACCGGCGATGGGCGCGCCGCCGGCGATGGAGGAGTAGTGGTGCCCGAGCAGCACGGACCGCTTCGAGGGCACGTACTCCTGGCCGTCGTCGTACTTGTGCGCCGGCGTCTCGTTCTCGTCGTCGAGTTCGACGAACCGCGCCAGGTACCGGGAGTACCCGACGTAGCCGACCGAGAACGTGACCAGTGCCAGAACCGCCATCCACATGACCTGAACCATGGTATGGGAACACCTATCAGAAACGGAACGCCGAGCGCCGCCTTAATTACACCCGAAAGTATATGACGAATGGTGTTTCTAACACCTTGCTATTGCCACGTTCGAAGGCAGTAGCGAGGGCTTTCTGGGCTTGCAATGTCACATGTCGCAGACATCTGCGGTCGTTCCCACTAATAACTGGTACGTGACGTGAGCCCGGACGGTGAGGTCCGCCCGCCACCTCGGTCAGCGGCGACAGCACCCGTCACGCCTCGACGGAACCGGCAACCTCGACGTCCAGTTCGTCGGCGACCGCTGCCAGCAGGTCCGAATCGACGTCGCCCGAGCGGGTCTCGACGACCCCGACGACGGGCTCGTCGAACCCGTCTCGGATCTGGGCGAGGTGCTCGCGCTCGGTCGCGACGCGCTCGCGGAGGTAGCGGGCGCCCCGGCCCTGCTCGTCGTCGTCGGGCGCCGGCGTCACCCGGTTGACGACGAGGCCGTCGACGGTCAGGCCGGTGTCGGCGAGCTGGTCGACGGCCCGTTCCGTCTCGCTAACCGAGAGCCCGTCCGGGTTGAGGACGAGGAAGAACCCTGACGCCTCGCGGAGGGTCTGCGCCGCGAACTCGAACTTCTCTTTCCGGTCCCGGAGGTGGGCGATGATGGGGTCGTCGTCGAGCCGCCGGCGGGCCGCCTGCTCCCCGATGGCGGCCTTCTCGAACAGGTCGACGCTCTGAACTCGCTTGGCGACGAGGCGCTCGATCCAGTCCTCGAGGAACTCCGGGAGGGCGAGCAGGCGGAGGGTGCCGCCCGTCGGCGAGGTGTCGAAGACGACGCGGTCGTAGTCGTCCGCGTTTTGCATGACGTGAATGAACCGATCGAACAGCGCCGCCTCGTACGCGCCGGGCGTCTGGTGGGCCAGTTCGATCTGGCGGTCGAGTTCGTTGACGATGGACGCGCTCACCTGGTCGTTCATCCGGCGGCGGACTTCCTGCAGGTGGCGCTCCACCTCCTCGTCGGGGTCGATCTCCATCGCCCAGAGGTTCTCGAACCCCTCGACTCGGCGGGCCTCGTCGCCGAACTGCTGGCCGAACACGTCCGAGGTGCTGTGGGCCGGGTCCGTCGAGACGACGAGCGTCTCCAGGCCCGCCGCGGCGCACTTCGTCGCGTAGGCGGCGGAGACGGTCGTCTTGCCGACGCCGCCCTTGCCGCCGAAGAAGACGAATTTCTCCATCAGTGGACGTGGTACTGCTGACCCTTCCGTTCGAGCAGCGATCCGCGATCCCACATCCGCCGCTCCCAGGCCTCGAACTCGTCGTCGAGGTAAGGCAGCAGTTCGACGGTGTAGTATGAGATGGGACTCGGGATGCCGAAGGCGTCGGCGAAGCAGGCGAAGAGGAACGCGTCCTCGACGTCCTCCGCCTCCTTCTCGATCTTCTCGCTGGCGGGGTGTTCGACCATCCCGTGCCAGAGACCGTGGGCCCACTCCTCGACCCACTCGCGGAACGCGGCGATACGCCTGTCGAGCCGGGCGCGTCGGTCGCTCATTCGCCCCTCTCACCGCCGGGCGCCGTGCCGTGGGCGTCAATGACAACCATGTAGAGAACTTCGCAATCGAGCAACATAAGCGTGCGGTCGCAGCGGATAGCGGCTCTACGGCCCCCCTTCGGAATCGTTGCGGAACGGAAGACGCATGGCCACCAGGTAGGAGCCACATACCAAAGCCGTTCGTGGGACCAGCGACCCCATGGCTGCCGAGGGCGACCTGCGCGTCCTGCTCGCGCTCGATGTAGTGCTCTCTTTGCTGTTCAGCGTCATGGTCGTCACCCTCCTGGATTTCGCGGGTATCAACGAGTTCTCCTGGCCGACCGTCGCCGCGTCGACGCTGTTTCTCGCGATAGTGACCTACGTCGTCGTGTTGCGGTGACTGTCAGTGACGGGACCGTGCGAGACGTGGCTGCTCGCTGCGTGAAACAGAAGGTATTCATGTCACCTGTATGATCGGCTGCTATGCGACGTCTCAGCGCCACCGGGGCCCTCAGTTCGCTCGCCTTCCTCTTCGGGTTCTCTCTCGTCGGGCTTTCTGCGTGGGTGGTGGCAGACTTCCACGCTAACCCCCCGCAGGGTGAAGCGTTCGGTGCAGGACTCGCTTACTTCGGCACGTACGCGCTCGGCGCTGTCGGGGTCGCAGGCATCGGCTTCGCACTGGTCATCTCGCCCGCGCGGGCAGACGGCGGCGGGCTTCTCACGGTGGGTCGCCGCCAGCGCCAGCTCTCCGGCGCTGGACTGACCGTTCTCGTGGCGAGTCTGGTCGCCCCGGTCGTCGCTATCCAGGTAACTGGCATCGTCAATACCATCCTCACCTTCCTCGGACTGGTCGCGACGGGGACGCTACTCGTCGTCGTTGCGCTCCTCTGGACCGTTAGCGAAGCAGTGCTGATCCGGGCCGGCGTCGTCGGCTAGAAGAACAACAGCGAGATGCCAGTGTACACGCCGTAACTCAGCGCCAGCGAGAGCGCCAGCGACCCGACCCAGGCCAGCGCGGTCTTGCCCATCTTCTCGCGGCTCACCGCGCCGCCGCCCGCCGCCGCGCCGCTGCCGATGATGGCGCTGACGATGATCTCGTTGAACGAGACGGGGACGCCCAGGAAGACGGCGGTCTGGGCGATGGCGAACGAGGGGATGAGCGCCGCCGTGGAACGGCGCGGCCCCAGCGAGGAGTAGTCCTGGGAGAGCGCCTTGATCATCCGCGGCGCGCCGGTCCACGAGCCGACGAGCAGCCCGATGCCGCCGCCGACCAGGACCGCCAGAAGGGGGACCTCGACCGCCCCGAGCAGCGGCACCAGCGGGCCGATGGCCAGGCCGACCTGGCTCCCCCCGGCGGAGAAGGCGACGAGTCCGCCGAGCGCCAGCAGGAAGTGTCGCTGGCCCCGGTCGGGGTCGCCGCTGACGTCGTACCACAGCGCTCCGGCGACGAGGGCGGCCATGGCCAGCGAGGCGACGGCGAGGCCGAACTGACCGGCCCCGACGGCGCGCGCGACGGCGCCCGCCACCGACCCCTGGCCGCCGTTCGGCCCGAGGCCGGTGAAGCCGACGTTGGCGAGGATGAGGCCGACGAGGCCCGCGAGCCCCGAGACGGCGACCTCTTCGGACACCTGCTCCGCCCGGAGCAACTTCGCGGTGAGGTAGGCGATACCGCCGCCGACGAAGGGGATGGCGACCCAGAGGCCGACGATCTCCTGGTAGGCGGCCCACGCCGGCCGGCCACCCATTGCGAGGCCGACGCCGACGACGGCGCCGGTGACGGTGAACGCCGTCGCGATGGGGTAGCCCGCGAACACGCCGATGGCCACCAGAATCGCGGCGACGATCAGCGCGACGGTGGCCGCGACGGCCGAGAGGCCGCCGCCGTCGGGGAACAGGATCAGCCCCTGTCCCACCGTCTCCGTGACGTTCGCGCCCTGGAGCACCGCCCCGAATAGGCCGAGAATCCCGACGAAGAAGCCCGCGCGCATCACCGAGATGGCGTTGGCGCCCACCGCCGGGGCGAACGGCGTGGAGCCGGAGGACCCGGCGCCGATGGCCCACGCCATGAAGAGGCTCGCCGCTGCCGCGACGACCAGCGTAGCCAGTGTGGCTGTCGCGACCATCTGCCCCGGAGTTATTGTCGGTTCTGTATTAGGCTGCCGGTTAACTGCCCCGATTGCGTGGTGTTCAGCGCGTCGATCCGAGCGCAAGCGACACCCACCGCGGCGGCTACGATCAGATTTATATCAATTCGAGGTGTCACTTCACGTCCGAGGAAGAGGATGTTTCGACAGATCGTTCGCGGCCTGTTCGGTGACGACGGCGGGCACGGGGAGTACCAGTGCCAGCGCTGCGGACGAGCGTTCGAACACCGCCGACAGGTCTGCCCGACCTGTGACAGCTACCGCATCGAACGACGGGAGTGGTGACGCCGAAGGTTCGCGCCGCCAGAGCCTCGGCAGTTCGTCTTGCCACCTGCCCGACGACAACCCGAATTTGACTCGGCCGGAGCCTCGTCAGTTCGTCTTGCCACCTCCCCGACGACAACCCGAAATTGACTCGGCCGGAGCCTCGTCAGTTCGTCTTGCCACCTCCCCGACGCCAACCCGAAATTGACTCGGCCGGCGCCTCGTCAGTTCGTCTTGCCGCCGGGATCCTTCTCCGGTTCCGCCATCACTTCCTCCTCCGTGACTTCGAGCCCCTCGGCGGCCTGGGCGACCTCGGTCTCCTTCTCGGTGTTGACGTGCCAGCGGTCGACGGAGGTCTCGTAGTCGGCCAGCCGATTGGAGACGCGCTCTTTGAGGTCGTCGTCGTTGACGTTGACCTCGAAGACGTACTCCGGCCGGTCGTCGCCGTTGACGCGCTGGAGGTTCGCGCTGACGAGTTCGTTGTCGAAGTAGTACGGCGCGATCTGGGTCATCACGTTCTTGTACACCTTGTCCTCGACGGCGCGCAGGGCCTTCCGGCCGGCCGAGTCCGCCGCGCGCGCGACGTAGTCGAGGCTCTCGCCCCAGGATTCGACGGCGTCCTCGGGCTCGTCGAGGTTCTCGTAGGAGTCGGCCAGTTTCTCGCCCGCGGTCCGGAGGTCGTCGTCGGGGTCCTTGCCGGCCTTCTCGCCCTTGCCTTCGCCGACGCTCGCCTGCTCGGCGGTCTTCTCGTTGACGTCGTCGTCGAGGCGTTCGTGGCTCTTGGGCCGCCACTCGTCGAACCCGTCGAGGGCGTCGCTGCCCACCTCTTCTTCCACGTCTTCGTCGTCAGCCAGGTCGTGTAGCGCCTGCGTGATGCGCTCGCCGTGCTCGACGACGTCGACCCAGCCGCCGCGTCGTTTGAAGCCGGAGACGCTCTCCTCTATGTCCTTCATGGTAGCTCAGAATACTCGTGCGGCACCGCCCAGGGGTGGCTGCGTCGGGGGGCCATTCGTCGTTAACAGTCCTTGTCGATACGTGCCCATAAACCTTCTAGTCGGAGAGAGAGTGACACCCACAGTGACATTTTTTGCCGTGGCACCCGAAGCCGAGCCACCATGCCATCGGCACTGATCGTCGTCAGCGAACACGGCTACTGGGGCGAAGAATGTATAGACCCGCTGACAGCGCTGGACTCGGCCGGTGTCGACGCCACCGTCGCGACGCCGTCGGGTGACCCGCCGGAGATAGACGAGCGCTCGGTCGACCCCGACAGCGTCGGCGAGGAGGAGGCCGAGCGGATCCGCGAGATCCACGAGACCGACGAGCGCCTGAACGACCCGGAACCGATCGCGACGGTCGACGCCGCCGACTACGACGCCGTCGTCTTCCCGGGCGGCCACGGGGCGGAGTGGGACGTCAATCAGGACACCCACGCCCGCGCGCTCCTGCGCGACGCGGTCGAGGGCGAGGAGGGCACGGCGCTGGTCGTCTGCCACGCCGTCGGCATCCTGGCCTTCACTCGCGCTTCCGACGGCGAGTTGCTCGTCGAGGGGCGCGACGTCACCGGCTTCCCGAACGAGTGGGAGGAGGGCATCGTCGACGAGGACGACCGCCTGCCTGACGGCCGGAAGCTACCCTACTGGGTCGAGGACGAGGTCGTCGCGGCGGGCGGCGACTGGGACGCCGAACTCGACGCCGATTCGAGCGTCACCGTCGACGGCGACCTGATCACCGCTCGCGGGCCGGAGTACGAGACCGAGGCCGCCCAGACGCTGATCGACGAGCTCGTCGTTCCCGCCGAGTAACGACAGCCATACGCCGTTTTTTGCATCGCATAACTATGCGCCCGTCTCCGGTATCTGTGGGGTATGACGCGTGATCAGACCAGACGGAACTTCCTTCGCGTAGCCGGTCTCAGTGGCGTCGTCGCGTTCGCCGGGTGTGGCGAGGGCGGTGACGGCGGCGACGGCGGCGACGGTGGCGCCGAGACGGAGACCGAGACCGACGGCGACGGGGGCGGGTCGCCGGCGGAGACGACGACGCCGAGCGAGGCGGACGGCGGCGACGGTGGCGCCGAGACCAGGCTCTCCTGGCACGCCGGCGGCCAGGGCGGGACCTACTACCCGCTCTCGAACGAATTCAAGACCATCGTCGAGGACAACACCGACTTCACGCTGAACGTCCAGTCGACGGGCGCGAGCGTGGAGAACGTCGGCAGCCTGGCGAACGGCGACGCCGACTTCGCGCTCATCCAGAACGACGTCGCGTCGTTCGCGAAGAACGGCACCGGCATCGAGGCCTTCGAGGGCAACGCCATCGAGAACCTGATGGGCGTCGCGACGCTGTACCCCGAGACGATAACTATCGTCACGCTGGCGGACACGGGCATCGAACAGCTCTCCGGCCTGGAGGGTGCGACGATCAACACCGGCGACCTCGGGTCGGGGACGCAGGTCAACGCCCTCCAGATCCTGGAGGCGGTCGGCATCGAGGAGTTCGACGAGCAGAACGCCTCCTTCTCGCAGGCGGCCGACCAGCTCCGGAACGGCGACATCGACGCGGCCTTCGTCGTCGGCGGCTGGCCCGTCGGCGCCATCGAGGACCTGGCCAACACCAACGACATCAACATCGTCCCCATCGAGGGCGAGAACCGCCAGGCCGTCATGGACGCCGCCGACTGGTTCTCGGAGGACGAGATTCCCGGCGGGACGTACTCCGGCGTCGACGATGCCGTCCCCACGGTCGCCGTCCAGGCGATGATCGCCACCAACGCCGAACAGCCCGCCGAGACGGTCGAGACCGTCACCGCGGCCATCTTCGACAACACCGACGCGCTGTCGACCAAGACCGACTTCATCACCGCGGACACGGCACAGGACGGGATGTCGATCGAACTCCACGAGGGAGCAGCCGCGTACTTCGACGCCTGAACGGGGTCGGATGGTCCGGACACGGACGGCCCTCGGCGCGTTGCTCGTGCTGGCCCTCGTCGTCGCAGCGGGTGCGCTCGCCGCGACCGGCGGCGGGTCCACGGTGGCCGGCGCCCTCGACGCCGACTCGGCCGACCGGACGCTCGTCGTCGCGGACGTCGAGACCGGCGAAGCGTACCTCGCGACGCCGGTCGAGAACGGGACCACGGTCGCGCTAGAGTACACCCACAGCGTCGAGAAGTCCCGCGTCTACGACGAGTACGCGGTCCGGGGCGACCGCCTGGAGATGACCCGCATGGAGTTCGAGTCCTACGGCTGGGGGCTGCCCGCCGACGCGAACGTCACCCTGGAGAACGGGACGTTCGTCTACGATCCGGATGGCAACGTCTCGGAACTGACGGTCAAGCCCGGCCGGATCGCCGGCCACCGGCTCCACGTCGGTGACCGAACCTACGACCTGGTGAACCGGACCGAAGCGCGCTCGGTCCGGATCCGCGTGACGCGACGCTCGACGATAGCCGCGACGTTCGAGGACGTGATCCCATGACTGCCGACCCAGGAGACGACCCAGACCGACCGGACGACGACTCGGACCGACCGGACGACGACTCGGACCGACCGGACGACGACTCGGACCGACCGGACGACGACTCGGACCGACCGGACGACGACTCGGACCGACCGGACGACGAGCCACCCCGTGACGCGGCGGACGGAACGCCACCGGACGAGCCGGCCGACGCTGCGACCGATACTGACCCGGACGCCGAGACTGACACCGACGCTGACGAGGAAACCGACACCGACGCGATCCTCCAGGAGATAGAACGAAAGCGGTCGATCCGGGGATGGCTCGCCGTCGCCGTCGCGGCCATCGGCATCGCCTTCTCGGCCTTCCAGCTCTGGTTCGCCGCCCGCGGCCAGGCGTTCGAGGTGACGCTCCCGGTGTACGGCGAGTTCGAACTGGCGACGCTCCAGTTGCTCCAGGTCAACGCCATCCACGTCGGCTTCGCGCTCGTCTTGACGTTCCTCATGTACCCCGCGACGACCGGCGACGGGCCGGTGACGCGACGGCTGGCGTCCTTCGGCGAGGGCGTCCGGGGCCGCTTCGGCGCGGGCCACCCGGTGACCCGCGGCGTCGAACGGGTCGGCGACGGTCTGCGGTGGGCCTTCGTCGACCCCGACCTCGACCGGGTCACGCCGATGGACCTCGTGCTCATCGCGATCGCCTTCCTGTCGGTGGCCTACTTCGTCACCGACTTTCAGGAGATTCAGAACATGCGCGTGTTCGGCCTCAGCGCCGGCCGTCCGGTCCAGGAGGTGTTCACGTTCCTCGAGCCGATATCGGTACTCTTCGGTCCGCTCGCCGACACCTCCTACGCGTTCGCGCTGGGCGTCGTCGGCGTCGTGCTCGTCCTGGAGGCGACCCGTCGGGCGATCAGCCTCTACCTGATGATCATCGTCGCCGCGTTCATCGTCTACGCCCGGTGGGGATTCGTGATCCCCCAGGACGCCGCCTACGTCGGCGTGCTCTCCATCCCACCGCTCTCCTGGGAGTCGATCGTCCAGAACCTCTGGTACAACACGGAGAACGGCGTCTTCGGCATCCCGGTGACGGTGTCGGTGCAGTTCATCTACATCTTCATCCTCTTCGGCGCGTTCCTGGAGATGTCCGGCGCCGGCCAGTGGTTCATCGACCTGGCCTACGCGGTCACGGGTACCCGGAAGGGCGGGCCGGCGAAAGCGTCCATCCTCGCCAGCGGGTTCATGGGCACCATCTCCGGCTCCTCCATCGCGAACACGGTGACGACCGGGGCGTTCACCATCCCGCTGATGAAACGGTCGGGCTACAGCCCGGAGTTCGCCGGCGGAGTCGAGTCGTCGGCCTCCTCAGGCGGCCAGATCCTCCCGCCGGTGATGGGCGCGGCCGCGTTCCTCATCGTCCAGTACACGGCGACGCCGTTCGCGGACGTGATCATCGTCGCGACCATCCCGGCCATCGTCTTCTTCTTCGGCGTCTGGGTGATGGTCCACTTCGAGGCCTCGCGGGTCGGCATCGGCGGCCTCGATCCCGCCGACCTCGTGCAGCCGCGGGGTCACCTCCGGACCGGCTGGTTCTACCTCGTCCCCATCGTCCTCCTCCTGTACTACCTCATCGTCGCGCGACTCTCGGTCGCCCGCTCGGCCTGGTTCACGCTGATCGCCATCACGGCGCTCATCGCGCTCGTCGCGGCCTACAGTGACGAGACGCGCGGGAGACTCGTCGCCAGCTTCGTCGGCATCTCGCTGCTCGCGTTCGCCTGGAACCTCGTCGGGAGCGCCGACGCGGGGACGGCCGGCGCGGCCCTGAACGCCACGCTCGGCCAGATCGGCTGGATCCTCATGGGCGCGGGCGTGTTCACACTGGCGTCGAAACCGCGGCTGGACTCGTCGCTGCTGGAACTCGACCAGCAGGTCGACGACTCGCTGATCGCCGTCACCGGGTGGATATCCCGTCCCGGGCTGCGCGACAACGGCCTCGCCCGGTTCACTGGATTCGTCGGCAAGTCGATGGACGCCGGCGCGCGCACGGCGGTCCCCATCGTCATCGCCGTCGCCGCCGCGGGCGTGATCCCCGGCGTCATCAGCGTCTCCGGCCTCGGCCCCAACCTGGTCGCGCTCATCCGGTCGGTCGCCGGCGGCTCGCTCGTCCTCTTGCTCCTCATCACCGCCGTCTCGTGTATCATCCTCGGGATGGGGATGCCCACGACCGTCACCTACATCATCCTCGTCTCGATGCTCGGGCCCGCCCTGGTCGGCTTCGGCATCCCGGAACTTGCCGCCCACCTGTTCATCCTCTACTTCGGCGTCATCGCCGACATCACCCCGCCCGTCGCCGTCGCGGCCTACGCCGCCTCCGGCGTGGCCAAGTCCGACCCGTTCCAGACGGGCATCGAGGCGTTCTCGCTGTCGCTCAACAAGGCCATCGTCCCCTTCGCGTTCGTCCTGACGCCCGGTATCGTGTTGCTCCGGGAGAACCCCGGCGCCGCCGACCTACCCGCCGGCGAGAAGTTCCGGGTCCTCACCACCGCCGACCTGGCCGACCCGACCTGGGTCGTTCCGGAGGTGGTTATCCCCGTCGTCGGGGTGTTCCTCGGCGTCATCGCGCTCGCGGCGACGGTCATCGGCTACGTCTACGCCGACGTCTCCCGCGCCGACCGCGCGCTGTTCGCGCTCAGCTCGCTCCTCCTGATGGCGCCGGGCCTTGCCGTCTCGGGCACCTACGACGTCCTCGAACTCGTCGGCGTCGCCAGCGGCGAGGTGACGCTCTTCCTCGACCTGACGCTCCGTGCGGTCGGCCTGGCCCTGTTCGCCGCCCTGCTCGTGCGGAACCGTCGACGGGGTAGTGCCGGGACCGAGCCAGGGCGGACCGCAGAGGCGGTCTGAGTGGGGTTTGGCTATATGTTCTGGTGGTCAATACACAACTCGGCACGGTCAGCACGAGCAGTTGCCTGCGATCCACGACGAAACGGAAGTTAACACATATATCCGACAACCGTGCATGCCTCCGTTATATGCAATTCTGTGACGAGTGTGGCTCGATGATGCACACGGAGGGCGAGACGTGGGTGTGTCGCTCCTGTGAGAACGAGGAGCCGCGGGACTCGCGAGCAGAAGCGGCGATGACGACCCAGGACGGACAGCGGGACGACGGGGCACCCGCCGTGGCCGACGCGACCCAGGACACCACCGAGACGATGCAGGAGCCCTGTCCGGCGGACGGATGCGACAGCGACCGGGCCTCCTACGAGATGATGCCGAAGCCGGGCGGCTCCTACGAGGTTCGGCTGTTCACCTGCGTCGAGTGCGGCCACAAGTGGCGCGAGTCCTGACGGCGCATCTCGCGAACCCCGCCGCGTGAAATTGCACAGACCGCCACGTCAGACTCTCCAGTTCGATTCACCCACTCGAACTACATTCTCACACACCAACCCTACTCGCGGGAACCCAACATCGTTTAGACGCTGGCCGGCAACGAAACTTCCAATGACAATCGAGGACAGAGGCGATGCCTCAGTCGTCACGCACGCCCTCGCACGGGATCAGCTCTCGACGCTGCGCGACGTCGAGACCGAGCAGGTCGCCTTCCGCAAGGGACTCGTCCGCCTGGGCCGCATCTGCGGCTACGAGATCATCGACGGCCGGATGGAGACCGAATACGTCGAGATACAGACGCCGCTGACCGAGACGATGGGCGAGCGCGTCAAGGGGCTCGACGACGTCGTCATCGTCAACGTGCTGCGCGCGGCGACGCCGTTCGTCGAGGGGCTGCTCAAGGCGTTCCCGCGCGCTCGCCAGGGCGTCATCTCCGCCAGCCGCGACGAGGAGGCCGGCCAGGGTGAGGACGGAAGCTTCCCCATCTCCGTCGACTACGTCAAGATGCCGGAGATCACCGAAGAGGACACCGTCATCGTGGCCGACCCGATGCTGGCGACGGGAAGTACGATGGTCGCCGTCCTCGACGAAATCCTCTCTGGCTCCCCCGAACCCGAGAACCTGATCGTCCTCTCGGCCGTGAGCGCGCCGCCGGGGCTCGTCCGACTGAACGAACGGTTCCCCGACGTCGACCTGCTCACCGTCTCCATCGACGACGAACTCGACGACGACGGCTTCATCGTCCCCGGCCTCGGCGACGCCGGCGACCGCGCGTTCCGGACGACCTGACTCCGGAAGCCGACGCCTACTTCGACGATCCGCGAACCCTCTCGTTTCGGGTGGAAACCACCAGCGAGCAGGACGACAGATTCGAAAATTCGGTATTATTCTCCACTAGAAACGGTGGTCCTATTTCGGACCTGCGCGAAAACTAGTCGGACGACGAACTGGGCAGGGTAGCTGTCAGCTCGCGTGTCGTTCGCTCCGCTCACTCCCGCTCGCATATTCGGCGACCGGTCACTCCGTTCGGGCTCGGCCGCTCGTCGCACTCGCGATCCGATCCCTCAGACCGGCCGCCTCAACCACCGGCACGCGGACGTCGAACGCCACCTCCTCACTGTAGTCGGCATCGAACTCGACGCCAGCGCTCTCCAGGATCCCCCTGACGTCGCCGGAGTCGTCGTACTCGACGGTGACGGTGAATCGCTCGTGGGGCCGTTCGGTGACGATGCCGGCGTCGTCGACGGCCTCCTTCACGGCCCGGGAGTACGAGCGGGCCAGGCCGCCGACGCCGAGGTTGGTCCCGCCGTAGTAGCGGGTGACGACGGCGACGACGTTCTCGACGTCGCGCTGCTGGAGGACGTTCAGGGCCGGTTTGCCGGCGCTCCCCGACGGCTCGGCGTCGTCGCTGGAGTACTCCCGGAGCGGGTCGGCGCGGACGCGGTAGGTCGGGACGTTGTGCGTGGCGTCGTCGTACTCGTCTTCGACGCTCGCGACGAACGCTTCGGCCTCGTCGACGGTGGTCGCCGGCGCGACGTGGCCGATGAACTCCGAGCCACGCACCTCGAAGGCGGCCTGCCCTCGCTCCCCCACCGTCCGGTACGCCTCGTCCTCGCTACTCACGCCCACCGCTTGGGACCTCCCGCTCTTCGCTCTTGCCCTCGCCGACGGCGCGGCCGTAGATCCATCGCAGGACGAGTCGGCCCTGCTGACGAGCAACAGGACGACGAGCATGAACGGGAGCAGCGAGACGAACGCGTAGTAGGCGATAGAGCCCGCCATGAACGTCAACCGCTCGGCGCGCGCCTCCTGCCAGACCGCCCGCGCGAGGGTTCCCGCCCGTCGGTGGATGCGCATGCGTACAGTTGGGCTTCTCGCTGGTAAACGGAGTTGGCGAGAGAGGTTCGTGACCACGGAGATTTATCACTCGCTCCGGTGAACCGGGCGACATGTCCTCCACGCGGCCAGCCCGCTCCCCGCTCGCGGCAATCGGTGTCGGCGTCCTCCTCGTGGCCGGCGCGAATTTCCTCGGAACACTCCTCATGCCGGTGTTCCGAGACGGCCTCGGAACCTTCACAGGTAGCTGGCAGCTACTGAACGTCGCCCTTACTATCCCACACATCGCCGCTTCCGCCGTGATACTCCTCGGCGGTATCTACGCCGCCCTCACGCTGGATCGCTTCGAGCGTCCGCTGCTCGTCGTCGCACCCGTGGTGTTCGTCGTCTCCTTCGCGTTCGTCGCCGGCACTGGCATCCTGTTGAACGACCTCCCGACGTCGATACAGTTCTCGACGGCCGTCCTGAGCGGATTTTCCCAGGCCGCACAGGTTGCGGCAGTGACACTCCTCGTCAGAGCGGTCGGAACCGATAATCCGGACGAAACGACTACAGAACCGTCGCTGGCGGACTGAACGCGAAGAAACGGCCGAACGGCCCGCCCCGCTCGTTCACTCGATCTCGATGCGGCGGACGAACTCGAACGCGCGGAGTTCGTTGATCAACTCGCCGGGCAGGTCCTCGTCGGTGATGACGTACAGCACGGGCTCGTCGGTGAACTCGGGGTCCTCGGAGATGACCTGGCGGATCGTGAGGTCGTGGTCGGCGATGGCGTCGGTGACGGTGGCGACGATGCCCGTCTCCTCGGCGTCGCGGACCGCGACGGTGAGGACGGTGAGGTCCAGCACTGGCGCCAGATCCATCAGGCTCGGGATGGCCGAGATGTTGGTGAAGATGCGCGTCAACTCCTCATCGTCGAGGATGGCCGACGTCGTCGCGTCGACGACCCGGCGGTCGACGCCCACCTCGCGGGCGATGCCGGTGTTGGGGATCTCGATTCCCCCGGAGACGACGCGTCCCTCGTCGTTGACGGAGAAGCCCCGTTCGAGCAGCAAGCGGATGACGGCCTGCTGGCCGGGGGAGTCGGAGAACTTCTCCATTATCTCGTCGAACGTCGCGCCGCCCGGCGGGCCGTCGTCGCTCATCGTTCCCCTCGCATTCGTTTACAGCTCCCCTTTCGTGCTCGCGACGTCGCCGCGGCGCTCGTCGATCCGGGTCGCGTCGTCCAGCGAGCGCGCGAGGCCCTTGAACAGCGCCTCTATCTCGTGGTGGGCGTTCTCGCCCGAGACCTCGACGTGGAGCGTGAGGCCGGCGTTGTGCGCCAGCGAGCGACAGAAGTGCTCGGCCATGGTGCTCGTCAGCCCGCCGACGCGGCCCTGGGAGAACTCGCCCTCGAACTCGAAGTACGGGCGGCCCGAGACGTCGACGACGACGCCGGCGACGGCCTCGTCCAGTGGCACCTTGCGGTCGGCGAAGCGGACGATACCGCGCTTGTCGCCCAGTGCCTCTTCGAGCGCCTCGCCGAGCGTGATCGCCACGTCCTCGACGGTGTGGTGCTCGTCCACCTCCAGGTCCCCGTCGCAGGTGACGGTGAGGTCGAACAGGCCGTGCGTCGCGAAGGCGTCCAGCATGTGGTCGAGGAAGCCGACGCCGGTGTCGACCGTGGAGTCGCCGTCGCCGTCGAGGTCCAGGGTGACCTCCACGTCGGTCTCGGCGGTCTCCCGGGCGACGGCCGCGGTTCTGTCGGTCATGGTTCGACTGTTTCGGCCCTCGTACTTGGCGATTGCGTCTAGGAGGGGTTAGTGAGGGTGATGATTCGGATGATGGCCGAATTTCTTCGGCCTACACGAGAGCCGTCGATCACAGCACCGGGAACAGTTGAAAGCCCTCGGCCCGCCTGCTAGCAGTTGATCACAGCAACGCAAACAAAGGAAAGCCCTCGGCCCGCTCGGGTCGCGGGGACCACTCTGCGCTCCTCGCTTCGCTCCGGTGCTTGAGGGTCCCGGCTTCCCCGAGCGAGCCTCGCCCTTTCATCCACCAGGATCAGCCTTGCTCGCGCGATAAAACGCGCTCGCGATTGATGCCACCAACCCTCCCCGGATTCGGCGCGTCCGCGCCGAATCACGCGTCCTGACCGCTCCGCAACCGCGCGGCCGGGAGCGAGTGGCCGAGCGAAAGCGAGGCTCTCGCGACCAGGGGAAGGGAAGGGCTGCGGTGCGGTACCTGGAGGACTGAAAGGGCGAGGTGAGCCCCGGGACCGGAGCGCGGCGAGGGCTTTCCTCTGTTTGCGGTATCGTCGTCGGCTCCTGGAGAGCAAACTAGGGGCCTTCCTCTGTTCGCGGTCACGCCACTCCGTACACAGCGATTCACGAACTATCCACGTAATCGTCAGACACTCGTCGGCGGGGCGTCTGCCGGGGGTTTATGACCGATTTTCGGCCACCAGTGGACGTGAACTACGAGACGGAGGTGGGTGCAGCGCTGCTCATGGCGTCGGGGTTTTTCTTCTACGTGACGCTGGAGCCCGACATCGTCGGCGCGGTACTGGTCACCATCGGCGCGTGGGCGATGGTGCTCCCCCGGGTCTTCCGGTCCGGGACGTCGACGTCGTGGTAGTCAGGCGTCGGGGCTCGCGGCGGCCTCCCGACGGCGTTCGGCGACGCGGGCCGCGACGAGGACGACGAGCGCCAGCCCGAGCGGGACGAGCAGGAGTTGCATCGCGAGTGTGGCGTCGGAGCCGCTGATGACGACGCCCATCAGGGCGGGGACGGAGCCGACGCCGAGCGAGGAGGAGACGGCGGCGATGGCGGTGACGGGGCCGCTGTGGTGGGGCACCGCCTCCGTCGCGTAGCTGATCAGCAGCGGGAAGATGCCGCCGATGCCGGCGCCGATGGCGGCGACGCAGGCGAGTATCCACAGTCCCTCGGCGTATACGAACGTGACGTAGAACAGCGGGACGAGCGCGACGAGGATGGGGAGCAGGAGTCGAAGGTAGCCCACGCGGTCGGCGACGCGGCCGTAGACGAACCGCGCGGGGACGTAGCCAGCGATCATCACCGAGAGCGTGATGCTCGCCAGGTGGGAGGGGAGTTCACCGTTGGCGTAGGTGGGCAGCCAGATGAACAGGCCGCCCTCGACGCCGGTGCCGAAGAACATCGCCGCGGCCATGCCGACGACCTCCGGGCGGCGGAGGAGTGCGGCGACGTCGGCCCGGTCGATCGGTTCCTCTGAGGACTCGACGGCGGGCGCGTCGAGGCGCCAGACCAGCAGGGCGAGCGCGCCCATGCCGGCGGCCAGCGCGTAGTAGGTGAGGCGCCAGTCGAGGAGAGCGACGGCGGCGATGACCAGCAGCGGGCCGACGACGGCGCCGGCGGCCCACGCCATGTCGTAGTAGCCGTAGACGCGGCCGCGACTGTCGGGGTAGAAGTGGCTCAACAGCGGTCGGTTCAGGCCGCGGACGACGCCGTTCATCGTCCCCCGAATGAGGACGGCCAGCAGGAAGACCGCGAGCACGGGCGCGATTCCCATCGCGAGCAGGGCCAGGGCGCTGCCGACGAGCCCGAGGGTGACGAAGCGCTGGGCGTCGAGGTGGCCAGCGCCGAAGCCGACGAACGCGATGACGACGAGGTAGCCGGCGGTCCCGGCGGGCGCGATGAGGCCGAGTTGCCACTCCGGCGCGTCGAACGCCTCGCCGAGTTCGACGATGACCGGACCGCGGGCCATCATCGCGATACCGGCCAGCACCATCGCCGCGAAGATCGCGAGCGTCCAGAGTCGTCTGTTCGACTCGTCGGCCTGGTCGTCCGACCGCGTCACGCCCCACCCTCCCACGACGCCGACGGTCCCACGCGCCGGCCAGCAGGGGCTATCTGTGCGGTCATGCCCGTTCCTGCGTACCGGTCGGCAAAAGCGTTTCGAGATCCTCACTGACTAGTCAGTCAGCCGGGCCGAAGCGCCCGACTGCGGCGGCCCCAGCCTGCACGACTACGGCGGCTCTACAGCGCGTCTCGTGCGTCCGCCAGCGAAAAACGTCCCTCGTACAGCGCGCTCCCGACGACGACGGCGCCGGCGCCCGCATCGCGCAGCGCCACTACGTCCTCGATCGTCGCGACGCCGCCGCTAGCGACGACGGGGATGTCGACGCCCTCGACGACGTCCCTCACGGGCTCGGTCCGGACCCCATCCAGCTGCCCCTCGACGTCGACGTCGGTGAACAGGATTGCGCCGGCACCCAGGTCCTCGTAGCGCTCGGCGGCCTCGGCGGGGTCGAGTCCGGTCCCCTCGGTCCACCCCGAGACGACGACCTCCCCGTCTTTCGCGTCGAGGCTGACGACGACGCTGCCGGGGTGCTCGTCGCTGATCTCGCCGACGAGGTCCGGCTCTTCCACCGCCGCCGTCCCGAGGATGACGCGGTCGACGCCGCGGTCGAGCAGCGAGACGGCGTCCCCGGCCGTTCGGATCCCCCCACCGAGCTGGACGTCCACGTCGACGGCGTCGAGCACGGCGTCGATGGCGTCGGCGTTCTGGCGCTCCCCCTCGAACGCCCCGTCGAGGTCCACCAGGTGGAGCGTCTCGGCGCCCGCTTCGACCCACCGCTCGGCGGCCTCGACGGGGTCGCCGTACGTCTTGCCGGTCCCGCGCTCGCCCCCGACGAGCTGGACGACCTGCCCGTCCTGCATGTCCACCGCCGGAATCACCTCGAACGTCTCGAACATGGGTTGTGGTGCTCGCGGTGCCCGTGAAAGCGTGTCGGTCCTCTGGGGTTGGATGCGTGATTGCTAAGGGAACCGCGAGGACGACTGTGAACAACGGCAAGAAAGCCCCGGCCAGTTCGACTCGGGAGGCTCGCTGCGGTCCTCGCTCACTCCGCTCGCTGTGGTCCTTGCTTCGCCTGCCTTCGTCGAACTGGCCGCCCCTTTCAGTCCCGCCCCGTGGACCATCCGATCGGGCGGGTCTGAAAGGGGCCGGGCGCTCGGCGTTCGAGAACCCACAAGCACCGTGGTTCGAGAGAGCGAAGCTCTCTCGCCATCACGAAAGGCGCTGCGCGCCTTTCGAACGACAGCGTCAGCGAGGAGCGCAGTGCGGTTCGCAGTAGCCGAGCGCCCGGGGGCTTTCTTGTTGTCGTTAGAACCAGCGGTCGCGCTGATATACCAGCGTACAACTAGTCTCTCGCCCCGAAGCCTTATCCGCGCCGTCCGTCATTCCCCGGCAATGACTGCGGACTCACCCATGTCGCGGCTCGAGCGGACCATGGTCGGCCGGGAGAAGTCGACCTATCGCCAGTTCGTCAGGGCCATCACGGTCGTCACCATCGCGCTGGTGCTGGCCTGGCTGCTCACTCGCTTCGGCGTGGCGGGCCTCGACACCGACCTGGCGCCGCTGTTCGCCACCGCCGCCGGGGTCGCCGTCGCGGCCTACGTCGTGATGGGGATGGTCCAGTTCGTCGTGCTCGCTCGCGCGTACGACCGCGGCGCGACGGAGGTGGCCCAGACCGCCGAGGAACTCGAGGAGGCGGCCGACACCGTCGCGAAGACGGCCGACGAGCTCGACGAGACCGTCGAGACCGTGGAGAAGGCCGCCGAACAGGTCGACGAGGCCGCCGGCCAGGTCGACCAGAGCGCGGAGACGGTCGAGGAAGTCGTCGAGCAGGCCGACGAGGTCGCCGCCGACCCCGACAAGGCAGTCGAGGCGAGCGAGCAGGTGAAAGAGGCCACCGAGCAGGTCGACGAGGTGACCGAACAGGTCGACCAGGCCGTCGAGCAGGCCAGCGAGGCAAAGCAGAAGACCGACGAGGCCAAGGAGACGGCCGATTCGGTCAAGGAGACCGTCGAGAAAGAGAAAGAACACCTGCCCCAGGCCGAGAAGGGCGACGAAAGCGACGAAACGGACGGTGGGACGGACGACGAAAGCGGTGCGGGCGGGCGATAGACGGCCGCGCTAAGGACTCCCCGGCCCGCCGGACTTCTCCAGATGTCGACAGCATTTAACCGAGCCACGGCGTTGCCCGTGTATGGTCGAAGTGCTTCTCGTCGTCGGTCTTCTCGTCGCGGTGTTCGTCGGGTTCAACATCGGTGGATCGTCGACGGGCGTCGCGTTCGGCCCCGCGGTCGGGAGCGACATCATCTCGAAGACGGCCGCTGCTGCCCTGATGACCGGGTTCGCGCTGCTGGGCGGGGCGACCGTGGGGACGCGCGTCATCGAGACGATGGGCGGCGACATCGTCCCCCAGGCCGAGTTCACGCTGGCGGCCAGCGTCACGGTCCTCTTCTTCGTCGGCCTCGCACTGCTGATCTCGAACCTCTTCGGCGTCCCCGCCTCGACGTCGATGACCGCCGTCGGCGCCATCGCCGGTCTCGGCGTCGCCTCCGGCACGATAAACTGGGAGGTGATGGGGCAGATCGTCACCTGGTGGCTCGTCGCGCCCATCACGGCGTTCTGGGTGTGTGCGATGATCGGCCGCTACCTCTATCCCCACCTCGAAGCCCGGTTCGCGATCGAATCGCCGGGCGAGGAGAAGTCGGTGCGCGAGCGGGTCGGCGGGATACTCGTCGTCGCCATCGCCTGTTACATGGCCTTCGCGGCCGGCGCGTCGAACGTCGCCAACGCCGTCGCCCCGCTGGTCGGAAGCGGCGATCTCGGCCTCTACCCGGGGGTCGCGCTCGCCGGTGGAGCCATCGGTCTCGGCGCGTTCACCATCGCTCGCCGGACGCTGGACACGGTGGGCAGCGGCCTCACCCAGCTCCCGATACTGGCGTCGCTCATCGTCGAGATCGTGAGCGCGAGTATCATCACCGGGCTCTCCCAGATCGGCATCCCGGCGAGCCTGGCCGTCTCCGCGACGATGTGTATCGTCGGCCTCGGCTGGGGCCGGGCCACGCGGACGACGCGCCTCGCCGACGCCGCGGGGGCCGCTGTCACCGGGAAAGCGGCCGTGGGGAGCGGTGACGGGGGCGGCGTCTCCGTCAACGCCATCGCGGCTGACGACGGCACCGATGCCACCGCCAACGGCGGCACCAGAGACGTGGCACCGATCGGCGAGGAGGACCCGGACGACGTCGCCACCGCGGCCGACCTGTTCGACCCGGACGCGACCGGGCGGGTCGTGATGCTGTGGATCCTCACCCCCACCATCGCCGCGACGGCGTCGTTCCTCGTCTTCGAGTACCTCCCCGTCTTCTGAACCGGCGCCGCCCTCGCCGGCCCGCGGGCAGACGCTCTCATCTCCCCAGGAGACCGCCGTGTGTCGCCCTCTCAAACCTGAAGCAAATTTAATATATCGGCACTCACAGGTCGGAGTACCATGCCAGACGTGACTCCCTGACCGCGAGCCCGTCGTGGTGGTGCCGTCGAGACTACCGTGGCAGGGCTCCCCGTTCGCGAGTACAGTCCGCCGACCGTCTACACGTACTTCCCTGCCAATGAGAGACACACGCAATCCGCACGAACCGCCACCGCCACCGCCGCCGATAACGCCGCCTCGTCTGCTGGCCATCACCGCAGGCATCGCGGCGCTTCCGGCGATACTGTTCGCGATCGAACACCCGACCGCTACCGCCACCGCGCTCCTGTTGTTCGGCGCGGTCGCGACGGCCGTCAGGCTGGAGTGACCGCCGCCAGCGGTCGGCGCCCCGTTCCACCCCACCGTTGCTCCGGGCTCTCGCCCCCCTCTCGTTCGGGGCCGCCGCCTCACCGAGTCCGCTGTCGGTAGCCTTTAACCGCCGCTGGCCGAGCATCCGGTATGGTCGAGGTCCTCTTCCTGTTCGGCCTTCTCGTCGCCGTGTTCGTCGGCTTCAACATCGGTGGATCGTCGACGGGCGTCGCCTTCGGGCCCGCGGTCGGTGCCGGCACGGTGTCGAAGTTCGGCGCCGCCGCGCTGATGACTGTGTTCGCGCTCGCCGGCGGTCACTTCGTCGGTCGCGAAGTCGTCGAGACCCTGGGAAGCGGCCTCGTCGACTCGGAGTTCACGATGGTCGTCAGCATCGTCGTGCTGTTCTTCATCGGCTTCGCGCTGTTCCTCTCGAACATCGTCGGAGTCCCGGCCTCCACGTCGATGACTGCCGTGGGCGCGATGGCCGGACTCGGCATCGCCCAGGGGACGCTGAACTGGGACCAGATGGGCCGCATCGTCGCCTGGTGGCTCGTCTCTCCCATCCTGGCGTTCTGGGTCAGCGGCGTCATCGGCCGCTACTTCTACCCCGCGCTGGTCGAGCGGTTCGCCATCCCCCAGTCCGAGGGGTCGCTGGTCGTACTCGACCGGTCGGGTACCGTCCCGCGGCCCGTGCTCGGCGAGAATACGAACCGGCGGGAGTTCGTCGGGACCGTCCTCGTCGTCGGAATCGGCTGTTACATGGCGTTCTCGGCGGGGGCCTCGAACATCGCCAACGCGGTCGCGCCGCTGGTGGGTAACGAATCGTTAGAGATGACGCCGGCCATCCTGCTGGGCGGCGGGGCCATCGGGCTGGGCGCGTTCACCATCGCCCGCCGGACGATGGACACCGTCGGCAACGACCTGACCGACCTGCCGCTGCTGGCCGCGCTGCTCGTCGCCGTCGTCAGTTCCACCATCGTCACGTTCCTCTCGGCGCTGGGCGTCCCGGCGAGTTTCGTCATCATCGCCACCATGAGCATCGTCGGTCTCGGCTGGGGGCGGGCGACCCGGACGACGACCATCTCCCAGACCGTCCGCGGCGAGGTGCCGGGCGCCTCGCCCGGCGCGCTCAAGGCCGACGCCGAGGACGCGCCGACCGTCGGCGGCGGGCAGTCGACGCCGACGCCGGGCGAACGAGCGCCCATCGGCGACGAAGCACGCGAGGACATCCCCAAGTCCTCGGACCTGTTCGAACCCGAGGCCACCGCCCGGATCATCCTGCTCCAGAACATCGTCCCGATGGTCGCGACGATCGCCGCGTTTCTGGTCTTCCGGTTCACCCCGATAGCGTGAGGCGATCACCGGCACGCTCGCCCCCGGTAGTGGGTGTGAGTATCTACCACTCTCGTGCCAGCCAGGTTGTCACCCGCGGTAGCGAAACGGGGCCTGGGTTACGATAGAGAGGATATTTTCCGCTTTCGCTTGAACGAACAGCAAAGTCTAACAGTAGGGCGGGCGAACTGGTCTACTGATGCCCACGGTAGAATACCTAAACTACGAAGTAGTCGACGATCAGGGCTGGGACATGTACGACGACGACGTCTTCGGCGAGGCCGCCGATATGGACCTCGACGGCGAGGACTACGGTACCCTCGACGTCAACGAAGGCGAGTACATCCTCGAGGCCGCCGAGGCACAGGGCTACGACTGGCCCTTCTCCTGTCGCGCCGGTGCCTGCGCGAACTGCGCAGCCATCGTCCTCGAAGGCGACATCGACATGGACATGCAGCAGATCCTCTCCGACGAGGAGGTCGAAGAGAAGAACGTCCGCCTGACCTGCATCGGGTCGGCCGCGGAGGACGAGGTCAAGATCGTCTACAACGCCAAGCACCTCGACTACCTGCAGAACCGCGTCATCTGAACGTCGACGTTCGACCACCGGTCGAGAGTCGGCGACCCAGGGTTGCACTCGGCAACTCTGCCGTTCTCGTGCGATCTTCTCGGAGCCGTTGCGCCGTCTGTGTCTCTCGCCAGTCCCGCGACTCCGTCGCCACGACAACGATTTAGTACGCGCGCGGGACACCCAGCATATGGCACAGGAACGGGCCGAGGCCGCGGGACCGATCGACGCCTTCCGGCAGTTCTTCGCCCTCCGGCGGGACGTCCTGGTCCTCTCGCTGGCGATGTTCGCCTTCAGCCTGGGGTTCCAGATGACCAGCCGGTTCCTGCCGGAGTACATGGTCGCGCTGGGCGCCTCGGGCTTCGTCGTCGGCCTGTTCGGCACCTTCGGCAACGTCATCTCGGCGGTGTTCCCCTACCCGGGCGGGGCCGTCTCGGACCGGATCGGGTCGCGTTACGCCCTGACGCTGTTCGGCCTGCTCTCGACGCTCGGCTTCGCGGTCTGGCTCGTGGCGCCCGGCGTCGGCGCGTTCGAGCTCGGCGGCGTCACCGTCGAACCGTGGATCTGGATCTTCGTCGGTCTCGTCCTCGCACAGGCCTGGAAGTCCTTCGGCCTCGGCGCCACCTTCGCCGTCGTCAAGCAGGCCACCGACCCCTCGCGGCTGGCGGCGGGCTTTGCCAGCACGGAGACGTTCCGCCGGACGGCGTTCCTGATAGGCCCGGTGCTGGCCGCCGTCCTCATCGGCTTCCACCCTGCGTTCACGGTGAGCTTCCAGTACGTCCTCGCCGTCGCCGTCCTGTTCGGGATTCTCGGCACCGTCGTCCAGCATCTCCTCTACGACGCCTCCTCGGACACCATCGGCAGCTCCTTCGAAGGGGTCGACCAGATTCGCCGTGACCTCCGGGACATGCCCGACGAACTCCGGCCGCTGCTCGTCGGCGACACGCTCGTCCGCTTCGCCAACGGGATGGTGTACGTCTTCTTCGTGCTCGTGGTCACCCAGTACCTCCAGGTGGGCCTGGACACCACCGTCTCGGTCGCGGGGTTCTCCCAGGCCCTCGACCTCTCGCCGGCGGCCTTCTTCGGCTATCTCCTCGGCGTCGAGATGCTCGTCGCCCTGCTGGTGATGGCCCCAGCCGCCAAGGCCGCCGAGCGGGTCGGGCTCAAACCCGTCGTCGCGCTGGGCTTCGCCGTCTACGCCATCTTCCCAGTCGTCCTCATCAACGCACCCGCCAGCGCACCCGCGATGGTCCTCGTCTTCGCCTTCTCGGGCCTCCGGTTCGCCGGCCTGCCCTCCCACAAGGCGCTCATCGTGGGTCCGGCCGAGCAGGACGCGGGCGGCCGCGTCACCGGGACGTACTACCTCCTTCGCAACACCGTGGTCATCCCCAGCGCCGCCCTCGGCGGCTACCTCTGGGAGTTCGTCACCCCCGAAGTCGCCTTCACCGTCGCCGCCGCCATCGGCCTCCTCGGAGCGGGCTACTTCCTCGTCTTCGGCGAGGAGTTCGAGGCCTACGAGTAGCGCCGACGCCGCTTTCGACGTGCTAAGACTGGTATACAGCCGGCATGGGTGGGACTGAAAGGGGCGGCCGTCTGGACGACGGCGGACGCCGCAAGCACCGCAGGAACGAACGCAGTGAGTGACGAGGAGCACAGCAAGTCCCCCGAGTCCAGACGGCCGGGGCTTTCAAGTTGTTCGTGGTTTTGGCCGTTGCAGTTTTCAGGTGACATACACCAACACACCATTCACGAGAGCGCCGCAAACGCTATACCGGACCGGTCGCTTCACCGAATCGTGCTCGCATCGACGCCCGACCTCCTCCGACTCGTCGCCGTCCCGGTCCTGGGGTGGGCCGCCTGGCGCGACGTGAAGACCCGCCGGGTCCCCAACCGGACCTGGAAACCGCTGGCCGTCCTGGCCGTCGTCCTCCTGCTCTGGGAGGGCGCCGGTGCGTGGGCGACCGGCGACCGGCTGTTCTTCCTGCAGGTGGCAATCAGCGTCGGGTTCATCGTGCCGCTGTCGACGGCGTTCTGGTACGTGGGGAGTTTCGGCGGTGCCGACGCCAAGGCGTTCTACGTCGTCGCCATCCTGTTCCCGGTCTACCCCGTGTTCTACCTGCCGTGGGCGGCGCTGCCGCTCGAACCGACGCCGGTCGGCGTCTTCTCGCTGACCATCCTCTCCAACACGGTGGTCGTCGGCGCGGCCTACCCGCTGGCGGTCGCGCTGGGGAACCTCCTCCGGGGCCACGTCGGCTGGCCGATGCTCATCGGCAAGCCCGTCGCCTGGGACCGGGCGACCGACGAGTACGGCATGCTCCTGGAGACGCCCGATGGGTTCACCCGCGGCGGTCTGGACCTCGACGCGCTCCGGATGTACCTCCAGTGGCGCGGCGAGTCGCTGGCGTCGCTCCGCGAGGACCCGGAGCGACTCCGCCATCCCGACAGTCTCCCCAGGGTCCCCAACGCGCCGGGTGACGGCGGGATGGCCACCGACGGCGGCGTGCCCGTCGACGGGACGGCCGCGCCGGACGACGGTGAGAGAGGCGCTGCTCCCCCCACACCACCAGCCGAGGACCCCTGGGGCGCCCAGGCCTTCCTCGACGACATCGACCACTCGGCCTACGGCACCTCGCCGGCGCAACTGCGCGAGGGCCTGGAGGTGCTCACAACCGCCGACGAGGTGTGGATATCGCCGGGCATCCCCTTCATCGTCCCCATGTTCTTCGGGTTACTCCTCTCGCTCACCTACGGCGACGTGCTGTTCACCGTCGTCGCGGCCCTCGGATTCGCGTAGGGAGTCCGCCGCTCGAACGCCGCGAGCAGAAAGCCTATCCGGGCCACGCGCCTCCGCTCGTCCATGAGCGACGCCGCCGAGACCGCCGAGCCCGACCTGGCCTTCGACGAGCAGGAGCTGCTGCCCGCGGTGGCACAGGACGCCGACAGCGGCGAGGTGCTGATGCTCGCGTACGTCACCGAGGAGGCCCTCGACCGGACCCGCGAGACGGGGTTCGCCCACTACTACTCGCGCAGCCGCGACGAACTCTGGAAGAAGGGCGGCTCCAGCGGCCACACCCAGGAAATCGATGAGGTCCGCGTCGACTGCGACGGCGACGCGATCCTCTACCTCGTCGACCAGGAAGGCGGCGCCTGCCACACCGGTTACGAGTCCTGCTTCTACCGCACCGTCGACGGCGAAACGGTCGGCGAGCGCGTCTTCGACCCGGACGAGGTGTACGAGTAGGCCGATGGCGGACCCGGTCGCCCGCCTCGAACGCGCGGACGCGGACCGGCGGGACGCCAGGGAGCGGATCGAATCCGTCGGTGAGGGCGACCTACGCGACCTCCGCGAGGCGGTCGCGGACCTGCGGGAGATCCTCACCACCTACGAGGACCGGGCCGTCCGCGACGAGGACTTCGCGGCCTTCATCGAGTTCCAGGACCGCATCGGCCACTTCACGAACGACCTCCCGGAGGACCTGCCCGAGCGCGAGACCTTCGAGGCGATAGACGACCTGCTCCAGCAGCGCCGCCTCGTCGAGAGCGACTTCGAGAGCGCCAGAGAGCGACTGAACGAGGCCGAGTCCGCGCTGGCACCACTGGAAGCCTGGGAGGATGCCATCGACCGCTACCGCGAGGCCCGCCGCGCCGTCGGCCGCCGACTCGACGAGGTCCGCGACGAAATCGCCGAGCGGGAACGCCTCCAGCGCCTCGGCGAGGCCGACCTGGACGCGCCCGTCGAACGCCTTCGGGACCCTATCGAGACGTACGACGCGAACGTACGGGAGGCGTTTACCTCGTTCAGATCCGACTCGTCTGCCCGCGAGGTGCTCGACTTCCTGGCGACGACGACCAACTTCCCGCTCGTCCCCTTCGAGCGGCCGCCCGACGACCTCCAGGAGTTCGTCCGGGCCCACGAGGCCGGCACCGAGTCGATCCCCCAGTTGCTGGAGTACGCGGGCTTCTCGCGGTCGAAACTCGACCACTACGTCGACGACCCGGACGCGCTCAAGCGGGCCGTGGCGACCCAGCAGACCTACCTGGAGCGCCTCGACGCCGGCCCGCTCACCGTCGGCTGGCCCCCGCCGGAAGCCGACGTCCTGCGCTGGCAGTGCGACGAGCGCATCTCCGTCGTGGGACGGTTCGCGCCAGGGGTGGTTCCCGACTTGCGAGCGGTCCGCGAACTCACGCGACGCGAGGACTACGACCGGTTGCGGACCAGTGCACAGGCCCGCGACCAGTTGACCGACGGCGAGCGGGAGCGGCTCCGGAGCGGGGCCGTCGAGCAGGAGCTCGCGGAGTTACGCGAGGAACGCGAGCAGCTAGAAGCCGCGCTGGAAACGTATCCGGAACGGTGAATTTCTGCCCACTCAGTCGAATCCGAAGGGAACGTCGCCGTCGTTACGTTGCAGGTAGTCGACGGCGGCGTCCAGGCTCGTGAGCCGGACGTTGCTGCGATGACCGCCGCCGTACGCTTCGACTGGGCACTCGGGATCCGTGGCCATCTCTTCGAGAAGCCGCTCTGCCCTGCCTCGTTTGTCGGTCGCGACAGCCCACCCGACCACCGTCGTCACCTGTTTCTTGTGAGACCCGACGAGACGATTCCGGAGCATCGTGAAGACGAGTTTGTTCCTGACGGCCTGGTCGTCCATCGGTCCCCTCTGGTCCCGTCCCACTACTTGAACGCCCGTGTGTAGTTCTGAGACAACATCTGTGTTTTCACAGACGAACATTCAAGTGAGAGAAGGGAGAACGTCCGTGTATCCCCATGTCGGAACCAGTCTCCGAAGAAGCGGCCGCGGACGGAACCCCGCTCGTCGAACTGCTCGGTGGCGGCGCCCGCGTTCGCATCCTGAGCGTCTTCGTGGGCGATAGAGACCGCGACCTGAGCATCAGCGAGATCGCTCGCCAGGCCGGCGTCGCCCGGAGCACCGTCTACGACCACCTGGACGACTTCCTCGACCTCGGCGTCGTCGAGTTCACCAGGGAGACCGGCCCGAGCAAGCGCTACCAGTTCAACGCCGACAGCGACATCGCGGACTTCCTCTACAAACTCGACGGCACAGTATTATCGAAACTGCTGGCAAACCGGGACGACGTCGACTACGACGGGAACGACTAGTCCTGCACGCGCCCCAGTGCGTCGCCGAACATCGCCGCCAGTTCCTCCGCACGACTTTCGGTCCGAGCCTCGGCGTAGATACGGATCACCGGCTCGGTGCCGGAGGGGCGGGCCAGCACCCAGCCGTCGCCGTAGTCCAGGCGATAGCCGTCGGTCGTGTCCAGTTCGGCGACGGCGTCGCGGGCAGTGTCCTCGATGGCCCCGATCATCGCCGTCTCCTCGGCCTCGTCGGCGTAGCCGACGGCCTCGCGGACGTTGGCGTAGCCGTCGAACGCGCCGGCGACCTCGCTGGCCGGTCGCTCGGCGACCAGTTCGCAGAACTTCGCGGCGGTGTAGGCGCCGTCCCGGGCGATGCGGTAGTCGGGATAGATGACGCCGCCGTTGCCCTCGCCGGCGATGGCGACGCGCTCGCCGTCGGCCTGTAGCTCCCGGACCCGGGTGATGATGTTCGTGCTGCCGATGGCGGTCAGAGTGAGGTCGGCGTCGGCCGCCTCGACGACGTCGGCGACGCGCTGGGAGGCGTTGACCGCCGAGACGACCGCGTCGCCGGGCTCCACGGTGGCCTCGACCAGCGCGGCCAGCGCGGCGTCGCCGTTGACGAACTCGCCATCTTCGTCGACGAACGTCGCCCGGTCGGCGTCGCCGTCGTGGGCGACGCCCAGGTCCGCGTCGGTCGCTTTCACGTGTTCGGCCAGGTCGGCGAGGTTGGCGGCGACTGGCTCCGGGTCGCGACCGGGGAAGTGACCGTCGGGCTGGGCATTGACGGTGTGGACCGTACAGCCCAGTTCCCGGAAGAAGTCGGGGCTGGTGTGACAGCCGGCGCCGTGGCCGGGGTCGACGACGACGGTGAGGTCGGCGTCGGCGATGGCCACGCGGTCGACGGCGTCGAGGATCCCCTCGACGTAGGACTCGCCGACGCCGTCGACGTGTCGGGCGGCGCCGACGTCGGCCCAGGAGACCGGCGTCCACGCCTCGGCGTCGAGTCGCTCCTCGACGCTGTCGAGCGTCGTCCGGTCGAGTTCGACGCCGTCGGCGCCGACCAGCTTTACCCCGTTGTACGCGGGTGGGTTGTGCGAGGCGGTGATCATCAGTCCCGGTACCCCCTCCGCGGCGCAGTACGCCTGCAGCCCCGGCGTCGGCAGTTCGCCGAGCCGGTCGACGTCGAGGCCGACGCTGGCCAGGCCGCTGGCGGCCGCGTTCGCGAACAGCTGTCCCGTCGTCCGGGTGTCGCGCGCGAGCGCGGCGCGGTCGGCCTCCCACACCGTCCCCGCCGCCTGCGCGATCTGGAGGACGTACGACGGCGTCAACTCCTCGTTGGCGACTCCCCGGACGCCGCTCGACCCGAACACTTGCATCCAAGTGGGCATGTGGTGGCGAGTTGCTTAGTGGTACCGCTCGTATCACGACGTATCCGGCGGGCTCGTGGCATCTCGCTGACTTTCAGGGGAGCGGCCGGACGGTATCTCGCACGGATCTGGCAACCTCGAGACGGCGAGCAACCTCGAGACGGTCTCGACGAACGCGCGGCGACCCCACCGGCGCGGCCGACGACCGACGCCTATTTGTATACTGACCAGATAGTCAGTCGGTAATGGCTCCGGACGACTCGTCCAGGGAGGCGATCATGTCGGCCACGTTCGACGCCCTCTGTGAGCACGGCTACGCGAACCTCACGATGCAGTCCATCGCGGACGAGTTCGACAAGAGCAAGTCGCTCATCCACTACCATTACGACTCCAAGGACGACCTGCTGGCGGCGTTCATGGACCACCTGCTGGAGAACTTCGTCGAGATGGTCACCGGCTGCGGCGGCCAGGACCCGGTCGAGGAACTCCGCAGAATGGCCGATATCGTCGTCGTCGGTGCTGACGACGGCAACGACGCCAACGACTTTCACACGGCGCTACTCGGCCTGCGCGCCCAGGCGCCGTACGACGAGAAGCTACGCGACCAACTGGCGCGCAACGACGCGCGGATCCGCGAACTGATCGCCGACATCGTTCGCGACGGACAGGAGCAGGGACAGTTCGACGAGTCGGTCGACCCCGAGGAGTTCGCCGCGCTGTTTCGCTCGGCCATCGAGGGCGCCCAGGCACACGGCGTCGTCCTCGGTGACGCGGCACCCACTGACGAGGTGATGGCCGCCGTCGACGACCTGCTCGTGGACCGACTCCTCGTCGGCGAGGAGGGCGGCGAGTGAGCGAGGACCCGGACCGCGACCTGACCTCGGGGTCGCTGTGGCGCCCGCTGCTCGCCCTCTCGGCGCCCATCGTCGTCACGCAGCTCCTGCAGGTGCTGTACAACCTCGTCGACACCATCTGGGTCGGGCAACTGGGGAAGGACGCGGTGAGCGCGCTCTCCTTCTCCTGGCCGCCGGTGTTCGTCCTCATCTCGCTGGGCGGCGGCCTCACGCTGGCCGGGAGCGTCCTCGTCGCCCAGAACAAGGGCGCCGACAAGCTGGACCGGGTCAACGAGGTCGCCGGCCAGACGCTGGCGTTCGTCACGCTGTTCTCGCTCGTGCTCGGTGTCGTGGGGTACTTCATGACGCCGACGTTCCTCCGGCTCATCGGCGCCGAACCGGGTACCGACGTGTTCGCCTACTCCGTCGAGTACATGCGCGTCATCTTCGTCGGCGTCTGGTTCATGTTCGGCTTCTTCGTCTTCCAGTCGCTGTTGCGCGGCTGGGGCGACACGAAGACGCCGATGTACCTGATGGGCCTCAGCGTCGCCGTGAACATCGTCCTCGACCCGATCTTCATCTTCGGCTTCCGGGCTAACCCGCTGTTCGCGCTGGTGAACCTGGAATCGCTCCAGGCGTCGCTGTACGCCGCCACCGGCTTCACCGGCTACGGCGTCCAGGGTGCGGCCATCGCGACGATCATCTCGCGCTCGCTCGCGACGATTCCGGGCATCGCGCTCCTGTTCACCGGCCACCTGGGGCTCTCGCTGTCGCTGTCGGACCTGCGACTGGAACTGGAGACGATGAAGAAGATCGTCGAGATCGGGTACCCCGCCAGCATCGAACAGAGCTCCGGCGCACTATCCTACAGCGCGATGACGGCCATCGTCGCCATCGTCGGCCCGACCGCCGTGGCGTCGTTCGGCATCTCCTCGCGGATCAACTCGCTGGTGTTCCTGCTGGCGGTCGGCCTCGGGATGGGCGTCGAGACCGCCGTCGGCCAGAACCTCGGTGCCGAGCGGGCCGAGCGGGCCCGGCGCGTCGTCTTCATGGCCGTCGGGATGCTCGTCTCCGTCTATCTCGTCCTGACGCTGGTCGCCGTCACCTACGCCGAGCCCATCGTCTCGGTGTTCATCGACGGGGAGGGCGCCGCCGAGGTGGTCGCCATCGGCGTGCGGTTCCTCTACATCGTCGCGCCGACGTGGGGGCTGATGGGCGTCTTCCACGTCATCAAGGGCTGTTTCAACGGCGCCGGCTCCACCCGCGCGGCGATGATCTTCTCGGTCACGGCCGTCTGGGGACTGCAGGTGATCCCTGCGTACGTCCTCCTCCGGTGGTTCGAGATGGGCACCGACGGGGCCTGGTGGGCCATCGCCCTGATGCACGTCGGCGCAGCGCTGCTCGTGACGGCGTGGTTCGCCAGGGACACCTGGTCGGACAGGGTCGTCGACGAAGACGACCTGGCGGCGACGCCGGCCGATTGACGAACTCGCATCTACCGATGTTTCACTGCTCTCACGCCCGTCGATCTAGGTTGACCCCGCGCAGTCGCGGGACGGGGTCGTACGCCTGTGGTACGCACACCCACAGAAATCACAGGGCTCCGGAACGACACGTCCCGTCCGTCGTCTGCGAATCGCCGTCCACTCCCGAGCCTTTCGACCACCGCAGTTCGCGAGGAAACACGTGACTGATCCAGAGACCACCCCCGTCGACGGCGACCCGCTCGGCCACCTGATCCGGCGGTACGCCCGCCCGCACAGCCTCCGGTTCGTCCTCGGCGGGGCCGGGATGGGCCTCTCCCAGATACCCGGGCGAGTCCCGGCGTTGCTCGTCGGGGTCGCGCTGGACGCCATCTTCCTCGAGAGCACGCCCTACTCGCTGCCGCTCGTCCCCGACGCGTTGATCCCGGAGGAGCAAGCGGGGCAGGTCGCCTTCACCATCACGTTGCTCGCGGTGGCGTTCGTCGCCGAGGCGGTGCTGAGCTGGCTCGGCGGCCGTATCTCCGGGACGGCGACCTACCGGACACTCCACGACGTCCGCGTGGACACGTTCGACGCGCTCGTGGGCCACGAGATGGGCTACTTCGACGACCGCCAGACGGGGGACCTGATGAGCGTCCTCAACAACGACGTGGGGAACCTCCGGAAGTTCGGCGACGCCTCCTTCCGCGGCCTGCGATTTCTCCTCCAGGTGGTCGTCTCCTTCGCCTTCATGGCGCTGCTCCACTGGCAACTGGCGATACTGCTCGCGCTCATGCCGCTCGTCCTCGCTGGCCTGAGCTACTGGTACGCCGTCCGTGTCGAGCCCCGCTACGACGCCGTCCGGGCGACCATCGGGACCGTCAACTCCCGGCTGGAGGACTCCATCGACGGCATCACGACGGTCAAGGCCTTCGGCACCGAAGACGACGAGCGCGACGCGATCCAGGACGTCTCCGCCCGGTACCGCGACGACAAGTGGGACGTCATCCGCCTGCGGCTGGCGTACAACCTGAGCACCTGGTTGCTCGCGTCGCTGGTGTTCATCGGCGTGTTCGCCGCCGGCGCGCTCGTCGTGATGGGCGACGCCCCCGCCTTCGTCGACCCCCTCTCGGCCGGGACGCTGGTCACCTTCCTCTTCTACGGGAAGTCCTTCTACGCCCCCATCCGCCAGCTCATGCTCGAAGTGCTCGACAGCTACGAGAACGCGCTGGCCTCCAGCAAGCGGGTCGTCGCGGTGCTCGAACGGACGAACGCGCTCGACACCGACGACGAGGACGGCGAGCTATCGGTCAGCGAGGCCCGCCTCGACTACGACGAGGTCGCCTTCGCCTACGACGGCGCGGAAGAAGCGACCGTCGAAGACGTCGACGTCACCGCCGAGCCCGGCGACCTGATCGGTATCGTCGGCCCGACCGGCGCTGGCAAGTCCACCATCGTCAAGCTCCTGTTCCGCTTCTACGACCCCAGCGAGGGGACCGTCCGCATCGACGGGACGGATATCTCGACAGTTTCGCGGCGCAGCCTCCGCCGTCACCTGGGCTACGTCTCCCAGGACCCGTTCCTCTTCTACGGGACGGTACGGGAGAACGTCGCCTACGCCGTCGCGGACGCCACCGACGAGGACGTCGTCGCGGCCGCGAAACTCGCCGGCGCCCACGAGTTCGTCACCGACCTGGCCGAGGGGTACGACACCCACGTCGGCGAGCGTGGCGGCCGCCTCTCCGGCGGCCAGCGCCAGCGCATCGCCATCGCGCGGGCCATCATGCGCGAGCCGGACGTCCTCGTCCTCGACGAGGCGACGAGCCACGTCGACAACGAGACCGAACGCCAGATCCAGGCCAGCGTCGACGCGCTGGGGGCCGAACAGACGACCATCGCCATCGCCCACCGCCTCTCCACGGTCAGGGACGCCGACCAGATCATCGTCCTCGACGACGGCCGGATCCGGGAGGCGGGCACCCACGACGAACTCGTGGCCGAGGACGGGCTGTACGCCGACCTCTGGCGCGTCCAGGTCGGTGAGACGGACGCCCTCTCCGATTCGTTCCTCGACAGAGTGAGCGAGGGCGAGGAGGTGGTTCGATGAGCGAAGCGAGCGACGACGGTGACGGGGAGACGTCGAATGCAACGCGCGACGACACCCCGGACAACGTCGCCGACGCGGCGGTCGACCGGTGGCCGCTGTACCGGCTCGTCGCCGAGAGCGGCCGCGAGAACGCCCTCTTCGTCGTCGTCGGGATTCTGGGCAGCGGACTGGCCCAGGTGCTCGCGACGGCGGACATGTTCGTCATCGGCATCGCCTTCGACGCGATGTTCAACGGGCAGCCCTACGACCTGCCGCTCCTGCCGACGGGCGTCGTCCCGGGCGACGAGCCCGCGAGGATGCTCGCGTTCACCGCGGCGCTGCTGGTGGGGCTGAAGGTGGCCGACGTGAGCCTCGCCATCACGGGCCAGTACTGCTGGAACCTGCTGGCCCAGCGCATCCAGCACGCCGTCCGCGTCGACGCCTTCGACACCGTCCAGCGCCTGGGGATGGGCTTTTTCGACGGTCAGCAGACGGGCGACGTCATGAGCGTGCTCAACAACGACGTCAACCGGCTGGAGGAGTTCCTCACCAACGGCCCGCAGATGACCGTCTACGCGACGGTGGTGACCCTCTCCTCGTTCGGCTACATGGCCCTGCTGAACTGGCGTCTCGCGCTCGTCGCCGTCGCGCTCGCCCCCGTCGTCGCCGTCGCCAACTGGTGGTTCGGCCGTCGCCACGAACGCCGCCACGACGTGGTCCGCGCGGAGACCGGCAAGCTCAACGCCGCCCTGGAGACGGCCATCAGCGGCGTCCCCGTCGTCAAGGCCTACGGCGGCGAGCGCCACGAGACCGACCGCGTCGCCGACCGGTCGCGGGTCCACCGCGGCGCCATCTGGCGCTCGCACGTCACCCGCTCGCGCCACGAACCGGCGCTCCGCCTGCTGGCCGGGATGGCGTTCCTGCTCACCTTCGTCGTCGGCACCCAGTGGGTGCTCGACGACCGCTTCTGGGTCCTCCAGGGCACGCTGACGGCCGGCGAACTCATCCCCTTCCTCTACTACACCCAGAACCTCGTCGGGCCGATGCGGGTCCTCGCCCGGGTGACGGGGTTCTACAAGGGCGCGAAGGCCGCCGCCAAGCGCGTCGTCGGCATCCAGCAGGTCGAACCGCCTCGCGAGGCCGAGGGCGTCGAACTCACCGACGTCGCGGGACGGGTCGAGTACGACGACGTCTCCTTCGGGTATCCCGGTACTGACGAAGAGGTGATCAGCGACGTGGCCATCGACGCCGCCCCCGGCGAGACCGTCGGCCTCGTCGGCGCGACCGGCGCGGGCAAGTCCACCCTCACGAAGCTCCTGCTGCGATTCTACGACCCAGACGAAGGCGCGGTTCGGCTGGACGGCCACGACGTCCGGGACGTCTCGCTCCCCGCGCTCCGGGACTCCATCGGCTACGTCGCCCAGGACCCGTTCCTCTTCACCGGCACCGTCCGGGAGAACATCGCCTATGGAGCCAGCGAGGTCGACCCGCAGGAGACCTCGGGACGAGCGAACGGGGACGAAGGACCCGTGAGCGACGACGTCTCGGACGCCGACGTCGTCGCCGCCGCGAAGCAGGCCGGCGCCCACGGATTCATCTCCTCGATGGACGCGGGCTACGAGACCGAGGTCGGTGAGCGCGGGACGAAGCTCTCGGGCGGCCAGCGCCAGCGCATCGCCCTGGCCCGCGTCCTGCTGACCGACCCGCCGCTGCTCGTCCTCGACGAGGCCACCAGCCAGGTCGACAACCGGACCGAAGTCCTGATCCAGCGCAGCCTCGCCGAGGTGACCGCCGACCGGACGACTATCGTCGTCGCCCACCGGCTCTCGACGGTCCGCGACGCCGACCAGATCGTCGTGCTCGACGACGGCGAGATCGAGGAGGTCGGCACCCACGACGAACTCGTCGCCCGCGAGGGTGCCTACGCCGACCTCTGGAAGGTGCAGGTGGGCGAAGTCGGGGCGGACTAAGCCGCAGTGCGGTCACCGAACCGGCCTCGATTCGAGTGATGAAAACGAACAGGGACCCCACCTACGCCGCCACGAGTTCCGGCGCCTCCTCGTCGAACAACTGGGCGAGCAGGCGCTGCTGGCCCAGGCGGAGGTGCCGGTTCACCGTCGGCTGGGTGACGTCGAGCATCTCCGCGACCTCCTCGCCGGTGCTCTGGCGGGGCCACTCGAAGAAGCCGGCGAAGTAGGCCGTCCGGAGTACCTCCAGCTGTCGGTCGGTCAGCTCGCCCAGTAGCGACGAGAGGAGCTGCTGGCGGGTCCCCATGCCTCGCTCGACGTTGCGCCGGGCGGCGAGTTCGACGGAGGGGAACTCCTCGCGGAGCGTCTCGACGAACTCGCGGACGTCCGTCGACGTCGGCAGGTCGACGACGGCTTCCATGCCGGTCGCCGTGGCGCGGATGGACCGCGGCGAGGCGCCCTGGTCCACCAGCGCCGACGGGAGGACCGCCCCGGAGACGGTGACCTCGAACAGGCACCGGCCGTCGTCGCTCTCGCTCACGAGTCGGCACTCGGTGACGGCGTAGAGGCCCTCGAGGACGTCGGCGACGGCGTCGGCGGCCGCGCCGGTGGTGGCGAAGAACAGCTGGGTCTCGTCGGCCGACCGGGTCGAGATGCCCTCGTACTCGACGTCGCAGTCGGCGTCGCGGGCGACCCGCGCCAGTACGCCGGTGGGGTCCTCGAACTGGAGCGTCAGCTCGACGACGGTGTCGGCGTGGAGCGCCTCGCGGGCCGAGACGGCGTTGATGGCGTTGGCGATGGACCGCCCGAGTTCGGCGAACACCGTCCGTTCGAGGTCGCCGAAGGTGTCCGGCTCGCCGGCGTAGACGGTGAGGGCGCCGTGGCTGTACTCGTCGACGGCGAGGGGAACGCTGATCACCGAGTGGAAGTCGTTCGCGAGGGCACCCCGGCGCCAGGCGTCCTCGCGAAGCCGGTCGACGACGTTGCCGACGACCGTCGCCTCGCCGGAGCGGGCGGTCGCCAGCGATGGCTCGGCCGAGCCTTCCAGGTCGTCCAGCGCGAGCGTGTCGAGGTAGGTCTGGCCGGACCCCGCCCACGTCCGGGGGACGAGTTCGTCACCGTCGCCGTCGAACCCACCGATCCAGGCGAAGGCGACGTCGTCGGACTCGACCAGGCGGTCGCAGACGGCCGACTCCACCTCCTCGCGGCTGGTGGCGCCGACGAGCGACTGGTCGACCCGGCGGATGATGTCGTTTATCTGGATCTGTCGGCGGAGTCGCTGGTTCTGTGCTTCGAGTTCCGCGTCGCGCTTCCTGAGGTCGGCCTCGCTGGCCAGGCGGTCGAAGGCGGCCTCCGTCGTCGCCACGAGCGTCTCGGCCAGCCGGCGGGTGTCGTCGTCGATGCGGGGGCCGTCGGTCGCCACGACGAACACGCCGTGGTCGCCCATCGGGACGAGCAGGCCGCCGTCGACGGACTCGCCGAACACCCGCGACTGGCGGGCGGTCTCGGCGTCGTCGAACACCACGCGCTCTCCCGTCGCGAAGCAGTTCCAGACGGCCGCGTCGTCGCCGACGCCGACGGCCGGCGCCCCGTCGGAGAGCGTCTCGAACGCGTCGGTGTAGGCCGCCGGGACCAGCCGGTTCGACGCGTCGTCGATGGTGTAGACGGCGACGCCCGGGACGTCGAACAGCGACGCCGCCGTCTCGACGACCAGGTCGGCGACCTCCGTCTCGGACTCGGTGTGGAGCAGGTCTCTGGTGGCGTCGTGGAGCGACTGCAGGGCCAGTTCGCGCTCCTTCTGCCTGGTGATGTTCTGGAACGCCCCGCGGAGCTTGACAGTCTCCCCGTCTTCTCGTATCGCCTTCCCGATGGTCCTGACCCACCGTTGCTCGCCGTCGGCGGCCTGGATCCGCGCCTCCTCGTCGTACCTCCCGCCGGCCTGGACGATGGTCTCGACCGCGTCGCGGATACGGTCCCTGTCCTCGGGGTGGTAGAACTCGAAGGCCTCCTCGACGGTCAGGTCCGCCCCCGGCTGGAGGCCGTGGATGTGGTACAGTTCGTCGGTCCAGGTCAGCCCGTACGGCTCGCTGGTCACGTCCACCTCCCACCCGCCGACCGCGGCGAGTTGCTGGGCCTGTGCGAGCATGTCCTTCGTCCGTTCGAGTTCCCGCTGGCGCTCCTTACGCCTGGAGATGTCCTCGCTGACGCCGAGATTGCCGACGATGGTTCCGTCGGCGTCGCGCAGCGGCGCGGCGGAGAGACTCAACTCGATTCGCTCCCCGTCCCTGGTCTGGCGGAGGACTTCGGCGCCCCGGACTGTCTCACCGCCGGCGAGGCGACGCAGGATGTCGGCGTGTTCCTCGGCCCGCTCGGCCGGGACGATCGGCATCGGTTCGCCGAGAATCTCGTCTTCGCGCCAGCCGAAGATTCGCTCGGCCGCCGGGTTCCACAGCGTGACGGTCCCGTCCGTGTCGAGGGCGACGATGGCGTCCGGCGAGGCGTCGATGACGGCGTTGAGCCGTTCGTTCGTCTCCTGGAGTTCGCGCTCGCGCTCCTTGCGTTCGGTGATGTCCTCGATGTACCCCACGACCTCGCTGATGTCCCCCGCCGCGTCGTACACCGGTCCCGTCGACAGCGAGACGTCGATCCGCTCGCCGCCTTTCGTCACCCGTTCGAGTTCGACCTGCGAGATGGCCTCGCCGTCGAGAACGCGCTGGCGGACCGGGTCCGGGTCGTCGTCGTCGCCGTCGGGGATCGCCGGGTACGGTTCTCCCAGCACCTCCTCGGCGGACCACCCGAATATCTGCTCCATCGCGTCGTTCCAGAGCGTGACGACGCCATCGGGAGTGGTTCCGACGACGCCGACCGGTGACGTCTCGATGAACTTCTGCATCCGGTTCTTGGTCGCCCGTAGCTCCCGTTCTCGCTCTTTCTGTTCGGTGATGTCCTGAATCGACCCGCGGAGTTTGACGACCTCGCCGTCCTCGTAGACCGCCTCGCCCAGCGCCCGCACCCACCGGTGCTGGTCCCCCTGCGACTGGATCCGGACCTCCATGTCGTAGCTCTCGCCGCGTTCGATGGCCGCCTGGAACCTCTCCTGGATGTACTCCCGGTCGTCGGGGTGGTAGAGGCCGACGGCCATCTCGACGTCGACCGCCGTGCCGGGTTCCACGCCGTGGATGTCGTACAGTTCGTCCGACCAGGTCATCTCCGGCGGGTCGGTGGTCAGGTCGAATTCCCACCCACCGATGCGGGCGATCCGTCCCGCCTGTTCGAGGAGGTCCGTGGTCCGTTCGAGTTCGCTCTCCCGTTCCTTCCGCTCGGTGACGTCCTGGAACGCTCCCCGGTACTTGACGAGCTCGCCGTCCTCGTAGATCGCGTCGGCCAGCGTGTGTATCCAGCGTACCTCCCCGTCGTCGGTGATCATCCGTGCCTCGAAGTCAGTGGCCGGCCCCCCCGAGAAGATCGTCTCGAGGTTCTCGCCGACCCGGTCCTGGTCGTCCGGGTGATACTTGGCGACGATCTCGTCGAAGTCTATCTCGTCGCCCGGCTCCATGTCGTGGAGCCGGTACATCTCTTCGGTCCACCTCGGTTCCGGCGGGTCGGTCGTCACGTCGAGTTCCCACCCGCCGATGTCCGCCATCTCCTGGACGCGCTGGAGCAGGCCGGTCGTCCGTTCGAGTTTCCGTTCGTACGTTCGCTGTCTGGTGACGTCGATGACGACGCCCTCGATCGCCTCGACCGAGCCGTCGTCGGCGTAGACGCCGCGCCCCTGTTCCTTGACCCAGCGCCGCTCCCCGTCGGCGGTGTCGATGGGATACAGCAAGAAGAACGGCTCCCGTTCCTCGACCGCCGCCTCGATTTCGGCGGCGATCGCCTCGTTCCGGTCGGCGATCACGTCCTCGTCCCAGTTCACCTCGCCACTCTCCAGCACCGCTGGGTCGTAGCCGGTGATGTCGCGGACCCCCTCGCTGACGAACTCGGTCCGCCACGGCGGGGCCGCCTCGGACCGGTAGACGTACCCGGGAACGTTGTCGATAAGCCGCGAGAGCTGCCGTTCCTTCTCCTTGCGCTCGCTGATGTTCCGGCCGATCCCGGCGATCACGTCGTTCCCGTCAGGGTCCGTCAGCGGCGCCGCGACGAACTCGAGCGGGATCGAATCGCCCTCTTTCGTCCGGTAGTCGACTTCGAGCGGGTCGCCCACGCGGTTCTCGATGTCGGCCAGCGCGGCCGTGATCCGGTCGGCTTCGTCCTCGGCGAAGAAGTCCCGGACGTTCATCCCGGCTATCTCCTCGTCGTCGTACCCGGTCACCTCGGTGAGGCTCCGGTTCCACCGTTTGAGCTCCCAGTCCTCGTCGACGAGGTAGAACACGTCGTCGATGGCGTCGAGGACGTCCTCCGTGTACTCCCGGTACCGTTCGAGACGGTGCTCCCGCTCGCGCAACTGCCGCTCGCGCTCCTTGCGCTCGGTGACGTCGTTGTATATCCCGAGCATCCGCCGGTGGCCGTCCTCGTCGTACACGACGCGGCCGCGGGCGTTGACCCAGATCCATCGACCCTCCTCGTGGCGTAGCCTGAACTCCGTCTGAAACAGTTCGCCGCTCTCGAGAGCGCGATGGACCGCCGCGTCGGTTCGTGACACGTCGTCCGGGTGAACCCGCCGTTCGAAGGCGTCGTACGTCCCCTCGAAGGTGCCCGGTTCGAGCCCCAGCATCCGCTCGAACGTCTCGCTCCAGTCGACTTCGTCCGTCTCCAGGTTCCAGTCGTAGACGCCGGTTTTCGTCCCTTCCAGTGCGAGTTCGAGTATCCGTTTCGTCTCGCGGAGTTCCGACTCGCGCTGCTTCTGTTCGGTGATGTGCAGTGTGATGCCGATGAGCCCACGGACCTCGTCGTCGTCGTCACGCCAGGGCACCTTCGAGGTGAGGAGCCACTCCTCCTCGTCGGGCTCGAACTCGACTTTCTCCGTGATCGGCTCTCCCTCCTCGATCACCCGGCGGTCGTCCTCGTAGCTCTCCGCGGCGAGTTCGTTGGCGAATATCTCCGTGTCGGTCTTTCCGCGGAACCACTCCTCGTCGTCGGGGAACTGGTCGTCGATGTACGGGAAGCTCGTGCGAACGTATCTCGCCTCCTCGTCCTTGACGTAGAGGCTGACGGGGATCTGTTCGAACAGCGAGTTCAGCAGGCTCGCCTGGCGCTCCAGTTCGCGTTCGTGATCCGTGCGCTCGGTGACGTCACGGCCGATTGCCGCGACGACCGGATTCCCGTCGGCGTCTTCGAGCGCCGAGGCGACGAACTCGTAGGGGGTCCGCTCCCCGTCGACCGCGGCGAGTGGCGCCTCGATTCGCACGCTGCCCGTCTCGGAGGCAGCCCGTATCGCCCCCTCGACCGTCCGGTGTTCGTCCGCCGGGAACCACTCCAGAACGTGGGTCGACTCCATCTCCGCGTCGTCGTATCCGAGCACGTCGGTGAGACGCTCGTTCCACCGCTGGGGGTAGCCGTCCTCGTCGATGACGGCGAACACGTCCTCGACGGCGTCGAGCGCTTCGTCGGTGGCGGCCGCGGGACGGTCGAGTTCGCGTCCGGCACCCCCGGTTCGTCGGTCGCTGCCCCCAGCACGGTCGGCCAGCGACCCGACGGCGTCGTACAGCCGGCCGATATCGTCCTCGCGGTCGCTCTCGAAGTCGACGTCCTCGCCGTCCTCGAAGCGCTCGATCCGGTCGAGGAGGTCGCCGACGGCGTCGTCGTCACCGCCCGCGACGGCGAGTCCCGCGAGTCCCACGAACACCGGGCCCGGACCGCCGAGGCCCCCGAATACTACCGGGTCGCCGAAGATGCCCACGGAGACGGCGACGCAGAACGCGACGGACAGGACGAACCACGCGTGAACCCGATTCCACCGGTGGAGCCACCGGTCGGTCGCGGGAACCACGCCCCATGATGCAGTCATATCGTGTCATTAGAGTTCGACACTCATTATACACGTCCATTCAGATGCATTTCAGAAAGACGGCTGCTCCCCGGAGCACTGCAGAGCCGCCGGAAGCACGGCGAGCCTGCCCCGTCGCGGCGGGTCGGGGCGGATGCGAATCGGCGGGAACACTATACACGTTACCCCTGTCGCCCGCCGTCGCAACGCATATTGCGGACAGCGAAATGACCAGTCTGCTCGTTTGTACGACTACAATGGAAGCCACTACCGCTGTGCGAGAGACCGACGCCGTCTGCGCAGACATCGTCCAGGCTATCGCCGACCACACCGAGACGGACCCCCTCGAGATGACGCCCCTCGCGACCGTCATCGACACCGACGCCCTCGAGGCGCTCGTCAGGACCGGGTCCGGCGTCCGTGTCACCTTTCAGTACGGCGACCACGCCGTCGACGTGGGAGCGAATGGAGTCGTCACGGTCGACGGCGAGGAGTACGTCTCCCCGTCGGTGGACGCAGGCCGATGACGACGGGCGAACGCCTCCCGAACGCCGACGGGGAGATCAGGGAAACCTACGAGGTCCACACCGACGGCGAGCACACGGTCGCGACCATCGCCGACCCGGAGAACGGCCACGCCTGGGTCCAGTCGGACCGCGTCCAGTCTATCGTCCCATGACACGACACAGACCAGGGTCTCGGCGGCACGAGCCGATGGTCCGTCGAGCACGACTCACCGTCACGTGATGGCCATGATAGAGTCAGGGTCTTCGCCGGCTGAACTCCTGCCGGGAGAGGAGCAGTCCGCCGCGCCGATTAGCGTCCTCGGCGTCGCCGCCGACCCCGACGGGGAGGAGGGGCTCGGCGAGCTGCTCGCCGGTGATTCCCTCGCCGATGCCGACCAGATCAGCGTCGCGACGGTCACGACGCCGGCGGCGGCACCGGCCCACGTCGACGCGGCGGACTGCGTCGTCGGCGGGCCCGACCTCTCCGACGCCGACCGCCTCGAACTGCTGGAGACGATACGGGACCGTGACCGGACCGTCCCGACTGTCCTCCTGGCGGCGAATCCTTCGCGAGCGGTCCGCGACGCCCTCGCCGAACTCGACTGGACCGAACGGCTCCGACCGGCGACCACCCGTAGCGAGTACGCGCACCTCGCCGACCGGATCCGTACCGTCGTGGGATACCGCCGGGCGACGGACCTTGCCCGCCGGTCGCTGGCCGCCCTCGCCCACGGCTCAGACGCCGTCGCCATCGTCACGCCGGACGGCACCGTCGAGTACGTCAACACCCTGTTCGCCCGCCAGTTCGGCGCGGCGCCGCCGGAACTCGTCGGTCGGCCGTGGCGCGCGCTGTTCCCCGATAGCGAGGTGGCCCGCCTGGCGGAGGACGCCTTCCCCAGCCTCGCGGACGGCTGGCGCTGGATCGGCGACTGCGAGCTTCGCCGGGCGGACGGCTCCACCTTCACCGCCCAGACGCGCATCGACGCCCTCGACGACGACAGCCTGGTGTTCACGGTCTCGGACCGGCCCGTCGACGAGAACTGATAGTAGTAGTTGTAAGCCCGTACCGGCGTCCGGCCGAACTGCGTGAGGCCGGGCTCGATAGACTCACTCCGTTCGTCTATCGGCGTTCGACGTGGCCAGTGCCGGCGAACGCCGGTAAAAAGTTACAACTACCACTATGAGCACCGCTCGACGCCGTTCCTCCGTCCAGCCGTCTCGTCACCACGCTCTCTTCACGCTGTCGTCCGGACCGCTTCGAACCGCAACCGCCGGTAGTCGGCCGTCCACGTCCCCGACGCCGCATCGAACAGGGCGTCACGGCAGCGGTCCTCGACGGCGGCCACGACCGCCCGCCGTTCGGCCTCGTCGGGCCCGGCCAGCAGCGAGTCACCGAACATCCCGAGCCAGTTCCGGAGGCCGTCCCGTCCGCCGTCGAGTTCGGTCGGCCGGTCGAACAGTCGCATCAGGCGGACCTCGAAGCCGTGGCGTTCGAGCAAGCTCGCCTGTTCGCCCACCGTCGGGAAGTACCAGGGACTGCTCGCATCGTACCCCCGATCGGTCAGTTCCCGGATAGTGGCGTCGACGATGGTCGCGACGTTGCCGCGGCCGCCCATCTCGGCGACGAACCGACCACCTGCGGACGAATTCTCCGTCCCTCGACGGAGCGCGTCGGCCACCCGCTCAACGACGGCGTCCTGGTCGGTCATCCAGTGGAGTGCGGCGTTGGAGAAGACGGCGTCGAAGGGCTCGTCGGACGCGAACTCCGTGGCGTCTGCCCGCTCGAACGCGAGGCCGGGATACTGTTCGCGCGCCTCGGCGACCATCTCGGCGGACTGGTCGACGCCGACGACGTCCCCCTCGTCGCCGACCGCCGCTGCGATTTCGGCGGTCAGGTGGCCCGTCCCACAGCCCAGGTCGAGGACTCGCTCGCCCGGCCCCGGGTCGAGCAGGTCGACGACGCTCGCACCCATCTCGTGGACGAACGCGTGGTCGCCGTCGTAGTCGCCGGCGTCCCAGCGGTTCGCAGTCCCGTCCTCGCTCATGCTCCCCCCGCTTCGACTGCGTCGCTCCGCCTCCTCTCGGTCATGACTCGAACTCTCGAGGTCGCCGCAAAAGTGTTTCCGAGCTATCGTTCGTTGTCGTCGGGAAAGCGCTGGACGACGCCGCGTTACTCGTAGGCCGCGAGGAGCCCCCGGGTCGTCCGCTCGACGTCGCGCGTCGTGACGAACTCCGAGGCGGCGATCTTCGCCTCGACGAACGCATCCGGCGTGATCTGGAGGGCGTGGCCCGCGGGGAAGTGACTCGCCGCCGTGAAGTCCTGGAACTGCTCGCGGAGGATCTGGGGGTAGTCGCTGATGTCGACGTCCTCGCGTGGCGGGATCGACCCCTTGATCCGGTTCAGCGTCTGCTGGGCCGGCGGCGAGGCCATGAACTCCAGGAAGGCGCGAGTGTCCTCGCCGAAGTCGGCGTGTTCGGCCGCGACCAGCGCGTCAGTTGAGAGCATGAACACGCCCTCGGTCCCCGGGAAGACGGCGTGGTCCCAGTCGACGCCGTAGTCGAAGTCGGCCTGGTCCTCGTAGGAGCCGGCCATCCAGTCGCCCTGGTGGAAGAACACCGATTCGCGGTCCATGAACCGGCCGTTGGCCTGAACCATGTCGACGAAGGTGGCGTCGTCGCGGGCCAGGTCGGCGTAGGCGTCGAGCAGTTCGACGGCCTGCCGGAGTTCGCTCTCGTACCGTCGGGTCTGGCCCTGCGTGATGCCCGCGTACGTCTCGGCGCCGAACTCGCCGATGACGATGTTCGCGAAGAGCTGGAGGACGTCGGATGGGTTCTTCATCGGCTGTTCCATCCCGATCAGGTCACCGTCCTCGCAGGCCGAAAGCACCTCCAGGAACTCACTCGGGCTGTCGACGCGGGCCGGGTCGACGCCGTACTCCTCGGCGAGGTCGACGTGGTAGAACAGGTTGTTCATCCGGTGGATGTCGATGGGGATGCCGTAGTACGCCCCGTCGAGTTTCGAGCGCTCGCGCGGCCCCTCGATGAACACGTCTTCCCAGCCGTTCTCTTCCCACAGGTCCGAGATGTCCCGGATCGCGCCGGCCTGCTGGTACGGCGCCAGGTTCTGGCCCGGCCACTCGACGAACACCGGCGGCGGTTCCTCCCGCAAGATCTGGCTCTTGACCAGCATGCCGTGGTCGTCGATCGTGTTGGCCTGGTCGGCCACCTCCACGCCCGGATGTTTCGATCTGAAGTCGGTGAACAGCTCCTCGATCATCCGCTTGCCGCCGCCCTCCTGCCAGAAGTGGGCCATCTCGACGTCGGCCCTGCCCGACGACCCGCGGGTGTGCGAACTCATTTGCGAAAGGATCACCGTTCTGGGTTATAACGGTTGGCTGGCGCTTATCAGTCGAGATAATGGGCGACTGGGTGGGCGCCGGCGGACCTGCGGTGTCGGCGGCGTCCAGAAAACTCATGCCCCAGGCCCGAGCGGCGTCCGCCGTGAACGCGACGCGTCGAACGTTCCTGCTCGTCCTGGTGGGCGCCCTCCTGCTCGCCAACGGCTGGTGGCTCTATCCCCAGGGAGTCTCCTACGAACAGGAATACTACGCCGAGGCCGAACCGGCGCACCACCCGGCCGGCGAGTTCGGCAACGGCGCCATCCAAGACTGTACCAGCGGCGTCTCCTCGAAACGGTGTGCCCTCCGGCGACACGTCGCCGCGGACGGCCCGGTCCGGCTGGACGACCCCGGCGACGCGTCCGTCGACGTGACGAACGAGTCCGAACAGTCCCCCGAATTCGTCCGCCTCGGCGACGGCTACTACCGCCTGACAGCGACGATCACGAACGGGAGCCTCGTCCTCTCGATGGAGCCAGTCCCGACCGAACGGGTTCTCGACGTCGTGGCCGTGAACGAAAGCGAGGTCGACCCGGCCGTCCGCCGGGCTATCGGCGAGGTGTACGACGGCGACGGCAGCCTGAACGGCCACGCAGAGACCACCGCGGAACTGCCCGACCGCCGCCTGCTCGTCCGGTCCGAGGGAGAACTCTACGAGGTCTACACTGGCGGGCCGGTCCGCGGCGACCCGACCGGCTGGGGGTGGAAGACGCCGCCGTCGGACGTTATCAGCACGTTCCGGCTCGCCGGCTGGCTACTGGGCCTCCTCGCAGTGTGGTACGGCGGTTATCGGTACGCGGTGGAGACGCAGTAGGGGGCGAACGGGGTGCCTTTGGAGGACCCGCCCTACTGCTCACGGCTCGCTTCGCTCACCGTTCGCAATCAAGGTGGTTTCGCGCAAACCGCGCGCGAAACCAGCCTACTGCTCGCGTGTCGCCTCACTCCGTTCGGCTCCCGCTCGCATTTTGCAGGCCCCTCCCTGCGGTCGGCGCCTGCCTACGTCCCATGCTGCCACGAATCCATATACTCGGCCTGTGCCTCCGACAATTCGTCGAACTCCACGCCCTCCGCAGCCAGCTTGATCTCCGCGACTTCCTTGTCCAGCCGGTCCGGCACGTCGTGAACACCGGGACCGTACTCGTCCCCGTTCTCCACTAGCTCACGAACACAGACCGCCTGCACGCCGAAGGACTGGTCCATCACTTCGACCGGATGGCCGAGCGCGATGGGGGTCGCCAGATTCACCAGCCGGCCCTCGGCGAGCACGTTCAGCCTTCGGCCGTCCGCCATCTCGTAAGCCTGCACGCCGTCGCGGGCCTCGTAGGTGTCGACGGCCAGGTCCGAGAGAGCGTCGAGGTCGACTTCGACGTCGAAGTGGCCGGCGTTGGCCAGCAGGACGCCGTCCTGCATCTTCTCGAAGTGCTCCTTCACGACGACGTCGCGGTTGCCCGTCGTGGTGAGGAAGACGTCGCCGATTTCGGCCGCTTCTTCCATCGGCATGACGTCGTAGCCCTCCATGTGCGCCTCCAGCGCGCGGCGGGGCTCGACCTCCGTCACGACGACGTCGGCGTTCTGGCCGCTGGCCTTCTTGGCGACGCCCTTGCCGCAGTAGCCGTAGCCGGCGACGACGACGGTCTTGCCGGCCCACGAGAGGTTCGTCGTCATGGCGATTGAGGCCAGCGAGGACTCGCCCGTGCCGTGGACGTTGTCGAACAGCCGTTTCATCGGCGTGTCGTTGACGGCGAAGACGGGGTACTGCAGTTCGCCGTCCTCGTCCATCGCGCGCAGGCGGTGGACGCCCGTGGTGGTCTCCTCGGCGCCGCCGACGATGGTATCGATGAGTTCGGGGTAGTCCTCGTGGATGGCCGCGACGAGGTCCATCCCGTCGTCGACGGTGATCGTCGGGTCGTGGGCGATGGTCGCCTCGATGGCCGAATAGTACTCCTCGTCGTCGACGCCGCGCTTGGCGTAGCAGGTGACGCCGTCGACCGAATCCAGCGCCGCGCTCACGTCGTCGTGGGTCGAGAGCGGGTTACAGCCGGTCATCGCCACCTCGGCGCCGCCGGCCGCCAGGACCTCCGCGAGCACGGCCGTCTTGGCCTCGACGTGCATCGCCATCGCGATGCGCTCGCCGGCGAAGGGCTGGTTCTCCTCGAACTCCTCGCGGAGGGCGGCCATGATCGGCATGTGCTGGCGCGCCCAGTCCATCTTCCGCTGACCCGACTCGCGGGCCGATTCGGGGTCGTCCAGTTGCTCCGTAATGGGTGCAGTCATGCCCGAAACAAGGGGGAGACCGCTGAAAACGCTACCGCTACGGGAGCGCGAACGGATCTCGCCGCGTCCGTCGTCCAGCGGCCGTGCGACAATCCCGACGGCTCAACACCAGTCCGGAATCCCGTCGCCGTCACTGTCCGAAGGCGACCCCGGAGGGAGGGCCGGCGCCGCCGGCGCGGTCCACTCGTTGACGACGAGGTCGTTGCCCTCGTCGTCCTGCAGGATCACCCAGTACGTCTGTCCCTCCTCACAGATGGGGTCGAGGGCGGCGTCGCTGTCGAAGCCGTCGATGTGGACGTACTCGCCGGCGCGGACCTCCGGTCCGCCCGTCCAGACGTCCGCCCAGGTGACAGTGTTACCGGACTCGTCCTTGATGACGATGTTGTCCCCGTCGACGGACCGGCCGACCTGGTGGGTGATAGTGACGTACGGGCGGTCGTCCGTGTTCCCCTCACCGCTCGGCGTGTACGACCGGTCGAATCCACTGTTGGGGACCGGTTCCCGCAACTCACCTTCGAAGCCCATCGCGAGCGACGCCACGACGGCGGCCAGGACGACCACGATACTCACCAGCAGGACGACGCCGATCACCGGCGATACGCCGCGACTCCCAGACGTCCGCGCACCCGTCCACCCCATGCGTCTCATCACCGGTATCAGCGTCGCGACCAGCATAAGCCCCGACGAGAATTTTCACGTCGTGACGACGCCGTCGCTCGCCACGTCCGATCGGAAGAACCGACCCGGCAGTGGAGGTGGTCAGGAACTGCTGGCGCGACCGTGACGGCGCGCCGTCTGGAAAAGAATCTCGCGTCGATTGCGCGTCTATTCCGCTTCGGTCTCGGTTTCGGTCTCGTCTTCCTCGTTAGCGCCGTCGTCTTCGTCGGCGTCGTCACCGGGGCCGGCGTGGGCTGGCGGGCCGCCGCCGTTGCCATTACCGCTGGCGCTGTCCTCGTCGTCACCGTCGCCCTTGTCGGGACCACCGGCGTGGGCAGGCGGGCCGTTGCCGCCGTTGGTCTCGTTGGCGCTCTCGTTCTCGTCGACGGACTCGTTCTCGTCACCGGGGCCGGCGTGGGCCGGCGGACCAGCGTGGTCGGGTGCGTTGCCCGGGTTGTTCGAGGTAACGTAGTCAGCGACCTGCTGGCCGATGGCCGTCTCGCCGTTGCCCAGTAGCTTCTGGACGAACCGAGAGACCTGCTGTCCGAACGCGGCGTCGGTCCCGTTCGTGCCCGTCAGGCTGGCCGTCGTCGTCGCCGTCTGGTTGTTCGCGCTCGCGGTGACGTCGACGGTGACGTCCTCCTCCGGCGGCGACAGCAGGAGCGCGCCCTTCTCGTTGGTCGTGTGCGTGCCCGCCTCGTCGTAGGTGCCGTTGCCGACCACGGCGACGTCGACGGTGGCGTTCTCGACGCCCGTCCCGTTCTGGGTGACGGAGATGCTCACGCCCATTTCTTGCGTGACGCTGACGTCCAGGGGTTCGTTCGCCGCTACGTTGCCCGAGTCGCTCGCCGCGGCCGCGGCGACGCCGGGGCCGACTGCGAGCCCGAGCATGCCGACGGCCGCGACCAGTGCAAACAGTTTCGTGTGCATCGTACTCGCTACTGGAGACTGGATGGGGATAAACCGGCAATCTCGTTCAGGTGGTTCAGGCCGTTCACCGCCACAGCGATACCACCCCATATGTAGTTACACGGTTCAAAAACGCCACTCAGTGTTTATTTCACTACCCGAAAGCGTTCTGGTTGACGGGGCTGTAGCGGTTCTCACCCACGATCCGCTCGAAGCGAACGGGCCGAACGCGAGGGGCGCACGTTGACGAACGCCGGCAGACTCGCTGCGCTCGTCTCCCGAGCCCGCCCTCTCACAGTTCGGCCGAACGCCATCGGATTCGCGCTGCTCATCCGATGAGCCCTGTCTCACTGCGCTCGACAGGACGCCGATAGACTCACTTCGTTCGTCTATCGAGCCCACGCTCACTTTGTTCGCGTGGACGCCGGCAGACTCGCTACGCTCGACTGCTGAGCCCGACCTCGCTTCGCTCGGTCGGACGCCAGGGAAGCGTATTTGGTCCCAAGGGCCCTCGACACGGGCATGCGCGCAGCAGTGTTTACCGATTACGGCGAACCCCTGGACGTCCGCGAAGTCGAGGACCCGGAACCCGAACCCGACGGCGCGGTCGTCGCCGTCGAGGCCTGCGGCGTCTGCCGCAGCGACTGGCACGCCTGGCAGGGCGACTGGGAGTGGCGCGGCCTCGACCCCGTCCCGGGCCACATCCTCGGCCACGAACCCGCCGGCCACGTCGTCGCGGTCGGGTCCGAAGTCGACCACGTCCGCGAGGGCGACCACGTCGCCATCCCGTTCAGCCTCGGCGACGGCACCTGTCCGCTCTGCCGGAAGGGCCACGCCAACATCTGCGAGAACCGCCAGGCGCTGGGCCTCCAGCCCGAAGCACCGGGGGCCTTCGCCGAACAGGTGCCGGTTCCCCACGCCGACCACAACCTCGTCCACCTGCCCGACGGCGTCTCGTCGGTCGACATGGCCGGCCTGGGCTGCCGGTTCATGACCGCGTTCCACGGGCTCGCCCACCGGGCCGACGCGGGCGCCGGCGACTGGCTCGCCGTCCACGGCTGCGGCGGTGTCGGCCTCTCGGCGATCCACATCGGCGACGCGCTGGGACTCAACGTCGTCGGCGTCGATCTCGACGACGAGAAACTCGCGCTGGCCGAGGACCTGGGCGCCGACGAGACGCTCAACGCCGCCGAGGTCGACGACGTCCCCGGCGCCGTCCAGGACCTGATCGGCCGCGGCGCGGACGTCTCGATGGACGCGCTGGGCATCGCCGAGACCTGCCAGAACGCCGTGGGTAGTTTAGGACCGATGGGCTCGCACGTCCAGATCGGCTTGACCACGAGCGAGGAACACGGCCAGATACCCCTGCCCACCGACGAGATGGTCACCAGCGAGGTGGACTTCCACGGCGCCCTCGGGATGCCGCCGGCCGACTACGACGAGATATTCCGGATGGTCGCGACCGGGAAACTGGACCCGTCGGCCGTCGTCTCAGAGACCATCGGCCTCGAAGACGTCTCGGCGACCCTCGACGCGATGACTGACTTCGACACCGTCGGCATCCCGGTCGTCGACTCGTTCTGAGCGGGACCGTCTGTCGTACTGGTCTCGCTCGTTACGTCGAGATACTGCCCGGCACCGACTGCAACGCCACTGATAGTTCCCCGTCGGGACCGGGGCGACGTGATTCCGAATCGGTACATGTGGCGAGCGTCACCCCTAAATCTCCGCGCCTGGTCGTCTCTGGAAACCCCAATGAGTTTTGTCGTCGAGCTTACCATTCGAGACCCGCCGCTGTTCGCCGAGGTATTCGGTGTGGTCCCGGACACGACGGCGACGATCGAAAGCTACCATCACTTCAGCGACGGCCCCAACGAACACTACACCTTCTTCTGGTGGGTCGAGGGGAGCGATTTCGCCGAGTTCGAACGACGCATCCGGGAGTATCGGTACGTCTGTGAACTCCGTGAACTCGCGACGGTCGGCGAGCGGCGACTCTACCGGCTGACCACGAACTCACTGTCGGAGAACGTCATGCTCTCCCCCCACTTCCGTCGACACGACGTCTCCATGCTCGACAACGAGGGGTCAGTCGAGGGGTTCTGGCTCCGACTCCGCGTGCCGGACCGGGAAACGCTCAGGACTGTCGTCGGCGAATTGCGGGCGATGGACACGGATCCCTTCGTCGACCGGATCTACTCCGAGCAGGTGGCCGGACGGGGGACAGAGGACCTCACCGACCGCCAGCGGGAGTGTCTGTCGCTGGCCTCCGAGCGTGGCTACTTCGAGACGCCGAGCGAGGCGACGCTCGGTGAACTGGCCGGGGACCTCGACGTCACGCCCCAGGCCCTCTCGAAGCACATTCGCGCCGCCGTCCGCAAACTCGTCGAACGGGAGCTAACTGCCGGACACGATCCCACCCACTCGACTTAAAGGGGTTTCTGGATCAGCCAAATACTCTCCCGCCGTCTCCGGGTATTGTCTAGTGACATGTACGACGACTGCGTCTCTTCGCGAGCGCTGGATAGACTCTTCGACGCGCTCAAATCCATCGACCGGCGGCGGCTTCTCCTGCTTCTCAGCGATCACCACCCCGAAGTCGACGCCGCCCCGTCGCTTCCCGAGATCGCCCCGGAGAACGGCGACTACACCAGGTACGTGACCGGCATGATCCACAAGCACATCCCGAAGCTCGCCGACTACGGCTACGTCGACTGGAATCCGGCCGAACGGGTCGTCCGCCGCGGGCCCCAGTTCGACGAAGTGGCGCCCGTGCTGGAACTGCTCGTCGACAACCGGGAGCGCCTCCCGGGCGAGTTTCAGTAACTGTATCCCTGGTCACTCCCGCTCTGCGCGAGCCACCAGGTCCCGGGCCGCCGTCTCCGCGCGCTCCCGGACCGACGATTCGTCGAACACCTGCACCTCGCGGTCGCGCATGAGAACCTCGCCGTCGCAGACCGTGTGGCGGACGTCGCTCCCCTTCGCGGCGTAGACGAGGTGACTCACCAGGTCGTGGTGGGGCGTGAGGTGCGTGGCGTCGAGGTCCACCACGGCGAGGTCGGCGTTCGCGCCCGCCTCGATCCGTCCCGAGTCAAAGCCCAGGACGTCGGCCCCGCCCTGGGTCGCGATTTGGAGCACCGTCCCGGCAGCCATCGCGCTGGCGTCGTCGGCCGCCAGTTTCCCGAGCATCGCCGCGTCGCGCATCTCGTCGAACAGGTCGAGATCGTTGTTCGACGCCGCGCCGTCGGTGCCGAGCGCCACCGAGACGCCGGCGTCGACCATCGCCTGGACCGGCGCCATGCCGCTGGCGAGCTTCATGTTCGAGGCCGGGTTGTGGACGACGCCGGTGCCGCGCTCGGCCAGCAGGTCGATCTCCGTGTCGTCGACGTGGACGCCGTGGGCGAGGAAGTCCTCAGGTTCGAGCAGGCCAATGTCGTCGGCGTATTCGAGGGGGCGCTCGCCGTGCTCCTCGACGATGGGGTCGACCTCCCCCTCCGTCTCGTTTGCGTGGAAGTGGATCGGAACCCCCGCCTCGCGGGCTTCGGGGACGTACTCGCGGTAGTACGCCTCGCCGGCGGTCGTCAGCGAGTGGGGCATGAACGCCGTCCGGACGCGCCCGTCCGCGTATCCGTCGTATTCATTCGCAAACGCGAGGCCGGACTGGAAGTCCTCGTGGGCGTCCTCTTCGTCCTTCCCGGCGGAGATGCAGCCCTGGCCGAGCAGGCCACGCATCCCGGCGTCGTCGACAGCCTCGGCGACCTGCTCCATGAAGAAGTACATGTCCGCCAGCGCGGTGGTGCCCGATTTTATCATCTCGGTCAGTCCGAGCTCCGCGCCGACGCGGACGTCCTCGGCGGTGAGTTCGCCCTCCACCGGCCAGATGTCCTCCTGCAGCCAGGCGTCCAATGGCTTGTCGTCGGCGTAGCCCCGCAGCAGCGTCATCGAGACGTGGCAGTGGGCGTTGACGAGGCCGGGGATGACGAGGCCGTCGCCGGCGTCGAGTTCGTCGTCGCCCTCCAGCGCGCCGGGGTCGTCGACGGCGACGATATCGCCCGAGTCCTGGTCGACGAGGACGTCCGCTTCCGCGACTGTGAGTTCCGGCAGCAGGACCTGCCCGCCCGAAACGAGAAGTTCGCTCATGGACGTGGGGTTCTGGTCGCGGGGGCGTCAATCTGCTGGATTCGGGTGCACACTGGCGCGTGGGTGGTTGTCCCGTGAACCAGAGAATCTCTCTGACCCGTGTTGCTCGGTATCCCGGGATCACTCGGTCATACTGTCATCCCCGCCCTCCGTCGATTCTATCGCGTCGTCGATTCGCTGGATACGGTCCCTGACCTTCTCGTACTCGTCGTCACGGTAGCTGGTAATTCGCTCACGGTAGGGTTCGACGTGACTGGCGTCGGCCTCGGCGATCAGAGCCAGTGCCAGGGCGGCATTCGCCCGCGGACCGTCCGACAGTGTCGGCAGTACCTCGACCAATTCGTCGACGGCGTCTACCACGAGCGCCGGATCGACCTCCGCAGCAGCGGCAACGATGCCTGCGCCCTTGTCCCGAAGCCGGGAATCGTCGGCGGTGAGTGTGTCGACGCCGACCGCCGCGAGCCGATCCGTGTCTTCGATAGCCGCGCGCAGATAGACGAGTGTATTCAGCAACGGCGTCCGACACGCGACCCGCTCTTCGGTCCTGAGCACCTCGAACAGACGCTCCTCCCATTCGGCGACCATCGACGGCTGCTCAACTGCGACGGCCCGCAACCCCCTCCCGGCTCTGTTTCGGACCGCGTCGCTTTCGTGGGCGAGCAAGTCCACGAGCGCGTCGACCTCGTTCCGCGGAATCAGTTCGCCGGCCGCCGCTCGCTCCTCGATTTGCTCGGCGTGGGCCATTCGCGCACGAACCGGGTTTGCAGTCAGTCCGTTCGTCCCGTCGTAGTTACTGAGAACGAACAACGTCGTGCCGCTCAGGACGACGAGGACGTAGAGGTCGCCGAACTCGAACACGGCACGGACACCCACCAGTCCGGCGATGGTCACGACGACCGTGTAGATCGTCGATAACTCGCCGTGCGCGTACTCGGCGTAGTACCCGATGCTGGCAGACCGGTCGGCCGCTCTGCCCGCAATGAGCGCCAGCTGCTTGGAAACAGCGCGAAGATCACCCGAACTGGGAAATCCGGTGTATGCCAGCGCGGTTCCAACCCAGAGACACAGCGCGGCGAGGGACTGACGGGGTAGTCCGGCAGCGACGAAACGCTCGGCGAGCAGTGCCAACGGCACGTCGCTGCCGGCGACAGTCCCCTCCATCCCAGGCCGACGCACCACCACACGCACGCCGTAGAGCGCCGCCAGGGCGGCTCCGGTATTACCCGCGAGCGGTGCGGCGCTTACCAGGAACGAGCGCCACCGTTCCGGCGGTTCCACGGTGGAGACCCACCCTCCGAGACTCCGTTGCCGTAGCGGATCGTCGGGCCAATGGAACAGGACCACTTCCTCGACCTCCACGCCGAGGAGTCGACACGTTACGTAGTGGCCGAGCTCGTGAGCGACGATACCCGGAAGAATGAGGAGAGCGAACGCGTTGCTGAGTACCGTCAACAGCGGATCTACGACGCGTGAGAACGCCGGAACCGAGCGTGCAACGAATGGCATTTTCTGGGCCATATCGCCCACTTTACTTCAAATGCACAGGTGGTCGGAACGATTTCGGCCGGACCGTACAACGATGACTGTCGGTTCCGTGACAGAGCGGTCGGATGGCAGGATCTTCCCGCCCGAAACGAGAAGTACGCTCATGAGCGTGGGTTTCTGGTCGCGGGAGCGTCAATCTGCTGGATTAGGGTAGAGTGTTCAATCCTCGAAGTCACTCGCGGACGCTCGCTCGTGCGGATAATCTTCCCAGCATTTAATTCCGACGTGGTCAGCAACTTCGTCTATCGTCGCCGGGTCGATCGTCACCGGATGCTTCGAGATGAGCAAGATCCCACCGTCGGCGAGTTCTTCGACGTGAGGTGCCGGTGCGGACAACAATCGGTTTCGTCCAATGGCCTCGACTTCTTTCGGCGGAAACAGATCAAGCCAGGTCAGAAACTTTCTGTCGGTCGGTGGCAGGTCATCAACCGAGAGAGGTGCTTTCTGGTTCTGATATGTTTCGATACCGAACACCGCTCTAGGGTGGCCGTCCAATACAGCATACAGGTGCTTAACTGTCTCGGCTATTTTGTGTAGCGGCTTCGCTCCTGCTATCTCGCTCGTATTCTCAAGGGTTGGCCCGATAGTATAGCGTATCTGAACGAGATTTCCATCTGGGTGGTCTGAATTTCCGTCTGTGAATATTATACTGAGCAACATATCGTCAACGGACACATATACCCTGTATCGAGCCCCGAGATCGTCTTCCTGAATTTCTTCAATCTCGTAGGAGTCCGCTGTCTCCGCAAATTCTACAACTACTTCGAATGCCTCGTCTCTGGAACGTTCGGGAAGTACGAATACTGCTTTGATCGATTCCTCCAACATCGTCTGGCACAGATATTTTCTTGTTCATCCCCACATCAATTATCGCCCTCACTCACTGCTCGATATCTACAGAGCATAGATGTTCTGGCAGAATCCGTTGAAAGCGACTTCTCCTGGGAGGGTGCGTTCGAATATGACCTCGACCGAAGGGGAAAGACAGTTGCCTCGGGCCCGCCATCCCTCGTTATGCGCATCGCCGTGCCCAACAAGGGCCGCCTGCACGACCCGTCGGTCGAGTTGCTGGAACGCGCCGGGTTGCACGTCGTCGACGGCGCGGACCGACAGCTCTACGCCGCGACGGTCGACCCGGACGTCACCGTGCTGTACGCCCGCGCCGCGGACATCCCGGAGTACGTCTCCGACGGCGCCGCCGACGTGGGAATCACGGGCCTCGATCAGGTCCGCGAGGCCGACCCCGGCAACCTCGAAGAACTGCTCGACCTGGGCTATGGCTCCTGTAAACTCGTCCTCGCCGCGCCGGAGGACGGCGACATCGAGTCGGTCGAGGATTTGGCCGGCGGCACCGTCGCCACGGAGTTCCCCAACGTCACCCGCGAGTTCTTCGCCGAGAAGGGCGTCGACGTGGACATCGCGGAGGTCTCCGGCGCGACGGAGCTGACGCCCCACGTCGACATCGCCGACGCCATCGTCGACATCACCTCCACCGGGACGACGCTGCGGATGAACCGGCTGAAGGTGATCGACGACGTGCTCGAGTCCTCGGTCCGCCTGTTCGCCCGCGACGACGTCGCCGACGACGAGAAGGTCCAGCAGGTCGCGATGGCGCTGAGCTCGGTTATCGCCGCCGAAGACAAGCGCTACCTGATGATGAACGTCCCCGCCGACGCGCTCGAGGACGTGAAGGAGGTCCTCCCCGGGATGGGCGGGCCGACGGTGATGGACATCGCCGGCACCGACGACGTCGCCGTCCACGCCGTCGTCGACGAGCGCGACGTGTTCGAGACCATCAACGCGCTCAAGGGCGTCGGTGCAAGCGACGTGCTGGTGACCGAAATCGAACGGTTGGTCGAGTAGTCTCTTCTCTCAGCCCCACCGTTCACTCCACCGATCGTCGTAATCGGCGACGCTGACCGCGACGGTGCAGACTGCCCGCTCAAACGAACCCGAAGATGTTGTTCAGCGCGACGATCAGCACGCTCGCGAAGGCGAAGTGGAGCGCCGTGAGCGCCGCGGTCGACTTCCACGGCAGGTCGTAGGCGTAGTTGATAGCGAGCGCGTCGGCGACCAGGATCGCGACCAGGGCGATGACGAAGTCGACGCCCGGCGAGACGAGGGTCTGCTCGCCGAGGCCGTAGCGACCGAGCAACAGCGAGACGACGGCGGGGACGATGCCGGCCGCGGCGGCGGGCTGGGTCGGGACGTCGCCGACGAAGAACGTCGCGGCGAGGTGGAGCGTGACGGCGTAGAACAGCCAGCCGAGCAGGACGGTGCCGACGACGGCGAGGATGCCCTGCCCGGTTGGGTCCGGTTGCGACTGGAGGGGCAGGGCGAGGCCCGAGATCAGCGCGAGCATACCCGCGCTTCTCGGGCCGCTGGCTTGGGTGCTGTCATTCGAGACGCCCGCTCGATTCGCGCTCGCGGCGCGCGACCGCGGACTCGAGGGGACCGCCACACGACGGGCAGGTGACGCAGAGCGGACTTCGTTCGGTCTCCTGGCCACATTCCTGACAAACGTACTCCGTCATGGCCGCTAGTGACGTGTATCCGACGGAACGTAAAATTACGGTCGCCGTTCGTCCAGTTTTTTCGCCAGGATAGGAACGCGACGGTCTCGTTTCGGGAACGAGTCGCCGCCATCGTATAAACGGCTTCACGAAAACCGCAAGAAGGAACGGGTGTGGTCGAATGTCCAGTAAAATCGTATAATGGATATCAGGACACCGCTTATCCGTGCTAATTACTCACGAGCGAATAGCTATGCGACCTAATCCCACAGTTCCCGAATCGAACCAGTACGAATGCCCATCCTGTGGAGCGCGAGCGAGCGATCCGGACGACCGGACCTGCTCGGGCTGTGGCACGTCGATGCGCTATCTCGGCCACTCCCGGGACCTGTAACCAGCGTCGAGCGGGCCGGCCGACCGACGCGACGGCCGACGCGGAAGCGAGTGAGACGGCGTAACCCGTCCGTCGCCGGACTCGCGTGACTGCTGTGCCGGCCCACGCACCAGTCGCCGAGACCGAAATGGGGTGAACGCGTCGCTCCGGGCCGAAAGCGAAGAGAAGAACCGCCGCCTCGACGGGCTTATTCGAGCAGGCCGAGCTCTTCGAGTCGCGAGACGATCTTGTCGACCGCTTCTTCGGCGTCGACGGGCTTCTTCCCACCGGTGATGACCAGCTTGCCCGAGCCGAACAGCAGGGCGACGACGTCGGGGTCGTCCAGCCGGTAGACGAGGCCGGGGAACTGCTCGGGCTCGTACTCGATGTTCTCCAGCCCGAGGCCGATGGCGATGGCGTTCAGGTTGAGCGTGCGACCCAGATCCGCCGAGGTGACGATGTTCTGGACGACGATCTCGGGATCCTCGTCGACCTGGATGTTCAGGTCGCGGAGCTTGTCGAAGACGATGCGGAGGCTCTCGTGGACGTCGTCGGTGCTCTTGGCACCGGTACAGACGATCTTCCCCGACCGGAAGATCAGCGCCGCAGATTTGGGTTCCTGGGTCCGGTAGACGAGGCCGGGGAACTGCTCGGGGTCGTAGTCCGCGCCCTCGAGGTCCATCGCCACGCTCTGGAGGTCGAGTTCCTGCCCGATACCGGTCGAGGCGACGACGTTCTCGATATTTATAGTTTCCTTGGGATCTGCCATGTCTCGTTTTAAGTCACGTATTTAAGGCTTATAAAGGTTCATGCATCCATTGATACGTTCCTCTATTAGCCGACATTTCTCCCGGACGGCTCGGAGATGCGCGAGTCAAACTTCTGAGCGTAATCGGCTGAACTGCCGAGAGTACTACCGTGACCAACGACAGAGGAAAAGCCCCTGGCTTCTCGACTCGGGGGGCTCGCTGCGGTCCTCGCCTCGCTTCGCTCGTCTCGGGTCCTTGTGATCTGAAAATCGCCACCGGCGATTTTCATCATCCCGGAAGACGCCGAGCGCCTTCCGAGGACGTCGCCCGCCTTCGTCGAGAAGCCAGCCCCTTTCAGTCCCACCCGTTTCTCGGGATGGAACAGCCGATACCGGGTGGGGCTGAAAGGGGCGGACCTGTGCGGGAACCCCGGCGACGCAAGCACTGCACTGAGCGAACGGAGTGAGCGAAGGAAGCGCGCAGCGAGCCGCGGGACCGCACAGGTCCGGGGCTTTCCTCTGTCGTTGAATGCGTTGACAGGGCCCTTGCTATCGGTACTTCCACTCTCTTCGATAGCGACTCATCGTAGGACCGGTAGGCTGATTGGCGCACCACTGCGCCCTACAGACGTGTACGTCCTCGAACTGGCGGGCCAGGACGACGAGTTCGCCGCGCGCGAGGCGGCCAGCGTCGCCAGCGACGTGAGCCTCGTCGCGCCGGGGCTCGCGACGGCGAGCGAACTCGACCGCGCTCGCGCGCGGACGCTCGCCTACACCCACCACGCGAGCGAACTGGTGGGGACCTGCGACCCCGACGTCGAGAGCGCCCGCACCCTGCTCGAAGACGCCCCCGCCACCGACCGCTCGGGGTCCGTCGCCGTCCGCGCCGTCGACGTCCGCTACACGACCGACGTCGACACCCAGGCCGTCGAGCGGGAACTCGGCGGCGTCCTCGTCGACCAGGGCTTCTCGGTGGACCTCGACAATCCAGACCACGAACTCCGCGTTGTCTTCAGCGACGCGGCGGGCGACGTCGACGACGATACCCCCGGACGGATCTGCGCCGTCGGCTGGGCCGTCGCCGCCTCCGTCCGGGACTTCGGTCAGCGCATGCCATCGGACCGGCCGTTCTTCCAGCCCGGGAGCATGGCGCCGATGGACGCCCGCGCACTCGCCAACCTCGCCGGCGCCCGACCCGGCGCGACGATTCTCGACCCGATGTGCGGCACCGGTGGCGTCCCTATCGAGGCTGGCCTGCTGGGCGCGAGAGTCGTCGGCAGCGACGCCCAGTGGAAGATGGTCCGCGGCGCGAGCCAGAACCTCGTCGACGCGCTCGGTGAGGACCGGAACGCGGACGACCCCCGCTATCCCGAACCCGGCTCGTGGGACGTGTTTCGCGCCGACGCGACCGACTTTCCGGTCCGAGACGACGCTATCGACGGCGTCGTCTTCGACGCCCCCTACGGTCGCCAGTCGAAGATCGAAGGCGACCTGGAGACAATCGTCTCCCGTGCGCTCGCCGAGGCGAGGCGAGTCGCCCCCAGATGCGTGCTGATGGCCGACCGGTCGTGGGAGGACGCCGCCCGCGAGGCGGGGTGGACCGTCGACTCGCGCTTCGAGCGGCGGGTCCACCGGTCGCTGGTCAGGCACATCCACGTGCTCGTTTAACGGAACGCGGATCGGGACCGTCAGGAATGACCGTCTGGTCGAGACGCCCCTGTTCCTCGCTTTGGGAAGGGTGTATTCTCGACACTTTCCTCGAAGTTCCGTTTGGTTCGATTCCCAGCCCTTGTCTCCGTCTCCGGCCGTTCAGTGTAGGTTATTACCTCACCGTCCTCGGTGATTTTGATCACGTCGACCGAGACGAACGTTTCGTCGGGGTCGGTGTGAAACAGCTTCACTTTCGACGGCTGACGACGAATCTCGACATTTACGGTGTATTCGAAGTACCGTTCGCAAGCCGGGCAGTCGGTTTCGTCCAGAACGTAGATTTCGATGAATACGATCCCACAGTCGCCTTCGCAGGTGGCGAAGCCTATGTCCAACGGACCACAGATACCGTCTGTCGCGACGATGCCGTCGGCGCTGATCGTATTCGTGTCGCCGTCCCACGCCAATGTACCGGCGTCTTCTCGGTCACCACAGCCCTTTTTCTCGAGGATCAGTGACCGGTTCTGGATGTAATCACGCTCGCCAATGACGCCCATACAGCCGCTGGTTCCAACTACCGCCGCTCCGACCGTCTGGAGGAAGGCCCGGCGTTTCATCCGCATGCGTGTGGAAATAAACGACCGGGACTTTACCTTGCCGTTATCTCGGACGCCGCCTGCCGAGAAGGCTATTCAAGGAACTTCAGCGCCGCCTCGCTATCCCCGCCCATCTGCTCCATCAGATTACGAACGAATCCCCTCGCGTCCTCGTCCGCGGTCACCAGCACCATCCCCTCGTCGGGCTGGCCGTACACGACGCTGGCACCCGATGGAACGGCCAGAATCGCGGGCAGGGCGGCCAGGTCCTCCTCGCCGTCGACGCGGACCAGGGTCGTGCCGCCCTCGTCGATGCCGGTCCGGAGCGTCTCCAGCAGATCGCTCGTCAGCGTCGCCGCAGGATTGTCGATCGTTCGCTCCCGGTCGAATCCCGTGATACCCTCGCGTATCTCCTCGTCGACGGTCTGGCGCTTGGTCTTCTCGTCGACGAAGGCGACGGCGGGCACGTGGCCTGCCTGCAGGAGGTGGTAGGTGACGACGTCGCCGACCGCGACGACGGGTTCGACGGAGTCGGCGAGAAGCGTCTCGGCGTCGGTGTAGATCGGCCCGAGCGGGTCTTTCAGTTCGCCGCGAAGCGCGTCGGGCAGTTCGAGAACGACGTTGGACACGGTCGCTTAACGGACCTTCAGCGCGTAGCTGCCGGGCTCCGTGACCTCCATCTCCTTGGCGATGTCGGAGCTCTCGGGGTGGGCGATGACGACGTAGCCGGCCCAGTCCTCGGTGAGCGAACTCGACCCGCAGGCGTCACACACCTCCTCGTTCGAGGCGTCCTGGACGCGGTGGCACTCGCGGCAGACCAGTCTGTCGGCCATCAGCTCTCACCGGCTTCCGCCTGCTGGGCGGCGCGTTTCTCGCGCTCGGTCTCCAGCCAGCCGTGCTTGCCGAGGCCGACCTGCTTGGCCGTGAGGCCGATCTTGGAGTCACGCGGGTTGCGCTCGTCGATGCTCTTGGTGACGATGCGGGCGCGGACGGCGTCGCCGACCGCGAGCGTCTCGTTGGACTCGCGGGAGGCCAGCGCCTGGCCCTCCTCGTCGTAGGCGAGGTACTCGTCGGAGATCTGCGAGACGTGCAGCAGGCCGTCGACCGGCCCGATGCCGACGAAGGCGCCGAAGTTGACGACCTCGACGACCTCCCCGTCGACGACCTCCTGCATCTGCGGATCGTAGGTGAGCGCGTCGAACTCCGCCTCGAAGAAGACGCCCTCCTGTCCGGGGAGGACGGCGCCGTCGCCGATGTCTTTGACGTCGATGACCGAGACGACCGAGCCGACGTCCTCGTCCATCCGGCCCTCGAGTTTGTCCTGCAGGAGCTTCTTCACGAGGTCCGGCGTCACCTCTGCGAGATGCCTGGGCGGTACCTCCACCGTGTCGCGTAGTCTGACCCGTTTGTACATGTGTTATGGTTGAGTGATGGCGAGTTTGTGCTGGCCCCTTAAACTAATTACTGGTACGCCCGCGTCGAGCAGACGGCGTTTGAGGGGCTTGTCGTTCGTGACCGCGTGCGTCGCGTCCGGGTGGCTCGCCAGCTCCAGGACGGCGTCGTCGGCGTAGTCCGCGTCGGTGGCGACGGCCTCGCAGCGCTCGACCAGGTCGCGTCCGACGCTGGCGGCGGTGGCCTCTTCCCCGTTGCCGTCGGCCAGTTTCTCGAGTTCCGCGACGACCGCTTCGGGGGTGACCAGGTCGGTCGTATTTGCGACCCGTTCGAGTTCGTCGAACAGCCTGACGTCGCATTCGACGGGCATCATGAGTGCGTTCGTGTCGACGACGATCATTCACGCAACGTGCCGACGCCGATGAGGCGCCAGCGCGCCCCGACGCGCCGGTTGATCGCGATCTTCGAGCCCGGTGCGGCACAGACGGGCCGTTTGAGAGCGACCTCGGCCTCGCCGCCGCGCGCGCTCGTGACCGAGCCGACGGTCGTCGCGGTGCCGATAGTGAGCATCAGCGGCTCGCCCGTGCTGATCTCCTCGACCTCGCCGGCGTTGTCGCCGACGATCCGTTCGAGCAGGTCGACGTCCATCGTGAACTGCTCGAGCGTCGGCGGCAGGCTCCCCGGCGGGCCGGCGACCTGACCGGCCAGCGCGTCGCCCTTCGTGATCGACGGGTCGAGACCGGTACCGACGCCGAGCAGGCCGCCCGGGGTCGCCTCGTCGACGAAATCGCCGCCGGCCTGGATCGACCGGACGCTCGTGGTGACGGGGCGCCACTCGGTCTGGCCGCCCTCCTCGACCTCGCGGCCGGGCCGGAGCTCGATCTCGTCGTCGACCTCGAGGCTGCCCTGGACGAGCGAGCCGCCGAGGACGCCGCCCTTGAGGTCCGCCCAGGTTGTCCCCGGGCGGTTGATGTCGAAGCTCCGGGCGACCATCATCTGCGCGTCGACGTCTGGGTCCCGGTCCGGCGTCGGAATCTCCTCCTGGATGGCCTGGATGAGCAGGTCGGTGTTGACGCCCTGCTGGGCCGAGACGGGGACGATGGGCGCGCCCTCGGCGACGGTGCCCTTCACGAACTCCTGGATCTGCTGATAGTTCTCCTGGGCCCGCTCCTGGTCGACGAGGTCGACCTTGTTCTGGGCGACGACGATGTTGTCGATGCCGATGATGTCCAGGGCCATGAGGTGCTCCTCCGTCTGGGCCTGGGGGACCGGCTCGGACGCGGAGACGACGAGGACGGCGCCGTCCATGATCGAGGCGCCCGACAGCATCGTCGCCATCAGCGTCTCGTGCCCGGGGGCGTCGACGAACGACACCGTCCGCAGGACGTCGGTCTCGACGTCGTGCTCGCCGCAGGTTTCCTCGACCGTGAACGCTTCCGGTTCCTCCTCCTCGGGACAGCGCCGGAAGGTCGCGTCGGCGTAGCCCAGGCGGATGGAGATGCCGCGCTTCATCTCTTCGGAGTGCTGGTCCGTCCATTCGCCAGACAGCGCCTGGACCAGCGTCGTCTTGCCGTGGTCGACGTGGCCGACGAGGCCGATGTTCACCTCCGGGTGGTTGTGGGATGTCATCTCGGGAGTAATCTTGGTGTGATTTCGCCCCCTGGGACTGATAAGCCTACTGTTTGCGGCCCAGATTCCGGGCAGGCGGCCTCGCCGCGCGTCAGTTCCGGCGGTCCTCGGCGAGCGTCCGGACGCGACTCGCCAGCCGGTCGAATCGCTCGGAACGCATCCGCTTGTGGACGAAGGGAACGCCCGCGTCGTGCGCCGCCTCGACCAGTTCGGGCGCGTTGTCGCTCGAAAAGAGGATGCCCGGGGGCGCCGGCTCCGTGTCCGCCACTCTGTCGAGGAACGTCAGCCCGTCCATCGTCAGCATGTGGTAGTCGCTCACGACGGCGTCGAAGGATCGCTCGCGGACCAGCTGCAGGCCCGTCCGGGCGTTCGTCGCCGTCGTCACCGCCAGCGCGTCGTCGGCCCGCTCCAGGAACTCCTGGACGAGGTCCGCGAGATCCGGTTCGTCGTCCACGACGAGCACCTCGACGGGCGCGTCCACCTCGTCTCCTTCGGGGTCTGTGTCCTGTCCCACGTCCTCCACCACCGCCATGTTGCTCACCCCTTGACCCCCGGTCACCATATATCGCCACGAGCGCTTTCGCGCGCTGAGAACGCCGTCAGACGCTCGCGTGACGACGTGCTTTTGCCCGCCGGCGTCCTGCCCTTTCCCGTGCGCGAATTCGCGTTCGAACTGGCGCTGTGTGCCCACCTCGAAGGCGGGGAGGGGCCGCTGGGCGAGGCCCTCCTCAGCCGCCAGCTCGGCGCCCACGTCCACGGCCGTCGCGTCGTCGACGTCCTCGCCGTCGAGCCCGGCCCGGAGTTCGACGAGCGCGCGGCCATCACCCCCGAGCGCATCCCCACCGCCGCCGTCGAGGCCGACGTCGGCCCCGGCCGGGCCCGCTACTGGAAGGACGCCTTCGACTGCCACCCCGAGCGGGCCGAGCGAGCGCGGGAACTGGCCGTCGAGCGTGGCTTCTTCGAGGCCGAACGCCGCGGCGGCCGGACCTACGTCCGCCAGGTCGCCCGCTACCCCGACTGGTTCGGCTCGCTGGTCGCCATCGAGAACAAACCCGACCTGGGCCGTCCGGGCGACCTGGAGATGCAACTGCGGACCGACGTCTCGCTCGGCCTCGTCGACGAGGTGGTGCTCGCGACGGCCTCCCACGTGACGAGGGCGCACCTCAACCGCATCCCCGACGAAGTGGGAGTGTGGCGCTTCGACCCCGAGACGGACGAGCGGGTGGTGATCCGCGAGGCCGATCCCCTGGCCGTCGACGAACCCGGCGTCGAGGTGGTCGAGTCGTACCCCGGGCGGACCGACGTCCGGGTCGTGAGCAGCGCGGAGAAGGCCCGGGCCCGCCGCCGCCTCGCGGAGCGGGCCTACGGCAAGGGCTGGCGGACGTTCGACATCCCGGCGTGCGCCCAGTGCTCGCCGGACGAGGACGGCCTCCCCCAGTGCGCCTGGAAGGGCCGTTCCGTCCGTGCGAGCGACGAGTGTGGAACCGACTGCGCTGGCTACGAGGAGAGCGAGGCCGTCAGCGTCGACACCGACTCGCTGCGTGCCGAGCGGTCGCCCTGGAACCCGGATCCAGCGGGTCGAAAACGTCAGCAGTCGGGACTGGACCGGTTCGGCTAACCGGTCCGACCGAGCGGTCTGATTCGGCTAGTCCTGGCCGCTCGGCTCGCCGTCCGCCCCGGTCGTCTCGACGGGCGCCTCGTCCGCGACGAGGTCGGAGTGTTTCGTCCGGGCCTGGTAGTTCGCCGCGCCGGCGATGCCGGCACACATCCCGATGCCGAGCACCAGCGCCCAGTCGATACCCCCCGCAACGACCTGGAACGTCGCCGCCGCCGCGACGGCGCAGGCTAGCGCCGCCCCGCCCGACTCCGCAATTCCTCGGCGCTCCATGCACCGGCTCTAGACGTTCTCCACTATAGTCGCTGGGGCTGTCTCAGAGTTCGAATCGCTCGCCGTCCAGGGCCACGTCGTCAGCGAAGGCCTCCGCTTCGGGGACGAAGTGGGCCGTGTGGACGATGCGGTAGTCGTCGACGCCGAGGTCGTCGGCCAGCGCCCGCGCGCCCGTGAGGGTCATGTGTTTGGTCCCGAAGGTCCGCGGGACGCCGTCGGCGTCGTAGTGGTCCCCGCCGGCGGGGTGATTCTTGCAGAGTTCCGCGTGGACGATGCCCTCCACGATGCCCAGGTCCGCGCCGCGCAGGACGTCCCGGGACTCCTGGGGGAAGGCGTAGCTCGTGTCGCCGGAGATGGCCAGCGAGGCGCCGGTCTCGGGCTCGTCGATCCGCAGCCCGTAGGTCGAAAGCGGCGGGTGGACGCCCGGCACCAGCGTCACTTCGAACCCCGCCGCCGCGAACGGCTCAAAGGGGGTCTCGGGGGTGACCGTCACCTGGTCGAGGTAGTGGTAGCGCGAGTCGACGTGCTCGGCGACGCTCTCGCCCAGGTTCGGGTCGTGCTCGTCGGCGGCGTGGACCGGCAGGTGGTCGAGCAGGCGATAGGCGTTGCCCAGCCCGTCGAGGTGGTCGAAGTGGACGTGGGTGATGACGGCGGCGTCCGGCAGCGGGACGTCTTCCCGGCGGAACTGCCGCCGGAAGTCCGGACTGGCGTCGATCAGGAGTGACTGGTCGGTCCGCTCGTTCCGGACGTGGACGGAGAACCGGGTGCGTTCGACGTCTTCCTCGCGTGCGCGCTCGCACGTCTCGCAGTCGCACCGCGGCGTCGGGGTTCCCGTGGTGTCGCCCGTCCCGAGCAACGTGACCTCCATTGGTGTGGTTGTGTCGCCGGCCGGCCCTAAACCTCGCGACTTGGACTAGGTGGATTGGGAGAGTGTCGTTCCGTGATCAATGGTACCGCAAACACGTCGAAAGCCCTCGGCCCGCTCATTAGCAGTGACCGAAACTGCAAACAACAAAGGAAAGCCCTCGGCCCGCTCGACTCGTGCGACTTGCTGCGCTCCTCGCTTTGCTGCGGTGCTTGTACCGGAAGACTCGCTTCGCTCGCCTTCCGACGTTCGCCTCACTGCGTTCGGCTCACCGTCGTCGGACTTCGTCGACCGGACCTCGCCCTTTCATTCCTCCAGGAGAACCGCGTAGCTCGCGTGGCCTCGTTCCACTCGGCCCACGCTCGCGGTTGATTCCACCAGACCTCCCCGGATTCGCGCCGTCCAGCGCGAATCACGCTTCCTGACCGCACAGCAACCGCCCGGCCGGGAGCGAATGGCCGAGCGATGGGCGGGCCGAGCGTAGCGAGGGCCGCCAGATGGGCGAGCGGGAGCGAAGCGACACGCGAGCCGCGAGGCATTCGCGACCCGGGGAAGGGCAGGGCCGCGGTGCGGTCCCTGGTGGGATGAAAGGGCGAGGTGCGGTCGTGGCTCCCCGGCGACGTAAGCACCGCAGCCGAAGGCGAGGAGCGCAACGAGCCGCGGAGCTACGAGCGCGCCGAGGGCTTTCTGGTTGTTGGCGGTAGTAGCCCAGCGAGCAGCTTTCCCAAGAACCGGGATCACTCCTCAAAATCTCACACATAGCCGGAGACCGAATTAGTAAAGGCGCCCAACACAAACCGTGGTGTAATGGTATCCCTCGGTACGGCGAGTGCCGCGCCCGGCGAGGTGGACACGGGGCGGTTGCAGGTGGGCGAGACGCGCGACGGGAGCCCGTTCGGGTTGCCCGTCGCCGTCGTCAACGGGGCCGAGGACGGCGAGACGCTCTATATGCAGGCCGCCAGCGACGGCGACGAACTCAACGGCGTCGGCGTCGTCCAGCGCGTGCTCCCCCAGATCGACCCGGCAGAGCTGTCGGGGACCATCCTCGTGGTCGGCATCGTCAACTATCACGCCTTCCAGGTGGCCGAACACCGCAACCCCATCGACGACACGAAGATGAACCGGGCGTACCCCGGCGACGAGAACGGCACCTCATCGGAGCGCATCGCCGCGGCGACGTTCCAGGCGGCCAGACGCGCCGACCGCATCCTCGACCTCCACCAGGGGTCGACCTCGCGGATGCTGGAGGAGTGCCGGGTCCGGTGTGGGCAGCGCCACCGACTCCACGACGAGTGTCTCGAACTGGCGAAGGCGTTCGGCTGCGGGTACGTACTCGACCAGAAGGGCCCCGACGGGCAACTCGCCCGCGCCGCGCCGGACGAGGGCATCCCCACCATCGACCCCGAACTCGGCGGCAGCGTCGGCTGGGACGAGGACGCCATCCAGACCGGCGTCGAGGGCGTGTTCAACGTCCTCCGGTACTACGACTTCCTCGGCGGTCGCCAGGCGCTCGAGACGCAGACCCGCGCAACCGGCTTCGACCAGTACGGCGCCCCCGCCGGCGGCCTGGTCAGCTTCGAGAAAGACCTGGGCGACCAGGTCTCTCGCGGCGACGCCCTCTACCGCATCACCGACGTCTTCGGCGAGGTGAAGGCCACCGTCACGGCCGACGCGCCTGGCATCTTCTGGCGCTCCCGCCGCCTCCCGCAGGTCGCCACCGGCGAGTACGTCTGCTCCGTCGGCACCGACGTCGACTCGGTGTGAGTGGAGCGAGGGTGCCCTCCGCCGAATCGACTCCAAGTCGGCCCGGACGGGCGCGTATCGTGTCGGCCGTAACACAAGACACTCATACAGGTTCCGAGACCACCGCGTATGCGACGCCGCAAATTCCTCGCGACGACCGCCGCCCTCCTCGCCGTCCCCTTCTCGGGGTGTTCGGACCCGTCGGGCCAACTCTCGCTGGAAAACGTCGACGACGACGAGACGCTCGCACAGAGATACGCACAGACGAGTGATCAGCTCGACGACGACGCACGGCAGATCCTCGACGACGCCGTCGCCGGCGACGAACCGGAGCTGAACGGCACCAGTCCGCACTTCGAGGAGGGGTCGTACGACCAGCGGGCGCCCGTCGCCCACGACGGGTCGTACTACAACGTCTCCCACGAGGTCGTCGAGACCTACCAGTACGCGCGCCACGGGATCGGACTCGATCTGAACCCGCCGGAAGACTTCTCGCCGTCCGAGGGCGCGATCGCCGTCGAGGACCTGCCGCCGGTCGACCGCGACGTCGTAGCCGGGTTCTTCCCGATTGCGGACGACCACCCGGAGACGGACGGGGCAGACGTCTTCCACATGGGGCAATACTCGCCCGCCGAGGAAGCCGAATCCGTCCTCGTTCCCGACCCCGAATACGACGCCGTGACCAGGGACGGGGCCACCTACCCCGTCGAGATCGATGACGGCGGCTCCGTGGAGATCAACCGGTATCGGTACGAAACCACGCGGGTGGCCGCGACCCACGCCGAGATGGCCGCGCGGGTCCGCGACCGGTACCTGTTCACGCTAGAGGGCCTTCCCAAGGACGAACGCGAGATCATGCGTGAGGCCGCCCAGAACGGACGCTACGTCACCGAGGAGACGCCGGGCCAGGCGTTCGTCGATCTCCTCGACCGGTTCCGTCCCCACCGTCCGCTCGAGGGCGACGGCGAAGACTACGGCACGTGGCTCGTCGCGTTCGACGGAACGGTGTACCTGGCGGACGTCACCGCTCCACTCAACACACCGGCGAGCGAGTCCGGGTGAGGCGCTCGCTACTCCGTGTCCGAGCGTCGGCCACGGCCCCGCCTAAGGAGCGGGCTGCGACGGGAACGGGCTTCGCCCCCTCGTGTCGACTCGATATCTATTTGAGCAGCGGTCTAGAGGTGGCGCGTATGGTCCCCGATCTTACACGACGGCGGGCGCTGGTCGCGGCCGGTTCGGTCGCCGGCATCGGCCACCTGAGCCCACCTGCCGTAGCGGAGCAGTCCAGAGCGAACCCGCCGGATACCGGCCCGCCCGACGGCAACGAGTGGCCGATGGAACGGCGCGACCCCGCAGGGACGGGGTACGCACCGGACGCGAGCGGGCCGAAGGATGGCGTCCGGGTTCGGTGGAAACAGCCCGTCGAAGCCAACCTGGGGTTCTTCTACGGTGTGACGCCGATCGTCTCGGACGGACTGGTCTACGGCGTCGACCGTGAACTGGTCTGCGTCGACGCGGCGAGTGGCGACGTCGTCTTCAGGGTCGATCGCGAGTACGGGAACCCGCCCGCCGTCGCGCCAGCAAGAGCCTACGAGCACCCGACGCTGGTCTTCGACTCCGTACAGGGCGTCGATGGGCTGGACACGCGTGGGGGGATCACACTCGCCGGCCTCCGCCTGGGATTGCGACGCTGGTCGATCGAACGAGACCAGGGCCTGGCCACGACGATACTGGGTGGACAGGACCACTCCGTCCCGGTCGCGGCCGGCGATTCGGTGTTCGTCACCACTGGCGACTCCGTGCTCGCCATCGACGCGAGCAACGGACGCGTTCGCTGGCGACGCCCCGGCGGCGGCTATCGACCGGCCGTCCGCGACGGAACGGTGTACGTCGCGAGCTACGCACGTGGACTCCTCGGCTACGACGTCGAGAGCGGCGAACGAATCTTCTCGCCCGACGACGTCCAGTCACCGCTCTCGGTCACTGCCGCCCCGGAGCGGCTCGTGGTCCGGTGCCACCGACCGATCGTCGGCGTCGACTACGACGGGAGCGTCGCCTGGCGAAAGGGTCCGGAAGAATTCTGGGGCCGCGGCGCGATCGCGGCGGCAAACGGCGTCGCGTACACGGCCGGCGTCGACGAGGAGAACTCCCTCGTCGCGATAGACGTCAGCGACGGGACCACGCTGTGGACGAGTTCGATGGAACCGGAACAGACGCCACAGTCCGCCCCACCGTCCGTCGCCGACGGCGTCGTTTACGTCCCGGAAGACGACGCGGGACTGGCGGCAGTGGACGCCGAAGACGGACACGTCCGTTGGCGGTTCGACCCCGGCGAGGATCCGACGCGGTGGTCGCCGGCGGCGCTCGTCGGCGAGACGCTGTACGCGCTCGCCGACGGCCACCTCTACGCACTGGAGGAAGCATGACGGGCCACGAGCATCACGGACGGGACCACACCGACGGGAGTCACGACACACGCCGGCGCGTCACGACGACCTCCCTCCTTCGCGAGGGGGTCCGAAACGTGCGCACTCACCCCGAGTCCCTCTTGGCGCTCGTCCTCTCGGGCGTCCTCGTCGCAGGTATCGACTGGGTGACCCTGCACGGCGCCGTGCCCACGACCGGGTACGAGGGGATCCAGACGGGCGAAATTACCGTCGCGTTCGGCGTGGTCGTCCGGGCGTTCTCGCGCGCTTCCGTCTCACCGCTGACGCTCGTCGGGGTGAAGCCGGCGTGGCTCGCCTGGGCCGTCGGACTCCAGGTGGCGAAGGTCGCCGTCGTCGCCGGCGGGGCCGTCTACGCGCTGGCCCGGCTCCGCAGCGTGGAACCGACGGCAGCCATCGCCGTGCGCTACGCAGTCGTCGTCGCAGCTCTCACGCTCTTCCCCTGGGACGTCACGTTCGAAGGAGGGTCCATGATCATCGGGATTCCGCTCATAATCGCGTTCACGGTCGTGCTGGTCAGGTTGTTCGCCCTCCCCGGGCTGCTGGTCGACGGACTGTCGATCACGGCTTCTCTCCGCCGAAGCTGGGGCCGGACGGCAGGCCACGGCTGGGCGCTGTTCGGAACCGTCCTCCTCGTCGGTCTGTTCAATCACCTCCTGACGAGCGTGCCCGTAGTCGGCCCCGTCGGAAGCGGGGTCGCCGCGGCGCTCCACGCCGGCGCAGTCGTCACCTTCCTCCGGCGCACCCCGGAGTGACCGAGTGACGCCAGGCGAGGAATTCCGCGTCGAGGCAGTCCGGAGGACTTACTCCGTGTCCCAGACGTCGGCCATCGGACTCGACCGCGTCGAGGCGCCGCTCCGGGAGCGAGAGCCCGCTCGCGACCCGGACCGCGAGCGCGACCGGCCGCTCGACCCGCTGTCCGCCCCGGCGCTCTTCCCCTCGACGCTCTCGCCGCCGAGCGCGTCCACTGGCGAGAACTCGGGCAGGTTCGGCTCGGACATCCGGTCGACCTGTTCCTCGAACCAGTCGGGCATGTCCGTGCGAGCGCGCTCGAACAGGTCCAGCAGCGAGGAGTCAGCGAGGTACGTCGAGCCGTAGTCGTCGGGCGCACGCACAACGCGGCCGCAGGCCTGGATCACGGTCCGGAGCGCGGCACGGTAGTACCAGCCCCACTGGCCGTCGGAGAGGCGCTGGGCGACCCTGGAGTCCCGGGTATTGGGATAGGGCGCCTTGCAGATGACCTGCCAGCGACACAGGTCACCCTCCAGGTCCAGGGCCTCCTCCATCTTCACCGAGAGGAAGACGTCGGGGTCGTCGGTGCGCTTCCAGGAGGTGAGCTGGGCGTCCCTGTCTTCCGATTCGTGGCTGCGCAAGCGCTCGCCGACGCCGAAATCGCGCAGCAAGGATTCGAGTTTCTCCTTGATGGCGTAGGAGTGACAGTGGATCAGCCCCTTCTCGTCCGGATGTTTCTGCATGATCCGGACGACCTGGCGGGCGATCTTCGGGAGCGTCTCGTCCCGTTCCTCGTAGGTCATCTTCCCCTGTGTGACGTCGTACAGCGGCCGGTTCTCGACGGGGAAGGTGTGGCCCACCTCGACCAGGGCGACGTCGTCCGTCGAGAGGCCGACGTTGGCGCAGAAGGCGTCCTTGTTGAGAATCGTGGCCGACAGCAGGGCGAAGCGCTGGCCCCGGTCCCAGACGGTGTGTTTGAGGTATTTTTCGGGATCTAAGGGCTTGATCGTCACGCTCGTCCCCTCGCCGTCGGGCTGGTCGACGACCCAGGTGGTCACGCTGTCGGGGTCGCGGTAGTCCTCGGCGAACCAGGACAGCTCCTGACGGAGCTTGTTCAGGCGGTCGCGTTCGGCCACCTCCTCGGCGGTCAGTTCCTCCTTCTGGCGGAGTTCCTTCACCCGGCGCTCGGACGTCGCGGCCAGGCCGTCGGCGTAGTTCGCGGCGTCCTCCAGGTCGTCGATGGCGGGCGGGGCCCTGTCCTCCCAGATGGGCACCGTGTCGGGGCCGAGTTCGATGGCGGCGTACATCTCGGCCCAGTCGCCCAGACCGTGGGCCTCGTCGACGACGGCGACGTCGCGCGTGCCGAACACGTCCGAGCCAGCGGTCTGCATGAAGTAGGCCAGCGTCATCGCGGCGACGCGGCGGTTCGAGGCGATGGCGCGGTCCGAGAAGTACGGACAGCGGTGTTTGACCTGGCAGTCGAACATCCGCTCGCGGGCGCAGGGGGCCTGGTTGACCGGCGTCTCCGTCTCGCCCGGGAGGATGCAGCTGTAGTTGTTCTTCCCCCGGATGACGTTCAGGTCGTCCAGCATCGGCTCCTCGGCGACGTCGTCGAGCTGGGAGACCTGCGGCGTGGTGTAGTAGGCGTCGATGACCTCCTCCGCGTCGGCCTCGCCGGCGGTCCGGGCACAGCCTGCGATGGCGCGGGCAAGTAGCGACTTGCCGCTGCCCGTCGGCGCGCGCACCAGCACCACGCGGGCGCCGTCCTCGAAGGCCGCCTGGATGTCCGCGAGCGCTTCTTTCTGGTTGCCGCGATAGGAGGGCGCGGGAAACTCGTCGAAGATTCGCGCGGCGTTCACGTCCACTCGCAGTCTCCGGGTCCACGTCAATCCATCGGAGGAAATCGGCCAGTTATATACCGCCCGCAGGATCCGGCGTTGTCATGCGATCGACACGCCGTACGTACCTCACGGGTATCGGTGGACTCGCCGTGACCGCTCTCGCCGGCTGTAGCGAGCAAGCAGGCGGCGAGAGCGCTCCGTCGGTCGCGACGGTGGGCGAGCCGACGGTGCCCCCGGCCACGCCAGATGGGTGACCTGATGCTCCAGAGGCACAAAACACATTACGGGACGGCGATTGCGTCAAGCAGACGAGAGAACGGGAGTGTCACTGGCCTCACCCGCCTCGCGACAGGCGCGGCGTCGCTGCGACCGGCGACTCGTCACGACGCTCTCCAGCGGCGGAAGCGGGCCCGAGAAGCGATGCGAACCGGACCGAGCTGGGGCCACTCTCCCGGGCGTTTATACACGAGTACGACAATAACCCGGTGACAACCCGCCCGGGAGCGCGCTTCCGGCGCGCCAGAGCACCAGACCAATGGAAGAACCAGTCTGCGTACTGTACTACGGTCCCGACGCCGCCGCGCTCGAGCAGCGGTGGGAGACGACCGAGCGACCGTTCGCGCTGTCGGCGTTCGACGACGCCGGAGGGGCCCGGGAGTTCGCCGCCGGGACGGCCGTCGACGCACTCGTCTGCTCGGGGCCGGACGCGATGGCCGTCGTCGACGACGTCCGCGACACCGTCGGGCACGTGCCGGTCGTCGTCCTCGACGACGGGGAGACCGACGCCGTCGCGGCCCTGGCCGACGGCGTGACGCACTGTCTCTCCGTGGACGAACGGGACCGCGTCGACGTGATCGAGCGCCTCGAACCCGTCGTCACGCGCTACCGACGCGAACGGCGTGAACGGACCATGCTCGACTCGCTCCTGGAGAACATCCCGCTCTCGGTGTACTTCAAGGACCGGCAGAGCCGGTTTCTCCGGGTTAGCGACGCGATGACGTCGATGATGGGCGACCCGTACATCGAGAGTCCCGACGGCGTCCGCTACTACGCGCCGGCAGACATCGTCGGCACCACGGACTTCGACGTCTTCCCGAACCACCTCGCGGAACCAGCCACACAGGACGACCGGTCGGTGATGGAGAACGAGGAGCCGATCGACCGGGTCGAACACGCCTACGGCCCGGCGTTCGACGGGAGCTACGTCGCCACGTCGAAGGCGCCGTGGTACGACGAACAGGGCGACGTCGTCGGCCTCGTCGGCGTCACGCGCGACATCAGCGAACGCAAGCAGTACGAACACCAGCTCGAACGCCAGAACGAGCGGCTCGAACGGTTCGCCGAAGTGATCAGTCACGACCTGCGCAACCCACTCGAGGTCGCCAAGAGCCGCCTCCGCTTCGCCAGGGAGGAGTGCGAGTCGGAGCACTTCGACGCCATCGACCGGTCGCTCGACCGGATGGACGACCTCATCGCCGACGTGTTGACCATCACGCGCTACGGGGAGACCGTCGAGGACCCCGACCTGGTCGACGTCGCCACCGTCGCCAGCGACGCCTGGGACGTCATCGACTCCCAGGGGGCGACGCTCGCGGTGAACACCGAGCTGGTCATCCGCGCAGACACCGGCCGGCTCTCCCAGCTCTTCGAGAACCTGTTCCGTAACTCGGTCGAACACGGCGCCGAGGACCCGGCCGACCTCACCGTGACCGTCGACGACCTCCCCCACAGGTCGGGGTTCTACGTCGCCGACGACGGCGTCGGCATCCCCGAGGACGAGCGCGATTCCGTCTTCGAGTCGGGGTTCAGCACGGACGAGGAGGGGACCGGGCTCGGCCTCGACATCGTCCGGTCCATCGTCGACGCCCACGGCTGGGTCGTCGAGGCGGTCGAGAACGAGGGTGGCGGCGCCCGCTTCGAGTTCAAGAACGTCGCCGAGAAGGACCGCTGAGCGGGCGCGACCCGGCCCGCGCCTCCCCGGTTGTGCTTACAGGTCGGCGACGTGCTCGCGCGTAATCTCCTCGTCGTCGGGCAACCGGTCGATGCAGGCATAACAGAGGAAGTGTTCGGTGTCGTCGACGAGTTCGAGCGTCATCCCGCCGGTCGTCTCCGTCGACGTCGACCAGATGCCAGCGATGCCGCCGGCGATGGTGACGTCCTCGCCACAGCCGTCGCAGGGCCGGGTCGTCATACCCCACGTAGGCCGACCACGGCGATAAGTCCCCGGCACCCCCCGGCATTTATGAACGAGTAGGTCGATTTGATAGTGACATCGCCCCTGTCGGCGCGACACTGGGGAGACCAGAGAGACACCGATGCAGAAGGCGCCCCTGGTGGTGTACCACGGTCCCGACGCCACAGCGGTCACAGAGCGGTGGGACCAGCAACGCCGGCCCTTCGGCCTCCGAGGCCTGTCCGCGGCGGACGACGTTCTCGACGCCCTCGCCGAAGCCGACGTCGACTGTCTGGTCTGTGCAGGCGGCGAGGACGTGCTGGCCGTCGTCGACGACGCCCAGGCGTCGGTTCCTGGCCTCCAGGTAGTCGTGTTCGGGCGGGAGGACCTCGACGCCGCCACTGCGCTCGAACACGGCGCGGCCCACTTCGTCGACGTCGGCGAAGACGACCCGGTCGAGACGCTCGAAGCACTCCAGTCGGTCGTCGACCGGCACCACGCCCAGCACCGGGACCGGACGATGCTCGACTCGCTGCTGGAGAACATCCCGCTGTCGGTGTACTTCAAAGACCGCGACAGTCGCCACGTCGAAGTGAGCGACGAGATGCCGTCGACGAGCGCGAACCCGTACATCGAGAGCCCCGACGGCTGCCGCTACCACACGCCCGAGGACGTCGTCGGCCTCACGGACTTCGACCTCTATCCCCCGGAGCTGGCCGAGAGCGCGATGGCCGACGACCAGCGAGTCATCGAGTCCGAGGAGCCGGTCGTCGACCAGGTCGAACACACGCACGGCTCGGCGGTCGACGGCACGTACGTCGCCACGTCGAAGGCGCCGTGGTACGACGAGCAGGGCGACGTCGTCGGCCTCGTCGGCGTCACGCGCGACATCAGCGAACGCAAGCAGTACGAACACCAGCTCGAACGCCAGAACGGACGGCTCGAACGGTTCGCTGGCGTCCTCAGCCACGACCTGCGCAATCCGCTGGAGGTGGCCCAGGGCCGCCTCCGGCTCGCCAGGGAAGACGGCGATCCGGAGCACTTCGACGCCATCGAGCGGTCGCTCGACCGGATGGACGATCTCGTCGAAGACGTCCTGCGCCTGGCACGCCAGGGCGGGACCGTCACCGAACCGGACGCCGTCGCCGTCGCGACCGCCGCCAGGGACGCCTGGGACGTCGTCGATTCCGGCGACGCGACGCTCGTCGTCGACTCGGATCTCGTCGTCCTGGCCGACCCGAGTCGGCTGGCACAGCTGTTCGAGAACCTCTTTCGCAACGCCCTGGAACACGCCGCAGACCGACCCGACGCCCTCACTATCACGGTTGCGGACCTGCGGGATGCACGCGGCTTTCTCGTCGCGGACGACGGCGTCGGCATCCCCGAAGACGAGCGAGACACCGTCTTCGACGCGGGCTTTTCGACGGCCGACGACGGCACCGGCCTCGGCCTCAACATCGTCCGAACCGTCGCCGACGCCCACGGCTGGCACGTGACGGTGACCGAGAGCGACGGCGGCGGCGCGTGCTTCCAGTTCGGGAACGTCCACACTCCCGAGAGCTGATTCGCGCCCCGAATTTTTGTAGCTCGGTCGCGGAGAGGACAGTATGGAGGTGAACTGCGAAGGGTGTGCCGGCTGTTGCATCGACTGGCGCGCGCTGACCGACGCGACGGTGGACCACGAGCGTCGCGGCCGGTACGTCCCGCTCGACGACGTGGGGAACCTCGCACCGATCCGCCGCGACGAGATCAGAGCCTTCGTCGACGAGGGGTTCGGCGACGTCCTCCAGCCCCGACTGTTCGCCGGTGAGGGCGACGCTATCGTCACCATCGACGGGACCGAGGTGGCGGCGATTCGCGGCCGACCCGCCTTCCTCGTCGGCCTGCGCAAGCCGCCAAAACCCGTCGGTCCCTTCGATCACGACCCGACGTGGCTGCCGACGTGTGCCTTCCTCGACCCGACGACGCTGCAGTGTCGCATCCACGGCGACGACCTCTACCCGGAGACCTGCCGGCGCTATCCCGGCGAGAACCTCGCGCTGGAGGTGGAGACGGGATGCGAGCGCGTGGAAGCGGTCTTCGGTGGGTCCCGGCTGGTCGACGACGAGGCGCCCGACGACGCCGAACCGACCTTCGGGCCCGCGGCGGTCGGGACGACGGTGTTCGCCCACCCCGACCCGGACCGACTGGCGGGCGTCGTCGAGCGACTGCAGAACGACGAGTCGACCCGGACCGACCGCGCCGAGTTCGTCGCCGTCGCCGCCGCGTCCAGCCCCGCGATGCTGGCGGTCAGCGACCCCGTCTACGAGGAGACGCGCGAGCAGGTACTCGACGCGGATTCCTGGGCCGGACGGGCGATCGATCGATGGAGCGACCGGGCCGGCGACGCCGGGACGGCCGCGCCGGCGCCCGCCCCGCTCGCCGAGGAGATCGAGGAAGAAGCGGGCGCACCGGAGACGCCGGGCTGGGATGCCGTCGGGTCCGACGGATAGGGCGCGTCGGGTCCGACAGTTAAGGCGCCGCGGCCGCGACTAGGCGGTATGCGCGTCCTCGTCACCGGTGCGACCGGGTTCGTCGGCGGTCGCCTCGTTCCAGAGTTGCTCGAGCGCGGCCACGACGTCCGCGCGCTCGTTCGCGACCCCGACGGGTACGACCCGCCCGAGGGCGTCGACGTGGTCACCGGCGACCTGCTGGAACCGGGGAGCTTCGACGCCGCGCTGGCCGACGTCGAGGCCGCCTACTACCTCGTCCACTCGATGGGCTCGGGCGGCGACTTCGCCGAGCGCGACCGGCGCGCCGCCGCGAACTTCGCGCGAGCCGCCGGGGAGGCCGGCGTCGACCGCGTGGTCTATCTGGGCGGTCTCGGCGAGGACGACGACGGTGAGGGCGAGGAACTGTCGGCCCACCTCCGCTCCCGTCGCGAAGTCGAGCGCGTCCTGGCCGACGGGAACTACCAGCTGACGACGCTGCGGGCGGCGGTCATCATCGGAAAGGGGAGCGCCAGCTTCGAGATGATCCACCAGCTCGACCGGCGCCTCCCGGTGATGGTGACGCCCCGGTGGGTCCACACGCCGTGCCAGCCCATCGCCATCGACGACGTCGTCGGCTACCTGGCCGGCCTGCTCGAGGTCCCCGAGACGGCCGGTGAAACGTACGAAATCGGCGGCCCCGAGGTGCTGGACTACGCCGCGATCATGCGCCGCACTGCGGCGGTGATGGGCCGACGAGAGCCCGTCATCATCGGCGTGCCGGTGCTGACCCCGGAACTATCGGCGTACTGGATCGGACTCGTGACGGACGTCCCGACGAGCGTCGCCCGGCCGCTCATCCACGGACTGAAGACCCCCGTCGTCGCCGACGACGAGCCGATCCGCGAACTCGTCCCCATCGACCTGACGCCGTTCGACGAGGCAGTCGCGCGGGCGCTCGCGAACGAAGCCGAGGGCGAGAGCGACGGCGAGGGCGAGCGATGAACGAGGGTAATCGATGAACGAGAGGGAGAGCGACGGCGGGGGCGAGCGATGAGTCGAGAGCCCACCCCACCGATCGAGTACGGCGAGACGTGGGTGTACGAGAGCATCGTCGGCGCGATCCCGGGGCTGGACCTGTCGGCCCGGGCCGCAGTCGCCGTCCAGTTCCTCCTCTTCGAGGGCGCCGTGCTGGCGCTGGCCGCCGTCTACGACCTCTGGACGGCGGCGCTGGCCGGGACCGCCGCCGTGCTCGTGGCGGCGGCGGGCAGCGTCGCCATGTTGACCATCGCCCGCCTCGCCCGCCGCGCCGACGCGCCGCAGGCCTACCGGCAACTGCTGTTCGGGTCGAGCATCGAGGTGGTCCTCGGCGTCGTCGCCTTCGTCGCGCTCGTCACGTACCTCTTCGTCGTCGACCCCAGGGGACCCGACGCGGGACTGGTCACCTCCCTGTTCGGCCCCGAACCGCCGGCACTCGTCGTGTTCCTGACCCTGTTGATCCTGTGGGACCTCTGTTACCGCATCGGCACCGGCTGGTGGGCGAGTGTCGTCGCGCTCTGGCGGTCGCTCCGGTACACCGTCGACCCCCAGGAGAGCAGCGCCCACCGCCGCGCCGACCTGGCGACGATGGCCTTCGGCCTGCTACAGCTCGGGCTCGTCCCCTTCGTCCGCGACGAGTGGGTCCTGCTGGTCGCCGTCGCCGGTCACGTGCTGGCCGTCGTCATGGTGAGCGCGCTGGCCATCCTGATCGCCGACAGGTCAGCGAGAAACGAGTAGCCAGAAGCGAGTCGCGAGTGACGTCACGAGGACTTGATCTGCTGGAACTGGTCGAGCAACTCCTCCGTGGAGTCGCCCGAGTCGTAGTCCACCTGGCCGCGGTACTCCGTCCGGTCGTCGTCTTCGCTCAGGTCGACTTCGGCGTTCTTGCGTTCGCGACGTTCGTGTTCTTCGTTATCGTAGGCGCCCATCGACATTGGTTACCACACACAATCTTGCATGTTAGTGCCTATCAATGTAACGGTCCCTCAGGTCGGCGCTGATTTCGGTGCGAACGGGCTGGAGAACGTGCACCGATGGAAGGCTGGGGCCGACTGGGACCGCGAATGGGTCGGCGCCAGCCTGCTCACGGCTCACTCCGTTCACCGTTCGCATGTAAGCTGGCCCCTCCCTTCGGTTGGGCTCGGCCTGCTCACGGCTCGCTATCGCTCACCGTTCGCTCGTTCGTCGGCCCTTCGCTTCGCTCAGGCCCGACCGCTGCTCGCGTGTCGCTCACTCCGTTCGCTCCCGCTCGCTGATAAGGCGGGCCGCTCACTGCGTTCGCGCCCCGCCCTCCAGAAGCCTCAAACCCATCCACAATCAAAGAACCCCCATGGCAGGCCCCGTCCGGTTCCGTCACTCGCTCGAGGGCTGGAGCGAGCAACGGGTTCACGACGCCCTCTATCAGCCCCTCGACGCGAACTTCGGTGCGACGCTCGCTTCCCCCTGGTTCTCCCCGCCGCCCGGCTACGAGGCTCGGCGCCTGGAGATGGACAACGGCGACCTCGCGCTGTTTTCCTGGTCCGACGACGACGCCTACTGGCTCGGCAACACCGAGACGCCCGAGACTCTCTGGCGAACGGACAAGTGCACCTTCGAAGAGGCGCCCTATCCGGTCACCCGGTGGGCCCAGCGCGAACTGCTCGCCCAGCTCGAAGAGGAAGACCCCTGGCTCGCCGACTACGACCACCTCGCGTGGTTCTTCCTCCCCGTCTTCTTCTCGAAGGACGGCCGCGAGAGCACGCGTAACTTCTTCCGCGAGCACGCCGCCGGCTTCCCGGACGCGGGCCGGGAAGCGGGACTCGAGTTCTACGAGTCACTCTTCTCGACCGGCGTCCTCGACGAGTACCGCTACACGATGGCCAGCAAGCTCGGGACGAGCGCCGGCGTCGACCTGACGCGGATGCAGGCGACGATGGGCGAGTTCAACGTCGCCAGGCTCCTCTACGACGCCGACCACGACTTCGAGCCGGAGGTCGAACTCGGGTCGGGCCACGCGCTCGACTATCAGGTCGACGACGTCCTCGTCGAGGTGACCCGGCCCCAGCCCCCGCGGCGGCGACGGGTCGACTCGCCCGTGGCGGCGGTCAAGGCCTCCGGCAACGCCAAGACGCGCGACCAGATCGCCATCCACGGCAACGCCGCGCTGTTCGTCGACTGCACCTCCTTCCGCGACGACCACTGGCGCCAGATCATCGGCGAGAAGCCCGCCGTGGGCCACGAGCCCGTGGTCGTCTTCCGGATGCGGCCGGACGGGCGGACCGAGGGGTACGTCCGCGGGAACCTCCCGCTCGACGTGGGCGGAGTCCTCTCACAGCCCGCCCAGTGACGGGCTAGACCGGTCGTGCCCGTTCTATTACCTGTTCCACTGCGTGTTCTGCCGGCGCTACGCCGCAACGCGACGGCATCCGGTAACAACCTGAGAGCCAACTTCGAGGTACAGTTACCCCGGTCGGCGCGATAGATTCGGGCAGGAATGTCCGAGACCATCGTCCTGTACGTTGGCTCAGACGGGTCCGACGGACCGCCGCCGGGGGATCACCTCCTGAGCGACGCAGACGGACAGGTCCTCCGGCGTGAGACGGTCGCGGCGGCGAAGGCGACGCTGACCGACCGGTCCGTCGACTGCCTCGTCACCGCCTACGACCTGCCCGACGGGACCGGAACCGAGCTGATCGGCCACGTCCGCGAGGTCGACCCGGACACGGGCTGTATCCTCTGTAGCGACGCGTCCCGGGACCGGATCGACACCGAGGCCGACGCGGGAACGACCCACGTCGCGGAGTTCGTCCGCACGGGCAGCCCGGAGGCGGCCACCAGAGTCGCTCAACTGGTCGATACCACCGCCGATCGCCGGAGCCAGACGGCCTACCCGCTGCCGCAGAACGAGGACGAACGGCTGGCGGCGCTGGAACGCCACGACTTCGACTCCGAGCGGTTTCTTTCGGCCGTCCGCCGGCTCACCGACGTCGCCGCGGCGCACTTCGACGTCGCCCAGAGTTCGGTGAACCTCGTCACCGAGCGAACCCAGGAGTTCCTCGCCTGCCACGGCGAGTCGTGGGACGCGACGACCCGCGAGCAGTCCATCTGCACGTTCACGATCCTCGAAGACGGCGTGACAGTCGTCGAGGACATCCGGGAAGACCCCCGGTTCGCGGACACCGAGTTCCTCGAGGAACTCAGCATCCGGTTCTACGCCGGTGCGTCCATCACGACCGACGACGGCCTCCCGCTCGGGACGGTCTGCGTCTACGACGACGAACCCCGGGCGTTCAGCGACGACGACGAGGCGTTCCTCGAATTGCTGGCGGCCGCGGCCGCAGACTGGCTGGCGATCCTCGGGGAACTGGCGGAAGAACAGCCCGAGAGCCGGGGCCCCCGGAAGGACACCGACGGCGGACGAGGCGGCCGATGACCCGGAACGCGGACGCGCAGTTCCGGTTTCCGGCCGGCCTCTCGGTCGACGGCGTGGACCCGGGGACGAACGTGATGGTCGGCGGGCCGTCGGGCCGGGGCGCCCGCGAGGTGGCGCTCCGACTGGCGATGGCGGGCGGCGAGGACGAGGGCGTCGTCCTGCTCTCGGCCGACGTCGGCGGGCGGTCGCTACTGGACCGGGCCGAGGACGTGACCGGCGGGTTCGACCGCGCCCGGGTCGGCGTCGTCGACTGCTCCGGCATCGAGGACGACCAGCAGCGCTTCGACGAGCACGGGCGGACCATCGACGACCCCGGCGACCTGCTGGGGATCCAGATGGAATTCTCGGTGCTGTACGAGACGCTCGTCGAGCGCGGGCTCGACCGGGTCCGGGTGGGCGTGTTCTCCGTCTCGTCGCTGCTGGCCCACGCCGACCTCCGGGCGGTCTCGCGGTTCGTCCACATGCTCACCGGCCGGGTCATCGCGACGGGGGACCTGGGCGTGTTCGTCGTCGACGAGGCGATGCAGGACGACCGGACCGTCGACGCCATCGAGCGGTTCTGTGACGGCGCCATCGACGTCCGCGACGGGACCGACGGGACGTTCGAGGCCCGCGTCCGCGGACTCGGTGTCGAGCCCTATGGCGGGGACGAGGCCGAAGGCGGACACGGGGTCGAGGCCGGAAGCGAGCACGGAGCCGGGGACGAGGCCTGGCGGCCGGTCTCGACCGTGGAACGCGACCAGCAGCGACGGCGACCCTAGTCCTCTCGCCCGCGGGAGAGTTGCTCGCGGGTCGCTGCGGCGTCACCCTCGCCGTCGAGCGAGAGGCTGTCGATCCGGTCGAACTCGGAGCGGAGGCGCTCGAAGGCGGCGTCGGCGTCGTCGGCCCGGTCCTTCGCGTTCGAGAGGTGGCGGACGCAGGTGTTCCAGTCGTCGGCGAAGTCGTCGAAGCGCTGGCCGAGCCGCTGGAGCTGGTCCTGCACCGCGAGGGCCTCCTCGGAGAGGCGCTGGGCGTGGACGCCGGCCTTGACGAGTTCGAGCTTCTGGCCCAGCGTCAGCGGCGAGACGACCTGGACGCCCCTGCTGGTGTACTCGCGCAGCATGTCGTACTCCTCGGTGACGAGGTGGTAGTAGACGCTCTCGCTCGGGATGAACGCGAAGGCGAACTCGGCGGTCCCCTCGTCCGGGCGGACGTACGCCGTCGCGATCTTGTCGAGCTGGTCGTCGACCCGGCGGGCGAACTCCTGTTCGTGACGCGCGCGAACCTCCGAGTCGTCGGCGTTCACGGCGCGCTCGTAGGCCTCCAGCGGGAACTTCGCGTCGATGGCGACGAGCCCGTCGGCGGTCTCGACGTGAGCGTCGGGGCGCCGGTTGCCGACGACGGCCTCCTGGGTGCCGAACATGTCCGGCGGGAGCTGGTCGGCGAGGATCGTCTCCAGTTGCTGCTCGCCGAAGCTCCCCCGGTGCTGGGGCGTCTGCAGCATCTGCTCGACGTCGCTGTGGAACTGCTTCATCTCGCGGGCGTGGGTCTCGATCTGTGCGGCCGTCCCGTCCAGGCCGAGCCCGGCGATGGCGTTGCCGACGGAGGACTGGAGCTGGGCCTCGTCGAGCTGAGCGGTCCCGCCACCGCCGCCGCCGTCCCGGACGGCGAGGACGAGCACCGACAGCGCGAGGACGACGGTCGCCGCGCCGAGGGCGACTTCGAGCGTGGTCATACCCGGACCAGACCGCATCCGGCCTTAAAACCACCTGGCCGCGACCGGACGGTCGCCTGGTACCGACCAGTCACGAGTCGGACCGGAACTGGCCCGTAGCGGCCGGCGACCGGTAAGGTCGGGAATTAACCGGTGCGGAGTCGTAGGAGGCCCATGCTCCCGCTCGCGTTCGGCTGGCGCCACCTGCTCTTCGCGAACTGGCCCGTCGACACCGACGTGCTCGACGCCCACCTCCCCGAACCCTTCGCCGTCCAGGAGTTCGACGGCACCGGCTGGCTCACCGTCGTCCCCTTCACGAACGTGGACACCCGACCACGGGGACTGCCCGCGGCGGTGGGGCTCCCGCTCCCCGAACTGAACCTGCGGACGTACGTCACGATGGAGGGGGAACCCGGCGTCTACTTCTTCAGCCTCGACGCCGACAGCCTGCTGGCGACCATCGCGGCGCGGCTGACCCACCACCTGCCGTACTACAACGCCGACGTCGACGTCGGCTGGGTCGACGGCCGCGTGGAATTTTCGAGCTACCGCCGCCAGCCGGGGGACCGTCCCGCGCACTACCGCGCCACCTACTGGCCCACTGGGGAGCCGTTCACGGCCGAACCGGGCTCGCGCGCCGAGTTCCTGACCGAGCGCCGGCGCCTCTACACGCAGGCCCCCGACGGGTCGGTCCGGTACACGGACGTCGACCACCCGCCGTGGACGCTCTACCCCGCCGAGGCCGACGTCGCGGAGAACACTCTGTTCGAGGCCAACGGCTTCGACCACCCCGACGGCGACCCCCTCTTGCTCTTCAGCCCCGGCACCGACGTGACGACGACTCGGAGCCGGCGCTGGGACTGATAGTGGTGGTTGTAACTTTTTACCGGCATTCGCCGGTACCGGCCACGTCGAACGCCGGTACGGGCTTACAACCACCACTATGACGGGAGAACGAGGAAGCGCCGTCGGCGAGCCCGACCGTCAGACCGCCAGGTACGAGAAGATCATCAGCACGACGTTGTAGACGGCGTGGGCGACGACGGGAACGACCAGGTTATCGGTGTACTCGTACACCGCCCCGAAGATGCAGCCGACGGCGGTGATGAGGAGCGCGCCGGCGACGACGGACGCGAGCGCGCCCGAGTAGTTCGCGAGGTGCATCGACCCGAACAAGAGGCTCGCCCCGAGCACCGCCGGAATCGGCCCGACCCGCTGGCGGAGCCGTCCCTGGATCGCCCCGCGGAAGAGCAGTTCCTCGGCCGGCGCGACCAGGACGACCGACAGCGCGGCCAGACCTAGCAGGAACGTCGGGTCGGTCGCGGCGACGTCACCGATGACGGAGTCCGGCACCAGACCGAGGACCGAGAGGAGAACCGAGAGCCCGGTCGCGATCACCAGCGCCAGCACCACGCCAGCGAGGATAGCGATAAGGTCGTTGCGGGAGGGGCGCCTGACCGGGACCGGAACGTCCCGAACCCGGACGTAGGCGTACCCGACGACCAGGAACGCGACCTGGCCCGCGGCCGTCGCCCCCAGGAGGACCGCCGTGCCCGCCAGGTCGTAGCCGAGGACGAACATCGGGACGATGAAGGCCACGCCCGCGACGAGCGAGACGAGGAAGGCGAGGACGGTGAGGCCGAACAGTTCGAGGACCGGCAGGGCCCAGCCCCCGCCGCGAGCGGCCGTATTTGCCATGTACGGGGCCTCGCGCGGCCACCCCGTAACTGTTCGGGGGCTGATAGTGGTGGTTCGTTCCCGGAGGGACGCGACGCCGACCGAGCGTTGAAATGGTTGGGAATGCTATACGAAGGCGAGACGTTCCCGCCCCACCATGTCATTCCTCAACCTCACCAACGAGACCTGGCTCGACCTGACGGTGAACCTCGTCCCACTGGCAATTCTGGCGTTCATGGACGTCCTCTTCTGGATCTTCAACCCCTGGGGCTGGGACCCGCTGATCATCGTCGTCTCGCACTTCCTGACGCTGTTTCCCCTCCTGTTGCTCGGGATACTGACCTACGTCAGCGGCCTGTTCGTCCAGCGCGACGAGGGGAAAGCGGCAGCCAGGGAGTGAGCGGGCCGGTCGCCGGCAGCGCGAGCCGCCACGCGATGGCGAGGTCGACCGACACCAGACTGGTCGCCGAAAGGACGACCAAAGACGGATAGTGCGAGGTTATCGAACGGGTCGCCGATGGGGCCCCGAACAGAAGCACCTCCAGACCGGGCAGATCGGTGCTCTGAGTGGACGCAGTCGGCGGATGGGAGGGCGGAGAAGCGAGCACGAGCCTCGCAGGAGAGACGAAGCGGCCGTCGGCCGACTCGACGCCGATAAGCCGGTCTTACTGGAATCGAAGCCGGCGTCTCCTCGATACTCGGCCTATAACTTCGGTGGCGTCTGCCCATCACTGGGCCATGAAAGCCTCTGCGGGCGGGAGCGTCACCGAACCTCCCAGCCAGGAACCACCGTCGAGGGTCGAAGACCAGACGGTCTGGACCCGTCCCCCGCACGTCCTCTGGCTGACGCCGGACAAACCGGACAACATCAGCGTCGGCCGGAACCGGATCGCCGAGCGTCTCGACGCGGACGGCATCGAGGTGACCGTCCGGGGAACGACGCCGTCGACGATACTCGCCTCGTTCCGGGAGCGAGCGCAGTACGACGCGATCATCGGAACCACGCGCTCCGGTGCGATGGCCGGCGCGTTCCTGAGCGTACTCACTGGGACGCCCCTGGTCGTCGACCACGTCGACCCGATCCGCCAGCTAGAGGAGACCCATCCGCCGTGGCTCGTGGTCGCCGTTCGCTGGGTCGAGAACCTCGCGTTCTGGCTGTCCGAGCGCGTCCTCTTCGTCTACGAGGAAGAGGAATCCCGCGTCAACCGGTTCGCGGACGCGTCCTCGCCCACCGAACTCGGCGTCGATTACGAGCAGATAGCGAACCCGTCGCCGTTCACCGTCGAGGCAGCTCGCGACCGGATCGCCGACTACGACCTGCGCGAGAACGTCGCGATATACGTCGGCGGCCTGGAACCGATCTACCACGTCGAGTCGCTCCTCGACAGCGTCGACCACCTCGAGGACTGGAGCCTGCTCGTCCTGGGCACCGGGTCGCTCGCGGACGACGTCGAACGCGCCGCGGCGAGCAACGACGCCATCGTCTTCCCGGGAAGTGTCCCCCACGAGGAGATGCCCGGCTTCCTGCACCTCGCCGACGTCGGCGTGTGCCTCGTCGACGACCCGCGCACGCTGAAGGTACTCGAGTACGGTGCCGCGGGGCTCCCGACCGTCCATCTGCGTGGTCGGTCCCAGAGTCGGTTCGGCGGCCTGGTGGAGTACTGTGACACGAGTCCGGAGAGCATCGCCCGGGCGGTCCAGCGGGCGCACGAGCGTGACGGCGAGGCGCTCGGCGAGTTCGTTCGCGCCTACGACTGGGGCGACATCGGCGCACAGTATCGACGAGCGATCCTCTCGACGGTCTCTCGAATCAATGCGTGACATCGTCCTCGTCACGGTCGACTCGCTCCGCGCCGACCACGTCGGCTGGCAGGGGTACGACCGCGAGACGACGCCGAATCTCGACGAACTGGCGGCCGAGTCGCGCGTCTTCTCCCGCGCGTTCTCACACGCCTGCTCGACCCGGCCGTCGTTCCCGAGCATCCTGACGTCGTCGTACGCGCTGATGTACGGCGGGTTCGAGCGGCTCTCGGCCGACAGGACCACCCTCGCGGAAGCGCTCTCCCGTGGCGGCTACCGGACCGCCGGCTTCCACTCGAACCTCTACCTGTCGGCCGACTTCGGCTACGACAGGGGGTTCGACACGTTCTACGACTCCCGGACGGACCCGTCGGTGACGGCGAAGGCCAGGAACGCCGTCAAACGTAACCTCGACAGCGACGGGCTGGTCTATCGGACGCTCCAGGGGCTGTTCAACGCCACCGAGAAACGGACCGGCATCGAGGTCGGATCGCCGTACGTCGACGCCGCGGAGCTGACCGACCTCGCGCTCGAGTGGGTCCGGGACGAGGGCGGTGACGACGGTCCGCGGTTCCTGTGGGTCCACTACATGGACGTCCACCACCCCTACGTCCCGCCTGCCGACTACCAGCGGCGGTTCCGGGACGACCCAGTCTCCGACCGGGACGCCGTCCAGCTCCGGCGAAAGATGCTCGAAGCACCGGAGGACGTCACGGACGAAGAGCGACAGACTATCCTCGACCTCTACGACGCCGAGATAGCGTACGTCGACCGGGAAGTCGACCGGCTCCTCGAAGAAGTCAGGTCCGCCTGGAGCGACGATACCGTGGTCGCGTTCACGGCGGACCACGGCGAGGAGTTCGCGGACCACGGCGGGTTCAGTCACAGCGCGACGTTCTACGACGAGGTGCTCCACGTGCCGTTCCTGCTGGCGGACGGGACCAGCGGGGAGCCGGGCGAAAAGAGCGAGGAACCGGACGAGACGAGCGGCGAGTCCGACGACCTCGTCGGGCTCCTCGACCTCGCGCCGACGCTGGTCGACTGTGCGGGCCTCGCGCAACCTGACGCCTTCGAGGGGGAGAGCCTGCTGGACGACGAGCGGGACCGGTCAGAGGTGGTCGCGGAGTGGGCCGACACCGATCCGGCGTCCGAGGCCCGTCGATACGCGATACGGACCGAGGACTGGAAGTACGTCCGGATGGACGACGGCACGGAACGGCTGTTCGCCCTGCCGTCGGACCCGGGCGAGCGGAACAACGTCGTGGATACCATGCCAGCGGTGGCCGACGAGTTCCGCGCCCGGCTGCAGGACCACCGGGAACTGCTGGCCGAGACGAATCGGGACCTGGGCGACGTGCGGATGGAGGAGGACGTCGCCGAGCGGCTGCGCCTCCTGGGCTACCAGGAGTGACGACGACGCTCGTGGGAGCCGGGTCGCACCGCTCGTGGAACCCGTGTCGCACCGGGAGGGGCCGGATCGCGCCTGGAGGGTATCCGGGCGGTCACGGAACGATCTTCTCGGCGATCCGCTTGAGGGGACCCAGGTCGACGCCGAACCGCTCCTCGAAACTCCAGAGGAGCACGAGTTCCTCCTCCTCGATGCCGCCGAACCGGAGGACGATGAGCGCGTACAGCGAGACGAACGCGCCGAACCCGACGACGAGCAGCGGGAGCGTGACCGTGAAGAACGTCGTCGTGACCCAGTAGACGGCGCCGACGACCAGCAGGGCGATCAGGCTCGGCCGCACCATCCCGGCCGTGAACGGCTGGATGCCCGTCTCGCCGTAGAGCTGGTACGTGTACAGCGCGTTCAACAGCCCGTAGGAGACCGACGTCGCGACGGCCGCGCCGAGCAGCCCGTACTCCGGGATCAGCAGGAGGTTGAGGGTGACGTTCGTGACGGCCACGGCGATGTTGTCGTACATGATGAGCCGCGTGCGCCCGACGGAGGTCAGCGTGTTCCCGTTCGGGCCGACGACGGCGTGGGTGAAGAAGCCGACCGCCAGCACCGACAGGGCCAGCGCGCCCCCGTCGTACTCCGCACCGAACGTCACCCGAATGACCATCTCCGGGAAGAGCACCACGACGAGGAACACCGGCAGCGTGGCGAGCAGGATCCACTTCGCGGAGAGCTGGTAGGTCCGGCGCATCTCCCCGACGGCGTCCCCGGCGTCGAGCGACGAGATGACCGGCATCACCATGAACCCGAACGCCGACAGGACGACCGTGAGCAGCTGGGCGAGCGGATAGACGACGTTGTAGACGCCGACGACGGTGGTCGAGGCGAAGTAGCCCAGGAAGAACGTGTCGATGTGGGAGAGCACCTGAAGCATCGCAGCCGTGATCATCAGCGGCGCGGAGAACGCGACCAGTTCGCGGTGCATCGACGTGGCCGGCGCGTCCGCGAACAGGGGCGTGTAGCGGACCAGGTAGTACGCCCCGAGCAGGCCGGCGAAGACGTAGGCGACTCCGTAGGCCCACGCGGCCGCGACCGTCCCGAGGCCGTACAGCAGGACGACGGCGACCAGGAGAAAGCGGGAGACGGGGAGCGTGAGGTTCTGGATGAGCACCTTCGGGACCGACTGCTGCATCCCCTGGACGCCGCCGATCGCCATCCGGAAGACGACCGCGAACGGCAGGACGACGCTGAACACGCGGATCACCGGGGCGACGGCGGGGTCGTGGAAGACGCGAACGGCGATCAGGTCCGCCGAGAGGAAGAGGCCGACGCCGGCGAGGAGTCCGACCGGGAGCGCGATTTCCAGGGCGGACTTCAGGACCCCGCGGCGGTCTGCGGGGTCGTCGCGTCGCGGCAGGTACCGGCCGACCCCGCTGTCGAGGCCGACGAGCACGAATATCGACGTCGCCGTCATGAGCTTCAGCCCGATGGAGACGGCGCCGTAGTCGGTCGGGCCGAGATACCGCGCGATCAGGAGTTTCGCGACGAACGAGACGACGAGTTCGAGGACGACGCCGGCGAAGACGATGCCGGCCCCCTTGAAGATCTGTCGGATCCGGTCTCCCTGGATGGCCGTGCCCATCGGCTCACCTCCGTTTGCGCATCGTGAACTCCAGCACGCCCGTCACGTAGGGTAGTTTCACGAGTTCGATCAGCGAGGGGTTCCGCTTCGAAAGCTGCTTGAGCAGCCAGGAGGGCGGTCTCGCGTACCACTTGCCGGAGGTGCCGAACAGCCGGACGTTCCGGTGGACGACGGTCAACCCGGCGTCGGCCCCGACCTCGTAGGACAGTTCGTCGTCGGCGGTGTAGTACATCGGCGTCCGCCAGTACCACGTCGACCGGTGGGTGGGGTCATTCTTGGCGCTCCGGCTGTGGGCCAGCGGCACTTCGGCGTAGAACTCGCCGTCGTCCCGGAGCGCCTCGCCGACCTGGCGGAACACCGTCGGGAGGTCGTCGTGCGGGAGGTGTTCGAGGACGTGGTGGGCCTCGATGCGGTCGAACGACGCCCGCTCGAAGGGCCACTCTTCGGTGACGTCCGCGACGACGTCGACGCCCGGCACCGCGGCGACGTCGACGTTCACCCCGTCGGTCGCCGGGTTCTCGCCGCCGCCCAGTTCGAGGATCCGCTGGCTGGCCATCACTGGGAGCGGACGTCGTCGTAGACCTGCAGGTAGGTATTTGCGGTCCTCTCCCAGGAGAACGCCTCGGCGCGTTCCCGGCCGCGGTCCTCGAACCCGACCCGGTAGTCGTCGTCCTCGACGAGGCGGCCCAGCAGGGCGGCGTGTTCGGTCGCGTCCATCGGGTCGTCGACGTACGCCGCGGCGTCGCCACACACCTCCAGCGGTGAGCCGCGACGGGTCGTGACCACCGCCGTCCCGCAGGCCATCGCTTCGACGAAGGGTAGCCCGAAGCCCTCGTACAGCGTCGGCAGGTAGAGCGCCGAGGCGCGGTTGTAGTAGTCGATCAGGGTCTCCTCGGAGACGTACCCCGTGATCTCGGCGTTCGACGGGAGTTCGTGGGGGTAGTCGGACCACATCTTCCCGGGGAGAACGAACCGGACGTCGAACAGTTCAGCCATCGTCTCGACGATGGTGGGGACGTTCTTCCGCGGGTTCCGGTTGTTGACGACGACCAGCACGAACGGGTCGGCCGTGTCCGTCGGCGTGGTGTCCTCGAAGGCCTCGCTCCGGCCGAGCGGGATAACCTGCGTCCGGTCGGCCGGAACGCCGCCCCTGTTTACCGCGAGCTGCCTGGTGTACTCGGTGCTGAAACCGATCCGCTGGGGCCGACGGGACGTGAGCCTGAATATCGCCCGCATGAGCATGAAGATCCGGTGGTCGGGACGTTCCAGGAGGTCGCGGCGCGAGCGCCACCAGTGGTAGCCGCCGTGCTGGGTGACGACCATCGGTTTCGACGAGAGCCAGACGCCCACGTCCCGACGGCGGAAGGGGATGGTGTTGAGGTGGACGAGGTCCGCGTCCCGCCACTGGTCGACCTCGAAGGCGTGCTCGTCGTCGAGCACGTACCGCTTTATCTGCTCGATGCAGTACAGCCCGCTGCTCTTGCTGTCGTAGTGCGTGTCGAACCAGATGGCAGTCGGTTCCGCCAGCGTCGGCGTGGTCGCCGGTTCCTGGAGCATTCTACGTCACGTATCCGAGATCGGCCAGTCTGTCAGTCACGTCGGCCGTGACGTCGTGCTCGTCCATGGTGTCGCCCGCCGTGATCGCCTTCCGCGTCTCGTAGGGCAACGCGTCCCAGGGGACGCGGACGTTCCCGGGCGTGTAGATCGACTTCCGGTGGCCGTAGTCCCGGACGGGAAACGGCCAGACGCGTTCGCCGAGCATGTTGCCGTGGTCGGCAGTGAGGACCGACTTGCCCGTGAGGTCCAGGCCGAGTTCCTTCGCGACTGGATACACGACCCGGAGGTTGTCGGCGTACGCTTCGAGAACCGCCGATCGGTCGACGGTGCCGCGTTGCAGGGCGTCCCAGGGCGATTCGTCGACGTTCCAGAAACTCCCGGGGAGGTCGCTCCCGACGAACGGCTGGTGGGGTTGCATGAAGTGGACGATCAGTCGTTTGTCGGGATGGGCCGCCGCGACCTCCCGACTCCGCTCGGCGAGTACGTCCGGGAGGACGGTCCCCTCCTCGTCGTCCCAGCCATCCTCCCACACGTCGTACCTGGCGTGGAACTCGTTTTCCGTGATGGTCGAGACGTACGGGTTCGCGGTGACGTACACCGTCTCGGGGAACGACCGGCCCGCGAAGTTCTCCGTGACCCACTCGGGCGTCGAGGCGCCACGGGAACGGACGCTCTCGCAGTTCGGATTGACGACGTCCCGGTAGAGGTCGAACCGACACGCGTCGAGGACGAGGAGGTTGTCCCAGTCCTTCGCCATCACGTACTCGCCGGTGTTTCCCTCGACCCGGCGGAACCAGAGCCCGCCGGCGATCCGGTGGAGAAATCGACTCTTCCACCACGTTGGCGACGCGCCGTGTTCACGGACTTCGTCGAGGACGTACTGTACAGTGGTGTAGGCGTCTGCGATGTGGGACATCGATGAGTCAGCGGGGATCGAACGATCGGTGGAGATCCGAGCAGGGCAGTTGCGTCGGCGATACCGCGTCTGTCAGCATGTTAGCTTTCTGACTACTAATAGATTCGGGAGGGGCCCGGTCTCACCGGCGAGAGACCGACAGCGAGAGACCGGCGAGCCGCGGAAACCGCCGCCGACTCGTCGACGGGGGACCTACAGGTATCCCAGATCCCGCAACTGGGACGTCATCTGCTCCCGCTCCGCGTCCGTCTCCGGGGCCGTGTACGTCGGATCGCCCATGTAGCGGCCGCAGTACTCGACGAGCGCCGGGGTCACGTCGAGGTGCGTCTCGACGCCCCAGGGCCGCGTCCCGGCCCAGATGCCCGTCGTCTCGTCGTGGACGTGGATCCACTTCCCGCGAGGGTCGTGTTTCATCCCGTGGTCGCTAACCACGAGCACGTCGTCGGGGTCGATGGCGTCCACGAGCCGGTCGGACGTCTCGTCAATCGTCCGGTAGGCCCGCTCGATAACCTCCGCGTCGTCGGTGACGTGGAGCAGTCGGTCGAGGAGCGTGAAGACGACGAAGTGGAGCCTGAACTCCTCGCGGTCGACCAGTTCGAGTACGAGGTCCCGTTCGGCCTCGTGGGTCCGGAACAGGTCCTCGACGTAGCCGTCGCGGATCTCCCCTGCGTCGTCGAACTTCGACGGTTCGCCGTCGTAGCGCTCCCGGACCCACGCCTCGAGCGATTCCGGCTGGACACTCACCTCGGGGCTGGGGAAGCCGCTGACCGTGACGCCGTCGGTCTCTTTCGGCGGGTACGTAAGCGGCACGGCGAACGCCAGCGAGTCGGGGACGTAGTGCCAGACGCGCTTGTACGGGACGTCGTCGTTGGTGGGCTGACGACCGAGCACCTGCCGCCGCGCCCAGATCCGGGCCGGCCGGCCGAACAGGTTCCGCGGAATCAGCCGGTCGACCGACGAGAACAGGTCGAACCGACGCTCGTCCTCGATCAGCCCGCTGAGCATCGCGACCCCGTGTTCCCGGGTCGACAGCCCGGTCGTCAGCGTCGTCCAGGCGCTCCCGCTGTCGATCTCTCTCGACTGCCAGAACGGTTCCGGGAGCAACACGCCGCCGTGGTCCAGCCCGCCGTACCACTCGAGGTCGTACTCGTCGAGGTGGGACTCCGTCGCGCCATCCCAGCCGACGACGAGCACCTGCTTGTCCATGGTAGTTGTTAGTTCGCCGACATACAAGGGCTTTCGGTGCCCGGCGACAGACCCGGGCCGGGGTTCCAGCGGAAGGCCCGTCCACCGACCCGTCGACGCTCACTCCCAGTCGTAGCCGAACTCGTCGGCGTCGCGGTGGATGTAGTCGTTCTCCAGGGCCTCGCTCACGGTCCGGCCGAGTTCGTCCAGCGCCTCCTCGACGTCCCCGACGTCGGTCCGGTCGAGCGGGCCGTCGGCCCCCGCCAGGTCCGCCGGGATCGATGGCGCCCGGTACCCGACGTCCTCGGCGACGGGGTTCCAGTAGAGGTCGATAGCCTCGATTAGGCCGGCGTCGCGAACGACCCGGAACTGTTCCTCGGTCAGGTAGGTGTGTTCGGCCCACTCGGTGAAGGCCGCCTCCCACGCGCCCTGGTCCAGGAGCGCGGCGAGTTCTTCACGGCGGTAGTTACCGCCCGTCTCCTCGTCCAGTTCCTCGACCGCGTCGTAGTCGCCCGGGTCCTGGGGCCCGTGTAATGCTGGCGGGTCGGGGGGTTCGACGTCGAGTGGCATGTGTGCCTCTACGGCCGGCAACGGTATCAGAGTTGTCGCCGAAATGGATCGTAAGCGGGGGCGATTGGAGTTTTTTGTACCCAGGGACCGTAGGAAGAGTCGTGTCAGACCGAAGTCACGAGGCGGACGAGGAAGGCGAGCCCGAGAACGACGACGAGGAGTTCGAACTGGAGGGTGAAATGGACCGCGAACAGGGCGCGGCGGTCCTCCGTCGGCTCGCCGACGGCGTCGAGAGCGGCACCGTCGAACTCGACGACGAGGAGGAGCCGGTGACTGTTCCCGAGCGCTTCGAGGTGGAAGTCGAGTTCGAGGAGGAGAACGACGAACGCGAACTGGAGGTGGAGTTCGAGTGGTCGACGGACGACGGGAAGTCCGCGGCGGTGGGTGACGAGGAAGCAGGAGACGGCGGCGAATAGCGACGGAGCCGACGGAGAAGTCGGTTCCCGCTTTCGCCTCGATCACTCAATCGTCGTCGGCAGTGTACGCACCCCCACGACGCTTGATACGTGCGGCGACGAGCCGCTGATCGTCCTGCCGGAAGCTCACCGAGAGCCGGAACTCCCCGATACGTATCTTCTTGTACGGACTGTTCTGGAGCGGTTCCCCGTAGTCCGGGAGGTCGCGCCTCGGCGACGAGACGATTTCGTCGGGTTTGTCGAGTATCCTGTCCTGGTCGGCGGGTGACAGCCCGTCGAGATCGTCTTCAGCAGTCGATGAGAGTTCCCACGTCCACCCGTCGTCACTCATCGCTCGTGCCGAACCGTTCGCGGGCTTCCTCGGCGCTCGTCGTCCGCCCCTCGCGGATGTCCTCCTCGGCTTCGAGGAGAGCGACGAGTTCGTCGCGGTCGAACGTCGGGAACTCGACGGCGTCTCGAAGCGTGTACCGGATGAACTCGCTCCGACTGTTGAACCCGCGTCCCTGCCACGTGTCGTCTATCTGTTCGAGGAACGACTCGGTGAGTTTGAAGTTGACCGTGGCGATGTCGTCCTCGCCGTCGTCGTTCGTGGCCGCTTCAGACATATAGGCGTAATACGTCTGTCTTACCAATAGCCGTTTCGCCGGCGCTCATTTCCCGCGTACTCGCCGTCGATAGTCCATCGAGGAGACACCGCTAGCTATAGGACTTTCGGCAGTCAGCCCTCGGTGAGCACACTTTGCCGAAGTTGTGTCCCCGAGAGGACGCTCCCTGGCGGGTTTCGAGTCTATCAGGCTCCGCCTCCGACGCAGCAATCGCTCGGCGACGGAGCGCCTCGCAGAATAGCGTCGGAGAAGCCTAGGCCGGGATTTGAACCCGGGCTCTCGTCCTTACCAAGGACGCGCTTTACCGCTAAGCTACCCAGGCAGGCATCTCTTGGTTACCCTGATTCGTCTTTAGTCGTTTCGATTCGCGAGCGGGCACGCGAATCCCTCTCACTAGTGGTCGGCGGAGGTGCGGACCCCGTCGCTGGCCGGCGGCTCCGTCCCGGCGAGCGTGCCGAGCGTCTCCAAGACGTCGCTCTCGGCGACGCGCTCGACCGGCGGGAGGCCGTCGGCGGCGAGGTCGGTGGCGTACTCGCGCAGACGGGCCGGTGCGCGGCCGCCGGCGGCGGTCGTCCCGGCGACGACGGCGAGTTCGAGGACGTCGGCCTCCAGGTCGGTGTCGGGGGAGTCGTCGCCGGTCACGCGGCGGACGGTCTGGTCCGTGCCGAAGGCGCGGACGACGGCGACGGCGGCCTCGGCGGCCTCGGTCCGGGCGAGCAGGTAGAACCCCCGGGAGACGAGGATATCGGCGATGAGGATGTCCAGGTCGGCCTCGTCCCGCTGATTTGGCGAGCCGGGGCTCGACGAGTCAGCGTGGCCGTTCTCGGCCGGCCTGACGTCGGCGTCTGCCCAGGGGTCGTCACGAGCGAGCGTCCGCGTGAGCCTGAGGCCCTCGTAGATGAGCTGGACGCCGGCGGCGCGCTCGGAGAGGCGCTCGACGGACTCCTCGCGGACTGCGCGGGCACTGGCGAGTGTGAGAACACCCGGCGTCACCGACGCGGCGTCGAGACGGTCCTCGATCCGGGCGTGGAGGCGGTCGGGTTCGACGTCTTCGACCGCCGCCAGCGCGGCCCGGCGGACCGCCGCGGCTTCCTCCATTGATTCAGGGTTACGACGGGGAGGCCAAAGACCTTTGGAAACGCCGAGGGTCCACTCAATCGTGATTCACGCGGCCACAGACGGCGACGTCGCTGTGGTGACGCTCGACCGCCCACAGCGCCGCAACGCGCTCACCCGCGAGGGGCTGGCCGAGCTCGGAGCGGCCATCGAGGAGGCGTCGGCGCCCGTCCTCTATCTCCACGGCGCGGGCGCGGCGTTCTGCGCCGGCGCGGACCTGGACGTGGTCGACGCCCTGGACGAGCACGAGGGGGCAGCGTTCGCCGCCGAAGGGCAGGACGTCGCCCGCGCGCTCGCTACCTACGACGGGGCGACCGTCGCCGGAATCGACGGTGCGGCCCGCGGCGGTGGGGTGGAACTCGCCCTCGCCTGTGACGTCCGGGTCTGTACGCCCGAGGCGACCCTGGCCGAGAGCGGCGTCTCGCTGGGGCTGTTCGGCGCCTGGGGCGGGACGGCCCGCCTCCCCGACGTCGTCGGCCGCGGCGTCGCGGCAGACCTGGCGCTCTCCGGCCGCGTCCTCGACGCCGAGGAAGCGAGGGGAGTGGGCCTGGTCTCCCGCGTCGTGGACGACCCGCGGACAGTCGCCGACGAGATCGCCCGCAACGACGCCGATTCGGTCCGCGCCGTCGCCGAACTGCTCCGGAATCCGGCGGACCCCACGAGCCAGGAGGAACGCGAACGGCAGAGCTTCGCCGACCTGGTCGGCAGACGCTCTGACGAGGACGGGTAACTGGGCCTGTCGATTCGTATATCGTTGGAAGCGTAACAGTTGAATCCTTCTAGCGCCCACGGTGGACCAATGCCGGAGTGCGACTACTGCGACGCCGCGTTCGAAGACGAGGATTCCTACCTGGCTCACCTCCGGGACGCACACGAGGGAGAGCTCGGCTCGATCGACCAGCGGCGCGTCGACGACCTGGAGCGCGACGACGGGAGCGCGATTCCGACCGGTCCGGCCGTCCTCGGCCTCGTCCTGGTCGTGGGGCTGGGACTCGTCGCCTACCTGACGCTGTTCGCGGGGTCGGGCGGCGGCGGCGCCACCGACCTCCCGAACCGCGGCGACCAGGCGGTCATCTCGCAGGTCCAGAACGAACCGTCGTCCGGCAACAACCACGTCGAGCAGGGAACGGAAATCGACTACGAGCGGACGCCCCCGACCGGCGGCACCCACTACTTCGGCGTCGTGAACCCGGGCTTCTACGAGGAGCCCCAGCCCTACGGCCTGCTCGTCCACTCGCTCGAACACGGCCACATCGTCGTCTACTACGACCCCGACCAGCTAAGCCCCGAGGCCGAGGAGAACCTCCGGTCCTACGCCCAGACCTACACGGGCACCTGGCAGGGCTTCGTCGTCGTCCCCACCCCCGAGGACGACCCCGAATCGGCATACGTCCTGACGGCCTGGGAGAACCGCCTGACGATGGACGAGTACGACCCCGAGACCGTCCGCCAGTTCACTGGCGAGTTCATCGGCCGCGGCCCCGAGAACCCTGTTCGGCCGCGATAGGGTGTGAGTGGGTGTTTTGTGAGTTTTCGCCTGAAGAGAGGAGACCGCTAACAACCAGAAAGCCCTCGGCGCGCTGAACTCGTGCGGACCACCCTGCGCTCCTCACTCCGTTGCGGTGCTTGGGGGTCCGTGCTTCGTTCACCGCGCCTCGCCCTTTCATCCGCCAGGCAACCGCACCGCAGCCCTGCCCTGCCCCTGGTCGCGCGATGAAACGCGCTCCCGGCCGACCGCCGCGCGGTTGCTAAAGGAAGCGTGTCGCGCCGCCAGGCGCGACCGGGGAGGGTTGGGGAGATAATCGTGAGCGCGTGCCGAAGGCCGCGCGAGCAACGCTGTCCCTGGAGGAATGAAAGGGCGAGGCGGGCTCGCGCCAAAGGGCAGTCGCTCAGCGGGCACTACCCGAGCGGACGTGAGGGTATCCCGCTGAGCGGCCGCGAGCGCGCCGAGGGCTTTCGAGTTGTTTGTATCCTCAGTCACGTCACCAGTTCGAACGTCACCAAACGAGATCTCTACACACTGTACCGATCGTAGTCAGAAGATGCGAACGAAACCACATCGACGGTGGCACCACCAGACACAACCCTCAAAGACGCAAACTAGGAAGCCCGAAACCACTCAGTACAGCGGATCCGGCCCCGGGGGGACGTGGCGCTTGTGCGCGCTCTGGGTGTTGAGTTCGCGGACGCGTTCGACGGCGGCCTCGTCGACGCCGATCTCCGTCGCGGTCGCGGACTTGGAGACGCCGCCCTCGACGTGGAGCGCGAGGATGGAGTCGAGCGTCGGGTAGTCGAGGCCCATCTCCTCCTCGTCGGTCTGGCCGACCCACATCTCGGCGGAGGAGGTCTTCTCGGCCAGGTCGGCAGGGACGTCGACGTGTTTAGCCAGCTGACGGACCTGGGCCTTGTAGAGGTTGGCGATGGGGTGGCAGTCGACGGCGCCGTCGCCGTACTTCGTGAAGTAGCCCACCAGCGCCTCGCTCTTGTTGCCGGTGCCGAGCACGAGCGCGTTGCGGTGGTTGGCGGCGAGGTAGTTCAGCACGGCGCGCGTCCTGACCATGAGGTTGCCCTCCGCCATCGTGTCGCCCTCGGCGTCGGGGTAGGCCTCCAGAAAGGTGTCGACGATGGGCTCGATCCCGACGACGTCGTACTCGATGCCCAGCAGGTCGCTCGCGACGCGTTCGGCGTCGCTCATGTTCGCCTCCCGGTTGACCTCGCTGGGCATCACGAGGCCGTACACCGAATCGGCGCCCAGCGCCTCGACGGCGAGGTGCGCGACTAGCGTGCTGTCGATGCCGCCGGAGAGGCCGATGACCGCCCCGTCGGCCCCCGCCTCCGCGACCATGGACTCGATGAAATCGGTGATGTGCTCGCGGTGGGCCGCCAGTTCGTCCTCGGAGAGCGAGACATCCAGCGGCGACTCCGCCCGCCGGACAGTGGTGGACTCGGACATGGACGACTCTTGGCCGTCGAGCGACAAATAGCTCCCCGATGGCGCAACGTTTCCGGACGAACGGGCAGTTCGAGCGAAGCGCTACGTTCAAGTGACGCGCTCGCACAATTTGTGATGGGCGCCGTTGGTCCAGTGGTAGGACATAGCCTTCCCAAGGCTAGAGCCCGGGTTCAATTCCCGGACGGCGCATCTTCATTGACGGTTTTATACCAATATTGGCAGAGTATATAGCGGCGAAACCCTTTCTACAACATCTCACATCTTTTGGATAGCATGACTACACCTGATGGTAAACAAAAAGAAGGTATTGGGTGGTTTCTTGGTGAATATTATTCCCAATTTGCCATAATGGGTATATTTGGGACCATTACAGTATTTCTCAATAATCAGTGGCCGGGAAGTACAGAAAGTTTAGCTGCCCGTCTTGCTACTGTATCTAGCTTGGTTATTTTCGCAATAGCAGCTTTTTGGATCGCTGGACAGTCTTTTTCTAGAATCTCTTCAGAGGGAGGGCTTCCAACAGTCTCCGATATTGGCTATATTTTGGTTGCTCTCTGTACTACTATTCTTGGAATCGCTGTAATTACTGCCACTAGCCTGTTTTCGCAGGCGTTACAAGTGATGGGGGAACTCGCCTTTAGTGTATTTTTGATGCTTGTCTATACACGCTTCACTCCGATTGTAGATTATATCCAGAACGATTCTGATTATGAGAATGTGGACGTTTCTGGAGCAATATTTGTAGGCGCTCTTGGTCTCTTTTGGTTCTTACCTCAATATAGCACCTTTGTTCTCAACAAAGCTGCAAACCTAACTGGCGCCCAGGGATTGATCATCGCACCACTTGTGCTTGTAGCTATCCCGGCTCACTATGCGTTCACGGAGGCGTTCATTGGCGCTTCATTAGTAGTCCAAGAACTTGAGGATGACATTGAGGATTTTCGTTCTTCCATTGTTGGTCCATGGCCGATCTCGGTATCAGTTGCTGCGGTGGTTCTAACGCTGGCATCCATAACTATGTATACAAAGATAGTCGCTCAGGAAACCATTGGACCCAATCTCGGTTTTTATCGAATCTGGGGAATGCCATCCACTCAATTTTCATTCCTCCATTGGGTTGCTGTGTTGACAATCTTCCTTATTATTGGGGTACTGCACAAGGAAAATAAGCTAGACGAAACAAATCTACGGATTGTCGGACAACTTACTACTGTGCTTGTTCTGATTGTCACGTTCGCAGATGTTCTGTTCATAATTCCGTCAGGCGTTCACGTTCTGACTTGGTAAATCATCTATCGCAACCTTTTGCGCAGATGATCTCGTGAGCCGCGAGCCATTTTGCTGCGAGCAATCTGCGAGCAGCCAAAGCAGTTTCCTGCCGAGATACGCCCTCGACGACCACTACGCCGGAATCACCGTCGCAGGTCGCCCCCGCGACCCCTATCAGAATAGCCCCCGAAATCGGCCTGCCACTACAGGGATAGCCACTGGAGAAATGGGGGTCGATAGTGTACGAACAGAACATGTCTACGACAATGGGTGCGGTCGAGACGGCGAGTGCGGAGTCAGCGAGTCAGGCCGTCGTCGCCGCCGTCGCGGCGGAGACCGGTGCGGACCCGATGACGCTCGAACCGCTGTACGGCGTCCTCGACCCGGACGCGCTGGACGCGCTGGTAGCGGGCGACGAGTCGGCGACCACCGCGCCGCCCGTCCGCGTCGAGTTCACCTACGCGGGCTGTGCGGTGTCGGTGACCGGCGACGGCGCCGTCGACGTCACCGAACTCGACCGCTGAGGGGTCCATCGCGATCGGGCAGGCGGGCTGTCGGGGGCACCTGTTCGCCGAGCGACAGTATCTTATATTTGCTGATGCACTAACCTGTTAGGTATGGCCGAGGGACCAACAGTCGTCGTGACGGGTGCCGACGAGAAGGCAGTCGCCCGGACCGCGAGCACGCTCCGGAAGCTCACGGACTCGTTCGCTGTCGCGACGGCACCGGAATTCGGGGAGTCGGCGGACGGCTACTGCCTGGTCGCCGACGGGACGGAGGAGACCGTCCTCGAACGCATCCGCGAGCGACACCCGGAGGTTCCGGTCGTCCTGTTCGGCGACAGCGACGAGCGGTCCGTCGAGGCGGTGCTGGCCGACGGCGCGGCCGACTACGTCCAGCGGAGCGGCGACGAACGCTACGCCGTCCTCGCACACCGGATCGAACGGGTACTCCGGGAGGCCGAGGGCGGGAACGCAGCTATCGAGCGTGCCGGTGACGGAGCCCCCACGAGCGTCGCGCAGAGCCCGGAGACCATCACGCAGCTCCAGGCCATCTCGCGGGACCTGATGCAGGCGCCCAGCCGCGAGTCCATCGCCGCCGTCGTGACGCGGGCCGTCGAGACGGTGCTGGACTACGACATGAGCGTCGTCCGGCTGTACGACCCCGAGGAGGGGGTGCTCGAACCCGTCGCCGCCAGCGAGAACGCCGTCGAGCGGATGGGCGAGCGGCCGACGTACAGCCTCGACGAGGGACTGCCGGGGAAGGTGTTCGCCTCCGGCGAGCCGGCGGTGTACGACGACGTGAAGGCCCTCGAGGACGACTTCGACCGCGACCCCGTCCGGGGAGCGATGTTCTTCCCCATCGGCGTCCACGGAACGTTGAGCATCGGCGCGACGACGCCCGGCGCGTTCGACGAAGTGGACCGGACGATGGCGGCGCTGCTGGCCACCAACGCAGCGGCGGCGTGCAACCGGGCCCGCCGGGAACGAGAGGTCCGCGAGGCGCGCCACCGCATCGCCACCATCCTCGACCGCATCGAGGGGCTCGTCCAGGACACCGTGGAGGTGCTCGTCGAGGCCCACACGCGCGAGGAAGTCGAACTCGGCGTCTGCAGCCAGCTCGCGGCGGCGGACCCGTACGTCTTCGCCTGGCTGGCCCGCCCGGACGTCCGCGGCGAGGCGCTGGTCGCCCACGAGTGGACCGGGGAGACGAACCTCTACGTCGCCGACGAGAGCGTGCCGATGGACGGCGACTCGCCGGGCGCGGCCGCCTATCAGACGGGTGAGTCGCAGGTCGTCGACGTGCGCGCGCTGGCCGAGGCGGAGTCGGGCTGGCTCCGGACCGCCCACGAGGCCGGCGTCGAGTCGGTGATGGCCATCCCGCTCGAGTACACCGACGCCAGTTACGGCGTCCTCTACGTCTGTGCGGGCCGGGAGGACGCCTTCGACGGTCGCGAGCAGGTCGTCCTGGAGTCGCTCGGCCGCGCGGTCGCCAACACCATCAACGCCTTCGAGAGCGGGCGCATCCTCTCGGCCGACCGGGTGATCGAACTGGAGTTCGCCGTCGAGGACCACGACCTGCTGTTCTCCCGGCTCTCCGCCACGACGGGCGCCCTGATCAGTTCTACCGGGACCGTCACCCAGGAGGACGGCTCGCTGCGCATCTACTTCACAACTACCGGGGCCCGCAGCGACGACGTCATGGACGCGCTCCAGGACGACGGGGCGGTCACGGCCGCCAGTCGCGTCGCCGAGTACGAGGGCGAGGCGCTGTTCGACGTGACCGTGGACGGGTCGCTCGTCGAGACGCTCGTCGACCTGGGGGCCGTCCCCAAGCGCATCGAGAGCGAACACGGCGTCGTCCGCTACGCCATCGAACTCCCCTACGAGGCCGAGGCCCGCGACGTGTTCGGCCTCGTCGACGAGCGCTACGACAACACCGACCTCGTGGGCTACCACGAGCACGAGCGGCCGGTCCACACCCAGCAGGAGTTCCGCGCCGCGCTGTTCGACCGGTTCACCGACCGCCAGGAGACGGCGCTCCGGACGGCCTTCCTCGGCGGCTTCTTCGACTGGCCCCGGGAGGTGGACGGCGACGAACTCGCCGAGGGAATGGACATCTCCCGGCCGACCTACCACCAGCACCTGCGGGCCGCCCAGCAGAAGGTGTTCCAGGAGCTGTTCGACCCCGAGGGGCGGTAGCGAAGACGGAACCGGGCGTCACCAGCGACGGCGAGCTGGCCTAACCGATCCCGCGACAACAATTAACACGCTTCGGCCCCAACCACCGGACGTGAACGGGAAGCGAACGGAGGCCTGCGGCCGGTGCTCGATGAGCACCGTCGTGGACCTGGCCGCCGACGGTGACACGAAGCAAGGGGGCGACAGTCAGGGAGACGCCGGTAGCGACGGCGCTGACAGAGCGGGCGACGGCGCCGCCACCGATCCGTTCGCCGGCGGCCACATCGAGGTCGACGAGTCCGCGGTGCGCGCCGTCTCGCCGTCGGCGTGGCTCGGCGGGGTGAAACGGCGGATCGACGACGCAGTAGTGCGGCTCACCTACCACAGGTAGCGGAAAACTGGACCCGATTCCCCGTCACTCCGGCGACGCTTCGGCGTCGGCCTCGGGTTCCTCCTCGACCCCGTCGGGTTCGAGGCGGCGCAGGCGGGCCTTCATGATGCGGGTGTTCTCGACGCGCTCGACGCGGATCTCGACGCCGTCGTACTCGATGGTCTCGCCGGCCTCGACGAGGCGGCCGGCGCGGTTGAAGATGAAGCCGGCGATGGTCTCGAACTCCTCGCCCTCGGGGAGGTCGATCCCCAGGGCCTCGTTGACCTCCTCGATGTTGACTTCGCCCTTGACCACGGCGACGTCCTCGGAGACGAACTCGATGGGGACCTCCTCTTCCCCCTCGAGGATCTCGCCGACGATCTCCTCGGTCAGGTCCTCCATCGTCACGAGTCCCTCGGCGGTGCCGAACTCGTCGATGACGATGACCATGTGCAGGCGTTCGCTGCGCATCTCGGTCAGCAGGTCGTCGACGTTCTTCGACTCGGGGACGTGCAGCGTCGGTTCGATGAGGTCCTCCAGGTCGACGTCGCGGTCGGCCTCGCCGTAGGTGCGGTCGCGGACCAGGTCGAGAATGTGGACGATCCCGATGACGTTGTCCAGGCTGCCCTCGTAGACGGGCAGGCGGGCGTGGCCGCCGTTGATGCACTCCTCGATGGCCTCGTCGACGGAGGCCTCGGTGGAGATGGCGTCCATGTCCAGGCGCGGGGTCATCACCTCCTTGGCGATGGTGTTGTTGAACCGCAGGGTGCGCTGGAGCATCTCGCGTTCCTCCTCGTCCAGCACGCCCTCGCGCTCGCCGGTCTCGATGATGTCCTGTATCTCCTCACGCGTGACGTAGGAGGTCTCGATGGCGGCGCGGCCGCCGGTGATCCGGTTGACCTGGCGGGTGAGGTAGTCGAAGAGGACGATGAGCGGAAGCAGGACGGTCTCGGCGAGTTTCAGCGGCCTCGCGATGCGGAGCGCCCACGACTCGGTGTTCTCGACGGCGTAGGACTTGGGGGCGCTCTCGCCGAACAGCAACACCACGGCGGTGATGCCGAACGTCGAGATGGCGACGGCCAGTCCCTGGTTACCGAGCAGGTACGCCAGCAGCCCCGTCGCGATGGAGGACATGGCGATGTTGACGAGGTTGTTGCCCACCAGGATGGTCACCAGCAGGCGGTGCGGGTCGGACTTGAGCCGTTCGAGCGTCCTCGCACCGGGCTTGCCGTCTTCGACGAGCGCCTCCAGGCGGTGGGACGGCAGGGAGAACATGGCGATCTCCGAGGAGGAGAAGAAAGCAGAGAGGCCGATGAGAACCACGATGACGGCGGTCCCACCGGCGATGACGGCACTATCCGGGATCGGAACGCCGCCGACCTGCAGGGCCAGCGGCGATGCAAACAGCGACTCGCCTCGCAAAGGGGGGTCCAGAGCCATCGACGTGTGGACTAACGCGCCATGTGGATTAAGGTTTGTCATGGAATAGCCCGGAAGCGGTGGGCTTACCGGGCTCACTCTCCAAGGGCGACCGTATGAGTGACCAGCCGATCACGTTCTACCGGTTGCAGGCCTGCCCCTTCTGCGAGCGCGTCACCCGGACGCTCCAGGAGCTGGGCGTCGACTACCGGTCGCGCTTCGTCGAACCGCTGCACTCCGAGCGCGACGTCGTCAAGCGCCTCTCGGGCAAGCGGACGGTACCCGCCATCGTCGACGAGAACACCGGCGTCACGATGAGCGAGAGCGCCAACATCGTCGACTACCTCCAGCGGACGTACGGTACCAACGGCGACGAGCAAACCGGAGGAATGCGAACGGGAGGTGACGCCTGATGGACCTGGACTTCGACGTCGTCGATCTGGGGGCCGCCGACCACCCCGAGGAAGGCGACCAGGCACCGGAGTTCACCCGCCCGCTCGTCACCGACGAGTACTGGGAGGACGTCGCCCTCTCGGACCTCGTCGAACGCGAGGACGGCCCGACGGTCCTCGTCTTCCACCCGATGGACGGCGCCTTCCCCGCGACCTACGTCTGGAAGGAAATCGTCGACCGGGAGTGGCACCGGGACGCCACCGTCGTCGGCCTGTCCATCTCGACCCCCTACGCCCACAAGGACCTGATCGAGGAGCGCGGGCTCGGTGACGACTACGCCCTGTACTCCGACCCCGCCGCGGCGGTGGCCGAGGAGTACGACATCACCCACGAACTCGACGGGATGGCCGGCGTCGTCGAACCCCGGCCGGCAGTCTTCGTGCTCGATTCGGAGCGGACTGTCGAGTACGCCTGGGTCGCCACCGAGTGGCCGGACTTCCCAGACTACGACGACGTCGAGGCGCAACTGGAGTGAGGACCGGTCCAGTGTGATCGGTACGGTTCGACGACCTGTCGATCTGGGAGCGTCGTCGCTGTGAGAACGAAGCCAAACAACTCGAAATCCCTCGGCGCGCTCTCTGGAGTCGGAATCGGGACCGCCAACAACACCCAGAAAGCCCTCGGCGCGCTGAACTCGCGCGAACCCACTGCGCTCCTCGCTCCGCTGCGGTGCTTGTGGGTTCGTGCTTCGTTCACCGCACCTCGCCCTTTCAGTCCGCCAGGTCCAGCCTCGCTCGCGCCACGGAGGCGCTCGCGATTGGAACCACCACTCCTCCCCGAATTCGCGGCGTCCGCCGCGAATCACGCTTCCTGACCGCTCGGCAACCGCCCGGCCGGGAGGCCGTCTCGTCGGCCGACCAGGGGGAGGGCAGGGGCGGTGCTGGCCTGGGGTCCTGCCGAGCGTAGCGAGGCAGGGCTCGTCAGAGCTTGCTCTGACGGTGGACTGAAAGGGCGAGGCGGGGTCCGGGAACCCGGGCGCAGTAAGCACCGACCGTAGGGAGGCGCGCAGCAAGCCCCGGGACCGGAGCGCGCCGAGGGCTTTCTGGGTGTTAGCGGTGCCGTTTCTTCCAATGAAAGCCCATAGAACTACCCGCACAGTACACCAGAGAACAGGTCACTCGTCCTCGAACATCAGACTGAACACTTCCTTCTCGGCGGCCCGGAGGTGCTGGTGGAACGTCGGCGGCGAGATGCCCAGGCGGTCGGCGATCTCCTCGCCGTTGGTCTTCCGGGGCCACTCGAAGTGGCCGGCAAGGTAGGCCGTCTCCAGGGCGGTGCGCTGCTTGTCGGTGAGCCGGTCCTCGAAGGCGAGGCTGCGGGCGGTGGTGTCGTCCCGGTGCTGGCCCGTCCGCTGGGCCAGTAGCGACGCGCCAGGGCAGTGGTCGGTGACGATGTCGATAAGGGGCCGGGTGTCGCGGCCGCCCGGGACCTCGGTGACGAAACGGAACTCCCCGTCGACGACGGTGGCGGAGTCGACGTTGCCGCCGTGGGTTGCGAGCGCGTCGAACAGTGCCATGGCCGCGTCGGTGACGAGCTCGACCTCGAACTCCTCGGCGTCACCGCCCAGGATCCGCGCGTCGTCGAGGACGGCCGAGCGGTCGACCGCCTCGCGGAACCGCTCGCGGGAGAGGCCGTCGACGTGGGCGTAGGCGAGCACCGCCTCGTCGTTCTGGATGAGGTTGTCGATCTCGACGGTACAGCCGTGCTGGGCGGTCACGGCGGTTAGTTCCTCGGCGAAGTCGTCGACCCGGAACTCGAGTTCCGTGACGGCGTCGCTCACCAGCGCCTCCTTGCGCTCGATGGCGGCGATGGCGTGGCCGATGACGTTGCCGAGCCGGGCCAGGATCTCCGCCTCCGGGTCGGAGAAGGCGTTCGGCGACGACGCGTAGACGTTCAACACGCCGTAGAGGACGTCCCCGTAGAGTATCGGGATCGCGGCCGATGACTGGTAGCCGCGTTCGAGCGCGTCCTCGCGCCACGGTTCGTAGGCCGGGTCCGTCCGGATGTTCTGCATGACCTGGACCGCCCCGGTCTGGACCGCCCGTCCGGTCGGCCCCTTCTCGGCGTCGTCGCTGGCCGTGATCGAGACGCCGTCGAGGTAGCCCTCCTCGAGGCCCGCCGATGCCCGGGGGGTGACGTCGCCGACCGCACCGCTCACGTCGCCGATCCACGCGAAGCGGTAGGCGTCGGAGTCGACGAGTCGGTCACACACCGCCCGCTCCAGTTCCTCCTGGGTCGAGGTCGTGATGACGGCGTGGGTGACGTCCTGGGCGATCCGGTTGAGGCGGTTGAGCGCCTCCAGTTGCTCGCGGCGGCGGGCCTGTTCCCGGTCCTGTCGGTTCCGTTCGAGCGCGTGGTGGATCGAGCGGACCAGCAGGTCGCTCGTGACGTTGTCCTTGACGAGGTAGTCCTGTGCGCCCCGCTCGATCGCCTGGATACCCACCTCGCGGTCGTCGAGGCCGGTGAGGACGATCACCGGGAGCATACCCGTCTCGTCGACGACCGTGGCGAGCGTGTCGAGACCGGTGCTGTCGGGCAGGTTCAGGTCCAGCAACACGACGTCGGCGTCGCCCGCCGCGAGCGCGTCCAGGCCGTCGTCGAGGCGCTGTTCGTGGGCGAACGAGAGGGCGTCGCCGGAATTACCGGCGTCGGTGCGGCGGGGCAGTTCGGCCGTCTCCCGCAGCATCTCCTCGAACAGACGGGCGTCGCCGGGGTTGTCCTCGATCAGGAGGACGCTGAGCGGGTCACTCGACATCGTCACGCTCCATGGGCGGGAGCCGGACGACGGAGAGCCAGAACTCCTGGAACGACCGGACGATCTCGATGAACTCCGTCGGGTCGACCGGCTTGGTCAGGTAGGCGTTGGCCTGCAACTCGTAGGACTGGACGACGTCCTCTTCGGCCTCCGAGCTCGTCAGGACGATGACCGGGATGCGGGAGAGCACGGGGTCGTCGTCGATCTCCGCGAGCACCTCGTCGCCGTTCTTCCGCGGGAGGTTGAGGTCGAGCAGGACGATGTCCGGCCGCGGCGCGTCGACGTGGTCGCCGCGCTGGTGGAGGAACTCCAGGGCCTCGACGCCGTCCGTCGCGACGTGGAGGTTGTTGGCGATCTGCCCCTCCTCGAACGCCTCCCGCGTGAGGCGAACGTCGCCTGGGTTGTCCTCGACGAGCAGGATGTCCGCGGGATCGCTCGGGCCGGGCGAGTCACTCATTCGTCATCCCCTCCGAGTGGGGCGTGAATGAAAACGTCGATCCGGCGTGGTCCCTCGATTTTCCCCGCCGCATCCGATGGCGGCCCCCCGACCGGGCCGGACGGTGGCGAGACCCGGGATGCGACGTCCGTGGACGGACCGAACTCATTCTGTGAACGATGGAGCGGTGCGCCCGTAAAGCCTCGTATCGGGAGGGGCGCGAGCGGAACGCGAGCGGCATCTCACCCCGCTCACTCACTCCGTTCGGCGGAGACTCGACTACCGCACGTGGAACTCGATGGCCATCCCTTGACCGAAGCCGACGCACTCCGTCGCCAGCCCGAGGTCGTCGCCGCGGCGGCGCATCTCGTGGATCAGCGTGACCGGCAGCCGGGCGCCCGTCGCGCCGAGGGGGTGGCCGATGGCGATGGCGCCGCCGTTGACGTTGAACTGGTCGTCGTCGAAGCCGAGTTCGCGCTGGCAGTACAGACACTGGCTGGCGAAGGCCTCGTTCAGTTCGACCAGGTCGTAGTCGTCGAGGTCGCGGCCGGTGCGCTCGGCGAGGTTCCGGACCGCCGGGACCGGGCCGACGCCCATGATCGTCGGGTCGACGCCGGCGACTTCGTGGTCCCCGACTTCGGCCAGGACGTCGAGGTCGTGGTCGTCCGCGAACGCGCGGGAGGTGACCATGAGCGCGGCGGCGCCGTCGGTCATCTGCGAGGCGTTGCCGGGCGTCACTGTCCCGTCGCCCTTGAACACGGTCGGGAGCCCCGCGAGCTGCTCCAGGCTGGTGTCGCGGCGGATCCCCTCGTCGACCTCGACGGCGCCCTCCTCGGTGTCGATCGGCACGATCTCCTCGGCGAAGCGGCCGTCGTCGGTGGCCGCCGCCGCGCGCTCGTGGCTCCGGAGGGCGTACTCGTCCTGTGCCTCGCGGGAGACGTCGAACTTCTCGGCGACCTTCTCGGCGGTCATGCCCATCTGGAGGTCGCCGACGTTGTACAGTTCGGCGATGCGAGGGTGGACGGTGTGCATATTCTCGCCGAGTTCGACGCGGGACATCGACTCGACGCCGCCGGCCACGACGCAATCGCGCTGGCCGGCGGTGATGGCGTCGGCCGCCGACGCGATGGCCTGGGCCGAGGAGGCACACCAGCGGTTGATCGTCGTCCCGGGCACCGACTCGCCCAGCTCCGAGAGGAGTGCGACGACGCGAGCCATGTTGTTGCCCTGCTCGCCGCGCTGCTGTGCACAGCCCCACATCAGGTCGTCGACGGCCTCGCTCTCGACGCCGGTGTCGGCGAGTATCTCGTTTACCAGTGGCACGGAGAGGTCTTCGCTCCGGACGTCGGCGAAGACGCCGTCTGCCTTGCCCAGCGGGGTCCGCTTCGCGGCGACGACGACGGGAGTCTGGTCTGACATACCTCCGGCTAGGAACCCGGTCGTGTTAAGCCCTGACAAACGGCGAGTGCGGTGTTCGGCGTTGATCCGTGAGTACCAGCGCGGGGGCACGTTCCGTTTCGAGTCACTTATCCCACCGCCCGGCGAACTTGGGTGGGAATGAGTGACCCCGACGTCGACGTCGTCGAATTCATGCTGACGACGAAGCTGTTCAACGACCGTCGCGACCTGGATCCGGACGACCTCCCGCCGGCATATCGGGCGCCGTTCTGGAGCGACGCGACCATCGAACGACCGCTGACGGCCGACCAGGGCGCCATCGCCGAGGCGACCGACGTCGAGCGGCCCTGGGAGGCCATCTCCAGCCTGATGTTCACCGACCGCGACGAGTTCGCCGGGACCGTCGAGTTCACCGACCGCGACATGGCCGCGGAGTGGTTCCGCAAGCGCGTCGACGCCGACCACGTGAACGAGAACCCGGTGCTCGCCGCCGAGTGGGAGGACCAGATCGACGGCGTCGACTACGAACTGGCCCGCGAGCAAAATCGCCCCGCGCGGGCCGACCGCGCGTTCATCGACGCGCTGCTCGACGACGCCTTCGGGAACGACGACGAGGACGAGGAGGACGGCGACAACATGCTCGACCTCGTCGACATCCGCGCCCCCGAGGAGGTCCAGATGACGATGGACCAGCTCGTCCTCACGCCGGACCAGGAAGGCGAGATCGAGAAGATCGTCAAGGCCATCGAGCACCGCGACTACCTCGCCCGCATCGGTCTGCGCGAGATCGGGAAGCTCCTGTTCGTCGGCCCGCCGGGCACCGGGAAGACCAGCGTCGCGCGAGCGCTGGCCCACGACCTCCAGCTCCCCTTCGTCGAGGTCAAGCTCTCGATGATCACCTCCCAGTACCTCGGCGAGACCGCCAAGAACGTCGAGAAGACCTTCGAGGTCGCGAAGCGACTCGCCCCCTGTATCCTCTTCATGGACGAGTTCGACTTCGTCGCCAAGACGCGCTCCTCCGACGAGCACGCCGCCATCAAGCGCGCCGTCAACACGCTCCTAAAGAGCATCGACGAGGTCTCGCTCATCGAGGACGAGGTGCTGCTCATCGGCGCGACCAACCACCCCGACCAGCTCGACGCCGCCGTCTGGCGCCGCTTCGACGAGATCGTCAACTTCCCCAAGCCGGACTACGGGATGCGCTCGGACATCCTGCGCGTGGTCACCCAGCAGATGGACATCGACGAGTTCGACCCGGACGAACTGGCCGACATCACCGAGGGACTCACCGGGAGCGACCTCCGGCTCGTCCTCCGCGAGGCCGTCCTGGAGGCGCTCACCGAGGAGCGGACGACGCTCACCCAGCAGGACCTGCGCGAGGCCGTCACCGACTTCGAGGAGCGTGACAACCTCAAGAACCTGGACATGATCGAGGGCGACCACGACGCCCTCGTCGCGGGCGGCGACATCTCTGGTGCCGGCGACGGCGACGCCGAGGCCGCCTCCGACGGTGGCCACGATCACGACCACGACCACGCCGACCACGACCACGACCACGACCACGCGGACGACTGAGCCGCGACGGGTTTCCCGGGACGGCGGTGGTCGTCTCCGGCGTCCCGTGCGACCGGCTTCAGGAGGTGGCGACGAACGCAATCGGCGCCGCACTCGACGATTTCTGCTCTCGAAGTAGATCCCCGGCGGCCGATTCGACGGCCTCGGCCGGATCCCGGCCCCGTGTCGACCGGTCCGTTACTCGACGGTGACGAGTAACTTCCCGGTCGCGCGTCCGGCTTCGAGGTCGGCGATCGCCACTGGCACGTCCTCGAGAGGATAGCGTCGGTCGATGACGGGGACGACGTCACCGGACGCCAGGAGTTCGCCCACGACGGCGAGGTCGTCCGGGTTCGGTTCCTCCATCATGGCGGTCACCCGCCCGTTCCCGAGCCGGGAGAGCAGCGGTCCAAGCGCCATCGTCTGGAGCATCGGTCCCAGTGTACCGCCGACCAGTACGTACCGCCCGCCGGGAGCGAGAGCACGCCGCGATGCGAACACCGACTGGTGTGCGCCGGCGTCGAGGATGAGGTCGTACCGGTCTCCGGTCTCCGCGTAGTTCACCTCGGTGTAGTCGATCACCTGGTCCGCACCGATCGACCGGACCGCGTCGATCTTCTCCGTGCGGCAGACGCCGGTCACCTCGGCGCCGTCCGCCTTCGCTATCTGGACCGCGAACGTTCCGACGCCGCCGGACGCGCCGTTCACCAGCACGTGTTCACCCGCCCGTAGCCGCCCGTGGTCGCGCAGGCCCTGGAGTGCGGTGACCGCCGCCATCGGCGCGGCCGCGGCCTCCTCGAAGCTCACGCCGTCCGGAATCGCCACCAGGACGTCTTCGCCGGCACAGACGTATTCCGCGAAACTGCCCCGCCCCGACCCGGGGAGTTCCCCGAACACGGCGTCGCCGGGCTGGAACGTCGTCACGTCGCTCCCGACCGCTTCGACCTCGCCCGCCACGTCGGCCCCGAAGCCGGCCCGCTTCGGACTGCGGAGCCCGAACCCCATGAGCCGTACGAGGAACGGCTCACCGCGCATGACGTGCCAGTCGGCGGCGTTGACGGAGGCAGCGCGGACCCGCACTAGCACCTCGTCCGCGTCGGGCGTGGGCCGTTCGACGTCCCGCACCACCAGCGCGTCCGGCGGCCCGTATCGCGTGTGAAGGACCGATCTCATCCGCCCGTCGCGTCCCACCGCTTCGTCGCTGGTTCGTTCCGTGCTCACTCCCGCCGAATTCGCTCCGGTCGGATTCGGGTCGCTCCCGAGCGTGACGCTTGCGGCGCTGAAAGTCATCGTGTGTAGAGGGTAGCGCGCTGACAGCTTATACTAGCGACCTAGAGTACAAAACCGTCCAGCGGTACGCTAGATAGGGCATAGCGGTCACGCGAGGGACGCTTCCGTGTCAGATGTCGAGAAGCCGGTCGGCGACGAATTACCACTTCCAGCGGTCACAGCCGTGTCAGCAGGTGACAAACCAGCACGTCCTGCGAGTGAACCAGCGGAGCGCACCGCTCGACCGGTGAGATGGGACGGAGCGGAGGCGACCGAGGTGTGCGGGTGCGTCGACGGGTCCTCGACCGCCCGTCACCGAACTCGCCGTCACCGGACGCGTAGGTGTCGGTCCGGACGGCGCTCGCACCGGCGCGTCCGCTATCGGATCACTGGTTCCACACGCCGTGTCCGGGGTCGATACACCGATGGGTCCCATCGACGTCGTCGATGCGCCGGACGTCCTCGTCGTCGAGTTCGAGATTCTGGGCGGCGAAGTTCTGTTCCATGTGCTCGCGACTGGACGCCTTCGGGATGACCGCGACGTTCTCCTTCGAGAGCAGCCACGCCAGGCTCACCTGGGCCGGCGAGGCGTCGTGTTTCTCGGCGACGTCCTGGACGACGGGTTCGTCGAACACCGCGCCCTGCGCGAGCGGGGCGTAGGCCACCAGCCAGTGGTCGTGTTCGACGGCGTACTCGCGGAGTTCCTCCTGCTGGAGGAGCGGGTGGCACTCGACCTGGTGGGCGGCGATGGGCGCGTCGAGAATCTCGCGGGCCTCGTCGACGAGGTCCGCCGAGAAGTTCGACAGCGCGACGTTCCGGGTCTTGCCCTCGTCGTAGGCCTCGTCGAAGGCGGGCAGGACCACCTCGGGGTCGTAGTTGTCCGCCGGCCAGTGGACGTACAGCATGTCGACGGAGTCGACGCCGAGGCGGTCCAGACAGCCGTCGATGGCGTCGGCGGTGTCCTCGGGCTCCGGCGGCACGTCGACGTGGACGGTCTTCGTCGAGAGGAAGACGTCCTCGCGGTCGACGTCGCTCTCCGCGATGGCCTGGCCCACGTACTCCTCGTTCCCGTACACCTGGGCCGTGTCGACGTGTCGGTACCCCACGTCGAGGGCCGTCCGCACGTTGTCGCGCCACTGCTCTCTGTTGTCGTCGGAGTAAGTCCCGAGGCCGATCCTCGGCAACGAGTCGATTGGCATCGATCAGTGGTTGGGCGGACGGTCCTAATGCACTGGCGGTTGTTCCGACGTCGTGGCATCGTTGATATTGGGCGATCTCCGGTGGGTTTGAATGCGAATTCGAGGGACGGCGCTGTTTTCTGGGGAGGGCGTGATTCAATTGGATCTGTTGGAGTTGCAGAATCTGTATCCTCAACGACCGCAAACAACCCGAAAGCCCCGACCGTCTCGGGTCCCGCGGCCGCGACTGCGCTCCTCGCTCACTCCGTTCGCTCCGGTGCTAGTCGGGCCGGGGTTCCCCGAGACGGCCGCCCCTTTCAGTCCATCCCACCGCAGCCCTGCCCTTCCCCTGGTCGCACGACCCTCACATTCGTTCGGGCACGTGCTCCCGGCCGACCGCCGCGCGGTTGCGGAAGGAAGCGTGTCGCTCGCCGGCCGGCGAGCGACCGGGGAAGGGTGGGGAGGCAATCGCGAGCGCTGGGAGGCGTTGACCGGAGGGAGGAGCCTCCGAACGCGCAAACGGGGAGCAAAGCGACCCGTGAGCGCGTTTTATCGCGCGAGCAAGGCTGGTCCTGGAGGACTGAAAGGGCGAGGTGCGGTCGCGCTGCAAGGCAGTCGCTCAGCGGGCCCTACCCGAACGGACGTGAGGGTATCCCGGTGAGCGGCCGCGACCGCGCCGAGGGCTTTCGACGTGTCTGTGGTAATGCTGTGTGCTAGCGAGTAGGAGACGATAGCAAGAACTACTCTCTCTACTCCGGTCGATTCCCCACGATCTGCACGGGGTCGCCGACCCGAACCGACGTTCCGTCGGACTCATCGGGGACCGTGGTGTTGACCATCAGCCTGAAGGCGTGGTCGAAGCGGTCGCAATTGGTCCAGTCTGGCATCGTCGCCTCGCGCTGGCGGATGAACGTCTCCCGGAAGTCGGGCGTCTCCGCGCCCGTGTCCGGGTCGCGGCCCGGGACCACGCAGCGTTGGCAGGGGTGGATACCGTCGACGGCGGCGTCGCCGACCTGGAAGCGCACGACCTCGCCCGAATCGGTGAACAACTGGTCCTCCCAGAACGGCGGGACGCCGCCGATTTCGAGGTTGGCGCGGAAGCGCCGGCGGGCCGACTCGACGTCGAAGTCGAACCAGGCGGCGACCTCCCGGAGCGTCGCCGTCGAGACGACGGTCGGCCCGTGGCGCTCGCGGTCGTCGTGCTGGCCGCGGCCGTCCCAGCGGACGCTCACCTGGCGGTCGAAGTACTCGGAGAGCCAGCGGTTCAGGTCGCCGTGGACGTCGCGCTCGGTGGCGGGGTTCTCGCCGGACCGGCCGTCGTAGAGGGGAAAGAGGCGGCTGGTGTCGGGGTCGGCGTCCCGTCGACGCAGGGCCAGCGCGGGCCCGCCCTGCTCGCGGGGGACGTACTGGGACCAGAGCCGGTGGACGGCGGCGGTCTTCTTGCCGTTGACGTAGTCGCCGCTACCGCCGACGTCTGCGGCTTCGGGGTCGTAGGGCTCGGTCCCCGGACGGTCGAGGATAGCCCACTCGCGGTCGCCGTCCAGCGCGCCGACGGCGGTGAGCGTCGCCTGCTCGCGCTGCGCCGGGTCGAGCGACTTGACGGGGAACCGCTGGACGTGCGCGAGGTGCGGGTCGGCCGCCTCGCGGCTCTCGATGGGGTGGTCGGCGACCCAGTCTGTCATACCCAGTCAGTCGCACGGTCGGCGAAAAAGGCTGACGTTCGGCGCAAGGTCGGCCGCGCTCGAACAGCCGCGACTCACTCGAAGTGGCAGTCCGCGAAGTCGAGGATAGCATCCCAGTACCCCCGGTTCAGGGTGTGTTCGGTGTCCCGGCGGTACTGGCACAGATCGCCCGCACTGGCTCGCGAGACCTCGTCGTCGCCGGCGAGCAGGCCGTCGCCGACCATCCCGTCGGCGTCGAGGAACGACCAGACCGGGGCGGCGGCCCGGAGCGACTCGGCGGCCAGGTCGGGGTTGGCCCAGAAGTCCAGCGATCCCTCCGTGTCGAGCAGGGGCCGGGGCGCGACGCAGGCGACGAGGAGGTGCTGGTCGACTGGGAGGTGAGCCTCGCGGTCCACGAACGCGTCGAAGTCGTCGGCGAACCAGTGAGGGAACGCACCGGTGATGTCCGCGACCGACTCCTGGTCGTTCACCCGGGAGAGGGTCACGCCGCCGGTGCCGGACTGGTGGGGGACCACCAGGGCGATACGCTCGTCGGTCGCGCCAGCCCACAGCGCCGCCTTGCCCCGGCGGGAGTGGCCGAGGACGGCGATTTGGTGGGCGCGGACCCCCTCGACCGCGCGGAGGACGTCGACGCAGCGGTGGAGCCCCCACGCCCAGGCCGCCAGCGCCCCCCATTCGGCCCCCGGCGGGCCGGGGAGGTCATCGTCGTCGTAGGAGTCGCGGATACCCCCGTCGGCGGCCTCGCTATCGGGCGCCAGTTCCCCGCAGAAGTACGTCGCGAACCCGTAGCCGCGGTCGACGATGCGGTCGACGCACCAGAACTCCTGCCGGGCGGCGCGTGGTGCATCACCCAGTATCGTGACCGCGTCGTCGCCGACGGTCACCTGGTTGCCGGCGCGGTTGAGCCCCAGCACGACCGGTGCGGGGGAGTCACCGCCGGCGTCAGTGTCGGCGTTCGGGTCAGCGGCCGCCGGCAGGAACAGCGCCAGCGTAATCGACGGCGCGTCGGCTGGGAGTTCCGGAAACGAGATGGTCACCTCGGTCAGCGTCGCCGCGCCGTCGAGGACCCCCGGCGTCCGCTCGACCGCGGTCTCGATCGCGGGAGGATTTGGTGCGTAGCCGTAGACGTACCGGCGGAACAGTTCGAGGATCTCGGCGCGACGGGCGAGCCAGTCGGCACGCCGCTCGACCGCTTCGCCAGCGAACGTCTCGAATGGGTCCGGCAGGTCGGGGTTGGCGGGAAGCGCCGACGGGTCGGGGAGTGCTGACGGCGGTGGCAACTCGTGAGCCGGCGCCGACTGCCGGGACGGCGGCCGCGACGGATCGGAGGGGACGTCCATGGTATCACTGTGCAACCCCGTGAAGATAAACGTCAGCCGTCACGTCAGCCGTCACGTCAGCCGCCGGACGTCGAGTGATGAGATATCTGACACGAACGTCTTTCCGACCGAAGCCCCTCTTTAGAACCATGACGCGCCCTGCTATCCAGCTGTACACGCTCCGCGACGTGGACCGGCCGTTCACCGAGCTCCTCGAACTCGTCGCCAAGGCCGGCTTCGAGGGCGTCGAGTTCGCCTTCCGCGTCACCGACGAGGACCCCGACGACGTGGTCGAAGCGCTCAACAAGACGGAACTGGCGGTCGCCGGCGCCCACGTCGAGATCGACGAACTGGAGGAGGATTTCGCCGAGACCGTCACGCGGTACGAGACGCTGACGACCGACGACATCGTCGTCCCGTGGCTCGACGCCGACCACTTCGCGTCCCACGAGGCCATCGACGCCACTGTCGAGCGCCTGGAGGTCCTCGACGCCGAACTCGACGAGTACGGGATGGCGTTCCACTACCACAACCACGACCACGAGTACGTCGACCTGAACGGCGAGACGGGGTTCGAGGCGTTCCTGGACCAGACCGAACTCCACATCGAACTCGACCTGGGACTCGCGCTAGCCGCCGGTGACGACCCCGTCGCCAGGTTGCGCCAGCTGGGCGAGCGCTCCGACCTCGTCCACCTGAAGGACTACGACGTGGACGCCGGCGAGTCCGTCCCCGTCGGGGAAGGCGATCTTGACCTGGACGGCATCAGCGACGCCGTCACCGAGAACGACAGCGACTGGCTCGTCTACGAGTACCCCGGCGAGGACCCCGTCGAGACGCTGGAGGACGCTGCGGAGACCGTACGGGACATGTGTTGAGTGGTTGCTGAATTTTGAGAGAGTTGGAGAGGATTCTTGGTTGCAGATTGAAAGCCCTCACCGCCCTAGCAATCACTATCACCACCGCAAACACGTCGAAAGCCCTCGGCGCGCTGAACTCGCGCGGACCGCGCTGCGCTCCTCGGCTGCGCCTGCGGTGCTTGCGGGTCCGTGCTTCGTTCACCGAACCTCGCCCTTTCAGTCCACCAGGAGAGCAAGCTCTCCTGAGCCCTGGCTCGCTTCGCTCGCCAGGACACCAGGGACAGCGTTGCTCGCGCGGCCTCACTCCGTTCGCCCCGCGCTCGCGATTCGTCCACCACTCCTCCCCGGATTCGCGCCGTCCGGCGCGAATCACGCTTCCTGACCGCTCCGCAACCGCACGACGGTCGGCCGGGAGCGCGTTTCATCGCGCGACCAGGGGGAGGGAAGGGGTGGTGCTGTCCTTGGAGGAATGAAAGGGCGAGGCGGGCTGGACGAAGCACGGACCCGCAAGCACTGGAACGAAGTGAAGGGCGCAGCGGGTCCGCGCGATTCTCGTGAGCGGAGCGAACGAGAGCTCGGAAGACGAACGGAGTGAGTCTTCCGGTGGTCGAGCGCGCCGAGGGCTTTCTGGGCGTTGTCGTTCTCATTGCTGACATAGAATACTCACCAGAACCACACACAACGACCACCGACACAGGATCAACGCCCAAAAACACCAACCGATCAAGGCGCTCGGGTTTCGCGGGATTGATACGCGACGGCCGCCACACGTACACTCAATGCAGGGGCCGCTGTGGACGGAGACCTACGCGCCGGCGCTCGACGACGTACCCCAGCCGCAGGCACGCGAGCACCTCCGGGGAGCCATCGAGGAGCCGATGAACCTCCTCGTCCACGGACCCAAGGGAGCGGGCAAGACGGCGGGCGTCCGGGCGCTCGCCGACGAAGTCCACGAGAATCCCGACTCGGACCTCATCGAGATCAACGTCGCCGACGTCTTCGGGATGACCAAGAAGGAGATCTCCAACGACCCGCGCTTCAGTCCGTTCATCGACTCGAAGCGCCGGCGGGAGTCCTCCAAGGCGGACCTGATCAACCACGTCCTCAAGGAGTCGGCCAGCTACACGCCGATGTCTGGGAGCTACAAGACCATCCTGCTGGACAACGCCGAGGGGATGCGCGAGGACTTCCAGCAGGCGCTCCGTCGGGTGATGGAGCAGTACTACGAGGCGACGCAGTTCGTCATCGCCACGCGCCAGCCTTCACAGCTCATCCCGCCCATCCGCTCGCGGTGTTTCCCCGTCGTGATGCGCGCGCCGACCCACGAAGAGACCGTCGGTGCGCTGGAACGCATCGTCGAGGCCGAGGAAGTAGAGTACGACGACGACGGCCTGGAGTACGTCGCGGGCTACGCCGACGGCGACCTCCGGAAGGCCGTGCTGGGCGCCCAGACCACCCACGAACAGCACGGCGCCATCACGATGCAGAACGCGTACGAGGCGCTCAACGAGGTCGAGGCCGACGACCAGGTCGAGCGGATGCTCGACGCCGCCGAGAGCGGGGAGTTCACCGACGCCCGCTCGACGCTCGACGACCTGCTCGTCGACGAGGGCCACAGCGGGTCGGACGTGCTGGACGACATCCTCGCCGTGTCCCGCTCGCGGTACTCGGGCGACCGAGTCGCCCGGATCCACGAACTGGCCGGCGAGATCGACGCCGACCTCGTCGAGGGGACCTCCGACCGGATCCACCTGAGTCACATGCTCGCCGAAATCGGTGAGATAACCGCCGGGCGAGCGTGATAAACAGGACTGTCACTGAGAGAAGACGCGATCACGGCGTCCTCAGTCGTCTCCCCGATAGGCGTCACCACCGCGTTTCTTGATGGTGAGTATCCAGAGCGTCTCCGCCTCCCTGTCGACGCGGCAACCGAGACGAAACGGACCGATACGGAGTTTCTGATGCGGAACCCCGGTGAGCGGTTCGAGGTGGTCCATCGGATCCCGCCACGGGTCCTCGACAACCTCGTCCAGTTTCGAGACGATTCGCTCCCGCGCGTACTCGTCAAGTCCGTCGAACTGTCGACGGCCGCGCTCGGTGAGTTCCCATCCCCAGTCCCCCTCCCCGCTCATTTGTTCGGGTCACTCCCGTCGTCAGAACCGTCGTCGAGGCCGTATTCGGCCTTCACCTCGTCACTGGAGTACGTCCGCCCCTCCTGCACGTCGACTTCGCTCGCGAGCATCGCCTTCAGGTCGGCGCGATTGAACTCCGGGTGCTTTACCGCGTCACGCAGGATATCGCGGACGAACTCGCTCCGGCTGTTGTACCCCATCTCCTCCCACGTCCCGTCAACGTCGGCGAGAAAGGTCTCCGTCATGCGGATGTTCACGGTCGTCTTCTCCGGCGGTGAATCGGTTTCTGCCATGCGTTTGTGTTGAATTTGTGTAGCAATAACCATTACGCCCCGTGCGACCGAGCGACCGGATCCATCTGAGCCACGTGCTCGCCGAAATCGGTGAGATCGCCGCGGGACGGGCCTGAGCGTCGGTCGAACAGCGGCCGTTCGTGGCAGCCAGTGGCCGAACTCCTCACGCGACGTCGACGTCGGTGAACTCGAAGCGAGCGCCGCCGGCCTCGCTCTCCGTTATCGCGACCGACCAGCCGTGGGCCGCAGCGACCACGGCGACGATGTCCAGCCCGAACCCGGTGCCGTCGGCGGCGGTGGAGAAGCCGGGTTCGAACACCCGGTCGCAGTCGGCCGGGGGAATTCCCGGGCCGTCGTCCGCGACGTAGAAGCCGGTCGCGACGCCGTCGTCGCGGACGACGCCGACCTCGACCGCGACGGCCGGGCCGGCGTGTTCGATCGCGTTGCGAAAGAGGTTCTCGAAGAGCTGGCGGAGCCGACCCTCGTCGGCCGTGACGACCGCGCGGTCGACGACGGCGAACGACGCGTCTGTGCTGGCGACCGTCCCCCAGGCCTGGCTCGCGACGACTTCCAGCGAGACGGGCTCGACGGTGTCGACGTCGTCGCCGCCCCTCGCGAGCGTCAGCAGGTCGTCGATGAGCTGTGCCATCCGGTCGGCCGCGCGTTCGATGTCGGCGACCGACTCGGCCGCCACGCCTTCCTCGCGGAGGAGCGCGACCCGCCCGACGACGACCTGGAGCGGGTTGCGCAGATCGTGGCTCACCATCCCCGCGAACTCCTCGAGACGCTCGTTCTTCCGTTCCAGTTCTCGCTCGCGACACTTCATGTCGGTCACGTCGTCGATGATGCCGACGATGCGGTCGGGCCGGCCCGCCGCGTCCGTCACGACGCTGGCGTCGACGTGGAGCCAGGCGACGGCGTCGTCGGACCGGACGTACCGGAACTGGAAGTGGTACTCGTCGTCGGGGTCGCCCGACTCGACGTCGGCGAGCCACTGCTCGACGGCGGCCCGGGCGGCCGGCGCGTCGTCGGGGTGGACGTCGGCCACGAAGTTCCAGATCGGGTCGTCCACGAAGTAGGCGGGCGGGCGGCCCGTCAGCGCCTCGATGCCGGGGCTGACGTAGAGGAGCTCGGTGGTCTCGGCCTCGGCCATCCAGATCGTCTCCTCGACCCGGCCGACGATTTGCCGGAAGCGGGTCTCGCTCTCCCGGAGGTCGGCCTCGATCCGTCGGCGGTCGGTGACGTCCCGGAGCGTCGCGAGGTGGCGCCCCGGCGTCACGGCCGCCGTCGCCGTGAACTCGACGGTTCGGCGGTCGCCGTCCGGCCGGACCAGTTCGAACTCGCCGGTCGCCGCGCCCTCGGCCAGGAACCGGTCCCACGCGGTCGAGACGTCGTAGTCGGCGCTGGCGAACTCCGAGACGTTGCGTCCCAGCAGGTCCGCTCTGTCGTGGCCGAACAGGTCACAGGCCGCGGGATTCGCGTCGACGTAGTCGCCGTCGTCGTCGACGACGAGAACCGGGTCCGGCAGCGCCGTCAATAGCTCGTCGGCGTCGACGGCTCGATCCCGCTCGCGTGACCCGTCACTCATCCCCGTGGACCAGCGCGGAACGCACCCCAGATCCGGGCGAAGCGCGTCGCACTGCACCGGGCCTCGCGATTCGCCGGTGACAGCGGCCGAAGCGGTTGAACGTTGCGTGACACCACATGACGTACTGGGGGCTGTCGGCTGGTATAGCCCTGTCGCCTCCGAGGTGCGCCGGATCCAGTCACCCGTCGAGTGCCGTCCAGAGGGCGCCGACGCCGCCGAGAGCAAAGACAGCTATCCAGAAGCCGACGCTCAAACGGGACGGAAGCGATGCACGACCCCACGACCCAGAGATTTCGAGTAACAAACCGCCGGTGAGCGCCAGCAACCCCACACCGAAGAGACCGAAGGCGACGCGGACCGGCCGGCTCCCGAAAGCGCGATCGCGAACCCGGCGGGCACGTGACGAGGCGTGGGGGACGAGGACGACGGTGGCGACGACGCCCCAGACGACGGCGTCGAAGCGGCCGAGATTGGTCGACGTTCCACCCAGCGCGAGGACGTCGACCGCGGCCAGAACGGCGATGAGCAGCGCCATCGTCCCGAGGACCAGGTTGCGGTGGCGGCGTTCGGGCACGGGAGCGGGTTCGGCAGAGAGGATCAAAAACGTTCCCGTCCTGTCACTCAGGCATCACGAACCGGCGGTACCGACGAGTAGTGACAGGCACGTTCCTGGGCGCCTGCGGCCTGTACACGGGAAGACAGGTCGCCGTCCGGAACGGCCAGACGGAGGCGGTGACGGCCAGAGAGACGCCAACTGGACGCTCCGACGAACGGCGTCTGACGGGACCGACGGCTTCGAAATCCTTTTACGCGACTCAAGGGCTAGAGACACACAACGAAACATGGACATCGAAATCATCGAGGAAGACGAGAACCCCATGTTGCACCGGACCGACGTTCGGTTCGAGGTGCGACACGAGGACGCGACCCCCTCTCGTCTCTCCGTCCGCGACTCGCTGGCCGCAATGTTGAACAAAGACGCCGAAGAGACCGTCGTCCACGAACTCGACACGAAGTTCGGCATGCGCCGGACCATCGGCTACGCCAAGGTGTACGACAGCGCCGAGCAGGCCCGCGAGGTCGAGCAGGACCACATGCTCGAACGCAACAAGATCGTCGCCGACGGCGAGGGCGAGGAAGAGGCGGAGGAGGCCTGATCCGATGGCCCGAAACGAGTACTACGACGACGACGGCCAGGAAGCCCGCGAACGCTGTCCCCGCTGTGGCGACGCGTTCCTCGCCGAGCACGACGACCGCCAGCACTGCGGCAAGTGCGGCTATACCGAGTGGAAATAAGGGCCGTTTTTCCGCTTTCGACGCACCTTCTCCGGTAGCGACTGCGTTCGCGCGTCCTCTCATCCCGTCCGGTCCCAGTAGATTGATACCCCGACCGGTGAACCGTTCGGACGAATGACCAGTTCGTCATCCGCTCGACGGACGGCCGACGATCGGTCGAGCGTCCGTGCCGTCATCGTGGGCACGCTCGGCGACCCACTGGCGATCGTCCTCGGGGTAGTCACCTTCCTGGCCGCGGTCCCGGCGACGGTGTTCGCCATGCAGGCGGTCCTCTGGGACGTACTGCGAAGCGGCCTGAACGACGCAGCGACCGTCGAGACGCTCGTCGCGGTCGCGCCGTTCGACGTCATCTTCGCGCAGGTTCGGGTCGCCCTGGTCGTCGGGTTCGTCCTGGCGCTGGAGGTTGTCGTTCTCCGCCGGTGGTGGGTCAGTACGTCGCACGCCGGATCCCGTCGCGCGCTCCTCGCGCTGGTCGGCGCCGTCCTGTTCCCGGTCGGCGCAGTTCTCGGGTACCAGTTCGCGTTCCCCGTCGCCGTCGAAGTACTCGCGGCCGGGGAGTCGGCGTGGTCGGTCGTCCGGTGGGCGGGCCTGGCCTGCGACGTCGCGCTTGCGACCGGCGTAGCCACGCAGGTCGCGTTCGCGACGGGGGCGGTCGCGCTCTCTCGGTCCCGGAACGACGGCGGATCGGACGATCGGTCCTGAGCGGAGCCGTCGACCCGCGATGAAGGCAGGTCCAGCCCCGGTGACGCACGCCCGCGCGTATCGAAGTCGTCTTTTCCGTGGGTATCCGAATCCAGCACGATAAGATGAGCGAACCGGCGGCGTCGGGCGACCAGATGCGAGTCCTGGGCATCGAGGGGACCGCCTGGGCGGCGAGCGCCGCCATTTTCGAGACGGCGGACCCGTCGACCCACACCGACGACGAGCACGTCTTCATCGAGAGCGACGCCTACCAGCCTGCGAGCGGCGGCATCCATCCCCGTGAGGCCGCCGAGCACATGGGTGAGGCGATTCCACAGGTCGTCCAGACCGCCATCGCACACGCCGAGGAGCGGGCGGCCGAGGCCGGGGAAGACCCGGGGGCACCCATCGACGCAGTGGCATTCTCCAGGGGTCCGGGCCTCGGGCCGTGCCTCCGCATCGTCGGCACCGCGGCCCGCGCCGTCGCCCAGCGCTTCGACGTCCCGCTGGTGGGCGTCAACCACATGGTCGCCCACCTGGAGGTGGGCCGGCACTTCTCGGGGTTCGACGACCCCGTCTGTCTGAACGCCTCCGGCGCGAACGCGCACATCCTGGGCTATCGCAACGGGCGCTACCGGGTGCTGGGCGAGACGATGGACACCGGCGTCGGCAACGCGCTGGACAAGTTCACCCGTCACGTCGGCTGGAGCCACCCCGGCGGGCCGAAGGTCGAGAGCCACGCGAAGGAGGGTGAGTACCTCGACCTCCCCTACGTCGTCAAGGGGATGGACTTCTCGTTCTCGGGGATCATGTCCGCCGCGAAGCAGGCCGTCGACGAGGGGGAGGCCGTCGAGGACGTCTGCCGCGGGCTGGAGGAGACCGTCTTCGCCATGCTCACCGAAGTCTCGGAACGGGCCCTCTCGCTGACCGACGGCGACGAACTCGTCCTCGGCGGCGGCGTCGCCCAGAACGCCCGCTTGCGGTCGATGCTCGAAGAGATGTGCGACCAGCGCGGCGCCGACTTCTACGCCCCACCGGCGACGTTCCTCCGGGACAACGCGGGGATGATCGCCATCCTCGGCGCGAAGATGTTCGCCGCGGGCGACACCATCGCTATCGAGGAGTCGCGCATCGACTCGGACTTCCGGCCGGACCAGGTCGACGTTAGCTGGAGGGGGCGGGCCGCTTCGCGCCCCGACGAATCGGCGACGGTCGACCCGACCGAACTCCAGGGCGCCGAGGCCACCGTCCGGTTCGTTGGGGACCACGTCGTCAAGGAGCGAAACCCCCGGTCCTACCGCCATCCCGCGCTGGACAAGCGTCTGCGGGTCGAGCGAACGCGGCAAGAGGCGCGGCTGACGAGCGAGGCCCGCCGCCACGGCGTCCCGACGCCGGTCATCCGGGACGTCGATCCCCAGGAGTCCCGCATCGTCTTCCAGCACGTCGGCGAGGCGGACCTCCGGGAGTCGCTGACCGAAGCGTCCGTCCGCGACGTGGGCCGGCACCTCGCGCGGATCCACGACGCGGGATTCGTCCACGGGGACCCGACGACGCGGAACGTCCGGGTTGGGCCAGTCGAAAAAGACGGTGACGGCAGCGACGCCCGGACCTTCCTCATCGACTTCGGCCTGGGCTACTACACGCAGGACGAGGAAGACCACGCGATGGACCTGCACGTACTCGCTCAGTCGCTGGCTGGGACGACCGACGACGCCGGAGCACTCCGGGCGGCGGTAGAGGACGCCTACCGCGCAGCCAGCGACCGCGACGGGGCCGTTCTCGACCAGCTACGGGAAATCGAAGGGCGTGGCCGCTACCAGTGAGATTAAGTGGTCAGCTACCCGAAACCAAGCCATGGAACGAGCACTCGTGGTTCTGGAGACGAGCGAGGACGGGCAGACGATACTCCGCGAAGCTGGCGAACTCGCCGCCGGGGTGGACGCCCGCCTCGACGTGCTGGCGCTGATGACGCCGGAGGAGTACGAGGAGAAGCGGGAGACCCTCGAGGCCGCCGGGAAGGGCGAACACACGACGTACAACGAGCGGGCAGTCCTCGACAACCGCCGCCAGCGCGCCGAGGAAACCGTCGAGGAGGCCCTCGACGACCTCGACGTCGACTGGAACACCGTCGCCGCCCTCGTCGGCGACTCCGAGACGGAAGCCGACCGCATCCTGCAGAGTGCGGAGAAACACGAGACGGACCACGTGTTCCTCACCGGCAAGAAGCGCTCGCCGACGGGGAAGGCCGTCTTCGGCGACCGCTCCCAGGCCGTCATCCTCAACTTCGACGGCCCCGTGACGACGCTGCTGGGGTAAGACCGTCAGTCGTCACTATCGGCGGGAAAAACGACTTAACGGCGCGTGCCCAACCGTAGCGTATGGCCGACAAACCGCAGTCAGGTGAGATTTTCGGCGTGCCGTACAACTTCGACCGTCCCAGCGTCCGGCGACTGCTCTCTTCGTACTGGCAACCGGACGACGGCATGCTCGTCGAGAAACCCTTCGGCATCGGCTACACGCTGAACCTCGCCAACTGGCGCTCGTGGGTGGCGCTGGCAGTCGTCGGCGCACTCCTCTGGCAGGAAGGTCAGAGCAGGTCCCAGGGGCCGACCGACCGCGACGAGGAACCCGTCGAAGTTATCGTCGACTGACGAACCGAAGGAATTAATCTTCGCGTAGTCTGTTCACAGATACTGTGAAGGATCGGGTGGATTCTCGACCCAAAATTGTCGCCTATGGAGCTCTCTACGTCGTTTCTCTCGTTATTCTCGTAAGTTACTCCTTCGGTCATACCGGCCAGGCATTGGTGAGGGTCGATGCGTATACGGGGATGCTGATACTGCTGCTTGCGATTATTCCCCAGGCCTCTCGCATATCGAAACTAGTCTTCAGCGGCGAAAAGGTCAAGATCGATCTCGAAACTCCGAAACAACGTCTACAGCAGGACGTCGAGCACATCGACTCTCAAACAGAAACAGCCAATCTCCCGGAAGAAGTACGTCGCGACTTCGGAAACCGGGAGAGGCCCAGGAATCAGACGGTATCGGACCTCTCTAGTCGGCTTCCAGATGCAGAAGGTGCGGACCCGATCACCACGATCGCCAATCTCACTTCGGAGATCGAGGCCCGATTGCGAGAGATATTGCTCTCCGAAGGACTGTCACCTGACCAAAAAGCAACCCTTCAGTTCCTGGCGAATCAGGCCCGTGAAAACGAATTGATCCAGTCGGAAACGGCCAACGCGATAGAAACCCTCTGGTCGATACGTAATCGGCTCGTTCACGGTGGTGCCGTGGACCGCGAGGACGCAGAGACGATCGCTCTGGCAGGCACCAAAGTACTCGACACCCTCCAGAACTATCTGGAGGTGTCTGAGGTAACCGAAGTCCATCTTCGTGAGATACTCGCAGAGAACCCTGAACTTGTCGAGCCGGGATTCGAGATCAGGTCGGTGGAAGAACGAGTCGGAAATGCTCACATAGACGTCATCGGAGAGGACGCAAGTGGGGAGACGGTCGTTGTGGAGCTGAAACTGCGGCCCATCACCGAAGAAGTTGTCAAACAAGCCCAGCGTCGTCTGGAGACCTGGAAAACGACGCGATCCGACCAAACTGCGAGGGGAATAATCGTCGCCCCAGACGTCGAGAGTGGCGCGAAAGAATCTCTCGACCAGAGCGCAATCGAGTTCCGAGAGTTGAAGACGATATACGGGAAATAGCCACTATGCTCACGTTCGTCACGACCAACCCCGGGAAGGTCCACGAGGCCGAGGAGTACCTGGGGTCGGTCGAACAGTTCGACTTCGACTACACCGAGGTACAGGGTGAGGATCTGGGGACCATCGCTGCCCACGGCGCCCGGGAAGCCTACCGGGAGGCCGGAGAACCGGTCATCGTCGACGACTCCGGCCTGTTCGTCGACGCCTTCGACGGCTTCCCCGGCCCGTACTCCTCCTACGTCGAGTCCCACGTCGGTATCGAGCGGGTCTGGCGGCTCACGGAGCCCGAGGACGACCACGGCGCGAAATTCAGGACGGTCGTCGCGTACTGCGACGGCGAGGGGTTCGACGCGGGCGGCGCCGACCGCAGGGAGGGGGCGCCGAACGAGCGAACGGTGAGCGGAGCGAGCCGTGCGCGCGCCGACTCCGTCCGCGACGGCGACCCGCCGGTCAAGATATTCGAGGGCGTCGTCCCGGGCACCATCGTCGCGCCCCGCGGCGACGGCGGGTTCGGCTACGACCCCATCTTCGAACACGACGGGACGACGTTCGCGGAGATGAGTACCGGGGCGAAGAACGCCGTCTCCCACCGCGGCCGGGCGCTGGCGAAACTGGGCGACTGGCTCGACGAGACCGGTCGGGCCTGACCAGCCGATGGCTCCCACAGCCCTCGTCACCGGTGCCAGCGCCGGCATCGGCCGCGCGCTCGCGACCGAGTTCGCCAGACACGGTCACGACCTGGTCCTCGTCGCCCGGCGCGAGGAGCGCCTCCGGTCGCTCGCCGACGAACTCGAAACCGACTACGGGGTCGACGCGACGGCGATTCCGCTGGATATGGCCGACGACGACGCGCCCGACCGGCTGTTCGACTCACTCGACGAGCGTGGAATCAGCCTCGACGCGCTGGTCAACAACGTGGGCGTCGGCGTCTACGGCCGCTTCGGCGAGGGCGACCTGGCCGACCAGCGGACCCAGCTCCGGCTGAACGTCGACGTGCTCGTGGAACTTACCCACCGGTTCCTCGACGGCCGCTCCCGGGGACAGGTCCTGAACGTCGGCTCCGTCGCGGGCTTCACCCCCGGGCCGCTGCTGGCCGGCTACTACGCCAGCAAGGCCTACGTCAACAGCTTCTCCGAGGCGCTGGCGGCGGAGTACCGCGTCACCGATATCGACGTAACCGTGGTCTGTCCCGGCCCGGTCGACACGGAATTCCAGGAACGCGCCGGGATGGGCGACTCCACCGTGGCCCAAGTGTTCTCCCACACGCCCGAGGAGGTCGCGACGGCCGCCTACGCCGGCCTCCAGTCCGGCGACGTGGTCGTGATTCCCGGCCTGCCGATGAAACTCCTGACCCTGTTCCTGCGGATCACTCCCCGCCCGTTGCGTCGCTGGGGCGCCAGGATCGTCAACGGCGGGCGCTAGCGGCCGCTGGCGAGCGGGAGCGAGGGCTACTCCCTGGGGTCGCGGTCCGGTCCCGGATACTCACTTTCGTGGGTCGCCTCGTACAGCGATTCGGCGTCGAAGACGGTCGCGAACGCGTCCGGCGAGCGGACGCTGACCGAGACGCGCGGTTGCAGGGAGAGGCCGGCCTCGGCGCTGCGGAGCGAGTCGTCGAACGTGAGCAGGTGGGCCGCCTCGCCGCGGTAGGCGGAGGCCAGCGCCGGATGGTCGTCGTCGGGGTGGTCGACGGGTTCCCGCTCCTGCTCGACCCGCTCGCGCCAGTCCGCCGCGAGGTCGTCGTCGGTCAGGTCGGCGATCACCGCCTCGGCGTCGTCCAGCAGCGAATCGCTGGCGACGAGGGTGAGCCAGGAGTGCCCGCGGACGTGGTCGAGGGCCGCGCGGGCGTCGCCACCGACGAGGAGGTCAGCGGCGAGGACGTCGGCGTCGGCGACGACGCGGGTCGGGTCAGCAGTCATCCCTGTGCTCCGAGAGCGTCCGGTCGATGTCCTCGACAGTGACGTCGTACTCGTCGGCGCCGTCGAACAGCGTCCCCCATGTCATGCCCGCATCGAGGGGCGGCGCGACCAAAAATCCCCGGCGGACGGCGGCGTGATAGCGTCGGTTGTAATTCGTTCCCAGCGTTTTCCCACCATCTGTTCGTTCAGCCCCAGTTCACCCCGTCGGTGGCGTGTGCCTGCCGAAAATAGTTACAACCGACACTATGAGACGCCCGTCTGACGGGTGTTTAAGTGAGAGCCAGGGTTCCCATTCGACGGGTGCGCACGTACGGCTCGCGTGCCGTCGCCGGACAGGACGACGGTGCGCCCGTATCCCATCCTCCCATCGCGCGCCCGGACGACGCGACCTATCCTCTTTCGGTACGCGCCGGCTGCCCTCCGGACGGGTCGCGCTCGACCCCCTCTCCACTCTCCGGAGTGACTACGCCCCCCGGAGCGCCGTCCGGACCTCCGTGATGGCGTCCGGGTCGGAGAGGACCGCCACGTGGTCGCCGGCTTCTATCTCCGTCCGCGGCAGTGGAATCGTCATCGGCTCCCTGTCGTGGCCGTGGGCGTAGATGCGCGCCTGGCTCGGGAGGTCGACCTCGACGACGCGCGAGCCGACCACGGGCGCGCCCTCGGGGATGTCCACCGTCGCGACGGTCAACTGCTCGGCGAGGTCGGCGATGACGTTGAAGTCGCCCCCGAGCAGCGCGGTCTTGGCCCCCGCCGCGCCCAGGCGCTCGGGGTAGATTATCTCGTCGACGTCCGCGTCGTACTTCTCGTAGATCTCTTCGCGGTAGTCCTCGTCGATGCGCAACACGGTCCGGCAGCCGTACTCCTTGCCGATCATGCAGGCCGTGAAGTTGGTGTTGAGGTCGCCGGTCAGCCCGCCGATAGCGTCGGCGTCAGCCAGTCCGGCCTCCTCGAGGACGCTCTCGTCCGTGCCGTCGCCCGCGACGGTCTCGAACCCCTCCGTCCGTGCTCGGTCTACCTTGTCCGGGTCGTTGTCGACGACGACGACGTCGTGGCCTTCCGGGGCCAGAATGCCGGCGGTCCGCATCCCGACGCGTCCGTAGCCGACGATGACGAACTTCATGCCATGTCGTACGTTACCAGGCCTAAAAACGCTAGCCCTCCACGAGCGGCCGCGGAGCTACGGGACCAGATCGCGAGTCGAAAAATGAAGTCGGCCGGATCGCGTCAGGGAGCGACGAGCGCTTCGGTCTCGTTCTCCGTGGCGTTCGTCTCGGTCACGGTTTCGTTCGTCTCCTCGGCAGTCGCGTTCGTCTCGGTCATTTCGCCGGCGTCCGTCGCGTCCTCGCTCGGCGGTGCGACGGTGGCGTTGTCGACGATGGCGCCGCCCTCGTCGGTGTACGGCCCGTCAGCCGTCCCGTTCGTGGCGACGAAGTCGTACGTCTCGTTGTCGTTCGTCTCCATGTGCGGCATCGCGATCAGCGTCTCGTTCTCCGTGAACTCGGTGTCGTTGAACTCGGCACCGGAGACGTTGTAGAGAACCACCGAGAGGTTCTCGTAGGTCCCGGCCTCGAGGTACTCGGAGACACCGACGACGCTGCCGACGGCGTCACCGTCGAGCAGGCTCTCGTTGTGGATGGCCACGTAGCCACCCTCGGAGAGCGTCGTCGACTCGATGGTCACCGCGGTACCGTTCTCGGTCACGTTCGCGGTCTGGTTCTCGAAGGTGACCGCGGTCTGTGCCGTGACCGTCGTCGTGTCACCCGCCGCGTCGGTTTCGGTCTCGTTGAGTCCGGCCTCGGTCTCGTTTTCAGTCTCGTTGAGACCGGCCTCGGTCTCCGTTTCGGTCTCGTTGAGACCGGCCTCGGTCTCCGTTTCGGTCTCGTTCAGCCCGTCAGTTTCGTTCTCGGTCTCGTTGAGTCCGGCTTCGGTCTCGTTTTCAGTCTCGTTGACGTCCGCCGCCCCGTCGTCGGACTCGTTGTACCCGACTATCGTCTCGTTGTCGCCCGGCGCGTCGTAGATCGCGGGCGCGACGATCGGTTCACCGTCGATGGTGTACGGCCCATCTTCGGTGCCGTTCGTCGCGACGTAGTCGAACGTCTCGTTGTCGTTCGTCTCCATGTGCGGCATCGCGACCAGGAACTGGCTCTCGGTGAGTTCGGTCTCGTCGAACTCGGCACCGGGCACGTCGAACAGCGTGATCGTCACGTTCTCGTGCTCACCAGCTTCGAGGTACTCCGAGGCGCCGATAGTGCTGTTGACCGCCTCGCTCAGGTCGAGCTCGGTCGCGTTGGCGAGCAGACTATCGTCGTGGACGGCCACGTAGCCACCCTCAGGCAGGGTCGCGTTGACAGTCACTTCGGTGCCCTGCGAACTCACGTTCGTCACCTCGACGGACGCGTTCGCGTCCATCGCGGCAGTCTCGTTCGTCGTCTCGTTCTCGGTCTCGTTGAGTCCGGCCTCGGTCTCCGTCTCGTTGAGTCCGGCCTCGGTCTCCGTCTCCGTCTCGTTGACAGGCGTCTCCGTCTCGGTCTCCTGGACCGGTTCGGCGTCTGCCTGGACGGTGATCAGCGCTTCGTCGGTGACCGGTTCACCGTCGACCGTGTAGGCACCGTCCTCGGTGCCGTTCGTCGCGACGAAGTCGTACGTCTCGTTGTCGTTCGTCTCCTGGTGCGGCATCGCGATCAACGTCTCGTTCTCGGTGAGCGCGTCCTGTGCGTACTCCGCGCCGGAGACGTTGAACAGGGAGACCGTGACGTTCTCGTGGGTCCCGGCCTCCAGGTACTCGGAGGCGCCGACGACGCTCCCGATGACGTCACCCTCGAACAGGAACTGGTCGTGGATGGCGACGTAGCCGCCGTCCGGCACGGTGACGCTATCGATGGTCACCGTCGTCCCGTTCGAAGTCTGGTTCTCGAACGCGACGGAGGCGTTCGCGGACGCCGCCACCTCGGTCTCGGTTTCCGTTTCAGTCTCCGTGTCGTTCAGCGGTTCTTCGGTCTCAGTCTCGTTGACCGGTGCTTCGGTCTCCGTTTCAGTTTCCGTCTCCGTCTCCGTCTCGTTCAGCGGTTCTTCGGTCTCAGTCTCTTCCGGCGGCTGCTCGACGCCGGCGACCTGGACGAGCGCTTCGTCGGTCACCACTTCACCGTCCTGGGTGTACGGACCGTCTTCCGACCCGTTGGTCGCAACGAAGTCGTAGGTCTCGTTGTCGTTCGTGTCCAGGTGTGGCATCACGATCAGCGTCTGGTTCTCCGTGAGTTCGTTCTGGTCGTACTCCGCGCCGGGAACGTCGAAGAGCTCGATCTCGACGTCTTCGTACTCACCGGGTTCGAGGTACTCCGAGACCCCGACGACGCTGCCGACGGCGTCACCGTCGAGCAGGCTCTCGTTGTGGACGGCGACGAAGCCGCCTTCACCGAGTTCGACCGAGTCGACTGTTATCGTCGTACCGTCCGTCGTCTGCTGCTCGAACGTAACGCTCGCGTTCACTTCCGCAGCAGGTTCCTCGGTCTCAGTCTCCGTTTCAGTCTCAGTCTCGGTCTCCGTGTCCGTTTCCGTCTCGGTCTCGGTCTCCGTTTCAGTCTCAGTCTCGGTCTCCGTGTCCGTTTCCGTCTCGGTCTCGGTCTCCGTTTCAGTCTCAGTCTCGGTCTCCGTGTCCGTTTCCGTCTCTGGCTCTTCGACGTCGTCTAGCTGGATGTAGGCCTCGTCGGTGACCGCTTCACCGTCCGCGGTGTAGGGGCCGTCCTCCGTGCCGTTCGTGGCGACGAAGTCGTACGTCTGGTCGTCGTCGGTGTCGAGGTGCGGCATCGCGATCAGGGTCTGGCTCTCCGTGAGCTCGTCCTGGTCGTACTCCGCACCGGGGACGTCGAAGAGGTGGACCTCGACGTTCTCGTGGGTTCCGGCATCGAGGTACTCGGAGACGCCGATGACCGGCCCGACCGCACCGTCGTCGGTCTGTTCGTGGATGGCGACGAAGCCGCCGTCCGACACCGTGACCTGGTCGACGGTGACCATCGTGGCGTTGTAGGTCGGGAAGACGACCGACGCGCTCGGTTCGTCCTCGACCTCGGTCTCGGTTTCAGTTTCGGTCTCCGTTTCCGTCTCAGTTTCCGTCTCGGTCTCAGTCTCGGTTTCCGTTTCCGTCTCAGTTTCAGTCTCGGTTTCCGTTTCCGTCTCGGTCTCAGTCTCGGTTTCCGTTTCAGTCTCCGTCTCGGTGTCCTCCTCGTCGTCCTCGGCGTCCTCTGCGGCGTCGAGGGTCAGCTGGAGGAACTGCCCGTCGTCCCGGGTGAAGACCCCGTGGACGTAGTCGCCGGCTTCGAGGCCGTCGGTGGCGACGTCGAACGTGACGGTGTCACTCTCCTCGGCGTCGAGCGTGACCCGCTCCTCGGAGACGACCTGGCCGTCGAGACGGAACGTCACCGACTGGTTCGTCTCGAAGTCGTTGGGGTTAGTCACCTCGGCCTCGACGGTGAGTTCGTCCCCGACGGTCGCGTTCTCCGGTGCGTCGACCGAGTCGAGCGTGAACGACTCGGAGAGGGTGATCTGTTCGACCTGTCCACTGTCCTCGGTGAAGACGGCGTGGTAGTAGGTCCCCGTCTCGAGCCCCTCCGTGTCGGCCCGGAACTGGACCACCTCGGAGTCGTTCGGGTCGACCGTCACGAGCTTCGTGGCGACGACCGCCCCGCCGAGGCGGAACTCGACGGATTCGGTTATCCGGTCGTCGGTGGGGTTCTCGATCTCCGCGCCGACGCTGACGTTCGACCCGGGCGCGGCGCTCTCCGGTGCGTTCAGCGATACGACCTCGAGCGACGACTCGTCGCTCTCGGAGTCGTCGGCAGTCTCCTGCGCGACGGCCCCCTGTACGACGAACGCGCCACTGAGCGCTATCATCAACGCGACGATGACGACAGCGGCCCTGTTCGTGGAGCGTGTCATACTACTCTCTGGTCAGGTGTTGGTACTGTCATGGCGATGCAGTCGAAACGTCGTTCGATCAACAGATAAACCGGAGAGTTCGTTCAGTTACGGCGGCGGTGACAGGCCCGCCCTAGTGCGATTTCACCGGTTCTAAGAGGGGCCTTGGCCGCACCGGAATCGAGGGGTAGAACCCCCCGACGGACGCGAACGCCAGTCAGCCCTGCTTTCCCGAACCCCCCACTGAAATACGTCCCGGTTTCCGACCGCCGTCTTGCGATTGGACGGGGCGTGTCGTGGTGTACATCCACAACGTGAACGAACGGCGTGATACCGAGGCGTCCGTCCCCCCGGCCAGTGGCGTAGCGGTGGGAATCCGACACGGGTTTACCCCTCCCCCGCCGACGATTCGCCATGCGGGTAACGTTTCTCGGGACCAGCGGCGCCGTGCCCACGACCGAGCGCAACACGAGCGCCGTCTTCGTCAACCGGGAAGGGGACCAGCTGCTGTTCGACTGCGGCGAGGGGACCCAGCGCCAGATGATGCGGTACAACACCGGCTTCGGGGTCGAACACGTCTTCGTCTCCCACCTCCACGGCGACCACGTCCTCGGTCTCCCCGGCCTGGTCCAGACGTGGGACTTCAACGACCGGGAGGAGCCCCTGTCCATCCACGCCCCCGCGGGGACTCGCAGCCAGATCGAGGACCTGATCCACGTCGGCGGGAACGACCCCGCGTTTCCCGTGCGAATCCATCAGGTCTCGCCCGGCGACGTCGTGGTCGACCGCGAGGAGTACGAGGTCCGCGCGGTCCGGACCGAGCATCGCTGCAAGTCCGTGGGCTACGCCGTCGTCGAGGACGACCGGAAGGGCCGGTTCGACCGCGAGAAGGCAGAGAACGAACTGGGCATCTCGCCTGGTCCCGCCTACTCCAAGCTCCACCGCGGCGAGTCCGTCGAACTCGACGACGGCCGCGTCGTCGAACCCGAGGAGGTCGTCGGCCCGGCCAGGCCTGGTCGTACCCTCGTGTACACCGGCGACACCGAGCCCACCGACGCCGTCGTCGCGGCCAGCGAGGACGCGGACCTGCTGATCCACGACGCCACCTTCGCCGAGGACCGCCGGGACCGGGCACAGGCGACGGCACATTCGACGGCCAGACAGGCTGCCGAAGTGGCACAGCGGGCCGGTGCGAAACGCCTCGCGCTCACGCACGTCTCGACCCGCTACGGCGGGGACTCCTCGCCGCTTGCCCACGAGGCCAGCGATGCGTTCGAGGGCGAGAGCTTCGTCGCCCAGGACGGCCAGAAACTCCGGGTGCCCTACCCCGACGAAAACTGATGGCGTCCCGCACCGCCAGTTCGGAGAGATCTCACTCTGCAGAGCGGGGGATCGCAGTCAAACCGAGCGTCTCGTAGTCGCCGTCGTACGCGAAGACGTGGTCGACGTTCTCGTTCGCCATCTGCACCGCACAGAAGTGGTCGGTGAAGGATATCTCTTGGTCGTCGTAGTCGAGAAACACCTCGCCGGCGTCGGCGAACACCGCATCTGACTCGCCGAGAAGCGTGATGTTCTCCGACGTGGTCAGCATCTCGTAGGCGTCGGCTGCCCAGCCGTGGCGACCCTTCGACTGGAGGAGCGTCACGAGTTCGTCGACGACGTAGGTGTTCGTAAACAGCGGCCGATACGGGATTTCACCGCGACCGACCGCTCGCATGAAGGCCCGCGCCGTGTCGTGCTCCTCGGCGTCGGGATGGAAGTAGGCGAAGAGTCCACTGGTGTCGAGAAACAGCGCCGTCGGACCGCTCGTGATTGGTTCGTACGCCGTCAGCGCTTCGGCCATCACTCGTCCCCGTAGAGATAGTCGTCCGTCTTCGACGCCGACACCGTCTCGCCCGTGGTCCCGTCGGGTTCGTAGTTGAACAACGGGTCGTCGGGGTCGAGTTCAGAATGGGTGTGAGTGTACTCCGTCGCCGCATCACGGAGGACGTCCTTTAGCGATCTCCCTTCGCGATCCGCGACCTTGCGGAGTCGCTCGTACTCTTCGGTCGAGAGCTCCGTTTGCACGACTTTCGTCTCCGTACTCATGGCCATGACCACCTACATGTTCATTGGCCATTCGTCTTCTTATACCTGATGCCACTGACTAGCGACGTTCGGAAGGGGAGACAGAAAGAGATGGAGACAAGTAGCGGAAGAGAGCCGACAGCCTAGTCGTGGCCGTAGACCGGCACCGGGTGGTAGGGTTCTTCGAGGTATTCGACGTCCGACGCCGAGAGGTCGATATCGAGCGCCTCGACGGCCTCCTCGAGGTGTTCGATGCTCGACGTCCCCAGGATCGGCGCGGTGACGGCGTCGTGCTGGAACTGCCAGGCCATCGCTATCTGGGCCATCGTGACTCCCTTGTCGGCGGCCAGTTCCTGGACGCGCTCGTTTATCTCCTCGCTGCCGGGGCCCTCGTGATACGGGGTGCCGTAGTCGATCTCGTGTTCGCCCCGCGTCGTGTCGCTGAACTCCTCGTGCGGCCGGGTGAGGTAACCAGCCCCGAGCGGACTCCACGGCAGGACGCCGACGTTCTCCCGCTCGCAGACGGGATACATCTCTCGTTCCTCCTCGCGGTAGGTGAGGTGGTGCAGGTCCTGCATCGTCTCGAAGGACGCGAGGTTCTCGCGGTCGCTGACGTGTAGCGCGCGCTGGAACTGGTTGGCGTACATCGACGACGCGCCGAGGTGCCGGACCTGCCCTCGCCGGACCGCGTCGTCGAGTGCCCGCAGCGTCGTCTCGATGGGGGTGTCGTAGTCCCAGCGGTGGATCTGGTAGAGGTCGACGGTGTCCATCCCCAGCCGGTCCAGCGAGTGTGCGAGTTCCTGCTCGATGGTCTTCCGCGACAGGCCCTCCGCGTTGCGGTGTTCCTTCGCGCCGGGCCAACGAACCTTGGTGGCGACGACCTGTTCGTCACGGTCGTAGTCGGTGAGCACGTTCCCGAGGATCTCCTCGGACTCGCCCGACGAGTAGACGTTCGCCGTATCGAAGAAGTTGATTCCCAGGTCGATGGCGCGCTCGATGAGGTCGCGCGACTCGTCCTCGTCGAGCATCCACTCGTCGCCGCTCCCGAAGCTCATACAGCCCAGACAGATCTTCGAGACCTCCATCCCGGTCGAACCGAGGGTGGTGTACTCCATGGAACTGAGGTCGGGTGAAGGGTGGAAAAAGTCGACGCCAACTTTCCGACACGAACGGCCTGATGGGAACCCAGCGGGACCACGGACGACCGAGTCGGTACTGTCATTTCAGCGCGGTTCGAGAGTGGCACCATGGACGTTGCACACGTGGCGCTGTGGGTATCGGACGTCGACCGGACGGTCGAGTTCTACGAGACGCTCGGCCTCGAACGCACCTGGTCCTTCGAGATGGACGGCGTCGAGAACATCTACCTCGGCGACGAACACGGCGAACTGCAGCTCAAGCACGACCCGGACCGGACGACGCCCATCGCGCCGGGCCGGGCCGACGTCGACCACGTCGCGCTGACCGTCGACGACCTCGACGCGACCGTCGAGCGAGCGGTCGAGGCCGGCGGCACCGTCGTCACGGACCCCCTCACCGTCGAGGCGGCCGACGCCTACGTCGCGTTCGTCGAGGACCCCGAAGGGTACACCCTAGAGTTTATCGAGTCGCTTTAAGAACCGAAACGAAAGCGAATCCCGACTGATTCTCTCGGTTGCTGAGGTTTAAGTATCGACGCGACCGATATGCTCCCGAAAGGATGGCGGCCGAGATATCAGAACGGGTACGCGAGATTGCCCGGGAACGGGGTATGTCCGAGTCAGCGGTCGTCGAGCAGGCACTGGAACAGGGGATCGAAGATTTATGGCGTGACCTCGTTCTGTCGCTGTACTTCGACGGTAAATTCGACCGCGATCAGGCCGTCGACCGGATCGGCCGGACGACGGTCGAACGCGCAGAGCAGGAGCGAAAAGCCGTCGAAGACGACGTTAGCTGGGGCCTCGACGCGTGAGCGTCACCGCGGTTGCGGACGCGGGCCCGCTAATTCACCTCGCTGAGATCGGATCGATCGACCTTCTCGACGTACTCGGCCGGCTGTACGTACCTGATACCGTGTATAAGGAGATAGCAGACGGCGGGATACCAGCCGGCATGGCCGGACTGTCATACGAACGCGTGTCTTCAGACCGGATCGGTGATGACGAGTCCCTCGACGCTGGCGAGGCGGCAGCTCTCGCGGTCGCCATCAACCGCGACGCCGTGCTCCTGACCGACGACATGGCGGCCAGAGACGCGGCAGACGATACCGGCGTGGACGTGCACGGCTCTATCGGCGTTATAGCTCTGGCGTATGCCCGCGGTCGGTTGGAGCAAGACGAGGCGGCCGAGCGAATGCGGAGGTTGCAACACGAGACCAGCCTGTACGTCTCTCAGGCGGTCGTCGAACGGGGCATCGAGATGCTCGACAGCTAGCGCTTCCGGACCGACCCCGGCGTGAGGGTTATGGTCCGCCACTGCGTAACACGCGAACGTGAACACGCGCACGGGAGCGCTGGACGCGGTCGTCTTCGGGGTGGACGTCCAGAGCGGTGACGTCCGCGGCGACGCCCCCTCCTACGCGCTCGTCGTCTTCGATGGTGAGCATCTGGAACGGGACGTCGTCAGCCACCGCAAGCTCCGCCGTCGCATCGAGAGCGAGGAGCCGGCCATCGTCGCGACGGACAACATGTACGAACTGGCCGAGGACAAGGACTCGCTGGTCCACTTCCTGGGCGAACTGCCGGACGAGACGAAACTCGTCCAGGTGACCGGTGCCGAGCGACCGGAACCGCTCTCCAGGGTCGCCTCGCGCCACGGCGTGCCCTACGCCAAGGAACCGATGAAAGAGGCCGAGGCGGCGGCCAGACTCGCGGCAGCCAACGTCGGCCAGGAGGTGTCGGCCTTCACGAACACGACCGAAGTGAAGGTCTCGCGCGGACGGTCGACGGGCGGCGGCGGTGGGTGGTCCGAGGACCGATTCACCCGCCGAATACACGGCTCTGTCAAGCGCCGGGCCCGCGAGGTCGAGTCGGAGCTCCAGGGGGCCGGCCTCGACTACGAGAAGGACGTCACCGAGAAGTACGGCGGCTTCTCGCAGGCGATCTTCACGGTCTCCGCACGGCCCCAGGACATCCCCGTCTCGCGCGAGCGGGCGGGCGACACCCGCGTCGAAATCGAACGCGAACGACGGGACGGCATCGAGTTCCGGCCGCTGGCCAAGCGCCGGGACCACGTCGTCGTGGGGGTCGACCCCGGGACGACGACCGCCGCCGCGGTGGTCGGCCTCGACGGCTCCGTGCTCGACGTCTTCTCCTCGCGGACCGTCGACACCGCCGACGTCACCGAGTGGATCGTCGAGCAGGGGCGACCGATCATCGTCGCCGCGGACGTGACGCCGATGCCCGAGACCGTCGAGAAGCTCCGCCGGTCGTTCGACGCCGCGGGGTGGACGCCCCAGTCCGACCTGCCGGTCGACGAGAAACAGCACCGAACCCGCGAGGAGGGGTACGACAACGACCACGAGCGGGACGCGATGGCGGCGGCGCTGAGGGCCTACGACGCCCACGAGGACCAGTTCGACCGCATCGCGCGGAAGGTGCCGCCGCGCGTCGACACCGGCGAGGTGACCGCCAGAGTCGTCGCCGGCGAGGAGTCCGTCGAGACCGTGCTGGCTGACCTCGGTGAGGACGGCGACGGTGACGGTGGCGGCGAAGCCGAGGAGAACGACGAGCACCAGCCACGCGAACTCACCGAGGAGGAGCAGACGATCAAGGAGCTACGGCAACAGGTCGAGCGCCTCCAGGACCACGTCGACTCGCTGGAGGACACCATCGAGGAGAAGGACGACCAGCTGGCCGAGAAGGAGGAACAACTCTCGCAGGCTCGCAGCGACGAGCGCATCGCGGTGCGCCGGGACCGCGAGGTGACGAAGCTCCGCCGAAAGACCGAGCGCCTGGAGTACGAACTCGAAGAGGAACGAGAGCGGAACGACGACCTGGAGGGGAAGCTCGACCGACTCAAGGCGCTGTGGAAGCTCGACCACTCGAACTTCGCGGACGTCTCCGAGAAGAAGCAGGGCCTCACGTCGGTGAAGGTGGTCGACCAGTTCACCACCGGCGCCATCCGCCAGGCCGACGAGAGCATCGGGCTCATCGAGGACGACATCGTGCTCCTCCGGGACGCTTCGGGCGCCGGCCGAAGCACCGCCCAAGAACTGGCCGACGTGGACCCGAAGCTCGTCCTGCGGACCGGCGGGCTCTCGGACGTGGCGGACACCATCCTCTTCGAACACGAGATTCCGGTCGCCCCCGCCGAGATGGTCACCGTCCAGGAGGTCGACGAACTCGCCGTCGCCCGCGAGGAGGAGGTCGAGGCCGCCATCGAGGACTGGGAAGAGCGCGCCGAGGAGCGCCGGCGCGATCGCAACGCCGAGATGGTCGACCGGCTGATCTCCGAACACCGGGCGGGGGAGCGTGGCGAAAGCGACTGAGTGGAGCGACGGAGGATTCGCGAACACGCGAGCAGGTCGGCGCCGACCGAAGGGAGGGGCCGACGAATGCGCGAGCGGCGATAGCCGCGAGCAGGTCGGCGCCGACCGGAGGTCGGGGCCTCGGCCTGAGCGAACGGCGAGCCGAGAGTGAGTCCCTACCGTCGCCGTCGGACGAACGCCAGCAACACTCCGACGGCCACGACGAGTCTCGTCGGACCGAAGCCGGGTCCGGAGCCGTCCGTCGTCGCGGCGGTCGGTTCGGGGGACGGCGTCGCGCTCGCGACTGCCTCGGTCGGGGACGACTCCGTGACGGACGTCCCGTCGCCGACCGGCGTGACAGTTTCCGTCGTGTCGCCCGCCGGTGTTGCGGCGGGCCCGGCCGTCGACGAGCGAGCCACCGCGAACGTCGAGAGGCCCGGCGAGTCTGCCCGCATGACGTAGCCGCCGTCCTCGCTCTGAACGAGGTGGGTCGGAAGTTCGGTCCACGCGCCGTCGTGGTAGCGATAGAGAGAAACGTCGTCCGGGGCGACGCCGAAGGCGGCGAGCCGGTCGGCCGAGACGAAGAAATCCAGGGCGACGCCGGAGACGTCCTCGTCCGGGACCGAGTGGTCGATGCGGAGGTAGCCCAGTGCGTCGCCGCCGACCGAGGCGCGGAAATCGGTGGTGTTCTCGGACGGTTCGTCCTCGCTGGTCACGTTGAAGCGCATCGAGCCGTCGGCGTCGGTGGTGACGTTCATGCCGAGCAGCCGAGCGTCGGACCCGTTGCCGTCGTCGTCGGCCGTCGTCCCGTTGTCGTCGCCGACGGTGATCGACAGCGATTCGTTCGACGACGTGGGGACGACGGTGAGGTTCGTCCATCGACTTCCACGCAGGACGGTGTTCACCGTCCCGTTTGCATCCCCATCGTCACCCGCTCCGTCGTCGTCCGCTTCGTCGTCGTCGCTCGGGCCGCTGCTGGAACCGCCGCCCCCACCGGGACTACCGGTACCGGTTCCTGTCCCGATGACGGCGCTGTCGCCGGTCCCGTTGTGAGTAACGTGCAGGACGAATCGATAGTCGCCCGGAGTGGACGGCTCGAACGTCACGTTGCCGGTGTAGGATTCGCCCGGTGCGAGCACGTCCACGTTCTCCGGAACGTCGTACGACGCCACGGCGTAGTCACCAGTGAGGTCGTAGCCGGCGACGTCGACCGTGCCGGTCCCTTCGTTCGTTACCGTGAACTGTCTGGTGACCGTGTCGCCCGTGTGAGTGTCCGGGAAGTGGATCCGGTGGGGCGTGACGTCGACCGTTCGATCACGGAGACGGCCGTTCCCTGTCGCGATGACGCTGTGGTCGCCGGTTCCGTTGTGGGTGACGTGCAGGACGAACCGGTAGGGGCCGGCGTTCAACGGCTCGAACGTCACGTTACCGGTGTAGGATTCGCCCGGTGCGAGCACGCCCACTTCCTCCGGGACGTCGTACGAACCGGCCACGGTGTCGCCAGTGAGGTCGTAGCCGCGGATGTCGACGTTGCCGTTCCCCTCGTTCGTCACCGTAAACTGCCTGGTGACTGTCTCGCCGGCGAAGGTGTCCGGGAAGCCGACCCGGTGGGGCGAGACGTCGATCGTTCGATTACGGAGGCGGCCGTTCCCTGTCCCGATGACGCTGTGGTCGCCGGTCCCGTTGTTGGTAACGTGCAGGACGAACCGGTAGGGGCCGGCGTTCGACGGCTCGAACGTCACGGTCCCGGTGAACGACTCACCGGGTGCGAGCACCTCGTTGCCGTCCGGGACGTCGTACGAACCGGCCACGGTGTCGCCGGTGAAGTCGTAGCCGCGGATCTCGGTGTCGACGTTGCCGGTGTTTTCGACCGTGAACTGTCTGGTGACCGCGTCGCCGGCGTACGTGTCCGGGAAATCGAGCCGGTGGGGGGTGATCGTCAGGGCGGGGTCGCGACCGACTCCCGTCCCGCGGAGTTTGACCAGTGAGGTCGACTCGTCGGTGTCGTTGCTCAGAACGGTCAGGTCGGCGGCGTGCGGTCGAATGCTCGCCGGTGTGAACGTGACCGAAAGCGTCCGACTCTGGCCGGGACCGAGGACGAACGAACCGCCGCCCGTGAGCGAGAACGACTCGGCGTCCGGCCCGCCGAGGGCCGTGCTCGTCACGGAGAGTGGTGCCGTTCCGTCGTTCGAGACGACCACGGGCGTCGTCTTCGAGGTGCCGTTCGGTACGTCGCCGACGTCGGCGTACTCGGTCGACACGGTGATCTCCGGTTCTGCGGGGACGACCGAGACGGTCTTCGTCACCTCGTCAGTCCCGCCCCTGTCGTCCGTTACTTCGAGTGTGAGGTCGTAGTCGCCCGTCGCTGGGAATGTGTGCGTCGCCATCCGACCGGTCGCGTCCGTGGTGCCGTCACCGTCGAAGTCCCACGCGTACCCTACGACCGAACCGTCCGAGTCCGCACTGGCGGCGGCGTCGAACGAGACCGTCGCTCCGGGGGTCGGACTCGACGGACTGTGCGTGAACGACGCCGTCGGGTCGCCGTTCGCGACGTACTCGTCGGACAGCGGCGAGGCGTCGACCTGCGAGTCGTTCACGGTGAACGACGAGTCACAGATCCCGTCCGAGTCCGCGTCGGTACACGTCTGGCTGAACCCGGTGCCGTCTGGGTTCGCCCAGTAGTTGCCGCCGACAGTCGTACCACCGAGGACGTTGGTCCCCGCCGTCTCGGCGACGTTCCACGCGTTCGTCTGGTGGGGCGGATCGAAGTCGACGTTGTCCGTGTTTTCGAAGAGATTGTCGTAGATCGTGTTGCTTCCACTGTTGTAGACGTTGATGCCGCCTTCGCGATTGTTGCGGAGTTCGTTGCTCCGTATCGTGTTCCCGTCGGCGTCGCCGAGGTGGATCCCGAAGCCGTTCGTACTGGCAGTGGTGTCCTTCACGGTGGTCCCGCTCGACCCGCCGAGCCAGACCCCCTCCTCGCCGTTCGCCGTGGCGGTGCTGTTCGCGACGGTCGCGCCCGAGGAGTCGCCCACCTCGATCCCGTTCTCGCCGTTCCCGGTGGCCGTGACGTTCGAGACGACGGTGTCTCGCGTGTATCCGAGCTGGATCCCGTTGATCGAGTTGCCGTCGACGACGGTGTCCCTGATCTCGTTGTCGTCGCTGGATTCGACTAACACACCGACATTGCTGTCCGAGAGGTCGCTGTCGTCCACGACGACGTTCCGCGTCACCCCGTTGCTGTCCGTTCCCCAGTCGAAGCTGTCGCTGACGAGAACGATCCCTCCCTGGGAGTCCCGGACCGTGACGGTAGCTATCCTGCCGCCGTCGACTCGCTCGTAGCGGACGCCGTGGCGCCAGCCGGAAAGTGTAAGGTTCTTAACAGTGACGTTGGCGAGCGTCGCACTGGCGTTGTGGACGACGACGCCGTCGCCGACGACGTTGCCCGATAGCGTGTGGCCCCGCCCGTCCAGTACGACGTTGCTGGCGGCGATAGTGATCCCGTCACCAGATCCAATCGTCACCGGGCCCGAGAGGGCGTAACAGCCCGATTCGGTGATCGTGACCGGCGCCGAAACGGTCTGGCACCCCTGGTTTCCGGCAGCGCTTGCGACGCCGGTGAGCGGCGCGCTCGCAACCGTCGCGAAGAGGACGACGCTGACGAGGGCGATCGCCCGCAGGCCGTCAGTCATTCGACCACCACGCACGTCGGCGCGACCGCGGAGTTTCGACTACCACTCTGGCCACTTCCGTCCGTCAACCGCTGCCATCCCATGACTACGGCTGACGCGACCAGAACATAACAGTATCTGTTCTTGACATGAAAATCCTTCACGGCCTGAACGCCTTTCATGGCGTGAAGAGGGAAAATACACGAACCTCGGACCACATGCAGATCGGATCGAGGAGGAGAGAGTGCGAATGTATAATTAATTTGGAGTATCAGGACGGTGCAGATCGCCGCTGGAACGTCGAGTAGCGACCGTCGGTCGCTACTCGAAGTCCGCCACGGTCAGTTCGCGTCCCGCGCACCGCAGGCGCTCGAAGGTCTCTCGCGCCCACTCGAGCACCGCGTCGGCCTCGGTGACCAGGCCACCACTGGGGAACCCGTCCCGCGTGAACGCGAAGCCGACCGTCTCGTCGTCGTAGACGCCGACGGTCACCGGGATGTGTTCCGTCGCGGCGACGACGGTCGCGTTCCCGGTGGCGAGGAGGTCCCGAACCTGTGCCCGGAGCGCGTCGTCGTCCGCGACCGTCTCGACGAGTGACGGTCCGTACACGACCCTCGAGGTCTGTCCGGCCGCCGCGGCCGCGGTCTGGGCCTCGAGGACGTCGCTTGAGACCGCGTGGGCGAGCATCTCCACGCGGTCCGCGTCGCGCATACGCTCGGCGGCGACCCGCGCGACCGCGTACGGGTCGGCGTTCGTCGTCCGGACGACCGTCGCGCCGGCGAAGTGACGGAGGTCGACGTCGACGAAGCTCCGGGGAAGTGCTTCGATGAAGGGACCTATTTCGCGCGCGAGGTCCGTCACCGCGGTGAGGTCGTCGAAGGCGTCGAGGACGAGGCGGCCGAGGCGAGTGGCTTCGTACTCGTCCCCGTCGCCGTGTACCCAGTGTCGGTCCGTGAGGTCGCCAAGAATCCGACCGACGGTTATCCGGGACGCACCCGCCGCACCTTCGAGGGCGCGCCGGTCGGCCGGCTCGTCGACGAGAACGCGAAGGATGGCGACGCGGTTGGGCGACCGCGCGAGAAAGGACACGTCGTCAACAGCCGGGTCCATGGACCGTGATTCTCGGGCCGGCCTATAGCTCTAGGGCATGCCGCCGCCCATCCCGCCCATGCCACCGCCGCCGAGGCCGAACGCGGAGAGGAGGTTCGTGACCATCCCGTAGACGATCAGTCCGATGCCGGCCACGACGAAGGCGAGGCCGGCCGCCAGGAAGAGGTTCTGCCACGCGACGATGGCGATGCCGCCCAGCATGACGAGCACGCCGAGGATGCCGGCCATCCCGAGTTTGTCGAGCATACTCCCACCTGCCAGTGCCATGGCGGTAAGCGCTACGGTCCCATTCGAACGGCGGTGACGCAGCCGAAGGTTCGGCTAGTACGCGAACTCCACGTCCACGTCGCGGGCCGTCTGGACCATCGCCAGGAAGGCCTCGCGGTGGCTCATCAGCGCCAGGGTGTCCCCTTGCACGTCGAAGGGGCCGCCCATCACCGCCTCGGCGGTGTCGAGTTCGTCCCGCAGAAGTGCTTTCCAGGCCTCGTAGGGGCCCCGGAGCGCGTAGTCGTAGTCGGCGTCGGTGTCTGCGGCGACCGCTTCGGCGGCCGCGCACTCGCCGTCGACGACGTCCACGAGCATGCGCACCGGGTCGCCATCGTAGCGCTCGTCCGGCTGGACGACGAACAGTATCGCCGCCTCGAACCCCGCCGCCGCGTCGGCGAACTCGTCCGAGTCGTTCAATCGGTCCCGCCAGGCGTGCACCCACGCGTCGGCCTCGTCGGGCAACGTCGGCGTCATCTGTCCGTGCTTTAGCCGGGCGGGTTTTGTACGTTACCACTCGCGACGTTGGGTGATAGGGTATCGCGACAGGAATGTGAACGACAACGCTCAGTAGAACCAGAAAGCCCCCGGTTTGATTGACCAGGCGGGCGGGACTGAAAGGGGCGACGCGTTCACCGAACCCCGGGGAAGTCCTCGAAAGGCGCGTAGCGCCTTTCGGGATGATGAAAATCGCCAGAGGCGATTTTCAGATCACAAGAACCGGAGCGACCGCAGGGAGCGAGGATCGTGGTTCGAAAGACCGGAGGTCTTTCGTCATCACGAGAGAGCTTCGCTCTCTCGAACGACAGCGACCCGCGGGAGGTGAACGCGTCGGGGCTTTCTTGTTGTTACAGTCGCTCTCGGCAGCAACAAACGCGGTTCCGACTGTTCCAGAGAGCAGTTTTTGCAAAACTTAACCGTCCCCCCGGCCAAGAGGCGACCATGAGCGACAACGAGAGCAGGAAAGATCTCCGCATGCCGGACGAGGACGAGGTGTTCGCCGTCGTGACGAACATGCTGGGAGCCAACCGCGTCGAGGTCCGGTGTATGGACGGGACCGAGCGGACTGCTCGCATCCCTGGCAAGATGCAAAAGCGGATCTGGATCCGCGAAGACGACGTCGTCCTCGTCGAGCCCTGGGACTGGCAGGACGAGAAGGCCGACATCACGTGGCGCTACGAGAAGCAAGAGGCAGACCAGTTGCGCGAGGAGGGACACATCCAGGAGTAGCCAGTTCTCATGTCCATCCTCACGGCCCCGGGTGAGCGGCGATGACCAGTGACACCGAGTTCGACCTGCTGGAACCCGAGGAGGTCGAGGGCGTCGGCGACGAGTGGGAGGAGATCGACGTCTCCGACACGGACGCGGACCGCATCGCCCGCGAGCGGGACCGCGAGTTCAGCCAGTGGCGCAAGCGGATCAAGAACACCGAGCAGTTCAAAGTGGAGGCATCGGTGTTCGACGACGCCACCTTCGGCGCCCTCTACAAACTCGTCCAGGACGGCTACATCGACGCCTTCGGCGGACCCATCTCGACTGGCAAGGAGGCCAACGTCTACACCGCGCTGGGCGGCGACACCGCCCGCGACGAACTGGGCCGGGCGGAGTCGCCGGAAGTGGCCGTCAAGGTGTACCGCATCAACGCATCCGATTTCAAGGACATGCGCGGGTACCTCGACGGCGACCCGCGCTTCGAGGGCATCGGCTCGGACAAGAAGAAGGTCGTCACCGCCTGGGTCCGCAAGGAGTTCGCCAACCTCAAGCGGGCCCGCGCTGCCGGCGTCCGGGCGCCCGAACCCCTCGCCGTCGAGCGGAACGTCCTCGTCATGGAGTACATCGCCACCGACGAGGGCGGGCGGGCCAAGCGACTCAACGAGGTCCACGTCGAGAACCCCGAGACGGCCTTCGACGTCGTCCGCGAGTACATGCGCCGGCTCCACCGCGCCGGCCTCGTTCACGGCGACCTCTCGGAGTACAACATCGTCTTCCACGAGGGCCAGCTGGTCGTCATCGACCTCGGGCAGGCGGTGACGACCCACCACGGCAACGCCCGGGAGTTCCTCGAACGGGACTGCCAGAACATCGCGAACTTCTTCGCCGGCGAGGGCGTCGACGTGACGGCCGACGACCTGTACGAGTTCGTCACCGCCGACGAGGACGACGACGGGGATGGCAGGGACGGCGAGCACGTGGCCGACGAATCAACGCCAGACGGGACGTAGCCACGGGATTTTTCTCGGCACGGGCGCGTAACGAATCGGCCGGCGGTACCACGAAGCACTTGTACCGGCGGTGAAAACGGTTCTTCCACGTGAAACGACGAGAGGTCGTGGCCGCCACCATCGGTTCGGGCCTGATGCCCCTCTTCGCAGGGTGCGGCTCGATGACGAGCGACGGGGTCGATCTCCGGGTTCGGAACCGGGACTCCAGCGCGCACGCCTACGAAGTGACGGCCACGGCTTACGACGGGCGAGCGAAGTCGGGTCGACTGGCCGGTGGCGAGTCGACAACCGCGAGTGACTTTCTGCCGTATCAGGACACCGCGCACTCGACCGCTGTCGCGGTCGCGGTGGACGGCGCTCGTGTCCGTGAGGTCGACGTCTTCGTCCAGTCGGACGTGGTCGAGATGGACGTCGACGTCATCGACGCCGAAACCGTCGAGATAGGCCCGGACGACGTCTTCTCACCCACGCCACCGGAACAGTGAGCGCCGGGGCAGCGGAGTACATCCGTGTGGGGTCCGGTGTGTCGGAGAGCACCAGTGATCCAATCGCTCGAAGGACGGACGGGTCCACGGAAACGACAGCGTTTTGCCACGCCGCCGACGAGTAGAACGTGATGCAGTCCGCTCCCGCGTGGCGCTGGCGCACGCAGACCCCGGGAGCGGACAGTGTCGGCAACGCCTCCGGGGCGGCGTAACCGTTCCGGCGGTGGGTCGGCGCTCACTCGTTCTCTCACCCGGTACCGACGCGCGACCACCGACACGAATCCAGTCACGACACCGATGCCAGCCGACGACGACACCGACCCGACAGCCAGTGATAGGCCGACGACTACCGACGAGAGGGGCGACGCCAGTGACGAGAGCGACTTCACCGTCACGCCGTACGACATCGAGGGCGACGTCGACTACGCGAAGCTCCTCGACCGCTTCGGCGCCGACCGGTTGACCGACGAGCAGGCCGCCCGCTTCCCGGACCATCCGCTGGTCCGCCGGCGCATCTACTACGCCGGTCGCGACGTCGACCGGTTCCTCGACGCCGCCGGGCGCGGTGAGCCCCACTCCATCGTCACCGGCGTCGGCCCGTCCGGGCCGCTGCACCTGGGCCACGTCATGCCGTTCTACCTCGCGAAGCGGATCCAGGACGAGACGGGCGCCCGGGTGTATATCCCCCTCTCCGACGACGAGAAGTGCCTCCTGAAGGACCAGTCGATGGACGAGATTCGCGGGCACACGCGGGACAATCTGCGTGACCTGCTCGCCGTCGGCTTCGACCCCGAGCGGACGCGCATCCTCGTCGACACGCTCGACGCCGACGTCGTCTATCCGACGGCGGTCCGCGTGGCGAAACGGATCACCCAGTCGACCGTCGACGCCGTCTACGGCGAGCCCCCGAACGTCGGGCTCTCGTTCTACCCGGCGGTGCAGGCCACCCACCTCCTGCTGCCACAGCTCGTCCACGGGCGACACCCCACGCTGGTGCCGGTCGCCATCGACCAGGACCCGCACGTCCGGGTCGCCCGCGACGTCGCCGCGAAGGCGGCCTTCGACGTCGAGAAGCCGGGCACGCTGCTCGGGAAGTTCCTCCCGAGCCTGGCGGGGCCGGGGAAGATGAGTTCCTCCGACGACGCACCGGGGATCGAACTCACCGACGACCCCGAGGACGCACGCCAGACGATCGTGCAGCACGCGTACTCCGGCGGGCGCGCGGACGTCGACGAACACCGCGAGCACGGCGGCGACCCGGCGGTCGACGTGGCCTACCAGCTGCTGTACTATTTCCTCGAACCCGACGACGAGGCGGTCGAGCGACTCGCCGAGGAGTACCGGGAGGGAACCCTGCTCAGCGGCGAGATGAAGCAGTACGCCGCGGAGACGGTCGGCGAGTTCCTCCGGGCGCATCAGGAACGGCGCGATGCCCTCGGGCCGCTCGCCGAGGAGCTGGCACCGTTCCGGCTCACCGAGGACGAGCGCGCAGCCCTGCGGCCGTCGCTCGGGGAGTGAGTGACGAGCTGGCTCCCGAATCGTGATCAGTACGTAACATTTTTCATCGTGCGTCGCGGTGAATGGAACCATGTCTCTCCTGGGGGGACGGCGATGGCGACGGGTGCGGGCCCTCCTGGAGCCGCGCCTGGGCGTCGACGCTCGCGCGCTGAGCGCCGTGCGCATCGGTCTCGGCGTCCTCCTGCTCGCGGACCTGGCGATACGAACGAGTAGCCTTCGAGCCCACTACACCGACGCCGGCGTCCTCCCGCGCTGGGCGCTACTGACCGAGCGGTCGGAACTCTCGATCCACCTCGCGGCGGGGAGCGTCGAACTGGTCGGCGCCCTGTTCGCCGTGCAGGCGCTCGTGGCCGTCGCCCTCCTCGTCGGCTATCGGACCCGGATCGCGAGCGTACTGGCCTGGGTCCTCTGGGCGTCGTTGCACGCCCGGATGCCGCTGGTGCTGAACGGCGGCGACACGCTGCTCCGGCTGGTGCTGTTCTGGGCGATGTTCGCGCCGATGGGCGCGCGCTTCTCCGTGGACGCGCTCCGGACCGGCGGCCGTGAGGGGCGAATCCTCTCCATCGGGACCGTCGGCCTCTGCTGCCAGGTCGTCGTGATGTACGCCGCCAACGTGGCGATGAAACACGACGGCGACGTCTGGCTCCGGGGCGACGGCCTCGCCTACGCGATGAGCCTCGAGCAGTTCACGACGCCACTCGGCGACGCACTCGCGGGGATGCCGGGAGTGATGATCGCACTGAACTGGGCCATCGTCGTCCTCTGGACGGCAGCGCCGCTGTTGATCCTGTTGACCTGGTGGCCGCGCGCGGCGCTGGCGGCGTCCTTCGTCGGCGCTCACCTCGGCATGTTCCTGACGATGCATCTGGGACTCTTCCCCTTCGTCGCCGTCGTCGCCCTCACGGCCTTCGTGCCACCCGTCGTCTGGGACCGTCTGATCCCCCAGGACACCGAACGGTGGACGCCGTCGTGGGCACAGACTCTTGCCGAGCGCGGGAGCGTCGGGCTCTCGTTCGCCGACGACGAGGTGGCCCGGCGCGCCCGCCGGGGCGTCCGGCTCACGGCCCTCGCCGTCGGGGTCACCTCGCTGGTGTTCGTCGGCCTGTGGAACGTCCAGTTCGTCGACGACCGGACCAGCTACTCCACCGAGCATCGCGACGTCGTTCCCCAGCCCCTCGACCGGTGGGGCGAGACACTGCAGTTGCCCCAGTACTGGACGATGTTCGCGCCCGACCCGCTGCGCGACGACGGCTGGTACGTGATACCCGGGACGCTCACCAACGGCACCCAGGTCGACGTCTACCGCGGCGGCGCGCCGGTCAGCTACGACAAGCCAGCCGACGTCTCGGCCCAGTACGACGACGCGCGTTCGCGCAAGTACATGATGAACCTCTGGCAGCGCTCCTACAGCGACTACCGGCTCTACTACGGCCAGTACCGCTGTCGCGAGTGGAACCGGGAACACGACGTGAAACTGGAGACGTTCCGGATGGTGTACGTCCTCGAACAGACCGGACCGAACGGCGACGAACCGCCGGAGCAGCGAACGATCTGGCGACACGACTGCTTCGGCGGATAAGCCCCGGTTCTCGATAGCGAGACCTACAGGTCGACGGTCGCGTCTCTGATCGCCGCCGTCTGCTCCCGGTGCCAGTCCACGTCGTCCCACATGCCGCTGAACTGCGGCCCGCAGAAGTTACTCGTCGAGATAGCGGTCCAGCGACCGGTCTCGGCGGCCTTCCGGGTGCCGACGGCACACAGTTCTTTGATCCAGTCCCACTCCAGGCCGGGCCAGTCCTTGAAGTGAATCGTCGCCCAGGACTCCGTCGTCGCGAGGGGGAGTCCCATCCCGCGAGACCACTCTGCGGCGGCCTCGATCTCGGCTTCCAGGGCCGCCTGCCAGCGGTCGGGGTCCTCGCGGTAGCGGTCCCGGCCGACGTCGCGGAGCCACTCGTAGTGGGCCCGGTGGTCGATGTCGTGGTCGAACGACCCCCACGGGTAGTAGTCAGTGGTGTTCATCAGCCAGAGGTGCGTCTCGATAAAGTCCATCCCTTCGGCCGGCTCTCGGCCCCACTCCTTGCCGGGGCCGGCCGTCTCCGAGAGGCAGTACTCCTGGTCCGGGTACGCCTCGCGGACGCCTGCGATGGACTCGGTTATCCACCGGCGGCCGGCGGGCGTGTCGCGGTCGAGGTTGCCGAGGTGGTCGTCGGGGTCGTTGAAGAACGGCGCCCAGACGGAGAGCGGGAACTCGTTGCACAGGTCCACCCAGGCGACGGCGTCGAGCAGGCCGGCGTCGGCGAGGTGGTCGAGCGTGTCCACCCACACCGTTGCCAGGTCCGCCGGCGTCCGGATGCCCCGCCGGGCACCGGTCTCGTCCTCGCGGAACCACGAGGACAGCGCCACCGCCACGTCGCGCTCGGCGCACTTCCCGACGAACTCGGTCAGGGCCGGGCCCACGGTGACTTCGCAGGTGTCCGGTGCGCCCCAGTCGCTGGCCTCGAAGGCGGGCGGCAGCGTCCAGGTCCGGTCGGAATCCCGGGAGACGAGGTGGGGATACGCGTCGATGCGGACCGCGTCGTACCCCCGCTCGACGAGTTCGTCCAGCGCCCGGTCCCAGTCCGCGTACCCGCCGCCCGCGTAGCGGCGTTCGAGCCACGAGAAGTCCCACATCGTGATGGCGTAGGGCGACTCCCGGTCAGTCAGCGACATACCCGCTGGCTACAGGCGGTCCCCACTTAACGATTCAGCAGGTGTGGGAAGGGATCACAGCGAAAGAAAGAGAGGAGGCCCGGCGAGACTCACCAGTCGACGTCCAGCCGGTCGACGACGACCGCCCAGACCCACTCGTCGCCGCCGTAGAAGGCGATCCAGGCGGCGACACCGAATCCCGCGATGGCGGCCAGGAACTCCGCGACGGTGGCCACCAGGCCGGTGCCGCCGAACAGGAGGACGACGGGAACCGTCACCAGCCCGATGCACGCGAAGCCGCCGAGGAACAGCACGGCGAACCGGACGTAGGGGTTCTTCGGGTGCCACTGGTCCCACCGGCTGACGATCATCGCGTACAGCGAGGGAACGAAGAGCAGCACGAACCCGGCGACGCGGCGGACCTCCTCGCCGGGCGTCCGCGTCGAGACCACCGTCCCGGCGACGGCCCCCAGGAGCAACCCCATCCCGATGGCCCACGAGGCCGCCACCCCGCGGTCGACCGTCATCGGCCACCACGCCGCCGGCAGGCGGCCGTCGGTAGCCGTGGCTCCTCACGGAGACTGGGCGGCCCCGACGTCCGTCGGAGCGGAGAGCGGGGCGACCGGGGGAAGTGCATGAATGGACGTTGCCGCCCCGACGACCGTAACGGTTTCGAGGGAGTGATCGACGATGCTGCTGTCGTGACAGTATACGTATCTATCTCAGAAGTGATCACATTTCATACCATTCGTCGCCATTTTCGCGAAGGCCCGGGACGATACGAGCGAAATGGACGAAACGACGCAGTCGGACAGTTCACCGCCGGAGGCGTCGTATCTATCGGCGATCAGATGCTGGATTAGCGCGCCCCGGATTCGATCGCTCCGCCACGGCCGTGCGTCATCACACCGCCGATCCACCGCCGGTAGGCCATCGAATCAGCCTCTGGACGCGAATGCGTCGCTCGACCGGTCGCTCTCGACTGGGAGAGAATGTCAGAATCGAACGATAGCTATCGAAGTTACGAAAACGGCCGTCGTGGACTAGTTGTCCGACGCCAGCCCCTTCGCGAACTGCTCGGCGAAGAGGACGTAGATGATCAGCGTCGGGAGTGCGGCGACGAAGGCGCCGGCCATCCGGAGACCGAAGTCGACGCCGGTGAGGTCGCTCCCCAGGCCGGAGAGGACGAGCGTCACCGTCGCGGCGGGACTGGCCGAACTCCCGATCAGCGTTAGCGAGAACAGGAACTCGTTCCAGATCATCGTGAACTGGTAGATGAACACGACGCCGAACATCGGCTTCGACAGCGGGAGCACGATGCGCCGGTAGATGCTCGTGATCGAGGCCCCGTCGATCTTGGCCGCCTCGATGAGTTCGTCCGAGAGCGCGACGTAGTAGCCGCGGAACAGCAGCATACAGATCGGGATGCCGTAGACGACGTGGGTGACGGTCACCGCGAACAGCCGCGAGTGGCGCTCCGTGAAGAAGGGGAGTCCCCCTAGCACCGGACCCACCAGGCCGTCGACGCCGACCATGTTGATCCAGAAGTCCGACAGCGGGACGAGCACCGCCTGGTACGGGATGAAGATCCCGAACATGAACAGCACCAGGACGGCGAACTGCGTCCGCTTGTGCCAGTCGACGAGCGTCAGCCCGTACGCTGCCGTACTACCCAGGGTGACGCTGGCGATGGTCGCCGGGAACGACATGAGGAGGCTGTTGGTCATCCCGGTCGAGAGGTACTCGATCGCCGTCGTCCACTTCTGGAGCGTGAATCCGTCGGGCCCGGGCGGCAGGAACGGCGTCGTCGCCGTGACGGCACCGGTCGTCTTGAACGCCGTCACCAGCCCGGTCCAGATGGGCGAGATGAAGAACGCCGCGAACGTCATGACCAGCAGGTAGATGGCGATCTTCGAGTAGTCGAGCGCCGGCAGGACGCGAGCGATACTTTCCGCGCGTGAGTTAGTTGCGTTGCTCATGTCAGAGGCTCCCCTGCTTGTACTGGTAGTAGAGGTACGGTGCGATGACGGCGAGCGACATGACGAGCAGGATCGTCGCGATCGCGGCCGAGAACGCCCAGTTCTGGAGCTGGAAGGCCTCGCGCACCATCAGCGTCGCCAGGATGTCCGTCGCCCGCGGGACGCGGTACTGGCCGAACATCGAGTAGAGGAAGGTGAAGGCCTTCAGTGCGAATATCACCAGGATGACGGCCGCGCTCACCGACGACGACTTGAGCTGCGGGATGATGACCCGCCAGTAGGTCTTGAACGTGCTCGCCCCGTCGATACGGGCGGCTTCGAACTGGTCGTCGGGTAGCGACTGCAGCCCCGCCAGGAACACGACCATGGCGTAGCCGCTGAACTGCCAGATCAGCGCGAACACGACGGCCCCGAGCACCAGGTCGGGGTTGCCGATCCAGTTGTACGGCCCCAGCCCGAACAGACCGATCACCGCGTTGACCAGACCGTTGTTGATGTTGTACATCCAGAGCCAGAACTGGGCCGTCACGACGAACGACAGCGCCATCGGCAACAGGTAGATGGTCTGGATCTTCTCCCGGTACCTGATTCCCCGGTCAAGGACGATCGCGAGGAACAGCCCCAGGATCATCGTGATGGTCGTGAAAGCGACCATCAGGACGAAGGTGTTCTTCGTGACGAGGATGACGGAGGGGTCCTGCAGCGCCTGGACGTACATACTGAAGTCCAGGTCGGTGAAGTCCGGCGGCTGGAACCCCTCGTAGTCGGTCAGCGAGATGAGCGTGTTCCAGCCGATGCCACCGTAGACGCCGAGCCCCATGATGCTGAACGGGATAAACCAGTAGGGGAAGCTGCGGACGAAGTCGCTCTTGGAGAAGCGCCGCGCCCGGTCTCGCCAGTCGCCCCGGGTCTCGCCGGCCGCTATCGAACGGGAACCGGTTACCGTGTCTTCTGAGCTTGCCATAAATGAATAGAGTTAGGTGGACGGTTCCGTGCCTATTCGAAGACCGCCATCAGGGCCGAGGCCGCGTCCTGGGAGTTGTACGGACCCATGAAGTTGTCGGCGATGGCTCCCTTGCAGGCGTCGAGCTGCTCGGGCGTGCACGCCAGCCCGTGGGCGAGCGTCGGCGGGAACTGCTCCAGGTTGTTCAGGTCCTCGACGTTGAGGTTGAGGAAGGGGTGGAGCTCGCCGCCGTCGATGTCCGTGCGGAGCGGGATCGAGCCCTTCAGGTTGTTGAAGGCGATCTGCAGTTCGGCGTCGCCGATGAGCTCGGCGAAGGCCTCGGACTTGACCGGGGCGTTGCCGTCCTGCGGGAACATGAACGAGTCGAGGTGCCAGACGTACATGTCGCCGGTGCCGGGGAAGGGGATCCAGCCCCAGTCCTCCTCGAACTCGAAGCCTTCGGCGTTCCGGTACATGCCGGCCGCCCAGTTCCCCATCGTGAAGAAGCCCGCTTCGCCGTTGATGATCATGTCGTTGGCCTCGGGGAAACTGAGCGTCGAGCGGTCCTCGTTGGTGCCCGTCTCGACGAAGTCCTGGGTCTTGTCGAGCGCGTTCACGAGCGCCTGCTCGTCGCCCTCACCGTTCAGCCAGGCCTCGTACGCATCCTGACCCTCGGTGCCGAGCATGATCTGGGCGAAGTACTGGAGCACGGCCCAGGGCGCGACGGTCGTCGTCGTCACCGGCGTGTAGTCGGTCTCGTCGGCGATGGTCTGGCGCGCCTCGACGAACGAGTCCCAGTCGGTGACGTCGTCGGGATTGACGCCCGCCTCCTCGAGGACGCTGACGTTGTAGAACAGGTTGTTCAGCCGGTGGGAACCGAGCGGGACGGCCCGGTACGCGTCGTTCATCTGGCAGGCTTCGAGCGCCTTGGGGTGCATGACGTCTTCCCAGTCGTTCTCCTCGAAGGTCGCGGAGAGGTCGGAGAGCATGCCCCCGTACTGGGTCATGTTCAGGCCCGGCCAGCCGGCGAAGGCGTCCGGCGGGTTGCGGTTCGCGAGCCGGCGAGCGACCGTCGCGTTGAGGTTCTCGTTCGCGTCGCCGCCGATGGGTTCGATCTGGTGTTCCCAGTCGGGGTGTCGCTCCTCCCACATCGAGACGATCTGCTCGGCGGCCGCGGCGCCGTCGCCACCGGTCCAGCCGTGGAGCGCCTCCATCGGGTTGTCCGTCACCGTCGGCGTACTTCCGCCGTCGCCGCCGTCACCGCCGTCGCCGCCACTGCCACCGTCGCCGCCGTCGCCGCCACTGCCACCGTCGCCGCCGTCGCCGCTGCACCCGGCCACCATCGCGCCGATACCGGCGACGCCGGTACCGATCATCTTTCGCCGCGTTACGAAGCTGTCGCCGTCTGAGTCACCGTTCTCAGGCATATGGTAGTGGATCCCTTCCAAACTATTTAATCATTATGGTGCGTCAGTTGGGGTCACTCCGGGAAGCGACGGCGCTCCCGGCGGACGAACGGGCCGGACGGACCGCCAGAACCGACCAGAGCTGGCCGGTGGGGGGAGAGCCGACCAGAACCGGCCGGCGGCAGGAGAGCCGGCCAGAACCGGCCAGCGGCGGGAGAAAGCGGAGCGCTACGTCGTGCCGATCTGCTCGACCTGGTCGAGGTCCTCGACGATCCGGTTCCGGAGTGCGTCGCCGCTGTGCCCGTCGAACAGGTGGAGCGCGTCTTCCGGGAAGCGAACGCCGACCTCCTGGCCCCCGGAGAGGCTGCGCATGCCGCCGACCGTGGCGGTAAAGCGCGTGCCGCCGTCCTGGTCCGCGAAGCGGAGGTGGACCGCGTTCTCGTTACCGTGGGGTTCGACGACGTCGACGACGGCCGGAAGGACGTCGTCGGCCACCGGATCCTCGACGATTTCGATGTTCTCCGGGCGGATGCCGAGCACCAGGTCGTCGTGGCCCTGGACCGCGGCCGCGGCCGCCTCGGAGACGGGGTAGCGGAAGTCCTCGCCGACGAGCACGTCGCCCTCGTTGGTGACGTCGAAGAAGTTCATCGAGGGCTCGCCGATGAAGCCGGCGACGAAGACGTTGGCCGGTTCGTGGTAACACTCCATCGGTGTGCCCACCTGCTGGAGCTCGCCGCCGTCGAGGATGGCGATGCGGTCGGACATCGTCATCGCCTCCGTCTGGTCGTGCGTGACGTAGATGGTCGTCGTGTCCAGGTCCTCCTGAAGCTGCTGGAGCTCGGTGCGCATCTCCGCGCGCAACTTCGCGTCCAGGTTCGCAAGCGGTTCGTCGAGCAGGAACACCTTCGGGTCGCGGACGATGGCCCGCCCCAGCGCGACGCGCTGTTGCTGGCCCCCGGAGAGCTCACCGGGCTTGCGGTCGAGCAGGTCGGTGATGCCGAGGATGTCGGCGGCCTCGTCGACCCGGTCGGTGATCTCCGCGTCGGAGAGGTCCGTCGACTCCTCGAGCCCGAACGCCATGTTCCCCCGGACGGTCATGTGGGGGTACAGGGCGTAGGACTGGAACACCATCGCGATGTCCCGCTCCTGGGGCGTCTTGTCGTTGATCACCTCGTCGCCGAGCGTGATCGTGCCCGACGAAGGGGATTCGAGACCGGCCACCATCCGGAGCGTCGTCGACTTCCCACAGCCCGACGGACCCACGAGCACCAGGAATTCCCCGTCCTGGATGTCCAGGTCGAGTTCGTCGACCGCGACGATCTGGTCGCCGTCGTCGTCGAAGGTTTTGGTCGCAGCCGCCAGTGAGACGTTCGCCATGGACAATCATACTCACATTTGGCCATATATGCTTTTCCATATCTGTAACGATCTTCGCAGTACGTTGGCGGGACGCGTGGGGTCAGCGCTCCGGCTCTGGCGAGTCGCCATTCGTCCGGAGCCCGTCCTCACCGCGGTCAGCCCCGGCGTCCGCGTCGACCTCGAAGGTGTCGAGGACGTCACCGAGCGCCCGCGCGTTGCGCGTCAGCTCCTGGGCCCGGCCGGAGACCTCGTTGAGTTCTGCCGCCTGTTCCTCAGCCGCGCCCGCGACGAGTTCGGACTCGGCCAGCGTCTTCTGGCTGGTCGTCGCCACCCCGTGGACCTGCTGGACGATCTCGTTGAACTGCGTCAGGGGCTCCTCGAAGTCGACCTCGTCGTGGTCGTCCGCGTAGTCGACGAGCGCGTCGACCACCTCGTCGATCTCCTCGGCGACGGCCTCGAGCCGCTCCTTCTGGTCGTAGGCGTCGTCGGAGATGGCCTGGACCGAGTCGGCGACGTGCTCGCTGGTCACGCGGACGCTGTCGGAGCTCGTCTGGAGCACTTCCCCGGCCTCCTCGACCTCCTCGGCGAAACGCTTGACTTCGGCGGTGGTCGCCTCCAGCTCCTCGACCATCGCGTTGAACTCGGTCGCGATGCGGTCCATCGCCTCGTTCTCGCCGTCGGTCTCCAGGCGGCGCGTGAGGTCGCCGGCCGCGCACTCGCGCATCGTCTCGGAGTACTCGGCGGCCTTGTTCTGGAGGTAGGCGTTCATCTGGACCGCCTCGGCACGGGAGACCTCCGCCTCCTCGCGGGCCTGCTCGGCCTCCTCGATCTGCCGCTTGAGCGACGCGCGCATGTCGTCGAACGCGCCGTACAGCTCCCCGATGCTGTCGATGCGCGGCGAGTGGACGTCGACGTCGAGGTCGCCCGCCTGGAGCTGTTCGGCCAGATGACGCAGGCGGTTGATCGACCGGGTCGTGCTCAGGCCGATAGCCGCGCCGATCAGGACGATGAACGTCATCCCCGCGACCGTCGCCAGCCGGCCGTACAGGGAGATGGCCTCGACGAACGCGAAGGCCTCGCTCGTCGGCTGGTGGACCACGACCGTCCAGTCCAGGTCCGTGTTCTGGACGGTCACGGGCGCGAACCCGACGGTGTACTCCTCGTCGAGCACCTCGGGATGGGGCCCGAACCGGGCGATGACGCCGGCGGACTCGCCCGACCCCTGGAGCGCCGCAGCGCGTCTGAGCGGCTCCTGGGCCGCCTCGCTGCCGTATGGCCGGAGGATCTCCGAGGACCCGGAGGCGACCTGGACCGTCCCCTCGTCGTCGACGACCTGCGTGAACCGCGAGGAGCGTCCCTGTTCGAGCGAGCGCGCGAGGCGATTGACGTCGTACTCGATGACGAGGAACCGGTTCGGGGCGTTCTGGATGGGGCTGATGAAGGCGATCACCGGTCCGTTCCCGACGTCGTGGACGTCGGTGACGCGCACGTCTGCGACCCCCATCTCGGTCAGCGAGACGTTGGCGATCCAGTGTCGCGACGTCTGGGAGACGTCCACGTCGTAGGGGAACTGGGGGCTGGCGACGATGCGCGTGCCCGCCTCGGACCGGTTGATGACGTACGTCGAGCGAGCGCCGTAGAGGTTCCCGCCGGTCGTCGCGAGTTCCCGCCGGATGTCGTAGCGGGCGCTCGGATCCGTCCGGGAGAGGACGGCGTTCTTCGAGGCGAGTTTGACGGAGACGGAGTTCCGCTGGACCCACTTCTCGACGGCGTTTGCCTGCTGGGTCGCCAGGTCCTCGTACTCCTGTTCGACGTTGTTCTCCACTTCCGAGGAGAGCATCCCCGTGGCCGTGGCACCGATGACGCCCACGGTGATACCCATGATCAAGAGGATCAGCGCGAACTTCAGCGTGTACCGCCGCCTGACGACGTCCGGGACGACGGCGCGGACGACCGACGAGAAGCCGTCGTCCCTGCTTACTTCAGACCGGGGCTGATCTGCCATGGTTCGGGTGCTTGCACTGCATGCTCGCCGCGAGAAGGTAACAGTTTCCCCCTGCCCACGGGCGACGTCGGCGGCATCCGGTGCGAGGTGGAGCGATAATCGGCGTGAGAGCGGACGCGGAGCGGGGTGCGGGCGTTCGCCACTAGCGAACGATCGGTGCACCCGTCCGTCGATTCGGCCGCGTAGCCGGGTGTTCTCCCCGATTTGGCGAACGGTAACCTGTGAGCGGGTCGGTCCGGCTGGGGGCGGGTCCTGCCATCAAACTGACTGAAGTCGGCGCCTGGAATGCCGCGAGCCATCTGGTCGGCCGGGCGTTCGCTGACGGCGAACGATTAATGTGGCGCCGCGTCGAACGGGTCCGTATGACAGAGGACGACGCGCGGCTGGTCAACGCGGCGGCGACGTGTTTCGAGGTGCTCGAAGCCGTTCGCGAACTCGACGGTGCAGGGGTCAGCGCGATCGCTCGCCACCTCGGCCGGTCGAAGAGCGGTGTGTTCAAGCACGTCAAGACGCTGGCGGCAGGTGGCTACCTCGTCCAGCAGGGCCACGAGTACCACGTCGGCCTCGGGACCTGGGCGCTCGGGACCGACACGCTCGAACGATTCCCTACGGAGAACGGGGAGAATGCCGTCGACAGCCTGGCGGCCTCCGTCGACCGGACGGTCGCCCTGGTCCTGTACGAGGCGGAGACGGCGGTCGTTACCTACGTGAACAACGCGGCGTCCACGGAGGGGGTCGGCCCCGCCAGAGGAGACACGCAACCGCTCCACGCGACGGCCGCCGGCAAGGTCATCCTGGCGTACGCAGGCGAAACGGTCCGGGAACGGGTTCTAGAGGGCGACCTCACCTCGTCCACCGGCGAGCAGGTCACCGATCCGGACGCGTTACGGGCCGAGCTCGAGGCGGTCCGGCAGCGCAGAACCGCCGTAGACCGCGAGGAGTACGTCGAGGGCGTCGAGTGCGTCGCCGCTCCCATCGTCCGATCGCCCGGCGATCCCGTAGGCGCCATCGTGATCTCGGGGACGACCGACGACCTCGACGGCACTCCCATCGAGGAGGGAACCCAGGGACTCCTCGTCAGCGCGTCCCGCTCCGTCGAGAACGCCATGGGCCGGGAGGCGGCGGCTGGCGTTCGCGACTAGCGAACACCCCCGGCCGCCTTCGGGTGAGAACCCCACGCATTCGCCCCAGATCGTTCGCGGCTGGCGAACGATCCGGCGGGGGCGCCGAACGCCCTTTCCACCTCGACCGAGCCGGCTGGGAAAAGGGCATCTAATAACAATAGTAATCCTGTTATTCACCACCAGCTCCTCGGACGACCTGCCGCGACCGGGCCCGCCGACGCTCCGTCGGTGGTTCCTCCGCTCGACGTGGCGGGCCGGTACTGGACCAGAGCCCGCTGGCACCTAACGGCAGATATGCCAGATTCGAAGTATACAATTGGAAGTGTTATTTTCAATATCTTGTGATTGAACAATTTTAGAAGGATATCGGCCCAATAATATACTAAATTCCAGAAAAATGGAGATGTTTGTAGCAATTTCCCCAGGAAAGTCCAGATTACAAGAGATAATTGGAAAGTGAATCAGCCCCTAATCGGATCTCAGAAGGTGTCTCGATCCGCCTGTCATCTTTCGATTGTCAGGCGAATATGAGCACCCACGTAGTTTCATATTTCATATACTACTTGGTTTTTGTAATAATTCCTGGTTCGAGTGCAGTCGGTGGACCGCCGAACGTCGACCCTTACCCGACGGCAGGCACACCGCACAGACGGGTCCTCGGCCGGCCAGCGGATAGTCCAGAAATATAATTATTGTCGGTAATACTTACGCGCGCCGATCCGATCGAGTGGTGGAGGGACGACAGTGACAGAACACACGCGACGGCGGTTCGTACAGCTTGCGGGAGCGACCACGGTCGGAATCGCGGGGACGTCTGCGACGGCCCTGGCCCAAAGTGACGGCGGGGGAGAGTGGACGGCGGCCGAATCGCCCACGGACAAACCGCTCAACGACGTCGTCGATACGACCGAGGGGCCCTTCGCGATCGGCGGCGGCGGCGACGTCGTCGGCCGGTTCGACGACGGCTGGCAGAAGGTCGTCGAGTACGGGCCACAGGCCCGGAGCCGGCCGCTCACTGGCGTCGACGTGACCGACGACGGGAACGCCATCTGGTTCGTCGGCGGCAGCGGCGTCATCGGCGAGTACAACGTCGCCACGAAGACGCTGACGAACTACTCGGCGCCGAAGGGCAAGACCAGCACCTGGGAGGATTGCGCGGTGCGCGGAACGGCGGGCGAGAACGAGCGACTCTACTTCGTCAACGGGTCGGGGGAGTTGCTCGTCGGCGACCGGCAGGACAGCGGCGCCGTAAAGTACCAGAAGGTGATCAAGCCGGGCGGCGGATCGACCATCCCCGGCATCGACTTCCACTCGCGCTCGAACGGACACGTCTGTTCGACGAGCCAGTACGTCGCGCGGTCGACGGACGGCGGCGAGTCCTGGAACCAGATCGGTATCGAGTTCTCGGGAACCAGCTTCTTCGACGTCGCCAGCGTCGGGCAAGGGGACGTCAACGTGGCCGCCGGCAACGGCATCGTCTACCGGTACGACGGCCACCGGTGGACGCCCCACGTCGTCGACGACGGGCGCCAGAGCATCCGCGCGGTGGACCGGACGCCCGACGCGGGCGTCGCCGCCGGTGACGGCGGGAAGGTGTACGACCGGATCTCGACCGGCCAGTGGGAGCGGTTCCAGACCCCGGTGAAGACGAAGCTCCGCGGCGTCGCCTACGGGACCAGCGGCGTCGACGTGGCCGTCGGCAACAACGGCGAAATCGTCGAACGAGTCCGGGACGGGACCGGCGGCGACACCACCACCGAGACGGAGACGGCGACCGCCACGGAGTCGCCGACCGCGAGCGGAACCGCCACGGCGTCGCCGACCGCGAACGGAACCGCCACCGCGTCGCCGAACGGGACCGAAACCGCGACGGCGACCGAGACAGCCACGGCGACGAGTACGCCGGCGGACGGGGCGAGCGAGACGGACGGAACTACCAGCGGTGGTACGAACGCCACGATAGCGCCGGCCGACCGCATCGCGACGCTCCCCATCGCGCCGCAGGTAGTGGAGAACTACCGGGAAGGGATCTGGGTCTGAGCGGACGGCCGCCGGCCACTGACCCCGAGTCTGCACCGGCGAGATCTCGGACCGGGAACGGTCCGCAGGGCCCGACAGCGGCGGGCCATCGACAGACGAAGGCTTAACTGCGCGGGCCAAGTAGTTCCGGCCATCTATGCAACACGTGAAGATTCCGCAGGACCGGATCGGTGCGGTCATCGGTGAAGGGGGTGAGACCATGCGCGAGATCGAGGAGCGCGCCGAGGTCCGCCTCGACATCGACTCCGAGACCGGCGCGGTGAAGGTCGAGACCGTCGGCGACCCGGTCACGGCGCTGAAGGGACCGGACATCGTGAAGGCCATCGGCCGCGGGTTCGCCCCCGAGGACGCCTTTCGCCTGCTCGACGACGAAGTGATGCTGTTCGACATCATCGACATCGACGCCGCCTCCCGCAACCGGAACGACTTCACCCGCCAGAAGGGCCGCCTCATCGGCGAGGGCGGGCGAACCAGGGAACTCATGGAGGACCTCTCCGGCGCCTCTGTCGTCATCTACGGGTCGACGCTGGGCATCATCGGCGGGCCCGAGCAGGTCGACACCGTCCGCGAGGCCGCCGAGATGCTCCTGGAGGGCGCACCGCACGGTTCGGTGTACTCCTTCCTCGAACGCCGCCACAACGAGATGAAGAAACAGGGACTGAACTACCACCAGTTCACTGGGTAATACAGACCAGTCAGCCCGGCGCTGTCACTGGACGGAACAGGATACGGTTGCGTCTCCGTTCTCGAAACGCCGACAGAACAAATCGAACACCCCGGCTCGCGAAGACGGCCGTCTCACGGTGGTGAGGTCCCGCCAGCGGGGGGTCGGGGCCCGCCAGCGGGAGACGGGGTGGGGCATCGGTGGCGTCAGTCGTCGGCGGGTGCGCGTCGGTCGGTCGCACCGTCGAGGCCGAGTTCCGCTTCGACGGCGACCAGACGCTCTTCGCGGGCCTCTCTTTCGGCCTCGAGCTCCTCGATACGGTCGCGCTGGTGCTCGATCGTCTCGGCCTGCTCTTCGAGGCGCTCGGCGAGGCCCCGGATGGCTGCGAAGGCGACGCCGTCGGCGTCGACGGTGCTGATCTGGCCCTCGTCGTCGCCCAGGCCGAAGGCCTCGGCGAACTCCTCGGCCATCGGTCCCATGTGGCGGACGTCCTCCCCCTCGGCGTCGTAGTTCCAGGTGGAGATCTCGAGGTCGGAGACGCGATCGAGGACGTCCACCGGGTCGACGGGGTCGACGTTCGACTTCAGCGCCCGCGAGGACGCGGAGCTCCACGACCCAGACCCCGACGAGAGCTCCACGCCGGTGGTCGCGGCTGCGTTCGTAAAAAAGAACACGCCGCCGGCGGCGGACACGGCGAACTCGTTCGCGTTCAGCGAGCTGAGTCCGCCACTGGAGGTGTCAGACCAGACGAACGACCCCTCGTGGTCCGCGGAGGCGTTCGTCCCCGCGGCGAAGGCGTTCGGCGCCGTGGCACTGCTCCCATCTCCGCCCGCGACGGTCGCGTGGGCGCCGGCGGCCAGGTTGCCCTGCCCACCGCCGACGGTGGCGTGGTCGCCACTGGCTTCGTTGTTGTCGCCACCGGCGACCGTCGCGCTGTTTCCGCCCGCGACGTTGCCGACCCCACCGGCGATCACCGACTGGCTACTCGTGACGCTGTTGCCCTCGCCACCGCCGATGGTACTCGCGGAGGCGGTGACCTCGTTCGGGCTGGCACTCGTTCCGCCACCGGCAATGGTGGCAGCGCTCACCCCGGAGCCGACGCCGTTGCTCGCGTGGCCCGCGACGAGGTTGCCGGCCGCACCGCTCGAGGACGGCGCCGAGTACCGGTACTGTTCGAGTTTCGGGATCCAGTTCGAGCCGTCGCCCACGTAGACGCGACCCGTGTCGGTCGCGAGCAACTTCGCGCCCGCTTTCGGCGTGTAATCGGACTTGTTCCCGTCGGTGTCGCGGATCTCGATGTCCGTGTCGAACTCTCGAAAATTGTCGTTCAGCGGCTGGTGCCAGTTCGCGTCGCCCTTGTTCGGGACGTTGTAGTCGTGGTTGTCAGATTGTGGCATAGTGATCACTCCTCAGGGGAAGACGCCCCCGTAGCCGTACTCGCCGTACGCCTGGTTGCCGTAGTCCCCCGGGGTCTCGGTGGCAGTGGCGGTCGACGTGGCCGTCGCAGTGTCGGTCGGCGTCGCCGTCCCAGTGTCGGTTGGTGTCCCCGTCGCAGCGGCAGTTGACGTCTCCGTCGCGGTTTCGGTGCCGTTCCCGTCTCCGAGTGAACCGCCACCCGTCTCCGTCGGGGATCCACCGTAGCCGAAGGGCGTCCCCGTTTGGTCGGGGTTCCCGGCCGGGCCGTCGCCGCCGTCCGTGCCGCCGCTCAGGAGAGCGTAACAGCCTGCTGTTGCGATGCCAAGCGCCGGGACCCCGAGCAGTAGCTTGCGCCTGTCGAACTCGACGTCCGAGAGGGGTGTCTCAGCGAGCGTGCCCACTCGCTCGCGGTCCGTTTCTGGTTCGGTCGTCTCGGAATCGTCCTCTTCCATGCGTTTGTGTCCCACAGAGCAGTGTGCTGGTGCGATCGCAGCCAGGCCGGGCGGCGCGGATGGTGAGCCGCCAGGGCCCTGCCCCGCCCACCCGCGGTAACGACTGCCTGGTCCCGCACCGCTGAGCACTGCGTCCGCCCGAGGTACAGATGGGGGGTATAAAATTGTAGCCGCTACACACGTAGCGCGGCCCGAAATCCGTCAGCAGACACTCATAAACGTTCGAATGCGAGGAACTGGCGGACGAACCGGACGATGGCCGGCTCGCCACGGCTGGCCGCCTTCGCGATCGCGTCGCGTCACGAACTGCTGGACCGCGAGCGGTGTTCTCCCCCACCGGAGAATCGGCGGGTTCGACCAGAACCGCGACACACGAACAGGGGGCACGTGGCGATCCGCTATCTATCGCAGCGAGTCACGCCACGCTGTCGACTCTCGCAACCGCCCCCGCCGGCGCCGAGACCAGACCGACCGGGCGGTGTGCCAGAAACTCGTCGACACCGTCCTTACCAGGACGGCCTGCATCGCCGACGTCGCCACCTGGCGGAAGACGTCGACCGTTGGCTCGTCGATCTCGACCACGGCTCGCGTTCTCAGGACGGGTCCTGGTGTTTGATCCGCTCGGCGACGGTGCTGGGCACCGGCGTCAGGCAGTCCTTGCACTTCCACGTCGGGTAGACCCCGGACTGCTCGCGGACCATGTCCTGGCGGTAGCGAAGCGTCGCCCCGCACGTGCACGTGTGCGTCGAGGTCACGTCCGGTGGTTCGACCGCCACGCTCGTAACGGTCACCCTGCGGGGGTGTCGATTCCGGGGACGGTAACAGTGCCACGGGGAAGTTCAGGCCATTATTGCCGATAGTTAGCAGGCTCCTAAGCGGTGCCCGGCCTGATTTCGGCTAGAACAGTCATCAATTTAAAGTCCGGGCGGGGTGAGTGGTCGGTCGACATGGGGAGACAGCGTGGGGGCCACTCGAGCGACAGCGGGCGCAGGCGACCGGACGACGGGTTCCGGACCGGCGACGACGAAAGCCCGGGTCGCGCCACAGACGACACAGCCGCCGAATCGCGACGGACTCACGAGCAGAGCGGCCAGCGCTCGCACGGGACCGACGGGGGCGTCATTCTGGATCAGCTCGACCAGGTCGAGGACCAGCTCCTCGGGTTCGGCCGGGCGCTCGGTGGCGACCCCGACGATCTGGGCGACCTGCCATTCACCGAGGAGGCCGGGCTCGACGGGATGCCCGAGCCGCTGTACGTCCGCCACGACCGCGGGCTGCTCAACCAGGTGACGAGCTGGCTCCTCCAGGACCAGCACATCGGCCTGGTCAGCCCGTACGGCACGGGCAAGACGGCGTTCCGGGAGATCCTGCGGCGCGACCTGGGGGAACGCGACGATTTCGTCGTCGCCTATATCGAGAACCCCGCCGAGACGACGCCGCGGGGACTGTACGAGCGAATCCTCCGGACGGCCTTCGACGTCGGCTACGAGATAGATACCTCCGACTACTGGCAGGTGAACGACGGCATCCCGTGGGCGACCGACGAGACGAAACAGGCCGTCGAGGAGGTCACCGACGCCATCCGGGCGGACGGGAAGACCATCCTGCTGGTCGTCGACGAACTGGAGGACCTGCCCGAATCGCTGCTTCCGGCCATCCAGGTCGCGGGCGACGCCGGCGTTCGGCTGTTCCTGAGCGGGACGCCAACCGGCAAGGAGCGGCTGTCCGACGTCCGCGCGACGCTCGACTCCCGCGTGCGGTTCTACGACGGCATCGAGCCGTTCGGGCCGGCGGAAGTCACCGAGTACGTCGAGCGGTCGCTGGCGTACTTCCGCGGCGAGCCCTACGAGGGCCAGTCCCAGGAACTGTTCACGCAGGCGGCCATCGAGGACGTCTACGAGCGAACGGACGGGAACCCCCGGGAGGTCCGCCTGGAGTGTCGGGAGCTGTTCACCCGGGCCGGCTTCGTCTGGTTCCGGAGCGGCCAGGACATCGACCGGATCCGGGTGACGCCCGAACTCCGCCACCGGCAGTTCGCGATGGGGTAATTTCCGACCGCCCGTACTTAAACCAGCCATTTGCCAACCGTTAGCACACCCGGAAACCGCCGCGAGCGTCGCGGACGACTCGGCCGGCACCACCACCTTTATATAGAATCACATTCAATCAATCAGTGACTATGAGCCAGCGACAGATGGGTAATCAGCCCATGCTCGTACTGTCCGAGGAGTCCTCGCGGACCTCGGGCAAAGACGCACAGTCGATGAACATCACGGCCGCCCAGGCCGTCGCCGAGGCCGTCCGGACCACGCTCGGTCCGAAGGGGATGGACAAGATGCTCGTCGACGACGCGGGCGGCGTCGTCGTCACCAACGACGGTGTCACCATCCTCGACGAGATGGACATCGAGCACCCGGCCGCCAACATGATCGTCGAAGTCGCCCAGACCCAGGAGGACGAGGTCGGCGACGGCACGACGACGGCGGTCGTCATCGCGGGCGAACTCCTCTCGAAGGCCGAGGACCTGCTCGATCAGGACATCCACGCCACCATCCTGGCCCAGGGGTACCGCCAGGCCGCCGAGAAGGCCAAGGAGATCCTCGAAGAGCAGGCAATCGAGGTCACACCGGAAGACACCGAACAGCTCGAGAAGGTCGCCGCCACCGCCATGACCGGCAAGGGCGCCGAGTCCTCGAAGGACGTCCTCTCGGAGCTCGTCGTGCGCGCCGTCCAGTCCGTCGCTGACGACGGCGTCGTCGACACGGACAACATCCAGGTCGAGACCGTCGTCGGCGGTTCCACCGACGAGTCCGAGCTCGTCGAGGGCGTCATCATCGACAAGGAGCGCGTCCACGACAACATGCCCTACGCCGTCGAGGACGCTGACGTCGCGCTCCTCGACACCGCCATCGAAGTGCCCGAGACGGAGCTCGACACCGAGGTCAACGTCACTGACCCCGACCAGCTCCAGCAGTTCCTCGACCAGGAAGAGGCCCAGCTCAAGGAGATGGTCGAGAACCTCACCGACGCCGGCGCCGACGTCGTCATCGCCCAGAAGGGCATCGACGACATGGCCCAGCACTACCTGGCCCAGGAGGGCATCCTGGCCGTCCGCCGCGCCAAGAAGTCCGACATCAAGGCGCTCTCCCGGTCCACGGGCGCCCGCGTCGTCTCCAACATCGACGACGTCACCGAGGACGACCTCGGCTTCGCCGGCTCCGTCGCCCAGAAGGACGTCGGCGGCGACGAGCGCATCTTCGTCGAGGACGTCGAAGACGCCCGTGCCGTCACGCTCATCCTCCGCGGCGGCACCGAACACGTCGTCGACGAGGTCGAACGCGCCATCGACGACTCGCTCGGCGTCGTCGCCGCCACGCTGGAGGACGGCAAGGTCCTCCCCGGCGGCGGTGCCCCCGAGACCGAACTCGCCCTCGGCCTGCGCGACCACGCCGACTCCGTCGGCGGCCGCGAGCAGCTGGCCATCGAAGCGTTCGCCGACGCCATCGACGTCGTCCCGCGCACGCTCGCCGAGAACGCCGGGCTCGACCCCATCGACTCGCTGGTCGACCTGCGCAGCAAGCACGACGGCGGCGACACCGCCGCCGGCCTCGACGCCTACACCGGCGACGTCGTCGACATGAACGACGACGGCGTCGTCGAGCCGCTCCGAGTGAAGACCCAGGCAGTCGAGAGCGCGACGGAGGCCGCCGTGATGATCCTCCGCATCGACGACGTCATCGCGGCCGGCGACCTGAAGGGCGGCGGCTCCGACGACGACGAGGACGACGCCCCCGGCGGCCCCGGCGGCGCGCCCGGCGGAATGGGCGGCGGCATGGGCGGCATGGGCGGCGGCATGGGCGGCATGATGTAAGCGAGGTCTGAGCGAAGCGAAGACCTCGGAAAGTCGAACGGGGAGCGAACGCGACCCGTGAGACGAGGCCAGGCCCGAACGCAGTGAGCCACGTCGGCCACAGGCCACCTCACACCCACTCCGTCACCGACGCCCGGCTGAATCGACGTTCGACCGATTTCCTTTCGTTTTCGACTGGTGAGCGACGGCGCTAGCGTGATCCGAACCGCTGCTGAAACCGCTTCGCTGGTCGGACCATCGCCAGCCGTTGCACCATCCGCAATCACTATTCACCGACAGCGTCCTGTTCCGGACGAGAGATGTCCCTGCTCGACGCGGTGAGGGAGGCGCTATCGGGCCTGTTCACGCGGTCACCACACCAGCGGATGTCCCGGGCGCTGGTCAAGACGCTGTGCTACCGGGTCCTGATGGTCGTCATCACGGTGCTCGTCGCGTTCGTCGTCACGGGGAACACGGGCGAGGCGCTGAGCATCGGGTTCGTTGCGAACGTCGTCAAGACGGGGACCTACTACGGGTACGAGCGGCTCTGGGACCGGATCGCCTGGGGCGTGTGAGATCGCCCTACTTCTCGGCGCAGTCGTCCGGCGGGAACCGAACGACGGAGAGCCAGAACTCCTGGAACGATCGGACGGTCTCGATGAACTCGGCCGGGTCGACCGGCTTGGTCAGGTAGGCGTTGGCCTGTAGCTCGTAGGACCTGACGACGTCTTCCTGGGCGTCAGAGCTCGTCAGGACGACGACGGGGAGACGCTCCAGGTCGGGGTCGTCGCGAATCGCCGCGAGTACCTCGTCGCCGTTCTTCCGCGGGAGGTTCAGGTCCAGGAGGACGACGTCGGGCCGGGGCGCGTCGGCGTTGTCGCCGCGCTGGTAGAGGAAGTCCAGCGCGGCGACGCCGTCTTTCACCACGTGGAGTTCGTTGTGTATCTTCCCCTCTTCGAAGGCCTCCTGCGTGAGACGAACGTCGCCTGGGTTGTCCTCGACGAGCAGGATGTCTGCCGGACCGCTCGCCGTGCGTCCGTCACTCATCGCGTTCACCTGCTGCCGGGAGGGTGAACGTGAACGTCGCCCCCTCGCCGGGTTCGGAGGCGACCCAGATGTCGCCACCGTGGCGTTCGACGATGCGTTCACACAGCGCCAGGCCGATGCCCGTCCCCGAGTAGTCGTCGGGGGCGTGGAGGCGCTGGAACACCTCGAAGACCCGCCCGCTGTCCTCCGGGTCGATGCCGATGCCGTCGTCGCTCACCGAGACGCGCCACTCGTCGCCCGCCGGCTCGGCGTCGACGTCGATACGCGGGCGGTCGTCGCCGCTGTACTCGACAGCGTTGTCCAGCAGGTTCTGGAACAGCTGGCGCAACTGGCCGTCGTCACCCTCGACGGTCGGCAGGTCGGCGACGGTTATCTCGGCGTCGCTCTCCTCGAGGGTCACCTGGAGGTCCGCGCGGACGTCGGCGAGTACCTCCTCGAGATTCACTGGCTCGAAGGAGCCGCCGCCGGTGTCGACCCGGGAGTACTGGAGCAGCCCCTCGATCATGTCGCGCATCCGGTCGGCGCCGTCGACGGCGTAGTCGATGAACTCCCGCCCGTCGTCGTCGAGTTCGTCGGCGTAGCGCTGTTCGATCAGCCGGAGGTAGCTCGACACCATCCGCAACGGCTCCTGGAGGTCGTGGGAGGCCGCGTAGGCGAACTGTTCGAGGCGCTCGTTGGACGCCTCCAGCCGGTCGACGAGTTCTTCGAGGCGCTGCTCGCGCTCGACCTGTTCGGTGACGTCCTGGGCGAAGCTCAGTCCAGCGAATATCTCGCCGTCGGCGTCGCGAAGCGGCGTCGCCCACACCTGCCAGTGTCGGCCGGCGAGTTCCGTCTCCGTGGTGTGGGTCTCGCCGCCCTCGACGGCCGCCCGGAACAGCGGGACGAGGTCGGCGACGGTCTCCCCGGAGAACAGCTCCGGGACCCGGGTACCCTCCAGCCGGTCGGCGCTCGGAAGCGAATCGCCAAGGACCGCGCCCTCGGCCAGCGTGAACCGGAGGTCCTCGTCGAAGACGCCGACGGCGCCGTTCGGGAAGTGCTCGGCCAGCGTCCGGTAGCGCCGTTCGCTCTCCTCGATGCGCCGGCGCTGTTCCTTGCGCTCGGTGATGTCGCGGACGACGCCGACGCGTTTCGCCGGGCCGTCCTCGGCCGGTATCGTCGCGAAGGTCCCCTCGGCGGGGACCTCGTCGCCGTCGGCAGTCTGGATGGTCGCCTCCATCGTCGGGTTCGTCGCCTCGGTGTCGGCCGCCGACCGAATCACCTCGGACTGGTCGATGGTGGCCTCGTCGACGACGAGCGAGGCGTGGGCGCCGACGAGTTCCTCGCGGTCGTACCCCGTCAGCTCCGCGTAGGCCTCGTTGACCATCGTGAAGTAACCGTCCGCGTCTTTGACGTAGATACCGTCGTTGATGGTCTCGACGATGGTCTCGTACTTCCGGAGTTCGCGCTCGCGTCGCTTCCGTTCGGTGATGTCGACGAGGTAGCCCAGGTAGCGGACGATCTCGCCGGTCTCGTCCCGGACGACCTTCGTCGTGTCGGTCACCCACCGGACGTCGCCGTCGCTGGTCCGGATCCGGTAGGGTTCGTGGCTGAACTGCTCGGTCTCCCCGGCCGCGGCGTCCCCCACCTCCGCGGCGATTCGGTCGCGTTCCTCCTCGAGGAGCAGGTCGGTGTAGGGGACCTCGCCCGATTCGAGTTCCTCGGGGGTGTAGCCGAAGACCGCTGCCACGTTGTCGGAGACGCGCTCGACCGGCCACCCCGGCTCGTTCTTCCACTGGAAGACGACGACGGGCCCCTGGGCGAACATGTCGCGCTCCTGTTCGAGTCGGCGGAGCGCCCGCTTTCGCTCCGTGACGTCCCGGACGACGCCGATCCGGCGCATCTCGCCGTCGACGTCCGTCAACAGCGCGAAGGTGGCTTCGGCCGTGACACGGTCGCCGTCCGCGGTCTCGAGGTCCGCCTCGATCACTGGACCCTCCATCTCGCCGTCGACCATCGCCGCCTCCGTCTGCTGGGCGAGCGCATCCACGTCGTCGTCGACGACCAGCGAGACGTGTTCGCCGACGAGTTCCTCGCGGTCGTAACCCAGCATCTCCGCGTACGCACGGTTGACCGTCGTGAATCGACCGTTCTGGTCGACGACGTAGACGCCGTCACTGACCGTCTCGACGATGGTCTCGTAGCCCTCCAGACCGTGTTGCCGGTCGGCGTCCCCCCGGTTCTCGCCGGCCGCCTGCTCCGGTCGCCCGTCGTCGGCCGACTGGCGGGCGACGCAGACGGTCGCCGCGGCGTCGGCGTCGTCGGTTCCCCCCGTCCCGGCGACCCGGACGGTACAGCCGACCGTCGTGCCGTCGGCGCGCTGCACGCTGCATCGGATCGGGTCGCTGCCGTCGCCACCGTCGGTGCTGGTCGCCCCGCCGCGGTCGACCACGTCTGCGATGGCGGCCCCGTCCTCGCCGAACAGCGCGGCGACGCCCTCGCCACGGAGTTCCGCACGGTCGTAGCCACTCAGCTCCACGAGCGCGTCGTTGACGGCGGCGATCCGCCCCTCGCCGTCGAGCCGAAACACCCCCTCGCCGAGTGAATTCAACAGGGACCGGTAGCGTCGACGGGCCTCGCCGTCGTCCGCGTCGCCCCAGAACGCGGCGTCGGAACGGTCGGCCGGTTCGCTCATACACCGTGTAGAGAGCCCCGGTTCTGATAAACGTCGTGTCCGCTGACACCCGACAGCGGTGGCCGTCGTCGTTTCGCCGGATGTCTCGAAAACAGGGGAAGGAGTCCCCTCAGGGGGCGCCGGTCAGCACGAACTGGCTCTCCGCATCGACGCTAGTTATCTTCCGGGTGGCCTCCGGCGGGATGCGGAGCGCGTCGCCGGCCGCCATCTCGACGTCCTCGCCGTCGACCGTCACGGTCGCTTCGCCCTCGACCAGCACGTACACCTCCTCCTGGCCGTCCTCGGCGTGGTCGTGTTCCAGTCCGGTGTAGCCGGGTTCGCACTCCAGGACGGAGACGCCGAGGTTCTCGGCGTCCAGTGGGTCGCGCAGGAAGTACAGTCCGTCCGACACCGGTTCCACGTCGTCGTAGGTGACCTTGGTGTGGGTCATACGAGCGCGTTCACGCGCCGGGGATAAAGGCGTAGAGCCCGCGGATCGCTTCGCCGCTGAACCGGGCCGGTCGGGTGGCGGCCGAGGACGGTCGGGAATCCCTGTCACACTGATCGCACTGATCGGTATATATCACAAATACCCAGGGTGAAATAACCCGGCTTCGAGGGACCCGGTATGTCACAGTCGCGCGAGTCGACGGCGGCCGGCCCCGGCGAATCGGTGTACCGAGAGTACGTTCGGGACGTCCGGATAGTGGAGTACACCACCGGAGAGACCAGTCCGGGGGCCGAATCCGACGAGACGCGCTACCGGTTCGAAGCGCCGCTGCACACCGAAGTCACCTTCGAGGACCCCGACCTGGCCGGTCTCTACGCCGACGTCTACTTCGACGTCAACGGGTTCCGCGAGGAGGGGACCGGCGACGTCGGCGTGCCGCCCGAGGTGGTCCAGGCCGGCAAGGACACGCTGGCGGCCTACCTGCTCACCCAGCCCCACACGACGAAAGAGTGGGTCGCGTCGTTCTACGGGACGACGCACCCCAAGATCGACCGGTACGTCAGGTGGGTCAGCGACCGCGCCGAGGAGATCCGGGCGACGGCCCGCGAACGAGGCGTCGAGTAGCAGGCCAGCAGGCCCGACCGCTATTTTCGGCTGCCTCGCCGACCGTCATTTTCGACTGCCGCATCGACCATCCGTGAGCGCCGCCAGCGGAGACACCGCCGCTCAGAATCACCCACGGGCCCGGCCGATACCGTCGCCGTACGTACCGCTCAATACTCCATCCTATCGGACGCTACTCGACATAATTGTAAGAGAGATATTATAAACGATATTTTACGTGCCAGGTGGCCCTCAGCCTGCATGGTGGAATTTACCAGGCGGCAATTGCTCGCATCGTCGGTGACGACGGCGGCGGTCGGACCCGGAGCCATCGGGACGGTCGCGGGAGCGACCGAGGTCGACGACGAAACCCCGACCACGCCCGCAGTCACCGGCAGCATCAAGCGGTTCTCGACGACGGCGGCCGGCGCGGAGGTCACCGGCCCGTTCGTCTTCGACACCGGCGAACTCCTCTACAGCCTGCAACACCCCAGCGGCGACAACCCGGAACCGTACCACAGGGGCGCTGTCGGCGTCGTCGAGGGGTTCTCGTTCGAGTTCGACGGCGACAACGACGACTTCGAGGAACTGCCGGCGCCGGTGTCGGCGGACGAGCGCACCGCGGTCCAGGCGGCCGCCGGCCAGTACGAGATCCTCGCCCAGAACGGCGACCCGATCAACGGCGGGACCGAGCTGTGGGGACACCCCCAGACGCCGGACGGCACGCCTCTCTCCGAGTTCGGCGGCGGCTTCGGGAACAACCCCGACATGAACCAGTTCGTCTCGACGAACGAGGACGGGACCGAGGGGTACCTGTTCACGAACAACGAGACGACGCCCGGCGCCATCACCCGGACGCCGATCCGCCGCACCGAGGACGGAAGCTGGGAGGCCGACCTCGAGAACGCCGACGAGATGGAGAACTACGACTCGTTCCGGGAACTGGGCGGGACGAAGATCAACTGTTACGGCGACCTGAGCCCGTGGGAGACGCCGCTCTCGGCCGAGGAGGAGTACGACCACCCGCGCGTCGGTGGCCTCCACACGGTCAGCGACATCGTCGAGGCCGACAGCGGCGTCGGCATGCGTGGCGGCTGCGAGTTCTGGAACCGTCCCAACCTCGACACCCTCCCGGACGACCTCGACGCCATCTTCGGCGACGATAGCTGGTACCCGATGGGACTCAGTTCGACCCAGAGCATGGAGGAGCTGGCCCGGTACCTCGGCGCCGACGTCCCGGACCGGACGAACGCAGACGAGACGTACACCCCCATCGACGGACCGTTCCCGAACCGCTACCGCTACGGGAAGATCGTCGAAATCGCCGACCCGACCGCCGACGAGCCGACCCCGGTCAAACACCACGCGTGGGGCCGCGCCGCCTGGGAGTGCCCCGAAGTGCTGGCCGACGAGCAGACGGTCTACCTCGCCTCCGACGGCGGCGCCAAGGGCGTCTACAAGTTCGTCGCCGAGCAGCCGATGTCCGAGTACGACGACCCGATGGCCATCACCGGCACGCTGTACGCGATCAAGGCCACCGAGGTCGGTGAAGGACCGGTCACCGAGACGGACCTCGACGTCGAGTGGCTGGAGCTCGGTACCGCAAGCAACGCCGAGGTCGAATCCTGGATCGCCGAGTACGACGGCGTCACCCAGGTCGACTACCTGGAAACCCACGCCGAGACCGACTGGCAGGAGGACCTCGAAGCAGCGCTGCAGGAGGCCGACGAGGAAGTCGCCGTCAACGGCAACCAGGACTACATCAGCGACGAGGAGGTCGTCCGGTGGGCCGAACAGTACGAGGCCGACGGCCCCGACGGCGTCGACGAGGAACTCCGCCGCGTCCCGTTCCTCGAGACCCGCGCGGCCGCCAAGGAGATCGGCGCCTCCATCGAGTTCAACAAGGCCGAGGGGATCGAGTCCCACGACGAGGCCGAGCCCGGCGACTTCGTCTACTTCGGCATCTCCTCGCTGGGCGGTTACATGACCGACGACGCGGGCGAACTCCGCTTCGACGAGGTCGACAGCGGCGTCGTCTACCGCGCCCGGCTGGAGGAAGACTACGACGTCTCCCGGCTCGAACCGGCCGTCGTCGGCCCGAACGACAGCGACCCCCAGTCCGTCAAGGACGTCTCGCTCGTCAACGTCGACAACCTGCTGGTGATGGACGACGGCCGCGTCCTCCTCTGCGAGGACAAGGGCGGGTTCGGCCGCTCGTACCCCAACGACACGCTGTGGGTGTACGAGCCGCCGACGGCGATCACGGCTACCTCGCTCGCCGTCGCACAGGGCGAGTCCGGCACCGTCGAGATCACCGCGGACCGACTACCGGAGGGGCTCTCCGGCGGCGAACTGACGGTCGAACTCAGTAACCCCGAGGTCGCCACCATCACCGACGCGAGCTACGGCGACGCGTTCTCGCTGACCGTGCCGGCCACCGTCGCGGACGACGGGTCGAGCGCCAGCTTCCGGTTCAGTGACGTCGAGGAGGCCGTCCAGGACGACGCGACGGACGTCACCCTGGCGACGCTCGAAGTCGAGGGGCAGTCCGGCGGCACCACCGACGTCGTCCCCGGGGTCCCCGCGCTCGACGACGACGACGGCGACGCGGTCACCGTCGACGCCCGCCGCGGCGTGGTCGTCACCGGCCCGCCGAAGCTCGGTGGCGGCCCGGGCGCCGGCGGCCGGGCACCGACCGACCCCGACGGCGACGGCGAGTTCGAGGATCTCAACGGCAACGGCCGCATCGACTACGACGACGTCAGCCTGCTGTTCGAACACCTCGAGGACGACGCCGTGCAGCTCAACGTCGACGCCTACGACTTCAACGAGAACGGCGAGATCGACTACGACGACGTCGTCGAACTCTACCGCGAGACCTGACCGACCGGCCCCTCCCGGTCTCTCTACCCATGATCCCAGTATCCACGAAGCGACGGTCCCTGCCCACGACGTCGGCCGCGTTGCTGGCCGCCGCCCTGGCGCTCGCGCTGCTCGCCGGTGCGGCCGGCGCGGCCAGCGCGGCCAGTGTCTCCGCCCCGCCCAGCGCGGCCGATGCGAGTGGCGTACCCGGCGCGAGCGGCGCCCAGGCCGCCGCGAACGAGACGACGCTCACCGTCGGCGACGCGACGGTCGAACCGCACGCGAACGACACCGTCAGGCTGTCGCTGGACCGGGTCCCCGAGGGGCTCGCAGGCTTCGAGGTGACGCTGGCGTTCGACTCGAACGCGACGGGGTCGTTCGCCGGCGCCCGCTACCCCGAGGACTACCAGCCGACGACCGAACCCGTGATCGGCGAATCGGGGCGGACCATCACCCTGGAGGCCGCCGACCTCGGGAACGTCGTTCGGCCCGGCGCGACGAACGTCACGCTGGCGTACGTCTCCGTGACCGGCCACGAGAACGGCACGGCGAAACTCACCGCGACCGGCCTCCAGGTCGACGCCGACGGGGGTAGCAAGGTCCAGCCGGCCGTCGAGGCCGGCACCCTCAGCGTCGGTTCGGCCGCGCGCGGGGCCGGGTCGGCCGGGACCGCCGGTCAGCAAGCCTCCGGCTCGGGCGCGACCGGCGGGCAAGCGGACGCCGGCGGAGCGCCCGGAACGCCCGGAGCGGCGGGCGGCGCCTCCGGGCTCGCGACGGGCCTCCAGATAGCGGCGGTCGTCGCCCTGGCCGGCCTGGCCGGTCTGGCGCTGTTCGTCTGGCGCGACTGAACCGCCCGCCAACCGCTCTTTTTTCGGCGCGACGGTGCTCCGGAGACCCTCTCAGTCGTCCGCCGCGGCGGCGGTCGTCGGGTCGTCGGTGAGGTCGGCGTCGCGCCAGGTGCCTCGCAGGAACCAGGCGTAGGCGATGACCGCGGCGGCGACGTTCGAGACGGCGAAGCCGAGCCAGATGCCCCGGGAGCCCAGCGAGTAGGCGAACGCGTCGGCCAGCAGCGTGCCGGCGAAGGCGGTGGTCTCGAACGTCCCGACGCGCGGAATCGAGACGGTGACGACGGAGATGTCGACGACGCGAGACGCGACCCAGGACACGGGCAGGCGGAGGAAGCCGAGCATCAGGATGGCCAGCGACGCCGAGACGGCCACCTTGCCGGCGCCCCGGAAGCCCCCGGAGTAGGCCCGAACGATGCCGATGAAGCCGAACGTCGGGGCGACCCAGCGGAGGAACTCCGCGCCGATCTGGACGACCTGTGGGTCGTCGCTGAACACGCTGACGACGGCTGGTGCCGTGAAGAACACGACCACGCCTGCGGCGGCGAGGACGAGGAACGACACCTTCGCCGCGAAGTGGTTGGCCGTCCCCGCGCGGTCGGGCTTGCCGGCGCCGATGTTCTGGCCGGTCATCGTCTCCACGCCGCGGTCGACGGCGATGGCGGGCATGAAGATGAGCGAGAAGATGCGCGTCCCGACGCCGAAGGCCGCGACGACCTCCTTCGAGAACGTCGCAACGACGGCAAGCATCAGGATGACCGAGACGGAACGGCCGGTGCCCTCGACGGAGGCCGGAATACCGATGCTGACCAGCTTCTTGAGGTAGGTCGGGTCCGGGACCATCTCGCGCGGACGGATCTGCACGCCGCGGTAGCCCCGGAGCATGATCCACAGGCCGACGACCATCGCAAGGCCGCGGGCGGTGATGGTCGCGATGGCCGCGCCCTGGACGCCGAGTTCGGGGAACACCCACCACCCGAAGATGAGGAACGGGTCGAGGATGACGTTGAACACGACCGTCCCGAACATGACGAGCATGGGGGTGATGGTGTCGCCCGCGCCACGCATGAGCGCGATGAAGACGAAGAAGCCGAACATGGCGAACAGGCCGGCCGACATCACCTCCAGATAGGCGGCCGCGCCCGGGCGAACCGAGGGTGACGCACCGAGCAGCCGGACGAACTCGTCGACGAAGAAGAAGCCGGCCGTACCCAGCAGTAAGGAGACGATGAAGGCGAACGTCACCGTCTGCGAGGCGGCGTACTGGGCCTCCCGCGTCTCGTCGGCGCCGGTGTGCTGGGCGACGAGGACGCTCCCCGCGACAGAGATGCCCATCCCCAGCGAGATGAGGAAGAACACCATCGGAAAGCCGAAGCTGATGGCCGCCAGCGCCTCCGTGCTGTAGCGGCCGAGCCAGAACGTGTCCGCGAGGTTGTACGCGACCTGCAGGAGGTTCGTGATGATGATGGGCAGGGAGAGGTAGAACAGCGGCGCCGCGATGGTGCCGCTGGTCAGGTCGAGCTGGTCCTGGCCCTTGAACAGCCCCGAGGCCGCCGTGCGGAGGCGGCGGATGAACTCGCGGGCGCTCACTGTGGCACCTCCTGCGTCTGTTCAGCCGGCGACTGCACCAGCCCGTCCAGATACGATTCGAGGGCCGCCTGCAACACGTCGACGTCCTCGCCGGCGACGACGTGGCGCGCCTGGGCGCCGTCGACCAGCGCCAGGACGAACCGCGCCACCTCGTCGGGGTCGGTCCCCTCGCGGTAGACGCCCGCGTCGATTGCCGCGACCACGAGGCCGTGGACGGTGTCGTAGATGTGCTCGTCGAACGCCGCGATGCGCTCCCCGAAGGCGTCGTCGTACGGCGACTGGGCCTTGATCTCCAGCAGCGCCGTCCGGAACTCCCGGGCGGTGTCACCCTCGGCCGGCGGGTGGAGGACGTCGTCGACGAATTCCCGGAGGCGACCGTCTGGGTCGTCGACCACGCCGCCGCTCCCGTCGGCCCGCTCGCCGGCCAGGCCCCCCTCGCCGTCGACGCCACCGACCCGGTCAGTGAACTGCTCGAAGAGGTAGTCCAGGAACGCGAGCATGAGCCCCTGCTTGCTCTCGTAGTGGTAGTGCAGGGACGCCTTGCTGCAGTCCGCCTCCTCGGCGATGTGGCGCATCGTCAGATCCGCGTAGCCGTGCCGACACAGCGCGCCGTAGGTGGCGTGCATGATGTCGCTGGAGGGATCGCTCATTGTCCTCTCTGACTAACCGGTCAGTCAAGAAGGTTTGGAAGGTGAGTTACCCAGTCGCACGGGCAAGCGACCGTCTCGTCCCCAATAGCGCTGGTTCCTCCCTCCGGTCGGCGCCGTCCTGCTCACGGCTCGCTTCGCTCACCGTTCGCACGTAAGACGCCCCCTCCCTCCGGTCGGCGCCGTCCCGCTCACGGCTCGCTTCGCTCACCGTTCGCACCTAAGACGCCCCCTCCCTCCGGTCGGCGCCGTCCCGCTCACGGCTCGCTTCGCTCACCGTTCGCACGTAAGACGGTTCCTCGCTACGCTCGGAACCGTCCTGCTCGCAAGTTAGCTGGTTCCTCCCTGCGGTCGGAACCAGCCTGCTCACGGGTCACTACGTTCCCCGTTCGCACGAAAGACGACCCCTCCCTTCGGTCGGCGCCGTCCTACTCGCGTGTCGCTTCGCTCCCGCTCGCACGAAAGACGACCCCTCCCTTCGGTCGGCGCCGTCCTACTCTTCCGCCAGATCCAGGTCGAACTGCTCGTGCTCCTTCGCGGCGTTGAGCACGACGCTGGTGTTGGACTCCTTGATCTCCGGGTCGACGAGCAGCTCTTTGATCTGGGCGTTCATGCCGTCGGTGTCGGCGAATTTGCCGATGGCGATGACGTCGTAGTTGCCCGTCACCTCGTACACCGAGACCATCTGTTTGTGCTCGCGCAGGGTCTCTGTGACTTCGGGGAGCGAGGAGCCCTCCACCTTCAACTGGAGGATGGCAGTGACGTCGTACCCCAGCGCGTCGTAGTCGACCTTGGGGGTGTAGCCGTCGATGATGCCCTCGTCTTCCAGCGTCGAGAGGTGGTTCGAGACGGTTGTGACCGAGACGTCGAGGTCCTCGGCGAGGCTCCGCAGACTGGCGCGCCCATCGCCCAGGAGTTCATTCACTAGCTTCCGGTCGAGATTTTCGTACGTCATTACAGGTGGACACGGTACGGGGGGATTAGAATTTTACGAATATCCAGAAATGGAGGATGGGAACGGAATGTTTGCGCAAAGCAGCAGGGTTTTAGTAATAGCAGTGTTCCGTTCGGGTGTCCAAAGATGACAAGCGAACTCTCGAAAGAGGCACAGGGCGTGCTCGACGAAATCGAAGAAAAGAACGTCGACTTCCTGCGTCTGCAATTTACGGACATTCTGGGTACAGTCAAGAACGTCTCCGTCCCGGCCGACCAGGCCGAGAAGGCGTTCACCGAAGGCATCTACTTCGACGGTTCCTCCATCAACGGCTTCGTCCGTATCCAGGAGTCCGACATGCGCCTGGACCCCGACCCGTCGACGTTCGCGGTCCTCCCGTGGCGCAACGACGACGAGAGCGCCGCAGGCCGGCTCATCTGTGACGTGATCGACACGTCCAGTGGTCAGCCGTTCGCCGGTGACCCGCGAGGCGTTCTCAAGCGCGCCATCCAGCGCGCCGAAGACATGGGCTACCAGGTCAACGCCGCCCCCGAGCCGGAGTTCTTCCTCTTCGAGGAGGACGAGGAGGGCCGCGCGACGACGAAGACCAACGACGTCGGCGGTTACTTCGACCTCGCGCCCAAGGACCTCGCCCAGGACGTCCGCCGCGACATCATCTTCGGCCTCGAAGACATGGGCTTCGACATCGAGGCCTCCCACCACGAGGTCGCCGAGGGGCAACACGAGATCAACTTCACGTACGACGACGCGCTGTCGACGGCCGACAACGTCGCCACGTTCCGTGCGGTCGTCCGCGCCATCGCGGCCGAACACGACCTGCACGCCACGTTCATGCCCAAGCCCATCGCGCGGATCAACGGCTCGGGGATGCACACCCACTTCTCGCTGTTCCAGGACGGCGAGAACGCCTTCCACGACGACGACGACGAGTTCAACCTGAGCGAGACGGCAAAGCAGTTCACCGCCGGTATCCTCGACCACGCCGAGGCGCTCTCGGCCGTCACGAACCCGACCGTCAACAGCTACAAGCGCCTGGTTCCCGGCTACGAGGCGCCCGTCTACGTCGCCTGGTCCGACCGCAACCGCTCGGCGCTCATCCGCAAGCCGGCCGCGCGGACGCCCGCGGCCTCCCGCATCGAGGCGCGCTTCCCCGACCCGTCGTGTAACCCGTACCTCGCCTTCGCCGCGCTCATCCACGCCGGCCTCGACGGCATCGACCGCGACCTCGACTGCGACGACCCGGTCCGCGAGAACATCTACGAGTTCGACGAGGAGAAACGCGAGGAGTACGGCATCACCACGCTGCCGTCGAACCTCGGCGAGGCCATCGAGGCCCTCGAGGAGGACGAGGTCGTCCAGGACGCGCTCGGCGAGCACGTCTTCGACAACTTCGTCGAGGCGAAGACCCAGGAGTTCGAGGAGTACATCGTCGAAGTCTCCCAGTGGGAACTCGACCAGTACCTCGAGAGCTACTGAACTACTAACGCTGCCACGAGGCCGCTCCCGACCCGGCGGCCCGACACCTTCTCTCGGTCGCTGTTTCGTCGTCGCGCACCTCCATCGCACGCATCGGTCAGTCAGGAACGACGCGAGCGCACCGCTCGTCGGTGTAGCGTAGATTCCCCAGCGCAACTGACCCTACCGGTTTCGGACGCGCCCGATGGCCCTGGCGGGGAGTTCGACCAGGTTGAACCCGGTGCCGACCAGCACCATCAGGACGTAGAGACCGAGGGTCGAGAGCCAGATGACGAGCATCGCGGCGATGGCCGACAGGCCGTCCCTGATGTAATAGAACGCGCCCAGCGTCATCACCGTCCCGTAGAGGAGGACGACGTAGGGGCCCCAGCCGCGGGCGTGGCCGCCGCGCATCTCGCTGCGGACGTACGACCGGAGGTCCTCCTCGATGGCCTCGCGGTGGAGCGTTCGGTCGTCGACGTCCTCGCGGAACTCGCGGAGCTCTTCGCGGACCCGCTGGAGTTCCTCCTCGCTGGCCGGCTCGACAGGTTCGTCGGGGTCGCCCGGTGGGGGCGTCTCCCCGTCACCCTCGTCGTCCGTCATTGACAGGTCGGTACGACCGGCTACCTGTTGTAACTGCCGGTCCCGTACGCGTTCGCCGGCGAGCGTCGCGTTGACGACCGCCCCCAGCAACAGGCAGAGACTGGCGGCGTAGAACCAGGTCACGAGCAGCAGGACCCCGCCTATCAGCCCGTACAGCTCCGCGCTGCCGGCGAAAGTGGCGTAGACGGCGAACACCGACCCGAGCAGCGTCCACCCGACCGCCGCGGTGAGCGTTCCGGGGAGGGCGTCGCGGACGGAGACGGCCGCGTCGGGGAAGACCACGAACAGCGGGAGAAAGGCCGCCGTGAGCGTCGCGACGAGGGCGACCGGTCCGAGCACGCCGGCGACCTCCACGCCGGAACGAGTGACCAGCGCGGTGACGGCGACGACCGCGGCGACGGCGACGGCGATGCCCGCGAGCGCGACCAGCGCGTCCCGGAGCTGGTTGGCGAACGAATCGCGCCGGCCGTGCCCGTAGACGAGCGAGAACGCCACGTCCAGCCCGCGGAACACCCGGAGGCCGCTCCACAGCAGGACGACGAGGCCCAGGAGTGTCGCGCCGCCCCGACCGTCGGCGTCGGTCAGCGCGTCCGCGACGACGGCCGCGGCGTCGTCGGTGAGGACGGCGCCGAGCGCGGCGACGACGCGTTCGGCCAGGGGGTCCCCGCCCAGCGTCGTGGCGACGACGAGCGCCAGCAGGCCGAGCGGGAGCAACGACACGAGCATGTAGTAGGCGATGCTCGCCGCGAGGAAGGAGAGCTGTTTCTCCCGGGCCGTCGCGAGGACGGTCCGGGCGACGTCGAGCGCGTTCCGGCCCGTCGCGACGGCCGAGGTCCGTTGCACGCCTGCGGGTTCGGGTCACTGCGTCTTATATGCCAGTCGTCTGCGAACCGCCGAGAGGATGCGAGAGAGAACAGCCGCCGCCGATGTGACAGGGACTACCGGTATCAGTCCGTCGAGAGTTCGGGGTCCTCTGATCGGCCCAGACCGGTCGCCATCAGGCGACGGGCGATGACGACGATACCGTTGTCGAACCCGCGCCCGAACACCGCCTTCTCGGTCGACGGGTCCCCGGTGGCCGACTCCGTGACCGTGCTCACGAGAATCGTGTCGTGGTCGATCAGAAGGAGTCGGCTGATGGCCGTGGCGTCGGTCGCGTCGCCGAGCGTGTTCTCCAGCCACTCCAGGCCCGAGACGAACACCGCCACCTCGGGGAGCGCGTCCTTGACGGCCTCACGCAGGTCGGCGGTCGGCGTGCCAACGACGACGTCGTGGCCCGCCTCACGCGCCCGTTCCAGGTGCTCGATGAGGGCCGTCGTGAGGGCCTGTTCGCTCCCGACGACGAGCACGATCTCCTCGTCTGCCGCCTCGATCAGTTCGTTGGTCCGGTTCGCGATGGGGGTCGTACCCGTCAGCGACCAGACCTCGTGGGTCACGTCCTGGCCCTCGTCGCTCGGCGCCGGTTCGATGCGTTCGATGGCGTCGACGAGGGCGTCGACGCGCGACTCGTACTCCGCCCGGAGCGTCGCGACGGCTTCGTCCATCGGCACGGCGCGGTACACCGTCGGACTGGAGTGCTGTATCTCGATGAGTCCCTTCGATTCAAGCACCCGGACGGCGTCGTAGACCCGGGTCCGGGGCACCTCGGAGATGTCGCTTATCTCCTTGGCCGTCCCCTTCGGGAACCGCGTCAGCGCCACGAAACACTTGGCCTCGTACTCCTTGAGCCCGAGTTGCTGCAGTAGTTCGACGGCTTCCTGATGATTAGATAGATCTTTCATGGGTCCCAACCATTGCACCGGCGTTTCCGGTACCGTCCCTTGTGGGTCCGCTCACAAGTCAGTTCCTCTCCCCTGAGTTTTCGACGAACTCGCGGTGGCCGCCCCGGAACCGCCCGGAGACCGCAGGACAGTCGTTCACAGGTGTCGGGTGGGCCGGGCGGCGAGAACGAACTGAGTCGACGAAGCTGTCACGAGCCCCTCGAAACGGGAGCGGTCGAATCAGCAAACTAACAAAAATCTTGCACGTAATCCGCTGGCGAAGTCGGTGAGTATTCACCCAGATTATCACAACAAGGACTAAAGCGGATGGGAGCAAATGCCCAGTTGGCATGGAGTTCGGAAGGGTCCCAACTCACCGGTACTCCATGCCAGGCGGTTACGCCTGACAGCCATCGGCTCGGTCACTCGAAGTCGGTGTGGTCGAACGGCTTCTCCTCGTGACGGACCAGCGCGAGTAGCAACGGTCGTATCGCCGCGAACGCCGACCCGCTCGAGATGTGCCCGGTCTCCCGATCCCAGTCCACAAAGTCCGCCTCGGCCAGCTTGGGGAGGTGCGTGTGTCGCATCGCTATCCGGCGCTGGCCCCCGTCGCTACGTATCGAAACGCTCCCGTCGTGGACGCCGGCGTCCGTCGACTCGCGCTTCAGCAACGACATGAGTAGCTCCCGTCGACGCGCGTCCGACACCATCCGAAGCTGGCAGTCGAGTTCGTCTGCCTCCATACTGGTACGTGCGGCCGGCCCCGTATAGTGTCGGCAGTATTTTCAGAAATGGAGTTGTGTGAGTAACAGGGTGACAGTGGAGTCGATCCAGGCGTGGATGGCCAGTGTCGAATCGTGACAACAGAAACACTATGAGCGACACCCGCCACACTGGAAGCATGTATCGCGCGCTCGACCGGCTGACGCTGGAGGCGACCGTCTACCTGCTCGTCGCTGGTCTCCTCCTGATCGGGGCGAGCCTGGCCGGCCTCCACGGGTCGCCCGTCGTCGTCGGCGTCCTGCTGGTCGCCGCCGTCGCACTGTTCGCTATCCGTGAGCGCGTCCCGGCGCTCGGAACGCTGTTCGGCCACGACCTCCAGCAGACCCTGCGAGACCTGTGGATCGCACCTGCGCTCGCCGCGACGACCACCGCCGTCGCCCTGGGCGCGTCGCCGGGCGAGTTGCAGTCCCTCGGCGGCGTCCTCGGCCTGGTCGCCATGCTCAACTACTTCCTGCGGCCGGTGTACTACGGTGCCTACTCGCTGGTCGCCGCCGACCGCGAGCGGACCCGCCCCGAGAACAGCTAGGGGTCGCCGAGAATCGCGTCTCGTATCGCGTCGACGTCGGCGTCCGTCTTGAACGTCGTCCCGCCGTAGTGCGTTCGCGACGTCTCGTGGCCCGCGTCCCGGAGCTTCGCCAGGAACTCGTCCATCGACTCGGCGCCCCGGCCCCAGCGCTTGCACAGCCGGTGCTGGTCGTAGTGGGTCGGCGTGACGAGTTCGTCCCCGAGCGTCTCGAGCAGGTCCGCAGCCTCGTCGGCGGTCCCCATGTCCGCAGTGAGGTGGTCGGCCACCGCATCGGCGAAGGCGGGCTCACAGGTCGGACCGAGCCACAGCGGGCCCGCCGTCTGGAGGTGCTCGCCGCAACTGGGGCACTCCTCGGGTGCGTCGGCGTGCAGCCCCGCGCTGTGGTCGCGCCAGAGGCAGTGCTGGCAGTGGTAGACGTGGCCCACCTGGTCGATCATCTCGTTCGCGACGGTGGCGCCCTGGTCCAGGTCGAGATAGGTCCTGGCGTAGTGCTTGGTCGCGTGACTGAGGATGGGCACTGCGGCCAGGTCGTAGCGCGCGGCGGTGCGCACGAGCGCCCCCAGAAGGATGCGCATCCCCATCTCGGCGTGGTACTCGGTGTTGCGCGGAATCGCGCTGTAACTGCGGACGCCGCTCTCGAAGTGGGCACCACACAGCGGCGCGGTGTCGGTGGCCGTGACGCAGACGAGGTTTCTGGTGCCCTGGAACGCCGCGTCGACGAACGGGATGGGCGTCCCGAACGGGTCGATATCGACCACGTCCCAGGGGTCCCGGTGCATCGCGACGTTGGCGTCCTGGTGGCGGACCTCGGCAGCCAGGTCGTTCCGTTCGAGGTTCCGCTCGCAGAGGTCGACGGCCTCCGGGTCGACGTCGCAGAGCGTAGCCTCCCAGCCGTCGGCGGCGGCCCGGACCCCGCGAACACCGCTCGCCGCCGTCGCGTCGAGGTAGCGCTCGGCGCGTGGCTCGCGCTCGCGATAGGCTCGCAGGGCGGCGATAGTCAGGTCCCGGTTCAGCTCCTGGACCGGGTTGAAGAAGACGTTCTCGCCCTTCCCCGCGTCGGCCTGCTCGGGCACCTCGACCGTGACCTGCCCCTCCGTGACGCGCATGTCTCTGGGTCGCCGGCGGACGGGGTTAAGCGGTTCGAACGCGATGGCAGAACGCGTCGGCGGTCGGGTGCCGCCGCGACCGTTCGGTCACGACGGCGGTGCCGAGCCGTCAGTAATCGTCGTCTGTCTCGGTCGCATCGTCGTCCTCGGTCTCCGTCGCGTCATCGTCCTCGCCGTCGTCATCGTCCTCACCGTCGTCATCGTCCTCGCCGTCGTCATCGTCCTCGCCGTCGTCCATCACCGCCGCGTCGGAGACGATGAACTGGCTCGCCGCTTCGAGGACCTGGTCCTTCGGTAGCGCCTCGTCGAACGCGTCGGGGAACCCGATCTGGCCGCCGAGTTCCCGCACGAACGCGGCGTGGCGCGCCTCGACGCTGTGGATGCTGAGCGCCGGCGGGACGAGACTCTCGTCCTCGATGAACGGCGCGGCGCCGGCGTAGGCGCCGACGCCGGTGTCTTCCAGCACCGCGGCCGTCGCGAGGAATTCCGCGGGCTCCTCGACGGCCGACCCGAAGTCGAACTCCGGCTCGTCGACCGGGTCGCCGCCGAGGTCCTCGACGACGCCGGTGAGGAACTCGACGTGGGTCTCCTCGTGCTCCTGGATGACGGTGAGCCTGTCGTAGACCCGTTCCCTGATGGACTCGGGGAGTTCGTCGGCCCACTCCACGGTCACGTCGTCCGCGTCCATGTTGTCGAGGGCCTCCCCGTAGAAGGCGGCCTCGAGGTACTCCAGCGTCAGCGCGTAGTTGAGGATGGCGAGGTCGTCCTCGAACACGTCCTCCATCGGTCCCTCGGTCTCCGTCTCGTCTTCGTGCTCCTCGGCCAGCGCGGACTGTGCACCGAACGCGCTGCCGAGCGTCAGGGCGCCGAGCGCCCCGGCGGACCCCGCGAGGAATCGTCGACGGCTGTCGTTAGTTTCCGCACCGTGCGTCGACTTCCCGTGGTCGTCGTCGTTGTGGGATACCACACCGAACCCACGGACGGCACCGTCTTTGTAACTCGACGGCATCCCGATCACGCTCGCGGATAGATGTCATCCATCGCTCATATGCGAGAAGCGGCACTTCCGTCGTGTGTACCCGTGCTGTCCGACCCAGTCCGCCTAACCCCACGCTTGAGGCGAGTAATGGTACGCAGGACAGACATCACACGCGGCGTCCGACCGGTCGGGCGACGTAGCGCAGGCCTAGCCGGCCGTGTCACTCAGTAAGTGGTCATCAACCCACGACTGACGTCGCGGGCTTGTCCGTGGACTCCCGGTCTGACGACGAACTGTCGTCGGCGGTGTACTCGCCGTTCCCGTTCACCATCCCGGACTTGAGGGCGAGATGACCGTCGCCCAACCCATCGGGACGTTTGCCCGATGGTACAGTTAGCAACTTCAAGCCGATGTTCTTCGCCGCGTTGTAGTCGCCATCCACCGAGTAGCCACACTCGGTGCACTCGAACCAGCCAGTCTCGCTATCGCGGTTCGCACTGGACTGGTGCCCGCACTTCGAGCACGTCTGACTCGTAAACGCGGGCGGGATCCGTTCTACTCGGATGCCGTACTCGCTGGCCTTGTACGCGAGCATCTCTTGAAGTTCGCGGAACGCCCAGTTGTGCAGCTGACGTTTCACTCGGTCGTTCCCGTTGTCCATCCGCTCGCGGATATGGGTCAAGCGTTCGACGGCGATGTACGCGCAGTCGTGGGCGTCGGCTTCCTCCACGATGCGTCGAGAAATCGTGTGCAGGCGATTCAGCACGAAGCGGTTTTCTCGCCCCGACAGTCGCCGGAGTGCCTGCGTAGCGGAGCGAGTGCCTTTGTGCTGGAGGCTTCGACGCACGCGGAAGTAGTGGTTCTGTCCCCACAACAGTTCGCCACCATCGTAGAACGTCCCTGTGCTTGTCACGGCAACGTTCTTGAGGTTCACGTCCACGCCCAGTACCCTGTCGCCGTCTCGTTCTTCGACCTCCTTCTTGACGACGATGTGGAGGTAGAACGCGTCCTCGTCTTCGCGGTAGTGGAGCGTTCCCATCCGTTTCTCGTAGTCGTCATCGTCGAGGTAGGACTGCTGATAGTCACCGAGAACGTAGTCCACGGCCACTCTGCCGTTGATGGTGGAAAGAGTAGCCGACCGGTCCTTGATAGTCACCGTCCGTTTGTCGTAGACGGCGGATGGTTCGTCGAACCGTGGAAGCGGTCGGCTGTTGCCCTGCTTCCAGTCCGCAACCGTGGACTTCATCGCTTCGACCGCTTTCGAGTACGCCCGGATGCAGAGGTTCGCGGGCAGGTCTGTCTCGTCTCGCAAGTCGTGGTACACGCGATCGTGTATGGTGGACTTGTTGAGGATGAGGTAGCCGTCGTCGTTCCTGCCGTTCTGTATGGTGTAGTTGCAAGCGTGGTTGAACTGTTCGATGGTCTGATGGAGGTCTGCTTCTCGGTCATCTGGAACCGAGAGTTTGACCGGAACGGTTCGGGTGACCTCCATCTGTATCATTACATATGATATGAGGTTGTATATATCCTGCGACTGGCAGAGGGAGTCGGGGTTCTATCGCTCGTGGTTTGTGTCGAGGAGTGTCGGATTCCTCCCACGGCTGAAGCCGTGGGCATCCTCCTTGCATCTCTGTGAAAAGTACCTACAACGTGCCCGAACCGGCCGACGGTCCCGCCGGAGTCGGCGCCCACGACGGCGAGCGACCCGCTCGGTTTACCAGTCGCAGGCGAGGCCGGCCGGTTCCTCGCCCTCGACGAACTCGACGTCGGTGTCCGGGCCCATCCGCGTCCCGTCCTCGACCGATTCGACGGTGAGAGGAACGCTCTGGGCGTCGGTGCAGCAGCCGAGGTTGACCATCTCCTCGACGGTCTCCCCGGGCGCGATCTCGTCCCACGCTCGCGCGAGGTAGTTGCGGAACGACGCCCGTTCGAGGAACTCGCGCCCGCCCTCACCCATGTCCGGCGGGTACGACACCACCACTGTCGTCGCGGGCGTCCCCGCTGTCGTCTCCTCCTGGCCTGTGCTCATACCCGCTACTACGGCCTCGACCGAGTAAGCCGTTCGGGTGCTGTGTGCGGACCGCGCCGCCGCGTGCTGGGGCCACACCGGAAAAGCCCGGAGTAGCCGACAGGACCGCCCGTGAACCACCGAACCTGTTTTGAGGGGCGTTACCCAAGCCTATCTATGAGCGCCGTGGACGAGTGGGAAGCGATGCTGGCCGACGCGGGGGAACTCACCCCCGGCGCAGTCGACCGCATCGTCGGCGTCCACGGTGACCGGGGCCAGAAGGCCATCGAGGCCGTCGGCGAGGGCCGGGTCAAGGAGTACCGCGACTTCGTCGTCGTCGTCGGCCACGAGGACGAGTACATCATCGAGGACGACGACTGCGCGTGCCCGGACGCTTCGTACAACCTCGACGTCGCGGACCCCGAGGAACTGTGCTGGCACGCCATCGCCGCCCGCATCGCCGGCGCCATCGACGCGGCAGAGGAACACGACATGTGGTACTCGGACGTGCGGGAGTTCCTCTGAGCGGGGCGACAATCCGACCGGCCCCGCGGGAACGTTCTCCACCACGACGGCCGAATCGACTACGCGGGTGTCTTCGGCGAGTAGCTGGCGATCAGCGATCCACTTGACCGAAACCGGAAAGAGGCTGTACGCGCAGTGTACACGAAATGGTTCCCGGCACCTGGCTCGTCGTCGCCTCGGCGGTCGCAGGGGTCGGAACGGTCTTCCTGATCGGTTCGCTCTGGCAATACCGCGACAAGCCCGGAGCCCGGTGGTTCCTGGTCAGTCTCGGTGGCCAGGCAGTCTGGAGCGGCACCTACGCCGCGGCGCTGCTCGTCTCCGACCCGGCGCTCCGGTTCGCCCTCGAAGTCGTCGTCTGGGCCGCCATGGCGACGATGAGCGTCACCTTCCTCGCGTTCGCGCTGGGGTACACTGGCCGCGGCCGGTTCGTCCGGACGAGGGTCGGCCGCGTCCTGTTGGCGCTCCCGGTCGGCGTGGCCGTCGCCGTCGCAACGAACCCCTGGCACGGGCTGGTCTGGACCGGGTTCGAGGTTCTCCCCGTCGCCGGCGTCGCGACGGCGAGTTACGCGCTCCAGCCGTGGGCGCTGACCGTCGCCGCCGTCGGCGCGCTGTTCCCCATCGTCGCCAGCGTGCTCCTGCTCGACACCGTCGTGAGTTACGGGCCGCTGTACCGCCGGGAAGCGGTCGCCGTCGGCCTGAGCACGCTCCCGCCGACGGCGGCGCTGTACGCCTGGCTGTTCGGTCTCGGGCCGGTGCCGACGGTGAACTTCGCGACGGTGCTCTTCCTCCCGCACGTCCTCTTCGACGCCTACGCCTTCGTCGGGAGCGACATGTTCGAGTTCCACCCGGCGACCCGGCGGACGGGGGAGCGAGCGGCCCTCGACGACCTGGGGAACCCCGTCGTCATCGTCGACGAGCAGGGCCGCGTCGTCACGGTCAACGCCGCGGCGGCGACGCTGCTCGACGTGGACCGGCGGGCAGCGCTCACGAACCCCCTGGACGACTACCTCGACGGCGACAGTCTCGACCCGACCGTCGGCGACCAGCGCGTCACCATCGAGCGCGACGGCGCGCCCCACACGTTCAACGTCACCGCCAGACCGCTCCGCGACGGCGGCGACACCCACGTCGGCTACACCGTCGTCTTCCAGGACGTCACCGAGGAACTCCAGCGCGAACAGCGCCTCGAAGTGCTCAACCGCGTCCTCCGGCACAACCTCCGCAACGACATGACCGTCGTCCACGGGTTCACCACCACCGCCAACGACCTGGTCGACGACGAGGAGGTCTCGGGGATGCTCGACACGGTCGAGCGCAAGGCCGACGAACTGGTCGCGCTCGGTGAGAAGGCTCGCAGCGTCGAGCAGATCGTCGCTCGCGAGCCGCGGCAGACGCCCGTCGCCCTCGACGACCTGCTGGCCGACGTCGTCGAGGACCTCCGCGAGGCGTTCCCCGAGCGGTCGATAACCCTCGAGTGCTCGCCCGCGACCCTCGAAACCGACGAGGAGACGCTCCGGGTCGTGACAGAGGCGCTCGTCGAGAACGCACTCCAGCACGGGTCGCCCGACGGCGGCGACGCGGTCCGGGTCGACGTCGACGCCGGCGTGGAGTCGGTGACCGTTCGCGTCGCGGACGAGGGCCCCGGCGTGCCCGACCAAGAACTGGCCGTCATCGATTCGGGCCGGGAGACCGACCTCGAACACAGCACGGGCCTGGGGCTCTGGCTGGCGAGCTGGGGCGCCCGCCAGCTCGGCGGCGACCTGGCCTTCGACGTGAGCGACGACGGCACCGTCGCAAGCCTCACGCTCCCCCGCCGCGGAACCGACGACTGAGGACGCTGTGGGACGGAGTCAGCTTTCCGCTCGCTGTGACGAGTAGAGTCGAAGCCAAGGGGTTGGGTATCGGTGTCACATTCGAATGGAGGTCCGTAGTATCGTCTCTCGAGGGTGTTCGGCGGTGCAGGCACCGGTTTCGGGGTTCGGCGGGGCGATACAGACCCTCGCTTCGGGTGGAGCGAATGTCGCAGCTCTGGGGCGCGACAGCCCGCCTGGTCGCGGTGTGCGGCCCGTTTCTCAGAAGTGGTGATCGTGTCATCGACCCAACTTCTCGGGCCCGTCAGGCGCGCCGGTCGGCTTTCGAGCAGCGACCCCGGGAGAGGAAGACGGCCTCGGCGCTGGTGCGCTTGCCGCCGTAGTCGGTCACCTTCACGCAGATGGTGTCACGCTCGGAGAGCCCGCGGGGAACGTCCTCGACGAACACCTTGAGCGCGTTGCGCGAGCCCATGACGGTCGGCGGGTCGGAGCTGTAGTCGGCCTCCTCCAGCACCAGCGGGACGACCTCCCCGATTTCGACGGCCTCGGCGGGGTCACGCTGCTGAGCGCGCCGGTGGGCCCGCTCGGCGTCGGCGTCGTCGTACTTCCAGTCGGCCTTCGAGTCGGGCAGGGTGACGGCGGCGGGGCTCGCCGGCACCGGCGACGGTGCGGTTCCGCCCACGACCGTCCAAAGCCACGTCGCGACGGAGCCGCTGCCGGGCAACGCGACGGTGCCCCTCGCGACGCGGTCGACGACCGGACGCGGTCCAGCGCTCCCCCGGCCCTCGGTGATGACGACCGCCGCGGCGCCCAGCAGCTGACTGACGACGTACATCCCGCAGAGGACCACCGGTGCGGCCAGCAGCGCCAGGACGTGCGCGTCGAACGTCGCCTCGCCGACGTTGACCAGCACCGGGAGGCCCAGCGTCGCCAGCGCGTCCCGGAGCCAGGCCCACCCGGTGTCGCCGAGGGGGACGACGCCGTCCAGCGCGGCGGCGTTCAGGAACAGGAGGACGAACGAGAGGGGGAGCAGCGCGGCCGTCGCCACCCGGAACCGGGCCGTGCGGGTGAGCGGCCCGACGCGCACGTGCTGTGCGTAGAGGTGGACGACCCGGCGGACCAGGACGAACGTCGCGACGACGAGTGCCAGCACTGCCAGGGGAGTGGCGGCGGTTTCGACGACGACGGCGAGGACTGCCCCGAGCAGCACGAGTGGCGGCACCAGGACCACGGTCGGCCGGTCCGTGAGTCGCGTCCGGATCGGTGCGCGCAGGACGCGCGCCACGACCACGGCCGGCCCGGTAACGATGATCGCCAGCCAGACGACCGTCGCGAGCGGCGCTGGCCCGACGCCTCCGGGGACGGGATCGACGGCGGCGAACAGCGCCCCCAGCGCGAGCCAGACCGCGCTGGAGAGGAGGACGGCGAGGAAGTGGCCGACGACGAAGACGGTGGCGTCGGCGACGTCGACGCCGAGGGCAGTGAACGAGCGGGTCACCCCCCACTCGGGGAGCCTGTCGGATACCATCGCCAGTGGGTTTCGGAGATTCGGATAAAATCGTTTGGAGTCGTGACGAGCAGGAGTCGGGTGAGGTCTCGTCCGTTCGGTAACGGCGCGTACTACCCTGGGACAGTCTCGTCGGACCGGTGGCGGGACCAGAGTTGCCAACCCGAGATAGATACGACGACCGAAAAGCCGAGCGTCGCAACAACTGCCCAGACGCCGCCGTCACCGACGAGTACGCTGTACGCCTGCACTATAGCCGCGATACTGCAGGCGACGGTGATGAATAGTAATCGCCGCCGAGATTCGCCGGGCATCCTTGGGTCGACAGTACGACTGACCTGCTAATATAGCTACCTCAGCAAGGAGAAAGAAACAGGCGCTGTATCAACCTTCGTGGGTAGCGGAGGGCGTCATGCAGTTTCGGTGGAGCGACCAGACGGAGTTCACGACAGCAGTCCCAGACGGACGTCAGTCAGCGCCATGTTCTCGTTCGATTGTCGTGTACACATCGGCAAATGGTCTACGTGCGATCGGCTGTCGCACGAAAGTGGACGCGCGAAGTGGTGTTCACGTTCTACCGCTCGATAGCGTAGACGTACCCGTCGTTGCTCCCGAAGTAGACGGTGTCGTCGGTGACGACGGGTTTCGACTGGACCGCGTTTCCGGTCTCGTATGTCCACAGTTGTTCGCCGGTCTCGGCGTCGAATGCGCGGAGGAACCCAGGTCGGTCGCCGATGTAGAGGACGCCGTCGACGATAGCGGGGTCGCCGTTGAGCGGGCCTTCTGGCTTCTCGCTCGTCCAGCGCACCTCGCCCGTCTCGACGTCGACGGCGTAGAGGACACCCAGATAGTTGCCGGTATAGACTGTGTCGTTCCAGACGACGGGCGCACAGTTGATGTCGAGGTCGGTTTCGAGCGACCAGTGGAGGTCGCCGTTGTGGCGGTCGAAAGCGTAGAGGATGCCGTCCTTCGAGCCGATGAAGACGAATTCGTTAGCGACAGCTGCGTCAACGTCCACGTTGTCCTCAGCCGCGAATTTCCAAAGCTGCTCACCGTTAGTGGCGTCAAGTGCGTAAAAGTTTTCGTCTCTGCTTCCTATGTAGAGAACTCCATCTGTTACTGTGGGCCCAGCGAATACTCCGTCCCCAGTCGGGAAGTTCCACTTTTCGTTACCGTGTAAGGCATCAATGGCGTAGACATTTCCGTCAGAGCTCCCCACAAACACGATATCCTCAGCGACCGTCGGATTGCTGCTCCAGATGCCATCGCCAGTTTCGAATCGCCACTCTTCCGCGCCGCCTGTGCCCACCGCGTAGAGATTGCCATCCACACTTCCGATGTAAACCGTCTCGTCGTGAATCGTTGGATTCGACCAGATTTCATCCTCGGTCACGAACTTCCAATTGACCGAACCGTTCGCTGAATATAGCGAACGGAGGTGACCATCAAAGCTCCCGACGTAGAGGTTGCCATTGCTCAAAAGTGGAGAAGAAACAACCCGACCATTCGCCCAATAACGCCATCGCAACTGGTCAGGATCCGGCGTCCACTCATCGGTCTCGCTCGATGAGAGGTGCATACAGCCTGCGCTTCCGGCCGTAACACCGGTGAGCGTCGTGAGAAATGTGCGTCGAAACATTAGTACGTAGGCCCAGTATTCAACGAAATATTATTCAGATCTAGTTAGCCTACTACTGGGGGTTCAGTGTTCCGGAGAGTGGTATCGGTAGCTCCTCCGCCGGGCCAAAGGGATCGTCTGGGTTCTCAACTAGATCCCCATTAGGACTGATTTCCAGTGTCTCTCGTGGTATGGGCCGGATGATATCATTCACGTCTACCGGATCGCGTAACACGTTCACGGTTTGTCTTTTGTAGTTCCCGACCAAATCCTCGAGTAATTCCGGGAGAGACAGGATCTGTTTGTAGAGCGGTGAGGGAGCGGTGTAAGGGGTAGTACCAGCCGCAGCCTCCAGCATGAAGCTAGTCATTGGCCCATTAATCAGTTCACGTGGCTCGTACGACATTTTCTCCTGACTTTGTTGAATCCCATCGACGTAGACGGCCAGGGAAGGGTATTGGCTCGCATCCCAAACTCGCAAGAAACGCCGACCGTCAGTGAGGACGACGAAATCGATGAAGGTGAACGTGTTCGGGACAGTCGTGAGAAAGTCCAGAACGAACTGGACTTCTTCTGGAGCGGCGAGCATGGCGAGTTTCGCTTCGAGATCGTCCGACAGGTTCCATCCCCAGATCGTGTTAAAGAACTCAACAGGATCGTCTGCCGCCCGTCGTGAAGCATCTCCCATGAACCCTGCCCAGCCCCCGAGTATCGTGAGCACCCGAACACCTTCGACACCGTCAAATTCGAACTCAGTATCGTACTGATAGTGTCGTGGATGTCGATTCGATGGGCGGACACTCTCACCGTACCATTCTTCCCACGGAATGGTATTCCAATCACTTCTATGAAGTACCGTTTTCGAGTTCTGTTGATCCCCACGCGAGACTATCGGATCGTCTCCATCCGGGCCTTCCTCGGTAAACGTAATTTCGACCGTATCTTGATCGACGCCTCCATCATCAGTAGTCTCGAACGAAATTCGCACACCGTTCTCAATTCTGTAATGGTTAAAAGCGTCGTCACCCGCATCATCAACATACTTCCCCGGCTCTGACTCTCGAGCTTCTTTAAGTCTAGTCGGAAGCTCCTCAGTCATGTCCCCACCTATCCAGCTATCAAGGACCGGAAGCGCGGCCAGTCTAAGATCGTTGCCTGGAACGTCAAATTCCAACCCCGGTGGAAAGACCTGCATCAAACCGCTATCTAACGGGTGGCCGTCTTTCGATGGATTCTCTTCTTTCCCGGGAATGAATTGGAGTGTTGTAGCGGATGCACTAATACTCGAAGACTCTCCCTCGGTAATAGAAACAGAGAAAGGGATACCATCGGGCGTGTCTTTGTCCCCTCCCAAGAACACGAGCTCAGGTTTGTAGGAATATTCCTGGTCAGCCATAAATTCGATGCGCTGAGAATCTGTAAGTGCCTGCCACTCACTATCCGGATATCCTTCCGTTATCTTTAGATCGAACTGGACCGCATTCGTATCAGACACCTGGAATTGTATACCGTCATATCCATTTCCGATGCCAGCTCTGGCATGCAGACGAGTATCACTCTCTTCGAGAATTTCATCACTAGGGTTCCAGCTTCGTTTGTTGACAAGGTTTATTGAGCCCTGATCGACCGCAATATCCAGTTCGATAGAATGGCGCAGTCCAGTGTCTTGCGTATTTCCATTGAAATCGAGATAGAAACTTCCGTTATCATGCCAGAGGAAAAACCCTAGTTCGTTTGCAACGTCGAGAGAAGGTTTACCTGATAGAGTGTCGAGAGGGATGTCCTCATTAGTACTGGATGAGTCTTTCATCGATCATCACCACCGTTTGACCCAAACGTTTCACCGTCGATAGTATAGCGATATCCCCCGGTGCCGAGGACCTCAAACTGGTACGGAATTTCGGTACCGTCGCTGAAAACGAGGGTTCCCCTTTCAAGACCTTCCGTTCGTGTCTCGAACTTTCTCTCGACTATCATCCCGTGTTCGCGGTGTAGCGCTCGTTTTTTGTCGACCTGCTGTTGTTCAGGGGTCTGCGGATTCGCCTCCAAGAGTCGAATATCGTCAAAGAGCACCATGCCATGGTAGTCGAAGTCTCCCTTCGTCCGGCCACGAGGTCCTCCCTCAGCCCTGTGATCGGCAAGCTGCCAGACGATTTCGACTCGTTTGACAGACTGGAGTATCTCGTTCGAGAGGTCACGCAGGTCCCACTGGACTTCTTTCGGGGAGATCTGGGGTACCCGTTTGAACTCAGACTCGACAACGTGCTTTGGTTTTCCACGCGAGGGTCCCTCGCTTTTCTTCTTATTCTCGGATGTCTTCCCACCCTTCCCTTTCTTTCCTTTTACTGGCTTGTGGTGCAAGCGGAACTGGAAGAGTAAGTCTGAGTCCGTGTCTTCGGCCAGGCCAACGACGTGTGTCTGAAGAAACGGATACTTCGAAAAATCGATCTCTTTCAGGTCCTTTTGCTTCCGAATCGCCGGGAACAGGTCGCCCCGTACATCCACACCGAGGGCGTGTTCCCCACTGGCGATGCCGGCGGGGAACTGCTGGTCGGTGACGCGCGTCAGTTCGTTTCCACCGTCGGTCTTCCACCCGTCTCTTCCCGATTCAAAGTCTCCCAGCCGAACTGTGTTTTCCGAAGAGCCAGTATCATTTGTTCCACTGGAGCGGTTCGCGGCTGCGGTTCCAGAGAACAGCATCCCACTACCACCGGCAATTGCAGCGTATTGGAGTATCGACCGTCGGCGTTTCGATCCGAGTTTGTCGTCTTCACCCACCATATCGATACATACCAACTAATCTCCTACTATAAATAAATGTAAGATAAAATTATATCAAAATATGAAAGTACACATCCATATATCGTCTATTGGATAAAATAGTGGTTACCTGAGTTAGCCGAAATGGCTGTGGATGAAACGGATCTTGGCAAAACATTCAGAATTAGATAGTATCCGACGGTATCAATAGAAAAACACAGTCTGACCAGAAAGTCGGAAGGAGTTTTGGTATACTCTTTCAGAGATTTGGCCAATCTATTATCGATATAACTTGTTATTTATCTCTCCGCGCAAATCTCGACGAAGTTGCGCAGAATCTGCAGTCCCGTCTCCCCGCTCTTCTCGGGGTGGAACTGCGTGCCGAAGACGTTGCCAGCCTCGTTGGCGACGATGGAGGGGAACTCCACCTCGTAGTCGGTCGTCGTGACGACCGCGTTCTCGTCCTCGGGTTCGGCGTAGTAGGAGTGGACGAAGTAGGCGTGCTCGCCGTCCACACCGTCGACCAGGGGGTGGTCGCGGCGGACGTCGAGTTCGTTCCAGCCCATGTGGGGAATCTTCTGGCCCTGGGCGAAGCGGACGTTGGTGCCGGGGATGAGGTCCAGGCCCTCGACGTCGCCCTGGCCCTCGCGTTCTGCCTCCTCGCTGGTGGTCAGGAGCATCTGCATGCCGAGGCAGATGCCGAACAGGGGCTTGCCGTCGGCGGCCTGCTCGGCGAGGACGTCGCGGAAGGGCCCGGCGTTGTCCATCCCCTCGCTGAAGGCGCCGACGCCGGGGAGGACGACGCCGTCCGCCGCGTCGAGGTCGGCGGGGTCGGCCGACACCTCGACGGCGGCGTCGGCGCGTTCCAGTCCGCGCGTGACGCTGCGGAGGTTCCCCAGCCCGTAGTCGACGACGACCACCTCGGCGGCGGTCTGTTTCGTTGCCATGTGAGGAAGTTGGCCACCCGGCGTCAAGTGGCTTCCTGTTCGCGCAACGCCGGGGTGGGACGGGAAATGAGCAATTCAGTAGTCGCCCAGCCGCGACTGCCCACTCTCGGCGTCGGTGTAGTCGGCCGCCTTCGCGATAGTGTCGACGAAGGTGTCCTCCTGGCTCCGGTCGTACAGTGTCGCGGCGGGGTGGACGCAGATCAGGACCTGCCGCCGCGTTCCCTCGATTTCCACGTCGACGACGTCACCCGCCTCGGCGGTCACGGCGACGTCCCGCTGGAGGAGGTGCTCGGCGGGGACCTTCCCCAGCGTGACGACGATTTCGGGGTCGACGCGGTCGATCTCGGTTTCGAGGTAGCCCCGGCAGTTGGCCAGTTCCTCTTTCGTCGGGTCGCGGTTGTCCGGCGGCCGGCAGCGCACGCAGTTGGTGATGCGGACGTCGCCGCGGTCGAGGCGGGCGTCCCGGAGCGCGTCGTCGAGCACGTCGCCGCTGCGCCCGACGAACGGTTCGCCCTGCTCGTCCTCCCGCGCGCCTGGCGCCTCGCCGACGAACAGCAGGTCGGCGTCCGCGGGCCCAGCGCCGTTGACGATGCGCGAGCGCGAGGCGACCAGCGCCTCGCAGCGGGTGCAGTCCTCGACGCAGACGCCCTCCATCTCGTCCATGGATTCGCTGGGGCGGGCGCCGGCTTTAATGGTGCGGGAGGCGACTCGGTCGCCTGCGGACCCCCGCCCGCTGGCGACGACCGCCCGCCCGCACCGGCCGCGCGCGGCGACCGCTACCCCGTCGCCCCCGTGCCCTTATCCACCCCAGGCCCGTCGTGTCAGTATGGTGAATCCTCACCGAACTAACGGCCTCCGCGAGACCGTCGAATCGGGCGACGTCGCGCTCGGCGTGCTCGACAGCGCCTACAGCCCGACCCTCGTCGAACTGTACGGCGACCTCGGGATGGACTTCGTCTGGATCGACCTCGAACACGGCGGGCCGAGTCCACGCGACGGCGACGCGCTGGAGAACCTGCTCCGGGCCGCCGAAGGGACGGACACGGAACTGCTCGTCCGCGTCCCGGCGGCGAACGCGAGCATGGTCCGGAAGTGCCTCGACGTGGGCGTGCGCAACCTGTTCATCTCCCAGGTCGAGAGCGCGGCGGCCGTCGAGCGGGCCGTCAGCGCCGCCCACTTCGAGGTGGGCGACGAACCCGGCCGCCGCGGGATGGCGAACCCCCGCGCCAGCCGATGGGGCCAGGCCGAGGACTACGCTGCCACGGAGGACGAGGAGGTCATGGTCGGCGTCACCATCGAGAACCAGGCGGCCATCGACGACCTGGACGCCATCCTCGACGTTCCCGAACTCGGCTTCGTCTTCCTCGGCCCGCTGGACCTCTCGGTCTCGCTGGGCCACCCTGGCGAGGCCGATCATCCCGAGGTCGAGGAGGCCGTCGAGACGGCCCGGTCGAAAGCGGCAGAGGCCGGCGTCCCCGTGGGTAACCTCGCCTTCGGCATGGACGACGCCAACGAGAAGGCCGAGAAAGGCTACCAGATACTCAACGTCGGGTCCACGACGGGCGCGGTGAAGGCGGCGGCCCAGGGCTGGCTCGACGACGCGGACGTCTGAGCGGTCCCGCCCTCGGCGCGCCCCTCACTCTTCGCCGACCGCACCCAGCGTCTCCCGAATCTCGGCGACGTAGTCCCCGCGGTCGTAGCCCAGCCGCGAGATCCACACATCCTGGTACGAGGGATGCAGAATCGGCACGACGGTCGCGCCCAGCGAAGGGCATCGTTTCGGGTCGAGGACGGCGTCCAGAAACCCAGCGATGGTCTCGCCCTCGATGGCGAGGACGCTCTCCGTGGCGTGCTTACCCGTCGTGACGACCGCACGGGGTTCTACCGTCTCGATTTCCTCTCGAAGGAACGGGCGACAGTTGTCCAGTTCCGCCGCGGTGGGGTCGCGGTTCCCCTCGGGATGGCACCGGACGGCGGCGGAGAAGAAACAGTCCGCGTGGCCGTACCCTGCGTCGGCGAGCAAGGTCCGGATCTTCTGCCCCGAGCGCCGACAGACTCGCTACGCTCGACTGTCGAGGTCGGCTTCGCCATGCTCAGCCGACCGCCGGTTGGTGTATGACATCCCCGTCCAGTTGCCGCCCTGCCACTTCGGCACGTCGGGCTCTCCCTCGCCGGGGGCCTCGCCGACGACCATGATCTCGGCGTCGAGGGGACCGTTCCCCCAGGAGATGCACTCGCGGCTCTCGACGAGGTTTGGACAGCGCCCACACTGCTCGGCGAGGACGAGTTTGTCGTCGGAATCGGGGAACGGCGGCACTGTCGGCGCCACGGTCGTCGGTGGGCGGGCAGCGGATTTGTAGCTCACGGATCGCCGTCGCTCACGGGTCGGGAACGTCGGAAGAAAGCGAATCGCGCCGGGCCGACGGCGAGTGAAAGGGGTCGGCGGCCCCGGTGAATTAGACAGCTAGCGCCGGCCCGCTACCCCATGAGGTAGCGCAGCCAGGCGTTGTTCTGGACGAGGTCCAGGTCCTCGAGGTAGGCGTCGAGGCCGAGGATGCGGCCCGCGCCGATGGCGCCCAGCCCGAACAGTAGCGCCGCGTAGACCATGTGGTCGTCCACGACCCAGCCGTGGGCGATGGGGAGGCCCGCAGTGATGCCGCCCTGGAGCGCTGCGGCCCAGAACATGAGCATCATGACGGCGCCCCAGAACGCGTTCCAGCGGACGAACGCGCCCAGGATGAGTCCCAGACCAGTGAGGGTCAGCCCCCACATCACCAGGACGTCGATGACGGGGTTGCCGGCCATCGCCAGCCAGAGGTCGCCCATGGGGTTGCCCTCGGGGATGGCGTTGGCCAGGTACCCCGCCGCCGTCCAGTTGTTCTCCGCGGTGGCGTCCAGGTAGGTGATCAGCTTGGTGACCCCGCCCTGGAGCAGCACCCAGCCCATCGTGATGCGGAGCGCCAGGACGGCGTAGCCGATCCTGTTTTCCGCGTAGTCGAACTCGGTCTCCCGACCGAACAGTTCCGCGCCGAGGCGCCGTTGATTGGTTGCCATAGTGTATTCCTCTACAGTTGGTAATTGGCAGTGATACCTCTTGAAGCGAGCAGCGAGTTCCCGAAACGGGAGAACCACTCCCACGAACTGAGAATCCGGTGCGATCGAACGGTCGCTGCGCGTGCGCGGACGCCGAAGGGTCGGTGCCGAGGTTGCGGGGCCGACCGACGGCCGTCGCCGAGGTCCGACGGGCGGCCGCCGGCCAGGCCCTAAATAAACGGTCGAACGGGTTCGGCTCGCTTCCAGCCGCCCGAGAATCCCCGGCGGGGGTATACGTACGATCCCGGTAGCTGCGGCTGTAGAACGGTTCACCGACCGGACACACCACAACAATGACCGCAAACACCGACGATTCGATCGCGGAGCACGAACAGGAACTCGACGCGCTCCGCGGGGAGCGCGACGGGGACGACGCGGACGAGGGCACGTCGCTCGAACTGCCGCGGCTGTCCGTCGACCGGCGCGACTTCGTGAAGGCCGCCGGGGCACTCGGCGCCGTGAGCGCGACGGCCGGCTGTCTCGGCGTCCTCGACGGCGGCGACGGTGGGGCGAGTGGCCAGGGGACCGCAGCCGGCGAAAACGGCGAACACCACGTCGGCCCAGGCGAACTCGATCAGTACTACGGGGTTCTCAGCGGCGGTCACTCCGGCGAGATCCGCATCCTGGGGATCCCCTCGATGCGGGAACTCACGCGCATCCCGGTGTTCAACGAGGAGAGCGCGACGGGGTACGGCCACGACAACCGGACCAGCGAGATGCTGGCCAACGAGGGCGGCGACTACCGCTGGGGTGACACCCACCACCCGCGCGTCTCCCAGACGGACAACGACTACGACGGCCGCTGGGCGTTCGTCAACGACAAGGCCAACGGCCGGATGGCCCGGATCGACCTCAAATACTTCGAGACGGACGCCATCGTCGACATCCCGAACCAGCAGGGGACCCACGGCGCCTGCTGTCTCCTGCCGGACACCAAGTACGTCTTCGGCGTCGGCGAGTTCCGCGCCCCGATGCAGAACGACGGCCGCGACCTCGACGACCCCGAGGCGTACTCCTCGACCATCGCCGCCATCGACCCCGAGTCGATGAACGTCGAGTGGGAGGTCGCCGTCGACGGGAACATGGACAACGGCGACGGCGGCAAGGAGGGGCGCTGGTTCTTCACCACCGGCTACAACAGCGAGCACGGGACGACCGAGGCGGAGATGACCAAGTCGGATCGGGACTGGGTGAAGGCCTTCGACGTCCCGGCCATCGAGGAAGCCGTCGAGGCCGGCGACTACGAGGAGATCAACGGCGTCCCCGTCGTCGACGGCACGCGCGACAGTCCGCTCAACGAGGGCGACCGACCAATCGTGAAGTACATCCCGACGCCGAAGAGCCCCCACGGGGTCAGCGTCACCCCGGACGGGAAGTACGCCATCGCCAGCGGCAAACTCGACCCCACCTGCGCGATCATCGACATCGAGCAGTTGCCCGAGGTCGACGACCCGGCAGACGCCATCGTCGGTCGGCCCCGGGTCGGCATGGGGCCGCTGCACACCGCTTACGACGGCCGCGGGCACGCCTACACGACGCTGTTCATCGACTCGCAGGTCGCCAAGTGGGACATCGAGGCGGCAGTCGACGCCGAGGAAGGCAGCGAGGACCCCATCGTCGAGAAGATCGACGTCCACTACAACCCCGGCCACCTCATCGCCTCCGAGTCCTACACGGCGGACCCGGCGGGTGACTACCTCATCTCGCTGAACAAGCTCTCGAAGGACCGGTTCCTCAACGTGGGGCCGCTCAAGCCCGAGAACGACCAGCTGATCTACATCGGCGACGACGAGGGCGGGATGGAGCTCATCAAGGACAAGCCGTCGTTCCCCGAGCCCCACGACGCCTCCATCGTCGCCGCGGACAAGATCGAACCCGCGGACGTGTACGACCCCGACGACTACGACGCCGAGTACGTCGACGAGGACAGCGCGGAGGTCGAGCGGATCGACGACTCGACGGTCCACGTGAAGACCTACGTGAAGCGCAACGAGTACGCCTTCCCCGAGATCCGCGTCAGGGAAGGCGACGAGGTGACGATCACAGCGACGAACGTCGAGACGACCAGCGACATCGTCCACGGGATGGCGATTCCCGAGTACGACATCGACCTGGCGCTGGTGCCCCAGGACACCCGCGAGGTGACGTTCACCGCCGACCAACCCGGCGTCTACTGGGCCTACTGTTCGTACTTCTGCAGCGCGCTCCACCTGGAGATGCGCTCGCGGCTCATCGTCGAACCGAGCGAGTAACCGACCAGTCCCCGCCTTTCCCCCTCTCCGCTCATGACTCACACACGGATCGCACGGATGGCCGAACTCCGACGCGCGCTGCCGATAGCGGCGGCGCTGCTCATGCTCGGGGCGTTGCTGGTGCCGATGTGGCGGATCACGTTCCTGGCACCGCAGTACCCGACGACGGAGCTCGTCGTGGAACTGTACGCCTACCCCCGACTCGGCGGCGACTTCGCCGAGGTACAGGCGCTGAACAAGTACGTCGGGTTCTACTACCCGGACCCCGTCCTGATGGAGCCCAACTACGAGGTCCACGAGAAGGCCATCCGGACACCGGAGTGGGTGCTGGGCCCCGTCACCTTCCTCGCGATGGCGGCGACCGGCCTGTTCGTCGCGCTGGCGCCCACGGAGCGAAAACTCCGGCTCGGGCTGACCGCCCAGCTCGTCGGCACCCTGTCGGTGCTGGTGGTCATGTTCGCCGTCATCCAGTACCGGCTCTACCAGGCCGGCCACGCGCTGGACCCGGACGCGCCGCTCATGGGCGTCGAGGGATTCACGCCCCCGGTCCTGGGCGGCTACGCCGTCGCGAACATCAGCGGCTTCGCCTGGTTCGGGCCGGGCGGGTACATGGTCGCGCTCGCGGTCGCGTTACTCGCCGGCGCGTACCGCTGCCGGGGAAGCCGTGCCACGGTCGGTGATGTCCCGCGGCTCGTCCGCGAGCGGTTCGGGAACGGGGAGTCCGAGGACCACTCGCCCGCGCCGGGAGGTGACTGACCCGTGCGACTGGGTCGGCTGTACGCCGTGCTGACCGCGTTCGTACTCGTCGTGGCGGCGGCCGGTGCGGCCGCCGCCCCGCAAGAAGACGCCCGATCGGAGACGATCTCCGTCGATGCGGACGTCCCGGACCCCGACGCCTTCGAACCGCCCGAAGCGGACGGCGTCGCGACCGTCGACGGGACCGAGTACGGCTCCGTCCAGGCGGCCGTCGACGCCGCCGAACCCGGTGACACCGTCCGGCTCTCGGGTCGCTTCGACGAGAACGTGACCGTCCGGACGGCGAACCTTACCCTGGCGGCCGCGAGCCAGGAGGCCGCGATGATCGACGGCGGCGGCGAGGGCGACGTGCTCGCCATCGAGGCGCCGAACGTCACCGTCGAACGAGTCTGGATCAACAACTCCGGCTGGGAGGCCGACACCGAGGACGCGGGCGTGTTCGTCAATGGCACCGACGCGACGCTCGATTCGGTGCGGCTCACCGAGGTCACTTTCGGCGTGTGGGTCGACGGCGTCGACGGGGTCACCGTCGCAAACAGCACCATCGTCGGTCGCGAGGAGGTCCGCTCGCACGCCGAGCGCGGCAACGGGATCAACCTCTGGGAGACCGCGGACGTCGTCGTGCGCGGCAACGACATCACCCGGGTCCGGGACGGCATCTACTTCTCCTGGGCCGAGGGCGTCGAGGCGACGGACAACCGCATGTGGGACCTGCGCTTCGGCGTCCACTACATGTACTCCGACGACAACCTGCTGGCGGACAACCTCGCGTTCGACAACGACGTGGGCTACGCGCTGATGGTCAGCGAGAACCTTCGGATCGTCGACAACAGGGCCGTCGGCAACGACGGCGGCAGCGGCCACGGCATCCTCGTCAAGGACGTCGAGGACACCACCATCCGCGGGAACGTACTGGCCGACAACGAGCACGGCCTGTTCGCCTCCAACGGCCAGGACAACCGGATCGAGTCCAACCTGATGATGGCGAACACGGTCGGCGTCCACTCGACTGCCGGCTCCACCGACCAGACCGTCGTCAATAACAGCTTCGTCCACAACGACCTGCAGGCGTTCTCGACCAACGACGTCGTCGTCGCGTGGAACGGGACTGATGGGGGCAACTACTGGTCGGACGCCCGGACGGCCGACCGGTCCGGCGACGGCGTCAGCGAGATACGCCACCGGCCCGCCGGCACCGTCGAACAGGTGCTCCACGACCACCCCCAGGCGGCCGTCTTCGCGGAGAGTCCGGCGTTCTCCGCGGTCCGCATGGCCGAGAACTCGTTCCCGGTGCTCGAATCGCCGGGTATCGTCGACCACCACCCGCTCGTCGAATCGCCCCACGACTGGGAGCGCTACTACGCCGACCACACAGACAATGCACATCGAAACGACTGACGTGACCAGGACGTACGGCGACGTGACCGCCCTCGACGGGCTGTCGCTGTCGATCCCCTCGGGGTCGACGTTCGGCCTGCTCGGGACGAACGGGGCCGGCAAGACGACGCTGTTCAGGCTGCTGATCGGCCACGAGACGCCCGACAGCGGGACGATTCGCATCGGCGACACCACTGTCTCCGCCGCGGGGACCGAGATCCGCGAGCGTGTGGGCTACCTGCCCGAACGCGCCGGGTTCCCGGCCGAACTGACGGCCCGGGAGGTGCTCGCTGTGACCGGTCGCGTGCGCGATCTCTCGGACGTGGACAGTCGCGTCGCGTCGGTTCTCGATACCGTCGGACTCGCCGGCGACGCGGACCGACCCGTCGAGGGGTTCTCGAACGGGATGGGGCGCCGACTGGGACTGGCGACCGCGCTATTGCCCGACCCGGACGTGTTGCTGCTGGACGAACCGACCGCCGGCCTGGACCCGCTCGGCGTCGTCGCCTTCCATCGCATCGTCGAGGACGTGAGCGAGCGGACCGACGCGACCGTGCTGGTCTGTTCGCACGCGCTCGCGGAGGTCGAGCGACTCTGTGACCGCGTGGCGATACTGAACGACGGCCAGTTGCTCGCGGCGGGCGAACTGTCCGAACTGACAGCCGCGACGAGCGGCCTCGAGGAGACGTTCGAGGCCGTCGTCACCGGTGACGGACAGCCCGGCTACGAGCAGTCGGCGGCCGAACGTCCGGAAGCCAGCGAGGCCCAGCGTCCGCCAGATACCGCTCCCGCCGACCGGGAGGAGAGCGCGCCATGACCGAGCCACAGAGTGGCCCACAGAAAGAGCCACAGAGCGACGGCGGGACGCCGGTGACTTCCACATCCACCGTCGACGCAGAGGGCGACTCGACGGCAGTCAGTGGACTCGTGGGCCGGGTCGCCCTCGCCACCCGGCAGGTCGGCTCGCTCGCGGCGACGGAGGTCCGCCTCGGGCTCCGACGGCGCTGGGCCGTCATCCTCGTCGGCCTGTTCGCCGCGTTCGGGATGCTGGTGTTGACCTTCGCCGGGTCGGCACCGGGAACCGCCGGCTTCGAACGGACCGCGGCGAGTCTCGCGATGCTGGCGGTGTACGTCGTCCCGCTGGCCGCGCTCGCCTACGGGTACGACGCCGTCGTCGGCCCGGCAGAGAGCGGCTGGCTGGAGGTCCTCTCGGCGCTGCCGGTGACGCGGACCCGGATCCTGGCCGGGACGACGCTCGGTCGCGGGGTCGTCCTCGTCGGCGGCGTCGCGCTCGGCTTCCTGATCCCGGGCGCCATCTTCGTCTCCGAGTACGGCCCGTCCACCGTGCCCGCGCTCGCGACGCTGTTGCTCGCCGCGGCCGCGCTCGGGCTGGCGTTCCTCGCCGTCGCCGTGGCGCTGTCGACGCTCGTCCGCGAGAAGACCCACGCGCTCGGCGCCGCGCTACTGGCGTGGGTCTGGTTCGTCCTCGTCCACGACCTGCTCGCGCTCGGCGTCGTGGCCGCGTTCGACCTCTCCGAGGGCGCGGTGACGGCGCTGGTCCTGGCCAACCCCACGTCGGTGTACCGCGTGCTGGTGCTGGGCGAACTCGGCGCCGGCGGGACCGGCGGCTTCGCGAACGTGCTCTCGGCGGCCGGGCTCTCGACGGGCCTGCTCGCCGTCGCGCTGGCCGCGTGGGTCGCCGTCCCCCTCGCCGCAGCGGCGCTTCTCGTCCGCTGGCGCGGGACCATCGCGGCGACCTGATAGTGGTGGTTGTAACTCGTTACCGGTGATCGTCGGTCCGGTCGCGACGACGAACGTTTCTGGATTACAACCACCACTATGACCCGCGCGCCGCGCGCCGGTGACGGTGTTCGGGCGAACGTGTTCGGCCTGCCTGCCAGATTTCGGGAATCGGCTACGGGCATTTATCCCGTGACGACGACCGTTCAGGTGATGTCAGAGAAACCATTCGAGCGACGGACGTTCATGTACGCGACGGGTATCGCCGGAGCCACGCTCCTGGCCGGCTGTTCGGGCGGCGGCGACGGCGGTGACGGTGGCGACGCCGGAAGCGACGGCGGCGACAGTGGCGACAGCTCCGACGGGGGCGACAGCTCCGACGGCGGAAGCGACGGCGGCGAGCGGTCGTTCCTCGACGAGGAGCCGAACTACGACGGCTGGCTCGACGGCGCGAACAACTACGAACAGACCGTCGACTGGACCGGCCAGGACGAGGTCACCGTCATGGTCGGGTACGAGGGTCTCTCGTTCGACCCAGCGGCCATCGCCATCTCCAGCGGGACCACCGTCACCTGGGAGTGGACCGGCGAGGGCGGGAGCCACGACGTCGTCTCGCAGGACGACGGTCCCCTCGACGCGGAGACCGCCTCCGAAGCGGGCCACACCTACAGCCACACCTTCGAGGAGTCGGGGACGTTCATCTACTCCTGTACGCCCCACGAGGCCGCCGGCATGAAAGGCGCCATCCACGTCGAGTAGGCCGACGAACGCCGTCCACACTGCTGCCCGATCCATTCTCGTCGCGTTCTTTTTCGCGGTTGCACGGAACTGTGAGCGGCGGGGCCGCGAAGACAGAAATCTCGAACGGGTCCGTTCGTGACGTTCGCCGGCGCTCGTGGCGCTCGTCGATTCTCGTAACGCTCGCTGGTCAGGCGTCGGGGAGGCCGACGTCTGGCCCGACGGCGCCCACTTCCTCGTCGGTCAGGTAACACTGCGGGTCCGGCGCGAAGAAGTCGTCGTGGACGGTGAGCGCGCGCAACCGCGACCCGCCGCGACAGATGTCCCTGTACCGGCAGTCGGCGCACTTGCCGGTTAGCTGGTCGTCGCGGTTCCGGAGCGCTCCCAGCACCGGATTCGAGTCGTCCGCCCAGATGGCGCCGAACGGTCGGTCGCGGACGTTGCCCAGCGAGTAGTGCTGCCAGAACTGCGTCGGGTGAACGTTGCCCTGGTAGTCGACGTTGGCCACGCGCTCGCCGGCGGGGTCGCCCCCGTTGATCCGGAGGTAGTCGTGGATGCGCCGGGCCTGTGCCTCACCGAGGTGTTCGCGGGCGTACTCGACGATGAAACCCGCGTCGGCGTAGTTGCCCACCAGCAGCGTCTCGATCTCCTCGCCGTGGTCGTGGTACTCGCGGGTCATGTCGCAGACGCGCCTGACCGCCTCCCGGCGCTCGGTCGGCGTGAGGTCGGCGTCGAGGATCTCGGTGCCGCGCCCGCCGTAGTCGAGGTGGTAGAAGCAAAAGCGGTCGAGGCCGACGTCGGTCAGCAGATCGACCACTCCTTCGAGATCGGCGGCGTTGTGGTCGGTGATGGTGTAGCGCAGGCCGGTCTTCAGCCCCGCGTCGAGGCAGTGCTCGATGCCGCGGACGGCCGCGTCGAAGGCGCCCTCCTTCCCGCGGAAGGCGTCGTTGCGCTCGGAGAGGCCGTCGACGGAGACGCCGGCGTACTGGAGGCCCGCGTCCCGGAGCGCTGCTGCCCGCTCTTCGGTGATCAGCGTCCCGTTCGTGGAGAGGACGGGCCGGAGGCCGCGGTCAGCGGCGTAGGCTATCAACTCCTCCAGGTCGTCGCGGACCAGCGGTTCGCCACCGGAGAAGAGGACGACCGGCGCGCCGTAGTCGGCCAGGTCGTCGAGGAGAGATTTTCCCTCCCGCGTGGAGAGTTCGCCCGGCGCCGTCTCGGTGTCCGCCGAGGCGTAGCAGTGGGTGCAGTAGAGGTTGCACTGCTTCGTGAGGTTCCAGACGACGACCGGGCGGCGCTGTTTCTCCTCGGTTATCTGTGGCTTGCCGGACTCGTCGGCCGCGTCGTAGCGCAGGCCGTCGCCTTCGGCGTCCAGGTCGCAGAGCAGCTTGCTGACGGAGATCATCGGTTGGCGAGCCTCACGTTCGCGGTCGTCCGCCGGGTCACCTCGTCGGCCGGACAGACCCACAGCGTCACGGCGTCCCGACCCACCAGCCGTTCGGCCTGCTCGACGGCCACCTCCCGCGAGGGCGCGGTGACGCTGCCGGCGTGCCGTGGCGGGTCGGTCGCGTCCTCGCTGACGAACAGGTCCCACTCGCGGCCGTTACTCGCCCGCGGTGCGGTCACCTCGTGGTTCAGGTCGTCCGTCTCACTGTCCGGCGCTGACGATTCGGTCGGCATGCCCGTCGCTTGCGCGCGCGCGACCTAACCCGTACAGCCTGTTCCCAGCGACTGGGAATCCGGTTACGTCGTTTTTCGTGACGAGCAAGTACACACCCGCATGCGACCGCCCGCGGACACGGCCGAGCGACCACTGGTACTGATCTGGGAGGTCACCCAGGCCTGTGAACTCGCCTGCGAGCACTGCCGCGCCGACGCCCAGCCCGCCCGCCATCCTGACGAACTCACCACCGCGGAGGGCAAGCAGTTGCTCGACGACGTCGGCGAGTTCGGCGAGGGACAGCTGGTCGTCCTCTCCGGCGGCGACCCGATGAAACGCCCCGACCTCGTCGACCTGGTCGACTACGGCACCGACCGCGGGCTCTCGATGACGCTGACCCCCAGCGGAACGGACGAACTCACAGCCGACGCCATCGACGACCTTGCCGACGCCGGTCTGCGCCGGATGGCGGTGAGCCTCGACGGCGCGACGGCCGACTCGCACGACGCCTTCCGCGGCGAATCGGGAAGCTTCGAACAGACGCTTCGCGCCGCTCGCGACGCCGCCGACGCGGGGCTGCCCCTGCAGATCAACACGACGGTGTGCGCCCAGACGGTCGAGGAACTCCCCGCCATCGCCGACCTGGTCGAGGAGATGGGCGCGGTGCTGTGGAGCGTCTTCTTCCTCGTCCCCGTCGGCCGCGGCGTGGTGCTAGACCCGATCTCGCCGGGGCGGGCGGAGCGGGTGATGGAATGGTTGCAAGGGGTGAGCGACGAGCGGCCCTTCGGCGTCAAGACGACCGAGGCGCCCCACTACCGGCGTGTCGGCATCCACAAGCGGCGCGAGGAGAGCGAGGGCGCCGGAGGCAAAGATCCCGGCACGAAGCGCCGCGCCGGCATCGTCGCCGGCGACGGCTTCGCCTTCGTGAGCCACACGGGCGAGGTGTTCCCGTCGGGGTTCCTGCCGAAAGCCGCCGGCAACGTCCGCGAGGACGACGTCGTCGACGTGTACCGGAACTCCGAGCTGTTCACCGCACTCCGGGACAGGGATCAGCTGAAGGGCAAGTGCGGCGCGTGTGAGTTCAAGCACGTCTGCGGCGGGAGTCGCTCGCGGGCGTTCGCGACGACCGGGGACCCGCTGGAGAGCGACCCGCTGTGTGGGTATATTCCCGACGGCTACGACGGCCCGCTGCCGGGAGACTCCGAGCACCCCGTGTCGAGCACGTGAATGCGCGCGTTCGCTGTGACGCGTTCGAAGCCGCTGGAGAGACGGGCCGTCGGCTTCGGGAACATCGAGCCTGAACGGAGCGGTAGCGGCGGGTGAACGACGTCAGCGCCACGCCTACGTTTCGGTTACCCGTCTCGCAGGGAAGCGCCGCGGTGACGACGTCCTCCGTCGTGACGAGTAAGCGCCCCGTAGTGATGCGGTTCGCGCGAGACACCACGGGCTACTCCAGCCGGCGTCGGCCTTACTGGCTGGACCCCGGAAAATAACAATACGGCGACGGCGCCTACAGTCGCCCATGGCATATCAGGTCGACTGTAGCCAGGGAGACGAGTTCATGATCAAGTCCGAAGACGAGCACGAGGTCATCGAACACGTCAAAGAGCACGCGAAGGAGAAACACGACATGGATCTGAGCGACGACGAAGCGCGCGACATGATCCAGTAGGTCCGAAGCTGATTCAGTAGGCCCGAAGCTGATTCTGTTCACGCGGCGATCCGTCCACCGACGGCGTCGAAAACAGCCCAGTTGACGGGCGCGAGCCGTGAGCCCCGAGTCGTCTCCGCTTCCGAAACCGAACCGCTCCTACCCCTCGTAGCCGGCGTACTCCATCAGCTGTGCGAAGATGTCGGTGTCCATGGCCTCCTTGTAGACGATGCCGCCGACCATGCCGCCGGGGTAGCTGGTGCCGTTCATGGCGTGGCTGACCTTGTGGCAGTGCATGAGGTAGATACCGGGGTCGGCGTCGGCCTCGAACTCGATGGTGTGGCGCTGGGCGGGCGGGACGTCGGTGATGTCCTGGTAGTTGCGGGCGGCCTCCGGGATGGTGCCGCCGTCCCGGGCGATCACCTGGAAGCGGTGGTTGTGGAGATGCATCGGGTGGTTCATGTACCCGTTGTTGCAGAGGTGGATCCGGACGGTGTCGCCGTGTTCGACGATGATGGGCGAGCCGTCTTCAGGGTGGAGGGTCCGGGGGGCGCACTTCCCGTTGATGGTGAACGTGTCGGGGCGGCGGTTCCGGACGTCGTAGGTGACGTCCTGGCCGGCCATCTGGCGGTTGAGGCGGGAGTCCCACTCCTTCATCGTGAGGAAGTACTCCTTGTCGGCCTCCTCGTATCCCTTCGGGTCGACGCGGAAGATGCCGTACATCCCCATGTCGATGTGGCGATGGGTCTGGTAGTGGCAGTGATAGAGGTGCGTCCCGGGGACGTTGGCGGGGATCTCGTAGGTGTGCTTCTCGCCGGGATTGATGGTGATACCCGTCGTCGTCGGGACGCCGTCGTTCTCCCAGGTCTTGCGCACGCCGTGGAAGTGGACGGTGTGGGGCTGCATCCCGTCGGTGTTGTCGAAGGTGACCTCCATGTCCTCGCCCTCGGTGGTCCGGAGGATGGGGCCGGGGACGCTCGGTTCGCCGTCGTCGGCCGAGAACGCCCACACCTTCGGCAGTTCGACGGGGCCACCCATCGACTGGCCGGGGTGGGCCAGGTGGCGCGCGGGCGTCGATGTGAGCGTGACCGACCCGCCCTGTTCGTCGACGTCGACGACCTCCGGGGGCGACGTCGTGGGGAGGTCCGACGCCGACTGCTGGGGCGTGGGGTCGCCCGCGCCGGCGTCGACGCTACGTTGCGTTCCGGGTGTGGAGACACAGCCAGCGACGCTCGCCAGTAAGCCAGTACTACCGGTCGCCTTCACGAAGTCGCGCCGCGAGATACCGCGTCCGGGTGCGCCGATGTGCTTCGTCATACAGGAGGTGATAAAGACCCGCAGTATATACCCCCGGAGGGGCGTTCTCAGCGGCGAAGAACCGTTCCCGGCGACTGGGAAAGCCCGCGTCCAGTTTATATGGTGTCGTCGTATCTCACACCGATGAACTCCCAGACGTACTCCCGCCGGAGCGTCCTTCGCGCCGGCGCCGGCGCCGCTATCGGCGGCGCGGCGCTGGCCAGCGCCCGGCCCACGCGTGCACAGACTACCTTCGACGGCTACCTCGACAACGCAGACAACTACGACGGCGTCGTCGACGAGACGGGCAGCGGCGAAGTCACCGTCGAGGTTGGCACCGAGGCCAACGGCGGTAACTTCGGCTTCGGCCCCGCGGCCGTCCAGGTCGACCCCGGCACGACGGTCACCTGGGAGTGGGTCGCCGGGAGTCACAACGTCGAAGCCGAGGACGGCAGCTTCAAGAGCGAACTCACCGACGAAGCGGGATTCACCTTCGAGCAGACCTTCGAGGAAGAGGGCGTGGTGAAGTACTTCTGCATGCCCCACAAGTCGATGGGGATGAAAGGCGTCGTGGTCGTCGGCGACCCGAACCTCGGTGCCAGCGGGAGCGGCGGGGAGTCGGGCGGCAGCGACGCCGGCGGCTCCGGCGGCGGGAACGGCGAGCTGACCGGCGCCGACTGGGGCGCCATCGCGTTCGGCGTCTCGCTCGTGGCCGGCCTGCTGTCGCCGCTCGCGTTCGCGGCGTTCCTCGACAGGGACGACGGCGGGCCGATGGCGGGCGAACGTGTTCGACGGTGAACGCCCCAGATCCGCGTCACCACCCGGCGATGTCGGTGGGGTTATGGTGCTTCCGTCCAGAGACCGGCAGGAGAGATGGTCCGTGACCCGTTCGGCGACCAGGAGGGGCCCGACTTCGAGGACGTCCTCGACGCGCTCGACGACGAGGACTGTCGGGCGATCGTCAAAGCGCTCGACGAGCCCATGACGGCCAGCGAGATCTCCGAGGCCAGCGACGTCCCGCTGTCGACCTGCTATCGGAAGATAGAGCTGCTGACGGAGGCGTCGCTCCTGGCAGAGGGCGTCGAGGTGCGCCCCGACGGGCAACACGCGAGTCGGTACGCGATCGACTTCGAGGAGGTCGTCGTCATGCTCGACGAGAACCGCGAGTTCGACGTCGACATCGCCCACCGCCCCCGGTCGGCGGACCAGCGCCTGGCCACGCTCTGGTCGGAGGTTAGAAAGGAAACATGAGCCCGCACGTTCCAAGTTCAGAGATCGGTATCATCGCGACGAAGACGCTCACGCTCGTCCTGGGCGGCCTCATCACGTACTACTCGTACAAGGCGTACAAACGGACCCAGGCGCGCGAGTTAGGCGCGCTCGCCCTCGGGTTCGGGGTGATAACGATCGGGGCGTTCCTCGGCGGAATCCTCCACCTCGTGGTGGCCCAGTTCTTCCACATCGACCTGGCTATCCCCATCTTCATCGAGAGCCTGCTGATGACCGCCGGCCTCGGCGTCATCCTCTACTCGCTGTACGCCCGGTGACCAGACGCGGTCCGCCTTTCTCACGCGCTCCCTGGCAGTAGTCCCCGTATCGAGTAGTCGCCGTGACGCACGACGACCAGCGTCAGGTTGGCCGCGAACAGCGCCACGCCGACGGCGAGAACGACCGCCCCCGCCCGACCGAACCCGGCGCCGAGGGCGTCGCGAGCGGCGAACAGCCCGCCGCCGCCGAGGACGGAGAACAGTTCGACCGCGGCGACCCGGCCGTCGTAGAGGTCGTCGACCAGGGGCACCGGTTCGAACCCGAGCCGGTCGCTGTACTCGCGGACCCAGATCAGGAACGGGACGATGTGGTAGAGCGTCCCCGCGACGACGAACCCGACGACGCCGGCGAGCAACAGTGGGCCGACGGTCGGGGCGCCGTACAGGGAGGCCAGCGGTTGGGTCCACCAGGCGACGGTGGCAGTGACGCCCCACGCCACGGCGAACCCGGCGACCAGGCCGTACCGGGTGAGCATCGGGTTCCAGTCGACCCGCGTCAGGCGGAGCCGGTTCGCGAGGACGACGCCGACGCCCAGGAAGGAGATGGCCACGACCAGCCCGCCCGCCCTGGCGAGCCAGCCGTGGGCGAGGAGTCGTCCCAGTGCGAGCGCGGCGACGCCGACGGGATAGAGCACCGTCTCCGCACGCTGGAACCGCAGTTCGAGGGGCCCGAGTTCCGTCTGAGTGAACATCGTCGCGAGCTGGGAGAGGGCGCCGACGACCGTCGTCAGCACCGCCCCGAACACCGCCAGGGTGGCGTGGGCGCCCAGGATTCCGTAGTGGTCGACGCCCGCGACGGGGAACAGGCCGAGCGTCAGGTCGAGGGCGAGCAGCGGCCCGAGCGCCGTCACGGCCAGGAACCACGCCAGCGCCACGGCGAAGTGGCGCTCGGTCACGTCGAACTCCTCGACCCCGCTCAGCGTGCGCCCGAGGTTGTAGACGAACGTCCAGAACCCCAGCGCGGCGACGAATCCTGCAATCGGCGCCAGTTCGATCCGACCGGTGAGAAACGCGCTCGCCAGCCCGGCCAGTCCCAGCGTGACGAGTCCCAGTTGCCAGACCGCCAGCCGGCGGGAGTGCAGGCCGACGTTTGACCACACCGGGACGAACTGCGTCATCGCGCCCATGATCGTCACGCAGACCCAGCCGGCCAGCAGGAGGTGGACGCGCCCCAGCGTTCCGGGACGGCCCGCCGGTCCGACCGCGACGGTGAGGGCGCCGGCGAGCAGAAAGGCCAGGCCGACGAGGAAGTGGCCGAGGGGAACGGCGGTCGGCGGGCCCCGGTCCGCGTCGAAGTCCGCGGGTATCGCGCTCATGGATCGACGGAGGGCGCCGACGTTGCTGGCTCTGGGCCCGAACATATTCGGGGAAACGGTCGGCGGCGTCGGGCCGGTACGGTCACCCATGGAAGACGCCACCCGGTCCGTCCTGGAAGCGACCGACGCACCGAGCGACGCCCCCGTCGAGACGCTGGACGTCGCCGCCGCCGGCCCGCCTGCTCCGTTGCGGCAGACCCTCGAACTGCTCCCGGAGCTTGCCGACGACGTCGTCCTCGTCCAGTACAACGACCGCGCGCCACAGCACCTCTACCCGAAGCTCGACGACCGCGACTACGCCTACGAGACGGTCGAACAGGCCGACGCGACCGCCACGGTCATCTGGCGAGAACAGTGACGAGTTCGTCCGCGAACGAGGGGGCGACGGCCGACGGGCCGACTGGCGAGAGCGAACTGCGACAGGTCCGCGAGCGCGCCGAGACGATCCGGGACGAGGAGGTCGCACGAGCGTACTCGCGGCTGGCGGCCCGCGGCGACCTCACGCCGGAGGAGCGCGCCGCCGTCGCGGAACTGGCCGACCGGATCGTCGAAGAACTACTGGCGGCGCCCGCTCGCGGGGTCGCTGGCGCGGCGGAAAACGAGGCGGTCGCGGAGGCGGTCCGTGAACTGTTCCTGGAATAGACGAGTCGCGACCTACGCCTTCGCGAGGACGACGAGCGCCCGTGCGTCCGTGACGGCCTCCGGCGATATCTGGCGGTCCCCGTCGAACCGGAGCACGTCGCCCGCCGACAGGTCGTGGGTCTCGTCGTCGAGGTCGAGGGTGATCTCGCCGTCCAGCACGTGAAAGAGGATCTGCCGGTCCGGGTGGTCGTGGGCCGGGACGCGCTGGTCGGTCGACAGCGAGAGGTGGACGGTCCGGGGTTCGCCCTCGAACAGCGCCGCCCGCCCGTCTTCGTCGGCCGCGTCGACGTTGGCTCGTTCGACGGTCATGGAGTCACACCTTCGGCAGCGTCGCGACGAACTTGCCCGGTTCCGCCCGCTCGCAGTCGTAGTTCTCCGCGTCGAAGGCGTCGACCTCGGCCTGGAACTCGTAGAACAGCGGCTTGGGCTCGTGGTCGTTGACGATTTCGAGGGCCTCACCGCTCCCGAGCGCCTCGAAGGCCGAGTGGATCATCGGGTGGCGTTCCGCCGGCGGGATATCGCGCAGGTCGAGCGTCGTTTCTGGCATGCGACTGGCGGTTCGTTCCTGGGCCCGGAGGGGGTTCCCCCGAATATGTTCGGTCGGTGGAGTTGGCCGCGAGTACGGTCACTCGAGTTCCGGCTCGAACTCGCCCTGCGCGAGGCCGCGTCGAACTGGCTCGTGGGCCACCTTCCCCGGCGGCGGCGCGGTCACCAGCGTCGCCTGGAGTTCCGTCTCGGCGCGCACGCCGCGCTTCTCCCCGGCCGGGACGACGACGACCGACCCCGGTTCGACGTGGTGGTCGGTTTCACCCTCGCGGACGACTCCCTCGCCGGAGTGGACGGTAATCGCCACCTGGCTGTCCGGCGCGTGGACGGGGATGAACTGGTCCGGGCGGAAGTAGCCCATGACGACTTTCTGGCTGTCCGATTCGTGGAGGACGTGGGCGCGGAATCGGTCGTCCTCGAACGCCCGCTCGCTCGTGAAGTCTGTCGCGACCATACCGGAGGGTCGGTGCCCCGACGGCTCCCGGTTACGCCGAACACGTTCGACTGTAGATGACTGGTTCGCACGAGACCTGGTGTCGATGCGAACAGCGCAGACGCTCTTACGCTTCTCCGGTGTCGTTCGGGACGACGGTGAAACCCAGGGTCCGGAAGTCGTCCCGGTCGAACGTGAACACGTGGTCGATGCCGTGGTCGTCGGCGAGGACCGCACTCGTGTGGTCGACGAACGAGATCTGCTGGTCGTCGTACTTCGCGAATCGCGTACAGGTGCGGTCGAACGGTTCGCCGGCGACGGGGAGGACGTTGAAGCTGTCGGCCTCGCGGATAGTGGTGAGCGCCTCCACAGCTGGACGGTGTCCGACCTTTCGGAGCATCAGCGTCGCGAGTTCGGAGAGGACGTAGCGGCTCGTGAAGAGAGGCCCATACGCGAAATTACCGGACTGGATGCCCTGGAAGACCGAACGGGCCCGCTCGTGCTCGCGGGCCCGTTCGTTGAATCTGGCAAAGAAGGCGGCCGTATCGATGAACAGCGGCGCTGGCTGACGGGACATCGAGGATCCCTATCCGTACAGGGTGTCGTCGATGTCCTCGGCGCTCATCGCTTCGCCGGCGTACGTCTCCGCGTCCCAGAAGTCGTCGTCCGCGTCGACGTGGTGGACGAGCGGCTGCCCCTCGGCGAGGCTCCAGGCCAGGGAGTTCCCGATCTTCTTGCTGGAGAGCTTCCCGTCGTCCTCGAGCGCGCGCAGTCGCTGGTCGGCGTTCTGGCGCGTTACGCCGACGACGTCGGCTATCTCCGCCGTCCCGGCCGGCTCGTGAGCAGCGACGGCCTCGAGATACTCGCGGTCACCGTGTTCTCGCCGGAAGTGACCGCGGTCGTCCCGGTCGTTGTCGCTCATTACAGTTCGATAGCACTGCCGAGAACTTAACGATTTGCTCTGTAGCAATCGGTCGCATCGTGGATACCGTGCCGCTAATCGCGCGAGGGATCTTTCGCCGTTCGATACCGGGGTGCGCCGAACACCTTCGTTGCACCGGCGGGGATGAGCAACGCATTTCTGTCAGTTGGGAGGAGTGATCGACATGGACCGGTCCCTCAAGTTCGTACTCGCGATCGCCTGCCTCGCCCTACTGGCGGGCGGCGCGGGTGCGTCGATCAACGATCTCCCGGGGTTCAGCGATGCGACCGGCCCGACCGAGATGCGGGTCACCGACCTCGAGCGTCTGGGGGCGGGCTGTGCGGGTAACGTCGCCGATTCCACGTGGAGTTCGATCGGCAACGGTTCGATAACAGAGATGGCGACGATCCGCTCCGAGCGGACGGACGCGGCCCTGTCAGCGCGGGTCGAGCGGACGTCGCCGTCCGGCGCTGACCTCAGCACGTTTCGAGTCCATATCGAGACCCACAGTACGGGTTCGAGGACCGAAAGCTGCCAGCCCGTTATCCAGTACAACCTCGAACTGTCGTTCGGCGGTGGCAGTCCCGAGGGATTCATACCCGACGACGACGGGATGCGCGTAGTAACGATCAAGAACGGTCGCTTCGCGGGCTGTGCCTACTCCGTCACAGGGGGGCTCGATCCCGGATGTCACCGCCTGCGCGAGGGCTCCGATGCCCGGACGTGGGCTAACGCGACCCGGGCCGCGTGAGCGAACATATTCGGCCGAATCGCCACGCGCGTGGCGACTGATCAACCGGATATGGGATTCCTCTCAGACTACCGGCACTCTGACGACGGCGAGCCCTTCGACCGCTACGACGAGTTCGTCCCCGACCACGTCCCCGAGGTGGGCCCGTTCCTCGCCGGCCACGACGTGCTGGAAGGTCGAGAACACGCCGCATTCCACCGTCTGGCCCACGATCGGTTCGAGGACCGGGGCGTCTACGACATGACCTTCGGCTACAACCTCGCGCGGCTGAACCTCGACCCGCGCCACCCCGACGCCGGCTTCCGCTATGCGCGCCAGAGTGGCGACCAGTCGGTCCTCCGCGCGGAGTTCACGCCGACCACCGAGTTCTGCCCGCAGAGCGACACGCTCTGTCTGGGCGCGTTCCGGGCCTGGAACGGCGAGCCCGGACGCCACGAGTACGACCTCGTCCGCGTCCGCGTGGCGCCGATGCACCACCAGGCCGTCGCCATCAACGGCAAGCTCACCCAGCTAGAGGAGGAGTTCCGCGAATCGGGCGAGTTGGCGGCGACGGGGGACCGCAACGGCGAGACCGACGCGCCCTCGACGACCGAGTCGTCCACCACCGACGTCCCGTTCTGAGTCGGTCGACCACCGACGTCCCGTTCTGACTGGGCCGAGGACCCGGACGCAGCCCACCTCGCCGCGAACATGTTCCGGGCAAATCTGACGGGGCATTCCTTTGAATCCCCCCAGTATCATGGCTCCCGCAGGGACGCTGGCGACGACGGCGGTGATGGCGGCGCTGTCCGTCGTCGTCGTCGCGATGGTGGCACGCGTCGAGGACTGGCACGACTACGTTCCGACCGGTGGCGGCGGCGCCGGACACGGCGACGAGGTCGGTCACGGCCACGCCGAGAAACCGTCCGGGATCGTGCGCTGGCTGACGACGGTCGACCACAAAGATATCGGGCTCATGTACGGCGTCTTCGCCGTCGTCGCGTTCGCCTGGGGCGGTATCGCCGTCGTGTTGATGCGCCTTGAACTGGTGACGCCGCCGAGCGACCTGCTCACGGCGAGCACGTACAACGCGCTGATGACGAGCCACGGCATCACGATGCTGTTCCTCTTCGGCACGCCCATCCTGGCGGCGTTCTCGAACTACCTGATCCCGCTGCTCATCGGCGCCGACGACATGGCATTCCCGCGGATCAACGCCATCGCGTTCTGGCTCTTGCCGATGGGTGCGATACTCATCTGGGCCGGGTTCTTCCTGCCGGGCGTCGACCCGGCCCAGACGTCCTGGACGATGTACACGCCGCTGTCTATCGAACAGCCGAGTCGGGCGATCGACCTCATGGTGCTTGGCCTGCACCTCACCGGCGTCTCGGCGACGCTGGGGTCGATCAACTTCATTACCACTATCTTCACCGAGCGCGGCGAGGGCGTCACGTGGGCGATGCTGGACATCTTCAGCTGGACGGTGCTCGTCCAGTCCGGCCAGATCCTCTTTTCGTTCCCGCTGCTGGGGAGCGCGCTCGTGATGCTCCTGCTCGACCGGAACGTCGGGACGACGTTCTTCACCGCCGACGGCGGCGGGCCGATCCTCTGGCAACACCTGTTCTGGTTCTTCGGCCACCCCGAGGTGTACATCCTCGTGCTCCCGCCGATGGGGCTGGTGAGCTACATCCTCCCGAAGTTCACCGGCCGCAAGCTGTTCGGCTTCCGCTTCGTCGTCTACTCGACGCTGGCCCTGGGCGTGCTGGCCTTCGGCGTCTGGGCCCACCACATGTTCGCGACGGGAATCGACCCCAGGCTCCGCGCCTCGTTCATGGCCGTCTCTATCGCCATCGCCATCCCGAGCGCGGTCAAGGTCTTCAACTGGATCGCGACGATGTGGAACGGCAGCCTGCGACTCACCGCGCCGTTCCTCTTCTGCGTCGGCTTCGTGTTCAACTTCATCATCGGCGGCGTCACCGGCGTGTTCGAGGCCTCGATCCCCGTCGACCTGCTGCTCCACGACACCTACCAGGTCGTCGCCCACTTCCACTACGTCATCATGGGAGCCATCGCCTTCGCCGTCTTCGCGGGCATCTACTACTGGTACCCACTCTACACCGGGCGCTGGTACCAGCGCACCCTGGCGAAGTGGCACTTCTGGCTGACGATGGTCGGCACCAACGTGACGTTCTTCCCGATGATCCTGCTGGGCTACGCCGGGATGCCGCGACGCTACGCGAGCTACGAAGTCACGGTCGGCCCCGTCGAACTGTTCGCCGGCCTCCACCAGGTCGCGACACTCGGCGTCGTCCTGCTGACATTCGGCCAGCTGATCTTCGTCTGGAACCTCGTCACCAGCTGGCTCGAAGGCCAGCGCGTCCAGAGCGACGACCCGTGGGACATCGGCGACCACCCGACCGCCGCCCGCGAGTGGGAGTGGTTCAAGCGACAGCGGAAGCTGGCAGTCGCCGACGGCGGCGAAGAGGCGGGCGAGTCGTAACGGCTCGACGTTGTCCCGATCGGTGCAGGGAGTTTAGTGAGTGATTGGGTGTATTCGAGACAGTGAAGAAGTAAGAGACGACAACACGTCGAAAGCCCTCGGCGCGCTGCGGTCCCGGGGCTTGCTGCGCTCCTCGCTTCGCTGCGGTGCTTACTGCGCCCGGGTTCCCGCACCGCACCTCGCCCTTTCAGTCCTCCAGGTTCAGCCTTGCTTGCGCGGCCTTCGGCACGCGCTCGTGTTTGAGACCACCACTCCTCCCCGGACCCGACGCGTCCGCGTCGGGTCACGCTTCCTGACCGTCCGGCACGGCCGGGAGGCCGTTTCGTCGGCCGATCAGGGGAAGGGCAGGGCTGCGGTGCTGTCCTGGAGGACTGAAAGGGCGAGGCGGGGTCGTGGCTCCTCGGCGACGTAAGCACCGCAGCGTCAGCGAGGAGCGCAACGAGCCGCGGAGCTACGAGCGCGCCGAGGGCTTTCTACGTCTGCCTGATCGTGAATTACCCACATAACACACACCGACGGAACGGGCAGGGCATCGGCGTACAGATCGGTCGGAGAGAACGTTACAGGGTCAGGCGCGAGTAACGAGAACGCGCCACTCGTCCTCGGCAACTCGCTCGCTCTCGTAGTCGAAGCCGCGCTGGGAGAGGACGCTGTACAGGGGCTCGGGCTCGAAGCTGTTGACCAGTTCCAGCGTCTCCCCTTCCGCCAGGTCAGACAGGGCCGACATGATGTGGGGGAACGGTTCGTCGTCGACGTCGCGCACGTCGAGGGTGGTGGTCGCGGACATACCAACTATTCGGGTCCGCGCTCGCGTATCGGTTGGCTCGAACACGTTCGGGCGCCGTGTCCCACCTCCGGGTACGCTCAAACCGGGCCGAGGCGTTCGCCGTAGGACTCCACCGACCGGCGGGCCCGTTCGACGTCGGACCGGCGGTGGTCGCCGACCTCCCGCTCCAGCGAGCGGAGCTTTTCGCAGACGCGACAGCACGCGCCCGGGTCGGTCACGTGTTCGTGTTCCATCGCCCACAGCAGGGCGGCCACTTCGTCGAGGCGCTCCTCCGCGCCCCGGTCCGGCGGCGTCTCCATCGCCTCGATGAGTCGTCGGTTCGCCGTGACGAGGGGTGAACAGCCCATGGATCGGGATACCACCTGCTCCGGCAAGACGACCTACCCACAGTACGATGGGCGTTGTCCCCCCACGGCATCACGCCCCTTCTAAACACCCCCAATCGGCGGGGAGGGCCCTGACGGAGACGGGGGTCGAACGTCCAGTCAGATGAACGTAGCCAGCGACGTCACGGAACTGGTCGGCGAGACGCCACTGTTGACACTCGACTCCTTCGCGCCCGGCCTCTACGGCAAGGTCGAGGCGACCAACCCCGGCGGGTCGGTGAAGGACCGCATCGCCGTCGCGATGCTCGAACGGGCCGAGGAGGAAGGGCACCTTGAACCGGGGACGACCATCGTCGAGCCGACCAGTGGCAACACCGGCGTCGGCCTCGCCGTCGCCGCGGCGGCGAAGGGGTACGACCTCGTCCTGACGATGCCCGAATCGATGAGCGAGGAGCGGCGGAAACTCCTCGGCGCACTCGGAGCCGACCTGGTTCTCACGCCCGCCGACGGCGGGATGAACGGCGCCATCGAGGAGGCCGAGGCCATCGCCGCCGAGCGCGAGCGCAGTTTCGTCCCCCAGCAGTTCACCAACCTCGCGAACCCGCGGATCCACCGGGAGACGACGGGCCCCGAGATATGGGCGGCGACTGACGGCGACGTCGACACCGTCGTCGCCGGCGTCGGCACCGGCGGCACCATCACCGGCGTCTCGGAGTACCTCAAGGAGGAACGGGAGGCCGACGTCCGGTCGGTCGCCGTCGAACCGGCCGAGTCGGCGGTGCTCTCCGGCGAGGACGCCGGCAGCCACTCCATCCAGGGCATCGGCGCCGGCTTCGTCCCCGAGATCCTCCGGACCGAACTGCTGGACGAGGTCCACACCGTCGAACACGACGACGCGGTGGAGACCGCGCGTCGCCTCGCTGCCGAGGAGGGCCTGCTCGCCGGCGTCTCGTCGGGGGCCGGCCTCGCGGTCGCCGAGCGGGTCGCCGCCGACGCGCCCGAGGATACCGTCGTGGTGATCCTCCCCGACACCGGCGAGCGGTACCTCTCGACGGGCCTGTTCGCCTAAGAGAGCGACAGTCCGGGCCGACCGACTCGTGACCCGAACACGTTCGCCAGAGGGCCTTTTGGTAGTGGGTTACGTAGCTACGCGTATGGCACTCGCCGTCGAGTTCGCGGTCGGTTCCCCGGGGTCGTGTCCCGTCGCACAGGCCTCCGAAGGCGCGGACGAGCGCGTCGACGGCGTCAGTCGCGCGTCGCTCCGGGGCGACGGCGCCGTCACCGAGGAGTTCCGGCTCCCGGCAGACGCCCCGGTCGACGGGGTCGAGAGCGACCTCGATCCGGTCGCGACCAGCGGCACCGAGACGCTCTATCGCTTCGAGCGGGACCCCGTGGACGACTGCGTCTGCGAGGCGATCGAACGGATCGCCGGGCCCGCGTCCGGGGTCCGCGCCGAGGACGGCACGCTCGTCGTGACGGCCCACGTCCCCGACCTCGAGACGGTCCGGACCGTCGTCGGCCGGCTCAGGGAGTCGTTCGACGGCGTCAGCGTCCGGCGGCTGACGAACCTGGAAGCGGACGACCGCGACGCCGACCCGCTGGACGACGACGGCCTCACCGACAGACAGCGCGAGGTGGTGCAGACGGCCTACGACATGGGTTACTTCGAGTACCCGAAAGGGGCCAACGCTGGCGAGGTCGCCGACGCGCTCGACATCTCCCGGTCGACGTTCGCCGAACACCTCGCGGCGGCCACGGGCAAACTGTTCGGAGCGGTGCTGGCTGCCGACTACGGCGAGGCGGTCACGCGGACGCCACCGGCTCCTCGGTGAGCTGTCGCTCGACGAACTCCTTGACGATGGTCTCTTCGGCGCGGTGGAGCGTGTCGCTACAGGATGACTTGGCGATGCCCACCGCCTCGGCCAGTTCGGTCAACGAACAGCCCCGCGGCGTGTCGTAGTACCCTTCCGCGACGGCGGCCCGGACGATCTCGCGCTGACGGTCCGTCAGCACCTGATCGCTCGCGGTGTACTGGTGGACGTAGTCGACGGTGAACTGGATGCCGAACTCCTCCAGTTGCTCGCCCAGCTCGGAGAGGCGTTCGTTGGGCGCCGTCACCTCCCAGCACGCCTCGCCGTCCAGGATGTCGAACGGCATCTGGAGCGGGATGCCCGACCCGCGCGCCGGGAACAGGAGCAGGGGATTGGTCGTCTCGAACTGGACGAGCGCCTCGCCGTCGCGGTGCTGGAGCGTCTCGACGTTCGTCAGCTCCTCCTCGTCGACCATCTCGGCCACCACGGTAGCGGCGGCCGGTCCCGTGATCTCGGCCAGTCCGACGCCGCTGAGTTCGTCGGGGATAGCCGCCAGCACGCGGACCCGCGTGTCGGGGTTGTGGCGGGTGATGTCGCCGATCCAGATGCCCTCGGGGATCGTGAGCCGCAGTTTCGCCTCTGGCATATTCGAACATCTTCGCCCCTCGTCCCCATCAGTGTTGCCGAACATGTTCGGGACAGGTGCATTGCTTCTGGTCCCACAAGCTTCGACTGTGGAGGCCGAGTACCCCCTGCCATGCAATCAGTCACAGTGACGCGAGAGATAGAGCGCGACCCCGAGGAGGTCCGTGCGGCGATGGGCGACGTCGGGGCGTTCATGCGCGCTGGGAAGTTCGACGACGTGACGATCGACGGCGACACCGTCACCATCGCCAACAGCGTCGGCCTGGCGACCATCGAACTGGTCCTGGACCTGTTCGAGGAAGCGGACACGGTGCTGGCCTACGAGCAGCGCGACGGCATCTTCGAGGAGATGGTCACGCGCTACTACCTCGAGGAGACGGCCGACGGCGTCGAGGTCAGCGCCACCACCGACTTCGCGCTGCAGGCCCGCCTCATCGGGCCGCTGCTGGACGCGACCGTCATCAAGCGCCAGCGCCGCGTCGAACTGACCAACCAGTTCGACTGGCTCGAATCGGGCCCGGCGTAGGCGAACATGTTCGTCCTGGGTGCCTTCTCCGCCCGGCGCCACCGATCAGGTATGACCGCCGTCCCCCACGACGACGTCGAACCGGTCACCGACCACGTCCACGACAACTCCTGGTCGGCGAACCTGGAGAAGCCCCACCACGGCGAAGACCGTGCGCTCGTGCTGGCCCACGCCGCGGACGCCGTCGAGCACACCGCGCCGGGCAACCACGTCAACCTCGTCACCCACGGCGACCACGGCCACCCCGAGGAGTATCTCTTCCCCCACCTCGACGAGCAGTTCGGCGACGACGTCGACTACGAGTACGTCGAACAGTGCGGCTGCGGCGGCCACGTTACAAGGGCCCACGTACAGTAACGGGACGCATGGAGCGAGCGGAACGATGAGCGCGGCGAGGGCCGAGTCATGAGCGCGATTACGAGGGACCCATGACCGCGGCCACGACGTCGCGGTGGGCGCGCCTGTTCGTCGCGTTCGGCGCGCTGTCGTTCGTCGCCTGGCAACTGGCGACGCTGGCCGGCCTCCCCCGCCGCGCCGGCGTCGCACTCGGTCTCTACGGCTTCGTCTTCCACGTCCTCTTCGGCAAGGCCTACTCGCTGGTCCCCTCGTACTTCGACCGACAGCTGGCGATTCCACGAGCACCGGCCGTCCACCTGCCGCTGACGGCGGTCGGGACGCTCTGCCTGGCGCTGGCCGCCGCCACCGTGCCTGGCGTTCCGTCCCTCGTCGGCACCGCTGGAGCCGCGCTGTGGACCGGTGGCGTCGCCGTCTTCCTCGCCGCGCTCGGGTGGACCGTCCGCGACAACCCCACGGGCGCCGAGACGGCGACGGGCGGCGCGAACGAGCACCGCCGACCGGTCGACCGCTGGGCGAACCTGTTCGTTCCCGTCGCGCTGGCCTATCTGGCCGTCGGCACGTACGGCACGCTCGCGCTGTGGACGCCGTTACCCCCGCTGGTCGACGGATTCTCCCCACGAGTCACCCATCTCCTGGCCGCCGGGACGGCCACGCTGATGGTGCTCGCTGTCGGCTTCAGACTGCTGCCGCGCTTTCTCGTCGCGTCGCCGCCGCGCCCACTCGTCGCCGTCGTCCTCCCGGCGGGCGCCGTCGCACCAGCGATTCTCGCGACGACGTTGTACGGGGGGATCTGGTTCCGGGTCGGCGCGGCCCTGGAGGGAATAGCGGTGGGCGGGTTCGCCATCGCGTACCTGTGGCTCTTCCGGCGAAGCGACAGGGACCGCGTCGGGTTCTACGGCGTGCTGGCGGGCGCTATCGCCGGCCTCGCCGGCGTCGCGCTCGGAGTCGTGTTCGCGTTCGACGGGGTCAGCGCGCCGCTGATCGAGGCCCACTACCGGCTCAACGTGGCGGGCTTCCTCGGCCTGACTATCGTCGGCGTCTCCTACCAGTTCTACCCGCCCGCGGTCGGGTCGCTGCCGGGCGTCGGCGACCGGACGGCGTTCGCCTCCATCGGGGCCGTCGCGGGCGGACTCGCGCTGGAAGCCGCCGGCCTGGTTGCCAGCGAGCCGCTCGCGACGACAGCGGGACGGACCGCGGTGCTCCTGGGTACGCTCTGCTACGCCTGGGTCGTCCTTGCGCTGTTCTGGGAACGACACTGGCACGACCAGGTTCGCGGTGAGCGGACGGCGTGAAATCGGGCTGCGTTCGCGCACCGGGGGTTCGCCACTCCCTCCCACCCAATCGATTCCCCTTTAATCCCGGCGTGGATCCCTTCTCGTATGGACCGATACGTCACCGAGACGGGGGACCGGCGATGAGTTCTCCGGACCGTTTCGGAGAGGTCGACGACCAGTACGACCCCGAGGCCGTCGAGGAACGGGTTTTCGAGTACTGGGACGACGTCGACGCCTACGAGCGAACCGTCGAGCACCGGGCCGACGGCGAGGACTTCTTCTTCGTCGACGGGCCACCGTACACCTCCGGGTCGGCCCACATGGGCCACGCCTGGAACAAGAGTCTCAAGGACGTCTTCATCCGCTACAAGCGGATGCAGGGGTTCGACGTCACCGACCGCCCCGGCTACGACATGCACGGCCTCCCCATCGAGACGAAGGTGGAGGAAGAGATGGACTTCGCGAACAAGAAGGACATCGAGGCCTACGGCGTCGAGAACTTCATCGACGCCTGCCGGGAGTTCGCCGAGGGGAGCCTCGACAGTCTGCAGTCCGACTTCGTCGACTTCGGCGTCTGGATGGACTGGGACGACCCGTACAAGACGATCAATCCGGAGTACATGGAGGCTGCCTGGTGGGGGTTCGCGCAGGCCCACGAGCGCGACCTCGTCGAGCAGGGGATGCGCTCCATCACGCAGTGCCCGCGCTGTGAGACCGCCATCGCCAACAACGAGGTCGAGTACGAGGACGTCGAGGACCCGTCTATCTACGTCAAGTTCCCCTTGAAAGGTCGCGAGGGGTTCCTCGTCATCTGGACGACGACGCCGTGGACCATCCCCGCGAACACCTTCGTCGCCGTGGACGCCGACCTCGACTACGTCGGCGTGGACGTGGAGATGGACGGGCAGACGGAACGGCTCTACGTCGCCGAGGAGTGCGCCGAGGACGTCGTGCGCGAGGGCGGCCACGACGACTACGAGGTCGTCGAGGAACTGACCGGCGAGGAGATGGTCGGCTGGGAGTACGACCATCCGCTGCGCGAAGAAGTGCCCGACGCACCGGGCGGCGGCTCGAACGACTTCGAGGGCGCGCTGCAGGTGTACGACGCCGACTACGTCGAGGCCGACCGGACCGGCCTCGTCCACTCCGCGCCGGGCCACGGTGAGGAGGACTTCGAGCGCGGCCGCGAACTCGGTCTGGACATCTTCTGTCCCGTCGGCGGCGACGGCGTCTACACCGACGAGGCGGGTATCTACGCCGGCGAGTACGTCAAGGACGTCGACGACGGCATCATCACGGACCTGCAGTCCAAGGGGCTAATGCTCTCGGCCGGCACGACCTCCCACAGCTACGGCCACTGCTGGCGCTGCGACACCGGTATCATCCAGATCGTCACCGACCAGTGGTTCATCACGATCACCGACGTCAAGGAGGACCTGCTGGACAACATCGGAGACTCGGAGTGGTACCCCGAGTGGGCCCGGGAGAACCGCTTCCGGGACTTCGTCGAGGACGCGCCGGACTGGAACGTCTCCCGGCAGCGCTACTGGGGCATCCCCATCCCCATCTGGCTGCCCACAGAGGACGAGGACGGCGGCCCGGTCGCGTGGAGCGGCGACATGGACGAGGCCGTCGTCGTCGCCGACCGCGACGAACTCGCCCAGCGCGTCGACCAGGACGTCGACCCCGACGACGTCGATCTCCACAAGGACACCGTCGACGACCTGACCATCACCGAGGACGGGACGACCTACGAGCGCGTCCCGGACGTCTTCGACGTCTGGCTGGACTCCTCGGTCGCGACGTGGGGGACCGTCAACTACCCCTCCGAGACCGAGGCCTTCGAGGAGCTGTGGCCCGCCGACCTCATCCTCGAGGCCCACGACCAGACCCGCGGCTGGTTCTGGTCGCAACTCGGGATGGGCACCGCCGCCGTCGGCGAGAGCCCGTACAAGCGCGTCCTCATGCACGGCCACGCGCTCATGCCCGACGGCCGCGCGATGTCGAAGTCCAAGGACATCCGCGTCGACCCCGGCGAGGTCATCGACGACTACGGCGCCGACCCGATGCGGGCGTTCCTGCTGAGCCTCACCGCCCGTGGCGAGGACATGCAGTTCTCCTACGACGAGACCCAGGAGATGCAACGGCGGCTCAACATCCTCTGGAACGTCTTCCGCTTCCCGCTGCCGTACATGCGGATGGACGGGTTCGACCCGGACGCCGTCTCCGTCGACGACGTCGACCTCTCTATCGAGGACCGGTGGGTGCTCTCCCGCCTCCAGACCGTCGAGGCCGAGGCCACCGAGGCGATGGAGGAGTACCGCCAGGACCTGGCCATCGACGAAGTGCTGGAGTTCGTCGTCGAGGACGTCTCCCGCTACTACGTCCAGCTCGTCCGCGAGCGCATGTGGGAGGAGGAGGACAGCGAGTCCAAGCGGGCCGCATACGCCACCCTCTACCGGGTCCTCCGCGACGTCGTCGCGCTGTTGGCGCCCTTCACTCCCTTCGTCGCCGAGGAGATTTACGGCCACCTCACCGGCGACGGCGGGCACCCCTCCGTCCACATGTGCGACTGGCCCGAGGCCGACGAGCGCCTCCGCGACGACGACCTCGAAACACGCGTCGAGGCGGTCCGCGCCGTCGAGGAAGCCGGCTCCAACGCCCGCCAGCAGGCCGAACGCAAGCTCCGCTGGCCGGTTACGCGCGTCGTCGTCGACACCGACTCGCTGCCGGTCGCCGACGCCATCGCGGCCCACGAGGACCTCGTCGCCGACCGGCTCAACGCCCGCTCGGTCGAGGTTCTCGGCCCGGACGAGTCCTGGGGCGAACTCGCCTACTCCGCCGAGGCGGACATGTCCGTCCTCGGGCCCGCGTTCGGCGACGACGCCGGCCGGGTCATGCAGGCGCTCAACGACGCCCGCGTCGACGGCCCGGACCTCGAGGCGCTGGAGAGCGCTGTCAACGAGACGCTCGACGACGAGGTCGAAATCACCGACGAGATGGTCACCTTCCGCCGCCAGACGCCCGACGCCGTCTCCGGGACGGAGTTCGAGGCCCTGGACGGCTCGGGCGTCGTCTACGTCGACACCACACTCACCGAGGACATCGAGAGCGAGGGGTACGCCCGCGAGGTCGTCCGCCGCGTCCAGGAGATGCGCAAGGACATGGAACTCGACATCGAGGAGCGCATCACGCTCGACCTATCCGTCGGCGACGAGCGCGTCGATGGTCTGGTGCGAGAGCACGAGGACCTGATCAAAGAGGAGGTCCGCGCCGACGAGATAGACGGCGTCGAGGACGGTCACCGCAAGACCTGGGACGTGGAAGGCGTGGAGATGACCATCGCGATTGCGCCCGTAGCGTCGGCGGAAGCGTCGGACTAGTACGGCGCCGAACGCAGTGAGGCGCCGCGTTTTTGGCCCAGATTTTTCGAGGAGAGGTTCCCGCAGCGAGCCGAAGGCTCGCGAGGAAACCCGACGAAGAAAAAGGTGGTTTCGCAGACGGCGACCGATTCGAAAGGCGTTTTTAGTCCTGTACTGACCAGACAGTCAGTGACCGATACGAAGCGACAACTACGGGCGTTGTTTTTCACCCGCTTCGCCAACGCCTACGGGCTGGTGACGCTGCTGACACTGCTATCCACTTACATCGAATTACTGGGGGCGACGGGGCTGGTCGCCGGGATGTTCGTGACCGGGCTGACGCTGGCTCAGGCCGTCGCGGTCATCCCGGTCGCGTACCTCGGGGACCGCTTCGACAAGCGGTTCATCCTGCTCGTCGGACTGGGGCTGGCGACCGCTGCCTACGCCGCGTTCCCGTTCATCGGGACGTCCCTGGGATTCATTCTGGTCAGAGGGCTCCAGGGCGTCGCCGCGACGACGGCGGGGTTACTCGCACTCGCGCTGGTCGGCGAACTCGCGCGAGACGACGGCCGTGGGAACACCATCGGCGTGTCTAACGCCTGGCGCTTCGCGGCCTCTATCGGCGGAGCGATGTCCGCCGGCGTGCTGTACGACGCCTTCGGCTTCGGCGCGGTGTTCGGCGTGCTGATGGTCATCACCGCCGGCGCGTTCGCGGCGGTGTGGCGCTGGGTCGAGCCCGACGAGACCACCGTCGAGGGCTTTGCCTTCTCCGACATGGCGCTCAATCGCCGCATCCTCACGATCACGAGTTTTCGCGCCCAGTACGCCGTCGCCGTGACCCTCGTCCGGACCTGGGTCCCCATTTTCGCCGGCGTGTCGGTCGCACGCGGCGGCCTCGGGTTCACCGCCGAGGGGAACGCCGCGGCGGCCGGTGCGACGGCCGTGGCGGTGATCGTCTCGGCCGAGAAATTCACCAACATGCTCAGCCAGCCCTACATGGGCGGCCTCTCGGACAGGTTCGGCCGCGCGCGGTTCGTCTTCCTCGGCGGGCTATTCTACGGGGCCGTCGCTATCGTCGTCCCGTTCACGCCCGCGATCGGCACTGCGCTCGGGCTGCCGGCCGTCTTCCCCTTCTTCGGTGACCTCTCGCCGGCATTCATTCCGCTGCTGGTCGTCACGGGGCTCCTCGGCGTCGCCGACTCCATCCGCGAACCGGCGAGCATGGCCCTGTTCGCCGACGAGGGCACCGGTTCGGGCGTCGCAGCCAGTTTCGGCGTCCGTGACCTCGTCTGGCGGCCCGGTTCGATTCTCGCACCGCTTGCCGGCGGCTGGCTCATGACCAACGCCGGCATGGAATGGGTGTTCTACCTCGGCGCGGCCGCGGCCTTCACCGGCGTGTTCGCGTTCCTCGGAATCCTCTCCTACGACCACGGCCGCGCCGGGCTAACGAAGTGGTAGCAGTCTGGCCACCGGTCACGCCGATTCGGCGGACGTCTCGCTCGCCCCTCCCCGGACGCGCTCGCGACCGCCGCGGTAGGCGTACCAGTACGCGATGGCGTACGCGACGCCGAATATGAGTACGCCGCCCTCGTCCGACCCCGCCAGTCCGACGGGAGCGAGAAGCGCAGTCACCAGCACGACGGCCGGAAACAGGGCAATAGTCGCCGCGAGAACGAAGCTCCCGAGGTCGCCGATGTCGTGACCGCGCTGGCGATACACCGCGCCGGCGACCGCCGACAGGAGGACGAGGACCACCCACTCGACGGAGCCCGGAGGTTCGGCGAACCGCGTCGTCACGCCCAGCACCGGCACCAGGACGAACAGGAAGCCGATAGCGGCGAGGACGTCGTCCACCGACGCCCAGAACCAGTCCCGGTTGTACATACGGCTTCTCCACTTCCCGGTGAAATAAACCCGGCGGGGTGCCGGCCGCCGCCACGGCGTTCACTCACGTCGCCGCCTTCCTCGGCATCCTCACTTACCACCACGGCCGGGCCGGACTGGCGAAGTGGTGACCGGCTGCAGTCGCTTGACGGCGAGCCACTCCCGCTACAGCCCCAGCGCGTCGCGAACCCGGTCGGCGAGTCTCTCGTCGTTCCGCCAGCGCATCTCGTAGGTGCGGTCACGGCCGACGCTCACGTACCCGACGTCGGTCTCCGGGTCCTCGCGGTGGGCGGCGACGGCGTGGACGAGGTTCACGCGCGCCTCCAGTTCGAACTGGCCGATCCCGCGAGAGCCCGTCTCGGGGTCCTCGGCCACCCAGCGTGGCTCGTCGACGGCGCCGTCCGGGAACAGGTCGCCGGGGTCCTCGAGCACCTCCGCCCGGTCGACGATCTCCTGTTCGTCCATCGGTACCATCTAGCGAAAGACGGGCAATATGGCTGTCGCCCGGTTACAGCGTGCCCCGGAGTCACCACGCAGGAGAGGGTTACAGTTCGTCGGCCACCGCGGGCGCCGCGCTCACAGCGCTCACCGCCCGTTCGATGGTGTCGGTACCGTAGACGCGTTCGACGCCGGCGCTCTGGAGTTTCGTCAGCGCGTTGGTCGCCAGCATCGGGTGGACGCAGGAGACGAACACCCGACCGGCGCCGCGGTCGTTCAGCACCGCGACGGCCTCGCTCATCGTCGACCCCGTCGCGATGATGTCGTCGGTGAGCACGACGTCCCGCTCGGCCACGTCGGCGTCGCTCGGCGTGATTTCGACGTCGCCGGTGTCGTAGTCCCGGTCCTTCTCGAAGTAGTCCGTCTCGCCGTCGCCGTACGAGTCCCGCACCGTCTGGGCGATGTCGACGGCGCCCTCGTCGGGCGAGAGGAAGAGCGGGTCCGCCAAATCGCCGGGGAGCGGCTCGGCCAGCCGTCCGGCGGCGTCGACCGGTTCCGCGGGGACGTCGAAAAAGTCGCACACCGCTTCCTCGTGAGGATTGACCGTGAGCACCCGGTCGGTGCCGGTGGAGATAGCCCGCGCCACCGCCCGGGAGGAGACCGGCTGGCCGGCCTTGAACGCCTCGTCCTGACGGGCGTAGCCCATGTACGGCAGGACCGTGACCACCTCGTCGGCGCCCGCCTCGCGCGCCGCATCCTGTAGCTGGAGGAGTTCGACGTGGGCATCGGTGGAGACGGTCGAGGCGACGACCACCGCGCGCCCCGACACCTCGCCCGGCACGCTCGCCATCACCTCGCCGTCGGGGAACCGCTCGTACTCGGCGCGACCGAGGGGCTCGCCGGTCGCGTCGGCCAGCGCCGCCGCGAACGCCTGCGTCGCTGACCCGGGAATAATCATGTGTCGAGGCTTGCCCGCTGCCCTAAACCGCTTTTCGATTCTGGGAGGTGCTGGACTGGGACGGTCAGTGTGGGTCGTGGTCGTTGACTCTGGTCTGTGAGTTGAACGGATATCTCTCGGTCGAGTTGGTGAAACGAACAGCGATGACAGGAACCAGAAAGCCCTCGGCACGCTCGCCTCGCGCGGCTTGCTGCGCTCCTCGCTACCGCTGTCGTTCGAAAGACGCTTCGCGTCTTTCGTGATGACGAGAGAGCTTCGCTCTCTCGAACCACGGTGCTTGCGTCGCCGTGCGTCGGCCAGCGTGCCTCGCCCTTTCAGTCCTCCAGGCACGGCACCGCAGCCCTGCCCTTCCCCTGGTCGCGAGGCCCTCGCCGTCGCTCGGGCACTCGCTCCCGGCCGACCGCTGCGGTTGCGGAAGGAAGCGTGTCGCGCCGGGAGGGTGGCGCGTAGCGCCACCTCAATGCGAACGGCGCAGCCGTGAGCAAGGCGCGACCGGGGAGGGTTGGTGGTTCTAACCGCGAGCGCCTCCGTGGCGCGAGCGACGGCTGTCCCTGGTGTCCTGGCGAGCGAAGCGAGCCAGGGCTCAGGAGAGCTTGCTCTCCTGGTGGACTGAAAGGGCGAGGTGCGGTCGACGAAGTCCGAACCCGTAAGCACGCGAGGAACGAGCGCGCGCAACGGGTTCGCACGAGTCGAGCGCGCCGAGGGCTTTCGAGGTGGTATCGTCCGTTGCTGTTACTGCAGTAATCCGAATCGTTACAGACACACCCTGGACAGAACAGACGCTATCGAGAACGCGGACCGGCACGGAGTCACGGAATCGCGACACCGACCACGTCGTCCAGACCCAACGAGCGGGTGCGCCACCCGGGCGAGCCGTCCTTGGCCGTCACGGGGTCGAGCAGGACCCGGCCGTCGTCGGTGACGGCGAAGGTACCGCGGTCGTAGGCCACGCCGACCACGGTTCCGGCGGGGGCGTCGGCGTCGCGCCATGCGCCGTCGACGCGTTCGAAGAGGGTCCCGTCGACGACGGCGTGGGCGTGCTCGCCGTCGCTGGCGACGACCGAAGCCTGCCCCTCCAGCACGCAATTCCAGTCACCGTTGGCGTCGTCAGCGGCGTCGCCGACGGCGTAGAGCCCAGAATCAGTCGCGACGATCGGTCCGGCAGCAGCGACGTCGCGAACACCGTCCAGGCCGACGCGTGAGAGGTCCCAGCCGTCCGCACGCTCGACCTGATAGACCCCCTCTGCCGCGGCGAGCAGGTCGCCGTCCATCGCACGCACGTCGTCGGCCCGGCCGACCGTCTCCCACGCGCCGTCGGCCAGTCGGGCGACGCGGCCGTCGGGACCAGCCGCCAGCAAGTCGCCACCGACGCCGACCGCGACCGCCGGCCCGAATCCCGTCGACTCGAACCCGGCTTCGCTGCCCACGAGCACGTCCTCGTCCGTGGCGACGAGCAACTGGCCGCCGGCACCGGCGACGTCGCGAGCGACGCACTGGTGGTCGAGGCCGAACCGGCCGATCTGGTCGTCCGAGGCGTCGAAGTGGGCGAGCCCGACGCCGCTGGCTACGTAGGCCCGCGTCGCCTCTCGGCGGGCCTCGTACACTCGCTTTTCCGACAGGGAGATGTCGTCGTCCGGCATACTCGAGCGTTGACTCGCCCCGCTCGAAAGCGTACCGCCTGACGTGTTCGCTCGCGAGAGCGTCAGGACGACCGAAGGCGCTCCAGTTCACGCTCGACGTCGTCCGACCCCGAGCCGTCGAGTTCGGACTCCAGTCGCTGTTCGAGCTGTGATTCGCTGAGCTGGCCGTCGACGTACTGCTCGGTCAGTCGGTCGACCCGGTCGGCGTCGTCGCTCCCGGTGACGGTCGAACGGGACGACTCGCTGCTCGTCCCTCGCCACCAGAGGAGCCCTTTCACGAGGGCGTAGGTGAGGCCCGCGACGGCGAGCATCGCGACGATGGCGACGAGGATGCTCGCGGCGATGCCGACGACGGTGCCGACGATGGAGACGGCCGCGCTGACCAGGACGAACGCCCCGACCGCGAGCGCGGCGTACTTGAGGAGCTTCCAGGGGACCATATCGGCGCTACCGACGCCGGCATAAAATAGGTTTGGCGCCGCGGTGAGCGGCGGGCGAAAGCGAGACGTCGAAACCGACGAGTGAGGCGCCGTCCGTCGGTCAAACGGCGGTTTCACTCACCGGGCGTTTGATGCATGGTACCGTACCTTTACCAGGTAGACCAGACCGATGCTTCACGCCAGAGGAAATCGGCAGCGGATCGGCCTCGTGCTCGTAGCGGCGCTCGTCGTCCTCGCCGGCTGTGCGGGGATGGGCGGCGGCGGAGACGCGGCCAGCGCACCGCAGGCGGGCGGTGACGGTGGCAGCGCGGAACTGGACGCGAGCTACGACGGCGGTGGCGGTGGTGGAGTCGGGAGCTACTACACCGACGACGGCGACCGCGTCGTCGTCAGGGAGTCGGACGTGTCCCTTCGCGTCGACAACTTCAGCCGCGCCTTCCACCGACTGCGGGCCATCGCCGCGGACAACGACGGCTACGTCGGCGACCGCTCGCAGGACAGCCAGGGCGAGTGGGACCGCGGGACGGTGACGGTCCGCGTCCCGCCGGCAAACTTCGCAGGCGCGCGGGACGCCGTCGCGTCGCTGGGACGCGTCGAGCGCGAGGACGTCCACGTGAAGGACTTCACGAGCGAGTATGACGACCGCGAGCAACGCATCCGGCAGCTCGAAGCGGAAGAACGCGAACTCGAACGGCTCCTGAACGAGACCGACGACGTCGACGAGGCCGAACGGGTCCGCGAGGATCTCCGCCAGGTCCGCAGCGACGTCCGGAACCTGCGCAGCCAGCAACAGTCCCTCCAGCAGCGCGAGTCGATGTCGACCATCCGCGTCGACCTGCACGAACCCGAGAGCGAGAAACCGCCCAAGAACTACGAGTCGGCCTTCGGCTTCACCGACGCGTTCCTCGAAGCGTTCTACGGCGGCCTGACGGCCCTGAAGTACGTCATCGTCTTCTTCGGCTACGTCATCCCGATCGGACTCGCGCTGATCCCGCTCGGCGCCTTCGGCGTGGGCATCGTGGCCGGCTGGCGACGGTCCATCGGGTTCGTCCGGCGGCTGTTCGCGAGGAGTGGCGGCGGACCGTCCGACGTGAGCGGTGGGCACGGGACCGTCGGAGAACGAGCGGCGGCGGACGACGGGCGTGGTGCTGACGAGAGTAGCGACGGTGAGGGTGGCGATGGCGGCCAGGACTAACGGCCTATAGCGCTTCCTTGTACGCTTCCAGAGTCTCCTCGACGTCTTCCAGGGTGTGGGCGTAGGTGACGAACTGGGCCTCGAACTGGTTCTGCGCGAGGAAGACGCCCTGGTCCTTCATCTTCGGCCAGAAGACGCGACGCCAGCGGTCTGTCTCACCTGCCTTGACGTCCGCGGCGTTCTTCGGACAGTGGTCGAATCGCGGGCAGTCGGTCCGCTGGCGACAGCCGGCTTCACAGTGGCCGTCGAACGTCTCCGGCGCCGTCCTGGAGAAGAGGACCTTGAAGATTCCGTCGGTGCCTGCGACAGTGTACTCGGGTGCCTGGTCGGCGACGATGTCGGTGAGCCCCTCGCGGATCCGGTCGCCGAGGTCGTTGATGTGGTCGTGCACGTCGTTCTCGGCGGCGTAGCGGAGCGATTCGAGGCCGGCGGCCATGGTCACCGGGTGACCGGAGAAGGTCCCGGCCTGGAAGACGTCGCCGGCGGGCGTGAACTGTTCGACGAGTTCGGCCCGTCCACCGATGGCACCGACCGGGAACCCGCCGCCGATGAGCTTGCCGAACGTGGTCAGGTCGGGTTCGATCCCGAACTTCCCCTGTGCACACTGGAGGCCGCCGACGCGGAAGCCCGTGATGACTTCGTCGAAGACGAGCAGTGAACCGTAGTCGTCGCACAGGCCGCGGAGCGTCTCGTGATACCCCTCGACGGGGTGGACGATACCGTAGTTCGCGAGAATCGGCTCCGTCAGGACGGCCGCGATGTCGTCGCCGTGTTCCTCGAACAGTTTCTGAGCCGCCTCCTTGTCGTTGAACGGCAGCGTGAGCGTTTGCTCGGCGAACGCCTGCGGGATGCCCGGGCTCGACGGGTGGACGGCGTCGCCGGCCCCCTCGACCAGCGTCGACTCCTGAGCGCCGTGGTAGCCGCCCTGCATGACGACGATCTTGTCCCGGCCAGTCGCGGCACGGGCGAGCCGACAGGCGGAGACGGTCGCCTCGGTTCCGGAGTTGACGAAGCGGATCATCTCGACGCTCGGGACGTGTCGCGTGACGAACTCGGCGTGTTCGACCTCGACCTCGGTCGGCGTCCCGTACATCGGCCCCTCGCTCGCGTGGGACTGGATGGCGGCCTCGACCGGCTGCGGGAGGTCGTGACCGTACAGCAGCGGCCCGAGCCCCATCACCCAGTCGACGTACCGGTTCCCGTCGGCGTCGATGACGTGGCCGCCGTCCCCGCGCTCGACGAAGAAGGGGTACGGCTCGATGGCGGCCCGGACCGCCGAGTTGACGCCGCCCGGCATGACCGACAGGGCGCGGTCGTACAGGTCGCGCGACTGCTCGTGGTTCATGCGCAGAGCTTCGACCCACCGCAGAAAGAAGCTGTTGGAACCGCGCCGTCCGGTTTCTCGAAGACGGACTGGCGGCGAGAGACGAGCACCGCTTCGTCCAGCTATTTTCGCACCAGACCCAACTGTTTTCCCCGCAGCGGTGGTAGTCGTTCCCATCCAACGCTCTCGGCGCTCGAATCCAATGAACACCCAGTTTCCCCGCGAACGGCGGGCCGAGTCCGCGACTATCGGCCCGTGCGATTCCGGTTCGGCCGGAGTGACCCGCCGTGCTCGTTGACGAATTCGACCGCGAGGTGTCGGGCGTCCGGGTGTCGCTGACCGACCGGTGTAACTTCGACTGCGTCTACTGTCACAACGAGGGGCTGGGCGACACCCGCGGCCCGATGGCGCCCCGGGACCACGAGATGACGGCCGACGACGTCGTGCGGTTCATCGAAGTCGCTCGCGAGTTCGACGTCGACGCCGTGAAGTTCACCGGCGGCGAGCCGATGCTGCGCGAGGATCTGGTGGAGATTATCCACCGAGTCCCCGACGGGATGGAGGTCTCGATGACGACCAACGGCACGTTCCTGCCCGGCAGCGCGCCCGAACTCGTCGAAGCGGGCCTCGAACGCGTCAACGTCTCACTGGACGCGCTGGACCCCGAGCAGTTCGCCGCGGTGACCCAGTCGGGCGCCTTCGACCGCGTGCTGGAGGGCGTGGAAGCGGCGCTCGACGCCGGGCTCGACCCCGTCAAACTGAACATGGTGTTACTGCGGGAGACCGCCGCACAGGTCCCTGAGATGGTCGACTTCGTCGCCGACCGGCCGGGACTGCGCCTCCAGTTGCTCCAGTACATGCCCGAACTGACCGGCAATCCCGAGTGGGCCGTCGACGTCGCCGACGTCCACGAGTGGCTCGCCGAGCGGGCCGACCGCGTGGAGACCCGCGAGATGCACGGTCGCCGCCGCTACTGGATCGGTGGTGCTGACGATACCGTGGGGGAACCGGACGACGAGACGGCCGGAATGGTCGAGGTCGTCGACCCCGTCGGCAACGAGGACTTTTGCGCGAACTGCCACCGCGTCCGGGTCACCCACGACGGGAAGCTCAAGGGCTGTCTCAACCGCACCGACGACCTGCGCTCGATGGGCGAGATGTCGAAAGGCGAGATCCGCGAGACGTTCCGCGAGACCGTCGCGAACCGCGTCCCCTACTACGGCGAGTACATGGTCGAGGAAGACGGCGAGTGGGTCGTCGACGAGGAGTACCTCGACGCCGTCCCGGAGCCCTCGGACTGAGTGAGCCGGTCTCGAAACGAGAGTGAGACGCAGCAGCAGGGCCAACTCCGAATCGACTCGACGTATTGGAGAATTGCCTAAAATGACAAGTACTCGGAACGGAGTCACTGGGCTGCTACTGATATCCCTACCTTCGCGTGATTACGTAAGCACCTAAACCCGCTCCAATTAGCAATCCACCGATCATCAATACAAAAGTAAAAACAAAATCTACTCCGATATTGAGTCCGATCCAGCCCCCGACGAAAGAGCCGAGAGAAGCTGCCACTATGGTAATTCCATCGAGTAGATCGAAGTTCATACGTTCAAAGTCCGTTAGCTCCCTTTAAATTTAGACTGGCTTCAGGAGAATGGCACTTTCGCTATAGCATATTGGAGATTATTTTGCCGATAGCCGACGTGTCCTACGGTGATGAGAGCGGGGGTAGATATCTATCCTGGCAAAGACCCCATCGATAGCAATTTGACCCAAAATCGAGACCTGGGAACCTGCGATAGCCGGCCGACGCGGAACGCACGGCTTAAACGGTCCTGGCAGCTATGCACGTCCAATGAGTCGGTCGGGCGCGTTCTGTCCGCGGTGTGGCGACGAGATTCCGGACGAGGCGCTGGAATCGAGACCCGGGGAGCCACAGCATTCGACCAGTCCGCTCTGTGACGCCTGTTACTTCGACGAGTTCGACCTCGTCGACGCGCCGGAGTCCATCGAGGTCAGGGTGTGCGCGCAGTGCGGCGCGGTCCACCGGGGGAACCGGTGGGTCGACGTCGGGGCGGAGGACTACACGGACGTGGCCATCGAGGAGGTGAGCGAGGCGCTGGGCATCCACGTCGACGCCGAGAGCGTGGCCTGGCAGGTCGCGCCCGAACAGCTCGACCAGAACAACATCCGGATGCACGCGGAGTTCTCGGGCGTCATCCGCGACACGCCCGTCACCGAGCAGGTCCAGGTCCCCGTCAAGATCGCCCGCCAGACGTGTACGCGCTGCGGGAAGATAGCCGGCGGCTCCTTCGCCTCTATCGTCCAGGTCCGCGCGGTCGACCGGACGCCCGACAGCGAGGAGGTCGACCGGGCCAAGGAGATCGCCCACGAAGTCGTGGACGAGATGGAGGCGACGGGGGACCGAGATGCTTTCGTCACGGAGATCAACGAGGGCTCGGAGGGCCCGAACATCAAGGTCTCGACCAACAAGATCGGGATGAAGGTCTCCCGACGCATCGTCGACGAACTCGGCGGCAGCTTCTCGGACTCGGAGCGGCTGATCACCGAGGACGAGGACGGCAACGAGGTGTACCGCGTGAGCTACGCCGTCCGCCTGCCGAAGTACCGGCCCGGCGAGATCATCGACCCCGACGACGGCGACGGGCCGGTGCTCGTGAGTTCGAACCAGGGCAACCTGAAGGGGACCCGCATCTCGACCGGCGAGCACTACGAGGCCAGCTTCGAGGTCGGCGACGAGCCCGAGGCCCGCCGGCTCGGCACCCGCGAGGACGCCGAATCGACCGTCCTCGTCGCCGTCGAGGACGAGCGGGCGATGCAGGTGCTCGACCCCGAGACCTACGAGTCCAAGACCGTCCCGCGGCCCGACTACGTGAACCCCGACGCCGACGAGGTGCCGGTGCTGAAGAGCCGGGCCGGGTTGCACGTGCTGCCCGAGTCGACCGGCGAAGACGCGGAGTGAGCGCGGGAGCCGAGCGCCCAGGAGCGGAACCAGACGCTCGACCGGCGGAAACTGTTATAGCGACCCGCCGCGACGGACGTTCAGCGACGTCATGAAAACGAGCGATTCAGCGGCCGAAACGCCGGATGACGAGAGTCGTCGCCGGGCACTCAGATACGGCCTCGTCGCGGCGTTCGCCGGTGTCGGGGGCTTCGGTCTCGGGTGGCTGACGCGGCCCGACGGTCGAGACGACGACTCGGCGTCGACGGAGACGCCAGGCGAGCAGCCCACCGAGCGGCCGACTGAAACCGCGGCGGCGACCGAGACGGAGGCGGCGACCGTGCCGCCGCTCGTCGCGCAGTTCGCCCCCGACGTCTACTTCGGCCGGCGGGAACGGTGGTTTCCGACTGATCCGAGGGCGTACGCCGGACCGAACAGCGCCGACGGCGTCCTCGACGGCTTCGACGCGCTCGCGGGCTACACCCGGGCGTTCGACGAGGCCGGCGAACCCCCGAACCCGGCCGTCTTCTACAACGTGGCGCCGGTCGACGACCGGATCGTCGCGGTCCAGTACTGGATGTACTCGGTGTTCGACCAGTTCACGGTCAACTTCCACTGGCACGACTGGGAGCTGCTGCAGGTGTTCGTGGACACCGAGAGCGGCGACCCGCTGTTACTCGTGGCGAGCGCCCACGCGCGGAAGTGCCCGAACAACGAGTTCCTCGACCCCGACATCGGCCCGGACGAGCGCCCCGCCGTTCTCGCGGAGGTCGGCTCGCACTCCAGCGCGACGGACGTCAACGGGCGGGTCGCGAGCTTCGAGCGGTACTCGTTCAGCGACTTCGCGCCCGACGTCTCGAACGGCCCGGTCAAACCGCTCGATCGCCTGTCCAGCCAGCCCTTCTCCTACGGGCTGCCGCGCGACGAGGGCGCTCGAGTGCCCTTCGCCGTGCCCGAACTCGACGGCGCCCCGCTCGCCGACCACCCGGCGCTGTCGGACGTCGACGCCGAGGACTTCGTCGACGAGGACGTCACGGTCCGGTCCTGGCGCGACCTGGCGCGACCGCCGGGGCAGCTCCCCGTCCGCGAACCCGGGACGGTGTTCACGGGGCCGGGCAGTCCGACAGACGGCGACGTGACCTACGAACTGCTCCCCATCGACGCCGTCCGCGAGGCGTTCGACGACTTCGCCGGCCCGCAGCTGAGTTTCGAGTTCGCGATACCGGGATTCGTCGAGAACCGGTTCGCCGACCACATCACGTCGGTCGGCATCCCCTGGGAGAACGAGCGCTTCGCCGACCCGACGGCCGACGTCACGGACCCGAACCACCGCCGCGCTATCGACGGCGCCGAGCCGCCGAGCCTGACTGACCGGGTCGTCGGCCGGGTCTCGATCCTGGGAAGCGGTCCCGGCGGCGAGGTCGACGCCGCCCCGGGAACGGACGGCAACGCACTCGAACCGTTCGTCGACGTCTCGCGGTTCCGGCCCGCGGTCGAGGTCGCCTGTCTGCTCCGGAGCGACCCCGCGGCGCTCCCGACAGCTGACGGCGTGTTCAGGTTCCTCCACGTCGAACCGGGGTCCCACGAACTCGTGGTCAACGGCCCGGGCATCGCCCCCTACGCCGAGCGCTTCGACCACGACGGCGGGACCGTCCGTCCCGGCGTCGACGGCCGGGTGACGCTCGTCGCGAACGAGGACGCGGTCGTCCTCCGGGCGGACAGGCGAGACGCGACCGGCGTCAGCAGGGTCCGGATCACGGAGCGGTTCGCCGGTCCGGTGTTCACCGGACGGCCGGTCGAGGACGGCCGCTTCGCGGTGCCGGTCCACCGCGACGGCCGTTACACCGTCGAGATAACGGACGACGACGGCGTCACCGGTGCCGTCCAGGTCGACCCCACGCGGCTGCGGGGCGAACCCATACCCGACGTCGAGCCGGGGAAAGCGTCGCTCGCGCGGACCCTCTCGGCCGTCCTCGCGGACGCCGCCGCCGTGACCAGCGAGGTCGAGGGCGGGCGGGAGGTCGCTGCCGGTTTCGACGGCGCCGCCGAGGACGCCGCGGGGGCCGCCGAGACGGCGGCCGACGGCGACGCGTCGACCGCGAACGAGCGACTGCAGAGCGCCACCGGCCGACTCCGTCGCATCCTGGAGCGGGTCGCGCCCGGCGCCGACCACGGATACACCGAAAGCGCCGCGGGGGCGGTCCGCTATTTCGCGACCGACGGGATCGACCGCGCCCAGCGGGCGGTCGAAACACCGATCGTCGACTGATGGGTCGGGTCGCCGAGCAGGGTACTGGTCACGGGACGAGGCGCCACTCGAAACTGTTTCACCGCCCGACGACCTGCGAACAGGCAGATGGCAGATTCCGCCGACCAGCGCCTCGCAGCGGTCGTCCCCAAGTCCCGCTCCCAGCGCGTCATCGACGCACTCGAACGGGAGGGCGTCTACGACGACGACCGGCGCGTCCGCGAGTGGACCGACGAGACCGTCGCCCTCCCCGTTACCGAGCCCCCGGAGAGCGTCGACTACCTGGAGATCGTCCGCCAGGTCGGCGAACCGCGACTGCGCACCCTGGAAGACCACCTGCGGGAGATGGGGTGGACCGACGAGGAACTCGACCGGGCGCCGGGCTCCTGGGCCGTGGTCGGGTCGGTCGTCCTGGTCGAACTCGGCGACGCGCCCCGCCCGGAAGAGGTCGGCGAGGCGCTGCTCTCGCTCCACGGCGAGGCCGACACCGTCCTGTCTCGGGGAGCGATCACGGGGGAACACCGCGAACCGAGCGTAGCGGTCATCGCCGGCACCGGCGACACGGAGACGGTCCACCACGAACACGGCACCGCGTACGCCCTCGATCTCGCGACAGTGATGTTCTCGCCGGGTAACCAGGCCGAACGAGCCCGGATGGGAGAGGTGGTAAGCGAGGGCGAGCGCGTTCTGGACATGTTCGCCGGCATCGGCTACTTCGCGCTCCCGATGGCCCGCGCCGGCGCCGAGGTGACCGCCGTCGAGCGGAATCCCGATTCCTTTCGCTACCTGATCGAGAACGCCCGGTTGAACGGCGTAGGCGACCGGGTCCACCCCTATCGAGCGGACTGTCGTGACGTAGTCCGCGAGACGTTCACGCCTCGGAACGCGCGAGCGGCGGACGGCGCGAGCGAGGAGTTCGCGGCCGAGGCGCCCGCGGATCGCGTCGTCATGGGCTACTACGACGCCACGGCACCCGCCGAAGACGGATCCTACGAGTACCTCGACGCGGCGCTGACCGCGCTCGCGCCCGGCGGCACCATCCACGTCCACGAGGCGACGCCCAACGACCTGGTGTTCGAGCGCCCCATCGAGCGACTGCGAGACGCCGCGGCGGCTGCCGACCGCGAGGTGGAGATTCTCGATACGCGGGAGGTCAAGAGCTACAGCGAGGGCGTCGCCCACGTCGTCGTGGACGGCCGCGTCGAGTGAGTTCGAGGGCGTGTGAGCAACTGGCGAGGACCCGGGAACAGCAGCTTTCAGCGCTCGACGGCATTACTCGGCCTGGTGAGTGTCAGTGACTACCAAAACGCGGCCGAAGGTAGCGATCGCGTGCCAGGGCGGGGGCAGCCACACCGCCTTTACAGCCGGTGTGCTGGAGCGACTGCTCGCGCAAGACGGCGACGAGTTCGACGTCGTCGCCCTCACGGGGACCTCTGGCGGCGCGATGTGCGCCTTCCTCGCGTGGTACGGGCTCCGGACCGGTGACGCGGGCAAGGCGACGCAGTTGCTCCGGGAGTTCTGGGGAGAGATGGCCGCGCGGTCCATTCCGGAGCGCGTCGCCAACGACGCCTTCGTGTTCGCGACGAAACTGCGCAACAACGGTTACCCCGTCTGGCAGCTGAGCCCGTCGGCCAACCCGCTCGCGTCCCAGGGCCAGCGGTGGCTGCGCGCTCAGCTCGAACAGCGCGTCGACGCAGCGTCGGTGGAAGCCCTCGTCGGCGCGCCGCCCGCGACCGACGGGACGGACCGGCCGAAACTGCTCGTCAGCGCCGTCGACGCGACGGACGGGAGCTTCTCTGTGTTCACCGACCGGCCAGGATCCGCGGCCGACGGCGGCGCGTCGGGTAGTTCGGCTGGCGCCCCCGACGAACACGCCGACGAACGACGCGCCCGCTTCGGCGCCGAGCCGAAGCCGCTGACCATCGACGCCGTGGTCGCCTCGGCCGCCGTCCCGCCGGTGTTCGACGCCGTCGAGATTCCGGCGGCCGATGGCACCGTCCACCGGTACTGGGACGGGCTGTTGTCGCAGAACCCGCCGGTCCGCAACCTGCTGACGTGGCCGGAGCGGGGCTGGGAGAAACCCGACGAGATCTGGCTCGTCCGCATCAACCCGACCAGCCACCACGGCCCGCTCGACACACTCGAAGACGTCGAGGACCGCCGGAACGAACTCGCTGGGAGTCTCTCGCTGCGCCAGGAGCTGTACTTCATCGACCAGGTCAACGAGTGGCTCCGCTCGGGGGCGTTCAGCGAGGCGGCGACCGAGCGCTACAAGGTGGTGACGGTCAGAGAGGTGGCCCTCGACGAGACCCGCCTCGACACCCCCGGCCCCCTCGGCACGTCGACGAAACTGGACCGCGATCCGGGCTTTCTCGACGACCTCCGGGCGCTGGGCGACCGCCAGGCCGCCGAGTTCCTGGCGGACAGGACCGGCGACCGGTACGTCGTCGTCGAGTGAGCGTCCGCGAAGGCGACGGCCTGCGACACCGCCGTCCTCCCCGAACGCGACGCCGCTGGCCTCGGTGGGCACCCGTCTGCGTCAGGAGATGGTCACGTCGACGGAGTCCGTACTCGTGGTCCCCTCGTTGTCGGTGGCGGTGAGCGTGACCGTGTAGGTCCCCGCCGAACTGTACCGGTTATCGGCGTACCAGCCGGCGTCGGTCGAGCCGTCGCCCAGTTCCCACTGGAGGTCGGTGATCCACGTGCTGTTGCCCGTCTCGTCGGTGATCCAGAACTGCATCAGGTCTCCGGTCGACCCGGACGTCGAACCGGGGTCGATAGCGGCGACGAGGTCACCCGACGGTGGCACCTCCGTCTGGGGCGGCGTCTCCGTCCCGGGTGTTTCCGTGTCGGGCGTCTCCGTCTCTGGTGTCTCGGTGTCGGGCGTCTCCGTGTCCGGCGTGTCCGTGTCTGGTGTCTCGGTGTCCGGTGTTCCGGTGCCGCCGCCGTCGCCGAGCTTGTCGTAGACGACGCCGAAGTAGTCGCTCGTCGTGTACGTGTCCGCCGAGCAGTCGTCGCCCCAGTAGGGATCGGACATGTTCATCGGGTCGTCGGAGCCGTCGCCGTTCCAGGCCCAGCCGATCACCGGCCAGCCGAGTTGCTTCGCGTAGTCGATGATCGCCGACCAGTCCGCGCCCGTGGTGTCGGCGTAGTTGCCGAACTCGCCGATCATGCAGGGGTAGCCCGTCTCGTCGAGCGCGTCGAGGTCGGAGGGGACGAGGTTCTGGCCAGTCGTCGCGTTCCACGCGCTGGGATAGACGTGCGCCGAGAGGATCAGGTCGTCGTCCTCTATCCCTTCGACGGCGTCGGCCAGCCGGTAGGTGCCCTGGCCCCAGCCCGGCGCGTCACAGACGATAGGACCGGAGTAGCTCGTCCCGTCCCGGACCGTACTGATCGCGTCGTCGTACGCCGACGCGTACTCGTCGGCCGTGACGTCGTGGTTCCCCCACTCGTTCATCATGTTGACCGTGAACGACGTGTCGGCCGAGAGGGTCTCGTAGTGGTCGACCCAGAACTCCGCGGCGTTCTGGAGCGCCGAGGCCTCGGCCGACCCGTTGTCGGGATAGTGGTGGTAGGTCGCGATGATCTCCTTCCCGTTCGCGCCGGCCTCGTCGATCCACCGCTTTGCGTCCTCCACCGTCGTGGCCACCTCGCCGAAGGAGAACGGCTCGATCTCGATCCGGACCGTCTCGATGTCCGGGTAGTCGTTCATCAGGTCCCAGCCCAGATCCTGGTCCCCGTCGCAGAAGTACGACGGCTGGAGGTTGACGCCGTCGCCGAACGAGGCCCCGTCGGCCGTCGCGTTCGAACTGCTCGCCAGTACGCCTGCGCCGATGACGGTCCCCGCTGCGGAGGACCGAAGTAGCTCGCGTCGTGTGTACATGGGTTCGTACCCGAAACGAATCATTCACAACACCTGGTAATAAATATCTAGCACTGTTTTGACTTGTTTTATCCTAGTAGTATGCTTGCAGGAACAGTCTGGCCGGAGGACAGGCGGCGGTCGTATCGGAGTGATAGGGGAGCGAGAGTACGAACGCCGTCGACCGACAGTCGCGCACGCGACGAAGGGGACGGTCGTAACACATACGGTCGTTGCCGTCAAATCGCCGCCATGGACAAGCAGCAGATCATCGCCATCATCTTCGTCCTCCTGATGATCGGTTCTTCCATCGTCGCCGGTGCCGTCTCGCTGTTCTGACCGTGGCCGTCGTCGGTGGAATCCCCTACTGGATGCCCCGCCGGACGACCGACCCGGCGTCGAAACCGACTGGTGAGTCTTCTCCGTGAGCGAAGCTACCTACCGCTGTGCAGCCTGCGGCAGCGAGTACCCGGCCGACGAGTCCTGGCGTTGCGACTGTGGCCACGCGCTCGACTACGCCGGGCCACCGGTTCCAGACGCCGGACCGCCGGACCCGCTCGCACTCGACCGGGGCCGCGGCCTCTGGGCGTTCGACGCGTTCCTCCCCGTCGAGCGGCGCGTCACGCTGGGCGAGGGGTGGACGCCGCTGGTCGACGCCCCCTCCTGGGACGTCCAGTTCAAACTGGAATATCTGTTCCCCACGGGGAGTTTCAAAGACAGGGGCGCGGCGACGACTGTCTCCCAGGCGCTCGCACTGGGCGTCGACCGCGTCGTCGAGGACTCCTCCGGGAACGCCGGCCTCGCCATCGCCACCTACGCCGCGAGGGCCGGCATCGACGCGGAGATCTACGTCCCGGCGGACGCCAAAGCGGGAAAGCTCCGGGCGCTCGAACGCACCGGCGCCGACGTCGTCCGGGTCGAAGGATCCCGGACGGACGTCACCGACGCCTGCGTCGCGGCGGTCGAATCCAGTCTGCCGGCGAGCGAGGGCGGTGCCTGGTACGCCAGCCACGCCTGGAACCCGGCGTTCTTCGCGGGCACCGCGACGTGGGCGCTGGAGCTGGCCGCCCAGCGCGAGTGGGCGGTTCCCGACGCCGTCGTCACGCCGCTGGGCCACGGGACGCTCTTCCTGGGCTCGTACCGCGGCTTCCGGGCGCTCGAACGCGCCGGCTGGACCGACGACGTGCCGCGGCTGCTGGGCGCACAAGCGACTGGCTACGCCCCGTTCGAGACGGCAGATGTGATGGGTGCCTCTGCGGAACCGACCAACGACGAAGCGGCCGGCATCCAGATACGGGAACCTGCCAGGGCCGGCCAGATCAGACGGGCCATCGACGCGACCGACGGCGCGGTCGTGGCCGTCGGCGCCGCGGCGACAGCAACGGAACGAGACAGGCTGGCCGAAGCCGGCTTCCACGTCGAAGCGACGTCGGCCACGGCGACGGCAGCGCTCTCGCGGTTCCGCGAGGAAGGCGTTCTCGACGACGCGGACGACGTCGTCGTCGCGCTCACCGGGAGCGGCCTGAAGGGGTAGAAAGCGACGCTATCGTGCGCGCTCGACCAGTTCCGCGGCCAGCCGCGCGGCCGCCTCTGCCGTCTCGCCGAGGACGAAGGTGATCGGTTCGATGCCGAACGCGCCCTCGTGATAGAGCACGCGTGGTACCTCCCCGCCGCGCGCCGCGAACTGTTCGCGGAGTCGTTCCCCGCGGTTCTCGTACTCGGCGTCGAACGCCAGGGGATCGATCCCGCGGTCGCGGGCCGCGTCGAGCAGCGCGTCGTCGGTCGCGAGGTTGACCGCGCCGCGGGTCGCCGGATCGACCGCGGTCGCCGCCAGCAACAGCGTCGAGACGTGTTTCGAGGCGCCGAACTCGGGATTCGCGGGCACCTCGACGCGGCCGCCGATGGCGTAGATCCGGCCCGGGATCGCGGCGACGTCGGTGGGATCTGCGGCGTCCGGGAGCGCACCGCCGACGTTCGACCCGACGTTGGGGACGAACGCGGCCATCCCCGGGCTCGTCGCGAGGACGCGGGCACCCTTGCGAACACTCGCGAGCACGTCCCGCTCGGCGCTGAGTGCCTGGTCCTGGCCCCGCACGCAGAGATCGCAACCCAGTCCCTGGAGCGCCGGCATCGCCTCCTCGTGGAGCTCGCAGATCGGCCCGCGGTCCTCGAACGCCCGCACGAGGTCCAGCACTTCGGCCAGCGCGTCGTAGGGGTCCATCTCGCCGCTGGCGAGGCCCTCCGCGACGCGCTCGACGGTCTCGGTCGTCCGTGGGTGGTCGGCGATGCGGTCCTCCACCGGCGGCGCGTCGCCGACGTACTTCGAGACGGCGGCCTGCGTGACGCCGAGGTGGGCCGCGATCTCCTGCTGGGTGAGGTCCCGATCGGCGAGTGCCCGGGCCAGCAGCACGCGCAGGGTGGGCAACACCTGCTCGACGACGATCTCGCTCGGCAGCCGCAGGGACATGCGGCCACGTTGGGCGAGGGCCGGTATAAATCGTGAGTGGTCGACCGTGCGCACCCACCCGTGTGATCTGTTGGCGTGTAGAACTGTACTGAATGAAACTCTTATTACGCTGAACTGCGCAGTACGAGTGTGACTTACGATACCGTCGTCTTCGACAACGACGGTGTCCTCGTCGGTCGAACCAGTTTCGACGTCCTGCGGGAGGCGACCCAGGACACGTTCGAACAGTTCGGTGTGACCGACCCGGACCCCGACCACGTCGAAGACATGACCATCGGTGCGACCCCCCGACAGGTCAACGACATCTGTACCACGTACGATCTGCACCCCGACACGTTCTGGCGCGCACGCGACGACACCATGTCCCGGGCCCAGCAGGAAGAGGCCCGCGCCGGCCGCAAGACGTTCTACGACGACGTCGACACGCTCGCGGATCTGGACGCCGCGATGGGCATCGTCAGTTCGAACCAGCAGGCCACCGTCGACTTCCTGCTCGACCACTTCGACGTCGGGCACCACTTCGGCGCCGCCTACGGCCGCGAGGCGACCATCGAGAGCCTCGACCGCCGGAAGCCCAACTCCCACTACATCGACCGGGCGCTGGCCGACCTCGACGCCGACTCCGCGCTGTTCGTCGGCGACAACGAGTCCGACATCCGGGCCGCCGAGAACGCCGGCATCGACTCGGCGTTCATCCGCCGGCCCCACCGCACGGACTGGGAACTCAACGTCTGGCCAACCTGGGACATCGACTGCCTGGACGACCTGCACCAGATCTGTAGCGCCTGAGGACCGATCGAACGGTTCCGCGACCAGTCGGCCGCAGTGAGCGACGGCGATGCCGTTGCCGTCGTTCTGCTTCTCATAGTGGACACCCCCAACTGGCGAGTAGTGGGTGCTTTATCGAACCGTCCAGGGTCGGCGGTCGGCAGGCACACCTGTCGCCGAAACCGAAGTTCCGCCGCTGCGCGGCGTCTATCGCCAGCTTTTAACGATACCCCCCAGTGGTACCACCGATGAGTAACGTGACTTCGACGGAGGAGTCGGCCGGCGTCAGCGAGACGCTCGCCGAGTATCTCGGCGAGATGGGGCCCTCCTGGGTGGCGGGGGCCGTCGCCGCCGGCCCGGCGACTATCGGGAGTCTGATCACGGCGGGCGGCGCGTACGGCTACGGCATGTTGTGGGTGGTCGTGCTCTCCGCCGGGGCGGGCGCGCTCGCACAGTACCTCGCGATGCGGCTGGGCCTCCTGACGGAGCGGGGCATCGTCGGCGTCGTCGAGGACACCCTCGGCGAGACGTGGGCGTGGCTGCTGGTCGCCGACGCCGTGGTGGCCTCGGGCGTTGCACAGCTCGTGATCATGAAGACCGTCGCGACGGTGTCGGCGACGGTGACGGGCGTCGACGCAAGGATCTGGGGCGTCGCCTGGGCCGTCGTGCTCGCCGCTGGCCTCGCCGGCCGGGGGTACCGCTTCCTCGAAGTCGCGGCGAAGATACTGGTACTGGGCGTCGTCGTCGCCTTCGTCGCCAGCCTGTTCGTGGTGCCCATCGACGCCGGCGCGGCGGCGGCCGGGCTGGTTCCCAGCGTGCCACCGGGCGGCGCGCTCGTCGCCGCCGGCATCCTCGGCGGCGCCGTCCACATCACGCTGATCACGATGCACTCCTACACGATGCGCTCGCGCGGCTGGACCCGGGAGGACTACGACCTGGCGACGTTCGACGTCGGCGCGTCGATGCTCGTCGCCTTCGGCGTCTACAGCCTCGCCATCTTCCTCGTGGCGGCGAGCGTCCTCACCTCCGGCGACCTCACCGCCGTCGGCGCCGCACAGGCACTGGGCCCCGTCGCCGGCGACAACGCACAGCTCCTGTTCCTCGTCGGCCTCTGGGGCGCCGCCGTCTCGACGCTGGGTGCCAACACCATCGTCCCACCCTTCCTGCTGGCCGACAAGTTCGGCTGGGGGACCACCGTCGACGACAACAGATACCGCGCGCTGCTGGTCGTCGTCGCACTACTGTCCGCGCCGGGCGCGTTCATCGGCGGCGAGGTGCTCGGCCAGCTCGTCCTCGTGCTCGCGCTCGGGACGGTGGGGACGCCGTTCGCCATCGCCGTCGTCCTCTACCTGCTGAACTCCGACGCCGTCGACGACCCGAACTCGACGCTGGCCAACGTCGGCGGGCTGGCGCTGGTGACCGTCGCCGGTGCCCTGGCGGCCAACTTCGTCCGCGAGCAGGTCGCGGGCGGCGTCACGCCCCTGTCCGGGTTCGTGCTCGCCTTCGCGCTCGCGCTCGGTCTGGCCACCGTCGGCCTCCTGGCGAAGTACGTCACACAGGAACTCCCAACGGGGTCGCCGACGGCGTGAGTGACCTCCCCTTCCCGCTGGCCGGGTCGACGCTGATCGTCGGCCCCTCGAACACCGGGAAGACGCGGCTCACGGCACGGGCCCTGGAGACGTGGATCGAACGCGAGGGAACCGATGGCCTGGTCGTCCTGGACTTCGCGCCCGAACTCGAACGCGACGGCCGTCTCCTCGGCGGGCGGCTCGACCGCTTCACGACGATTCCCGACGACGCCTGGGTCGGCCGCCTGAACGCGCACGCGCCGCGCGCGTCGGCCGACAGTCAGTCGGACGCCGTCGTGCTCGCCGAGGAGAACGCGGAACGAGCGGGTCAGATCGTCGACGCGGCGCCGGCCGAGCCACGGGCCGTCTTCGTCAACGACACCACGATCCCCCGCCAGCACGACGACGGGGCGTCCCATCGCGTCCGCGACTACTGCGACCGAGCAGCGGTTTCGGTGCTCAACGCGTTCGAGAGCGACGAACTGGGAGCCGACCATCCGGTCTCTCGCGTCGAGCGGGCGACGGTCGCGACGCTCCGGGAGTGGGCGACGCGGACTGTCTCGCTGAGCCGTGGCTCACCAGCGGGAGAGTGACCGAGTGAGAAGAGAGACCGGGCGAGGCGACCTCACCGCCACTGTGCGATAGAGACGACCAGGTCGTGGTTGGCGGCGAGCCAGCAGGTCTCGGCGGCGGCCTCGTCCGCTTCCTCTTCCGGGTAGAAGATGCAGCGACGTGACCCGTCGGCGCGCGGCTCGACGACGGTCGACAGCGGGTACTCGGGGAACTCGTCCTGGGGCAGCGGTGAGGTCGGTCCGCTCTCCATGAGCGGGTCGCGTGATTCGGATGGCGGCTCGTGGCTCATCGACAGCAGCTTGCAACTACAGAGGCATTGTTATCTGGCGTCTACCACCGTTCACGCGGCGTTATCGTTACTGAGGCGACCATTCGCGCAGACATATCGAAGTGATAAGGTTCCCGGCGACGACCGACACGGCTTTTCGCCTCGCCCCCGCCCTCCCACGCGTGACCGACCTCACCGCACACCACGTCGGAACGACCGTCTCAGACCTGGAGCAGGCCGTCGAATTCTACCGCGACGTCCTTGGCTTCGACGTTCTCTCGGAGTTCGAGAGCTCCGGAGAATCGTTCGCAACCGGCGTCGGCGTCCCGAACGCGACCGGAAAATTCGCCCATCTGGACGCCCAGGGAGTTCGCGTCGAGTTGATCGAGTACGACCCCGCGGGCGAGCCCTGTACCGCCGAGAGCGTCAACCAGCGCGGCGCCAAACACCTCGGCTTCGAAGTCGACGACGTCGACGCTTTCTACGCCGACCTTCCGGACGACGTGGAGTCGATCAGCGAGCCACAGACGACGCCGACGGGCGCCCGGATACTGTTCATTCGCGACCCCGAGGACAACCTAATCGAGATAATAACTCCCTAAACGGAACCGTTCGCGATGTTAGGCAGTCGATCACCGTCGGAATAGAAGCAGGGAGTCGAATTACTCACCGCTCGGGATGCGTCGGCGCGTCGAACCCGCCACGCACCAGTGGTTTCGCAATGTGCCGACGCGCACACGGCGGCACCTCGTACCAGCCGACCTCGAGGTCCCGCTCCAGCGCTCGCTCGGCCTTCTCGGCTCGCGAGGTGCCGCAGTCCCGGCAGCGATACCCCTGGTCGCGCCCCGCGCTCTTCATCGACCGGCCGCAGTCGGGGCAGGTGGGCGTGACGCGCTCGACTGTCACCAGGTCGCGCACGGCGAACTTCTCCAGTTTGAGGGTCCCGTCGCTCACCTCGCCGCAGGCGGTGATCCGGTCGCCGACGCGGAGCGCCCGGACGTGGTCGCGGAAGCGCTTGGTCGGTTCGAAGGCCGCGCAGGCAATGGTGTCGTTACCGTCCCGGATCGCCGTGAAGACGTGGCCGCCAGCGCGAGTCTCCGGCGGCTCGCAGACCGTTCCCTCGACCCGGTAAGCACCGCCTTCCATCGCGTTGGCAAGCGTTTCGTCCCGGAGGTGGGCGTCGGTCCCCTGGTTGGTCACGAACAGGTGGCGACCCGCGACCGGTTCGCTCTCGACCGCGTCGGCGACCGCCCGGACCGCCGCCGGGTCGTCGCCGCGGATGCCGTGGAGGATCGGACAGGGCGTCCGCGGGACGGCCACGGCGTACCCCTCGCCCCGGTCGACCGTGTCCCAGGCCTGCGGGTAGTGCTCGTCGGCCGCCGCGAACAGCGACTCGTCGTCGACGTCCCGTTCGGTTCCCCACCGCTCGCGCTCCCGGTAGGAGATGCACTCGCAGGTCCAGTCGTCGAACGCCCACCAGGCGCCGACCGCGGCCAGCGCCCCGACGAGCCCCCGACCGTTCCCTTCGGCGACCGCGTCGAAGCCCGCTCCGTCGATCAGTTCGCGGGCGTCGTCGATTGACAGGAGTTCTCGGACGGCTCGGCGAGCGTGCGTGGCGATCGCCTCGGGAACCCCGTCGGGAGCGCAGTCGGCGACGACCGCCCCCGGATTGGTCTTCGGGTCGTCGATCTCGGCCATCGCCAGGACGTCCTCGACGAGTCCCAGTGCCGTCGCGGCGTCGAGGTCGCAGTGGACCGCGAGCGCGGCGTTCCCCCGCGTCTTGTGTTCGACGGCTGGGTTGAGGCGGACGAGGAGCGTTCGCTCGACCGTACCGCCAGCGGCCGCTATCCGGTCGGCCAGCGTGGCCGCGGCGTAGGTCGTACACATCCCCGACTCGCGGGAGTCCGTGTCGTCCAGCCCGATGACCGTCACTGGCGAGTGGTTGTCGGTGGCGTGCCTTCCGGGTTTCGTCTAGGAGTGCTTGCTGTAGTGATTGATAGTACAGTAATCTCTCTGAACAGGCTGCTAGTAGTCGAGGAGGAAACCACAAACAGCGGAAAGCCCTCGGCGCGCTCCGGTCCCGGGGCTTGCTGCGCGCCTCACTTCGTTCGGTGCTTACTGCGCCCGGGTTCCCGGACCGCACCTCGCCCTTTCATTCCACCAGGAAACTGCGTAGCTCGCGCGGCCTCGTTCGACTCGGCCCGCGCTCGCGAGTGACTCCACCACTCCTCCCCGAATTCGCGCCGTTCGGCGCGAATCACGCATCCTGTCCGCTCCGCCGTCAGAACGAAGTTCTGACGAGCATCGCCTCGCAGTGCTCGGCTCAACGCAACCGCACGGCCGGGAGCACGTGCCCGAACGAACGTGAGGGCCGTGCGACCAGGGGAAGGGCAGGGCTGCGGTGCTGAACTGACCCTGGCGGACTGAAAGGGCGAGGCGGGGTCGGGGAAGCACGCCGAAGCAAGCACCGGAGCCGGAGGCGAGGAGCGTGGTTCGAAAGGCGCTACGCGCCTTTCGTCATCACGAGAGAGCTCCGCTCTCTCGAACGACAGCGAGGCGCGCGACCCGAGCGCGCCGAGGGCTTTCGACGAGTTTGCGGTATCATCATCGACTCCCAGCGAGTGAACCGAGGGCTTTCCGCTGTTTGCAGTATAGCCGCCGACATCGAACAACTGACGACAGCAGACCGCTCCACGGTGTCACTTACCTCAACTAGTCCTCGGACAACACGTCAACGTATAATAACGTATCGTAGACCGCCAGAAAAACCGCAGTACAGCGCCTATATCACCGGCGCAACGCATATATGGGGCGAGTTACTTATACTCTCTAGAGGCACAGCATGTCACGGTCAGCACTGGTGGAGAACATCACCGCGATGCTCACGGACGCCGGATTCCTCGTGAGCGACCGGTGTGCGATCCGCCCCAAGAGCTTCGACGTCGCCGCCCGCCGCGGCGAGGACGTCCTGCTCGTGAAGATTCTGGCCAACATCGACGCCTTCGACGCCAGCACGGGCGCCGAGATGCGTCGACTGGGCACTTACCTCAACGCGACGCCCATGGTCATCGGCCTGCGGACCCGGGACGAGGACCTCAAGCCGGGCGTGACCTACTTCCGCCACGGCGTGCCGGTCCTCTCGCCGGACACGGCGATGGAGCTGTTCGTCGAGGAGGTGCCGCCGCTCATCTACGCCGCGCCGGGCGGCCTGTACGTCAACATCGACAGCGAGGTGCTCGCGGACGCCCGCGAGGACCGCGAGTGGTCGCTGGGCCGCCTGGCCAAGGAACTGGGCGTCTCGCGCCGGACGGTCTCGAAGTACGAGGACGGGATGGACGCCTCCGTCGAGGTGGCGGCCGAACTCGAGGACCTGTTCGAGGCGCCGCTCACCTCGCCGGTGAGCGTCCTCGACGGCGCCGAGGAGATCCGCGACGAGGAGGAGACGCCGGCGGACCCCGACGTCGCCCCCGAAGACGAGGGCATCGTCACCGTCTTCACCCGCATCGGCTTCGACGTCCACCCGACGGACCGGGCGCCGTTCAAGACCGTCAGCGAGAACGAGCGCCGCCGCGAGCAGATGCTCACCGGCCACTCCGAACTCACCAAGACCGCCGAGAAGCGCGCCCGGATCATGTCCTCGGTGGGCCACGTCACCCGGACGCGGTCGGTGTACGTCGTCGAACGCGCCAGCCGGGAATCCGTCGACGGGACGGCCCTCATCGAAGAAGAGGAGATCGAGGGCATCGAGGAGGCCGACGAACTCCGCGACCTCATCCGCGACCGCTCGGGCGATCCTGCCGAGGAATCTGCCTGAGGGGGTCGCTTCGCTCACACGGCGTTGCCGGAAGACCCACTCCGTTCGTCTGCCGAGCTACTCGAAAATCTCCGATGTTCGGCATCTCGCAAGAGCGAAGCGCTCGCCGACCTCGCGGGTCGTTCCTCCCCGCTCGTCTGTAAGCTGGTTCCTCCCTCCAGTCGGAACCAGCCTAGCTCCCGTACTCTTCTTCCAGATACGCCACGATGTCGTCGGACTCGGCCATCCCCTCGACGTCGTTCTCGGGGTCGACAAGCACGGGGACGCCGGTCTGGCCCGACACCGCCTCGACCTCGGTCCGCTCGGAGTGCGAGCGGGGGACCTTGTGGGAGTCGTACTCCAGGTCGAGTTCCTCCAGCTTGTTCACGACTTTCGCACAGTACGGGCAGCCGTCGAGTTCGTAGAGTTCGAGGTTCGCCATCGGCGGTACGTTGGGGAGCGAGTCCTATCAGGCCCACGGTGTGGTGCGCGGGCCGCACAGGACCGACCGAGACAGCGCGGGGATTTAACACGGAGAGGGGCATCCACCTTCCAACGTGGCGCTGAACGGACGCGGCGTCGGCATCACTGAGTTGCTTCACGGCTACGCCGAGTGGCCGGTCCTCGTCCTCTTCGCACTGATTACGCAACTCGGCGACGTCTGGTTCCTCTTCGCCCTCGGCAGCGCGCTCTACGTCGCCGGCGAGCAGTTCCCCCGCTGGGGTATCGACCGCCGACGCGGGCTGTTCGTGTTCGGGCTCGTGCTGGCCTACGTCGCCCTCATCGGCGTGCTCAAGAACGCATTCGGACTCCCGCGGCCGCCCGGCGCCGGCGAAGCGCCCGCACTTGGGTGGATCCCGGCCGCGCTCGAACCGGTGTTCGCCGACATCGCGACGGGGCACGGCCCCGGCTTCCCGAGCGGGCACGCGCTGGGCACGACGATGGTCTGGGGCGGCGTCGCACTGGTACTCGACCGGGGAGCGCGCCGGACCAGGCTGACGGTCGCGGGTGCGGTCGTCGCGCTCGTCTCGCTCTCGCGACTCGTCCTCGGCGTCCACTACGCCGTCGACGTCGTCGTCGGCGTCGTGCTGGGCCTGCTCGCCCTCGGCGGGCTCTACTGGCTCACCGACCGCGGGACCGACCCCGGCCGGGTGCTGCTGTTCGCCGTCGTGGCCGGGATACTCGGGCTGTTCACTGGTTTCTCCTTCGACAGCGTGACGGCACTCGGCGGCGCGCTCGGCGCCTGGGTCGCGTGGCGTGCCGTCGCCGAGGCGACGCCGGCCCATCCGTCGAGCAGGCAGGAGGTTGCCGCCGGGTTCGCCGTGCTCGTCGTCGCTGCCGCGCTCTTCGGCGCCGTCTACGCGCTCACTCCCGGACTCGTCGTCGCGTTCGTCGGGTCGGTCCTCGCCGGCGGCGGCGCCGTCGGCGCACCGGCCCTGGGTGACCGACTCGCCGGGTCGTGACCGCGCTCGAAAGAGCGCAGACCAGTTGGCTGAGCGAACAGGTCTTCCGCGTGAAGCCCCTCGTCGTAACCGATGGTAGACGTCGTCGGCCACCTCGGGATGGCGTTGCTCTGGCTCGCACCCGTCTGGTACTTCGTCGACCACCGGCAGACGGCGGCGCTGGTCGTCGCCGCCGGGTTCTGGTTCGGCATGCTGCCGGACGTCGACCTCCCGCTCTCGGCGTGGGTCGCGGGCATCCACCACCACGGCGTCCTGCACACCGTGCTGGTCGTCACGATACTCGCAACGGTCATCGGCCCGCTCGTCGGAGTGGTCTTCAGACGCATCGGCGACCGAACGGGCTGGTTCTCCGCGCGAGCGCGCGAGAAGGCCCTCCAGATCGGCTTTCTCACCGTCTGGATTCCGGGCGTCGCGCACCTCTTCGCCGACATGCTCTCGGCGCCCGACGTCTCGACGCGGATCGAACCCCTCTGGCCCCTCGTGAAGGGCCCCATCGTCATGATGGACGTCCTCTGGTACCAGTCCTGGTGGGCGACGTGGGGGCTGTTGGTCCTGGGCATCTCCGTCAACGCGCTGGCGTGGTACTGGACTGACGGTCGAGCGGAGTCGGGTGAATCTGTAGGTACGGCCGACTGATCAGTACAGATTATGGAGTTATCGATCAGCGGGTTACGGCGTTGCAGCAGAGAGTACGAAATCTAACGCCTCGAAAGCCCTCGGCGCGCTCTCTGGAGTCGGAATCGGGGCCGCCAACACCCAGAAAGCCCTCGGCGCGCTCGACTCGTGCGACTCGTTGCGCTCCTCGCTTCGCTGCGGTGCTTACTTCGTCGGACTTCGTCGACCCCGCCTCGCCCTTTCAGTCCTCCAGGGTCCGCGCTGCTCGCGCACGGAGCCGCTCGCGATTGGAACCACCACACCTCCCCGGATTCGCGCCGTCCGGCGCGAATCACGCGTCCTTCCGTAACCGCGCGGCGGTCGGCCGGGAGCGAGTAGCCGAGCGACAGCGAGGCTCTCGCGACCAGGGGAAGGGCAGGGCTGCGGTGCTGTGCGAGCCTCGGAGGACTGAAAGGGCGAGGGGCGGTCCGGGAACCCCGGTCCACCAAGCACCGGAGCGCAGCGAGGAGCGCAGGTGGGCCGCGGGACCGGAGCGCGCCGAGGGCTTTCTGGGTCTTGTAGTCGCTGTTCTTTTCACTAGCTTAACCGAGAACCACCTGAGCAATTCACATCCGTACTGACCGAACACTCCAGCGGCGTCGACGCAGAAGAGAGAAACGACGAGAACCCCCGAACCCCGTTATCAGAGAACGCCGCCGGTGCGGACGAAGAAGTAGACGACAAACAGCGCGGCGAGGACCCACTGGCCGGCGCGGACGTCGCGCCAGTCGTCCTGGGCGGCTTTGACGATGGGGTAGGAGATGATGCCGGCGGCGATGCCGTAGGCGATGGAGAAGGTGAAGGGCATCACGATGATGGTGAGGCCGGCGGGGATGGCGTAGGTGTAGTCCTGCCAGGCGATTTCGACGACGTTCTGCAGCATGACGATGCCGATGACGACCAGCACGAGATGGGAGGCGTAGGTCGGGACGGCCGCTGCCAGCGGAACGACGGCGAGCGACGCCAGGAAGAGCAACGAGACGACGAGGGCAGTGAGGCCGGTACGGCCGCCCTCCTCGACGCCGGTGGCCGACTCGATGTACGTCGTCACGGTGGAGGTGCCGAGCATGCCGCCCACGGTGGTGCCAACCGCGTCGGCCATCAGCGGCTTGTCCATGTCGGGGAGGTTGCCGTCTTCGTCGAGGAAGCCCGCGATCTGGGAGACGCCGGTGAGCGTGCCGGCGGTGTCGAAGAAGTCCACGAAGAAGAAGGTGAAGACGATGAGGGCGAATGAGAACGCCTCGACGTTCCCGAGGCCGTCGACGAACGCACCGGCCAGCGGCGCGATGTTGTAGCTGGCGGCGTCGTAGACGATGGGGACGTCCGGGGCGAGCGGGATGCCGCTCTTGAGGATGACCCCCCCGGCAACCTCGTCGGCGGGGAACGCCGAGAAGCCCAGCGCCGAGGCGGCGTAGCCCATGATCGAGGTCAGGATTATGCCGAGAACGATAGACCCGCGGACGCCACGGGCGTACAGCGCGAGCGTGACGAACAGGCCGATTACAGAGATAACGGCGACCGGGTCCGAGGCGAAGACCGGGCTGAAGGTGAGGAAGGTGGCCGGGTCGCCGGCGACGACGCGCATCTCCTCCAGGCCGATGATGGCGAGGAAAAGCCCGATACCGGCGCCGACGGACAGCTTGACGGGTTCGGGAAAGAGCCGGATGATGTACTCGCGCGCGCCGACGGCGGTCAGCAGGATGAAGACGACCCCCTCGACGACGACGGCGGCCAGCGCCGTCTGCCAATCGACGCCGAGCGCACCGACGACGGTGAACGCGAAGAAGGCGTTCAATCCGAGGCCGGGCGCCTGGCCGAACGGTCTGTTGGCGTAGAACGCCATCACCATCGTAGCGACCGCGGCGGCGATGATCGTGACGACGGCGATCATCTGGAAGGTCCGGTCGGGACCGATCCCTGCCGGCTGGATAGCAGTCGAGAGGATGGTCGGGTTGACGACGACGATGTAACTCATCGTCAGGAACGTCGTCAACCCGGCGAGCAGTTCCGTCCGGACGGTCGTGTCGTGTTCGTCGAGGTCGAACACGTCGTTTAGCGTGTCTCCCACGGCCATGGTTACGCGATAATTAGAAGGACACCTCTTAGGGGTACTGACTCGCGCAACGAATATCAGAAATTCGACAGCCCCTGGCGGGCTAACTGCCAGTCCGCCGATCAGGCACCGACGTCAGCGTCGTCCGGCGCGTCGGCCAGCAACTCGGAGGCCGTGACCAGCGACTCCAGTTCGAGGCCGCTGTCGGCGAGGTTCTCCCGGGCGCCCTCCTCCCGATCGACGACGACGATGACGCGCTCGACGACGGCGCCGGCCTCCCGCAGCGCCTCGGCGGCGTCGACGGCGCTCTGGCCCGTCGTGGCGATGTCTTCGAGGATGACGACTTCCTCGCCCTCGTCGAGGTTCCCCTCGATCAGGTTCGCCGTTCCGTACTCCTTCTGTTGCTTGCGGGCGATGACGTAGGGCAGCCCCGTCTCGACGCTCGTGACGGCGACGAGGGGAACCGCCCCCAGCGCGACGCCGGCGAGCTTAGTTTTCCCGAGCCGCTCGGCGAAAGCCTCTGCGACGAGTTCCAGACAGTGCGGGTCCGTCTCGAAGACGTACTTGTCGACGTAGTAGCTGCTCGTGCCGCCGTGAGAGAGTTCGAACTCGCCGTACCTGACGGCGTCCGCGTCGCGTAGCGCCGCGATGAGTTCGTCGTTGGTCATAGGATAGCCTGGGAGTGGTGTGAGGTAAAAGGGTCGGAAAGCGGGAGAGCCCGAGCGATGGACGGCGTCGAGCGAAGTCGTTCGAAAGAGCGCACGCGCTCTTTCGTGATGACGAGAGACGGCGAGCCGTCTCTCGAACCAGGAGAGGCCGTCGAAGGACGAGCGAGCAACGGAAGAACGCGAACCCCGAGCCCGCCTTCACTTTCGCTCCGGTCCCAACAGGGCTAAACGCTCCGGGTGCAAGCACTCGACAGATGCCGGATTCGAACGCGACCGAGGACCGCCGAACCGCTCGCTTCCATCGACTTTCGAGCAAGACGCGAACCGGGAGCGGCCGCTAACGACCGACGATGTCGAACTCGAACGCGAAAGGCGACAGGCGGGAACGCGAACTGGTCAACGCCCTCGACGAGGCCGGCTTCGCCGTGATGCGGGCGCCGGCCAGCGGGTCGGCCACCGAGCGCGAGCTCCCCGACGTGCTGGCGGGCGACGGCGACACCTTCTACGCCATCGAGGCGAAATCCAGCGCCGGTGACCCCATCTACCTCGACGGCGAGGAGATCGACGCGCTGCTCTTCTTCTCCCGGAACTTCGGCGCCAAACCGCGCGTCGGCGTCCGCTTCGACCGCGAGGACTGGTACTTCTTCCACCCCGGCGACCTCTACATCACCGACGGGGGTAACTACCGCGTGAAGAAGGAGACGGCCGTCGCCGAGGGGACTGACTTCCCCGAGTTCGCCGGTGACACGCGGAAGGTGACGCTGGACGAGATCGAGGAGCGGCGGGCGGCCGACGACGAACCCGACCAGGCGACGCTGGACGTCCTCGCCGCGCTGGAACGAGGGGACCTCTCCGTCGAGGACGCCGCCGCGATGTTGCAGTGACGGCCTCCCGATACTCGGCAGCCACGCGAACGCTCGCGGGAGGCAACTGACGGGAAACTGGTTTATACGGGCGGCAGAATGTCGTCACAAATGGCCATCGACTACGAGGACGCGTTCGGCTATCCGCTCCGGGGAGATGGGGCACTGAAGCGATTTCTCGTCGGCGGGGGGGTGCCGTCGCTGCTGACGGTTGCGGTCTTCGCACTCATCGTGCTTTCCATCTTTCTCGCACCGGTCGCCATTCTGATCCTGTTGCTGGCACCCGTCTGGCTGGCGGTCGCCCTCCTCCTGGCCGGATACTACGTCCGCGTCGTCAGGGCGACGTACGACGGAAACGAGGACCCGCCGGCGTTCGGCGACTGGCAGGAACTGCTCGTCGACGGCGGCTACTCCGTCCTCATCGGGCTGGGGTACGCGCTCCCGCTGGTCCTCCTGGGAATCGTCGTCACCGTCGGCTTCGTCGCACTGGTCGGCGGCGGCGCGGCGATGGGCGGGTCGGACGCGGAGTCGGCCGTCGCCGCGCTCGGCTTGCTCTCGCTGCTGGTGTTCTCGCTCCTCTCGCTGGTGGTGATGGCGTACTCGCTGGCGGTGAGCTACCTCTATCCGATCTCGGTGTGCGTCTACGCCGACACGGGCGACGTCCGGTCGTCGTTCTCGACGGAGCGCCTCCTCCCGGTCGCGAAGTCGAGCGACTACGCGATTGCGTGGCTCGTCCAGGTCGGGGTCCTGTTCGGGATCCAGACGTTCGTCGGCATGCTGACCGTGATACTGCTCGGCTACCTCCTCTACCCGTTTCTGCCGTTCGCGACCTTCTTCGTCACGGTGGCGGCGTTCTACATGTTCGCGAAGGCCTACCAGAACGAGGCGGGGTTGGCGGAGGCGGGTGACGCTGCCGGGGACGGACCACCGGTCCGAGACGACAGTCAGCCCGGGACCGAGACGGGCTACTGAACGAGCTCGACGTCGTCGGCGAGTTCCAGCCGTGAGAGGGGGAACGAATAGCGCCTGTCCCGGGTCCGTTCTCTCGTAACGTCGCCCAGATAACTCGCCTCGACCACGAGGTCGTCCGTCGGGTACCCCTCGTTCGTCGGGTAGTCGGCCACGGTGGTGTCGGCGGCGTCGATGGCGACCTCGTCGGCCCGCCGGTCGGTGACGGCCCGGACGACGAGGCGGTCGCCGGTCTCGCGGTCGAACACGACGTCGCCCGGTTCCAGGCTGCACGCGGGACAGAGGTGTGGGCCAGGCGCGTCCTCGCCGACGAACGTCTCCGTCCCGCAGGAGTCACAGCGCGCCAGGGTCTTCCCCGGCGGGGGCACGCGGTGAGACGTTATCTCGATGGCGACGCGGCGCAGGTGCTTGCAGTGCTGGTGTCGGATCCGGTTGTCGGGGCACGTACACGAGCGCTCGGGCAGGTCGACGACGTAGGTCTCGCCGCTCTCGGCGTCGACGGCGTAGCGGCCCTCGCCCAGCGGCCGGACCGCCATCCGCTCGGTCCAGGCGCGCGCGGCCCGGTCGTCGAGTCGGCGCAGGTCCGGTGCGAGTGCGGTCTTCCGGGCGTCCGTGTGGGGTTCGATGAGCGTCATAGCAGGTCGGACGCGGCTGTCTTTGCGTCGGCGTCCAGTCGAAAGATAGGTGCTCGACGAGCGTAAATGGCTCGGTGAAACCGCAAGACTGCGTCGTGATTCGGGGCAGTCCGGGGGACAGCCACCCTTCGAAGCGCTTTTGGCCGGGCCCGAAAAACGGCAGGGCATGGACGTTGATCGGGAGACGGTCTACCAGCTCCTCCTGGCGGGCGGTGCCGTGACGCTGTTTATCGCCGGGGCAGTCTACGTCAGTTCTAACTACGGGGCCAACGGCAGCCTCACCGCCGAGGGCGGGACGATGCTCGTCGGCGTGCTCGGCCTCTTCGTACTGTTGATGCTCGGCGCTGGCCTCTTTCTCGAACGCAAGGAGTTCTGAGCGAGTCGGTGACGCGGTCGGCGGCCCGGTCGTCGCCGCTACTGCGGTCAGTCTGATTCCGACTCCGCTTCCTGGGCGTCGCGCCAGTCCTCGAGTTCGTCGTCCTCGGCGTCGTCGATCTTCTTCTCGTAGTAGGCCATCGGGTGCGAGATGGTGTCACAGAGGTCGTCGGGGTTGATGCAGTCGCCGTAGGACTGCATCGTCGCACACGACGGCGTCGAGTACTCCGTCGGGCTGGTGTCGCCGCGGATGTGGTCGACCTGGTAGCGCGTGGCCTCCTCGCCGAAGCCGGGGTTGACCTGGAACAGTTCGACGATCTCGTCGGTCGTCATCCCGATGCTCGTGAGGAAGGTGGCGATGGCGAACCGCGAGTGGTGTTCGAGGTGTTCGCCCTTCTGGACCTTGTCGAGCAGCGCCTGCATACAGGGCGGGAACAGTTCGGGGACGACGGTGTCGATGTCCCGGGTCAGGTCCAGGTCCGCGAGCACCTCCTGGACGCGCTCGACCTCGTCGGGGAGTTCGTCGGCGATGGGGTCCGGTACCGAAAACGGCAGGCCGTCGTCGATCCGGTGGCGGATCGCCTGTTTGAGCAGGACGTGGAGCTCCTGCTCGGTGACCGGGACCTGGCCGTCGGTGAGCGGGCGGTTGACCAGCCGCCACTCGTCGCCCCACTGGTCGGCCGCCAGGTCGAGATAGGCACCGACGTCGACGCGGTACCCATCTGCAGTCTCGTGGACCGAACTCGTCAGGTCGAACTCGGCGAGCAGGTCGGCGAGTTGCAGTCGCTCCGTTCGGGTGCTCTTCAATTCGTCGTCGGCCGCGAACTCCTCGCTGAAGCGCTCGCGGGCCGACTCGGCCTCGGCCTGGGCGTACTTCCGGGTGCAGACGTGGGCGTCGACGAGCGAGACGAGCACGCGCGCGACGGGATAGGAGAGCAACTCGACCCGCGTCCGGCGGTGTGGCTCGCCGACGCTCCCGTCGGTGATCGCCCACTCGACGCGCTCCAGCGCGCGCTCGACGACGTCGTCCTCCGTCGCCACGACCTGGACGAGGTCCACGTCGGCGGCGTCGACGGCCTCCCGGGCCGACTGGAGGAACGGGTAGCGCGCGTGGAGGGGTTGCATCGCTCCCTCGTTTCGTGCGAGGGTGGATAAATTCGGTGGTCCGATCGGGTGGGGCTCATCGGTCCGTCACAAACGACACTCCCACGGTCAGGAAAACGAACGTCCAACCCCCGTGGTCAGTCGCAGTCAGTTATCGGACGCGTCGTCGAGCAACCGCTCGAACCGTCGCCGGCTCTCGGCGGCGTACTGCGGCCGGTAGGGCCACAGTTCGTGCGTACAGGTCCCTTCCCACTCCGTCTCGACCATCGCCGTCGCGATGGCCGCGAAGTCGACGAAACCGAGGCCGACGGGGAGGTGTTCGTCCTCCTCGTCTCGCCGGGTCTCGTTGATGTGGACGTGGTCGATGCGGTCGCCGTGCTCGCGGATCAGGTCGGCCTGATCGGCGCCGTCCTGGCCCGTCACGTAGGCGTGCCCGGTATCCAGACAGCCCGCGGCGTCGGTCCGCTCGAAGAGGTCCGGGAAGTCACCGGCGTCGAAGTAGGGCGACTTCAGGTTCTCGACGCAGGGCGTGACCCCCAGGTCGGTCGCGTGAGCCGTCACCTCCCGGACGGTGTCGTAGATCCACTCCCGGACGTCGTCGTGGTCCCAGGTGTCCGGGTGGGCGTTCGAGACGCCGTGGAACACCGCCCGGTCCGCGCCCATCTCCGCCGCCGCGTCGAGCGCTGCCTCCAGTTCCTGGACCGCCCCCTCGCGGACGTGCTCGTGGGGCGAGCCGGGGTCCAGTCGATACGGGAGGTGCGCGACCAGGTCGACGCCGTGGTCGGCGGCGGTGGCCCCGATAGCAGCGGGGTCGACGGTCCGGCGCTCGAAGCCGTGTTCCATGTTCAACTCGACGAAGTCGAAGTCCCGGTCGTCGGCGAACGCGAGCGCGTCCTCGTAGTCCGCTCGCTGACCGACCATGAATCCCTGACTGATCATACGGGGGAGTGGCGCGGCCGGCAAGTCAGTGTGTCGGGGCGCGGAGGTCGAACCGCAGAAGCTGATCTACTGCCCTCGGAGAACGAATTCAGTCCTCAAACCGCGACTCCAGTTCCCGGATCACCTGCTCGGTCTGACCGCCGTCGCCGCGGATGGCCTTCCGGTAGTGCTGGTACTCCTGGCGGGACAGCTGGACGGTCTTTGTCTCGCCCTGGCGCTTGAGTTCCAGGCTGACCTCGTCGGTCGGGTTGTTCCGGACGTGGAACTCGGCGATGGCGGTGAAGACGAACCAGAAGGCGAGGCTGCCCCCGGCGAAGTAGGTGAGCATCGTCGGGAACGCCATCTGGTTCGCCCCGTCGGTCCAGCTGTGGGGATACGAGCGGGTGAACAGCCAGACGCCGCCGAGACACAGCACGGTCCCGGCGAGGACGCCAAGGCGCTCGCGACGGCTGGCGGGCAGGACGACGACGACGCCGATCATCAGCGCCGGAATGGCCAGCCCGGCGACGACGCCGGCGATGCCCTGTGCCTCGATGACCCCGTCGGCCCCGACGATTCCGTTGACCGAACCGGTCCCGACGACGATGGCCGCGACGATGGCGACCACGCCGACGGCGACCAGCGCGGCGCCGGCGTAGACGCGTCTCGGGTCGCGGCCCTCGAATCGCGAGCCCGTGTAGGCGTCGCCGAGACTCTCCATGATCGATCCGTCGTATTCGTTCTACTAAATCATGCGTCAGACGCTCGCAAGACTCGGAGGGGTTGGACCGGGGGACGTAGCTAGCTGGACCGACAACAAAGGAAAGCCCCGGCCGGTTCGGCTCGGTGCGCCGGCTGCGCTCCTCGGCTCGCTGCCGCTCGCCTGCGGTGCCCTCAGCGAAGCTGAGGACTACGCGAGAGCTTCGCTCTCGCGGTCGCTAGACCGCCGCGCCTTCCCCGAACCGGCCGCCCCTTTCATTCCCACCCACGTAGTTAGCGAAGGGAGTCAAACCACGTGGCTAGCTGCCGAAACTGAGAGAGAAAACCGAGAGACGGAGTAGGCGTTACTCGCTCTGGATGCGGGGCGCCAGCATGTAAGTCACGTTACCCTGGCCCTCGGCGAAGTCGAAGTGCATCTTGACGGGGAACTCCTCGCCAAGTTCCATCCGGACCTCGGCGTCCTTCGGGATGGCCTTGTTCATGTTCTTCAGGTAGTCCAGCGAGAACAGGGAGTGGGCGTCGCCGGCGGTCAGGTCGATGAGGTCGCCCTCGTCGAGTTCGAGGTGGACGTCGTCGGTGTCGCCCTCCGCGTCGACGTAGAACAGTTCGTCGGCGGAATCGACGCCGAGCGCGATGTGGTCCGAGACCATGTCTGCGGCCTTCACCGAGCGGGCGATGTCGCGGCCCTCGATGACGACGTGGGCCGGCAGGTCGAGATCCGGCAGGTCCGGCTCCTGGCGGATGGAGTCGGGGTCGATGAGTGCGAGGGTGTACTCCAGACCGTCGATGGCGATGTGGAGCTTGCGGGTCTCCTCGTCGAGTTCGAGGTGGACGAGCTGGCCGGCGTCGCCCATCCCGGCGATGTCCTCGAGGCGGGCGAGGTTGACGCCGATGAGGCCGCCGTCGGTCTCGTAAGATTCGAAGGCGCTGGCTTCCAGCGTCATGTCGACCATGCCGACGTTGGCCGGGTCGACGGCACGGATCTCGATGCCGTCCTCGTCGAGGTGGATCTTGCACTCGTCCACCAGCACGCTCACAGAGTCGAGAGCAGCCTGGAGCGTGTCCGCGCTCACGATAGCGTTGAACATCTTGAAGCGGGCTACGCCCCCATCCGTTAAAAAGTCACTTCATTACGCCCACGCGCGAGCGGGCGGCCCGGTAATTCGATAACGTACCATTCGGATGCCGTCCGCGGAATTGCTTTCCCCGTCAGCCGCCAACCTGTGTACGTGATGTCAGATCCGCCAGCGAGCGGCCAGTTCGACGACAGCGGGACCGCGTACTCGCGACGGACAGTGCTCCGCGTCGGCGGAGCGGCGGCCGGGACCGTCGCGGCGAGCGGCGTCGCCGCTGCCCAGAACGAGACGGGGGCCGACGGGACGGAGGCCAGCGAGACGCCGTCGCGGGTCACCACCACGGGCGTCACGCTGGAACAGGAGAACATCGAGGGAGACCTGGTCGGGATGTGGATCCACGTCGGCCGCCCGGTCGAACCGGTCCAGGCGAGCATCGCTGACCAGTGCGACGTCGTCGACTGGGGCGACGAAGACACCCTCACGTACGACGTCACGCTGTTCGACCGCCGGGCCGACCAATACGAACAGCGAACGCAGCTCTACCTCCCGCGGCGCGCCGAAATCGGCGGTGGCGACCTGTTCATCGTCAACGACGAGATACCGTGCGAGAGCGGGTACGTCGCCGTCGAGCTCGAACAGATAGGCGCCCGGAACGTCGACGCCGGCACCAAGCCCGGCGAGGGGATCACGGAGACCGGCGACGGGGCCGACACGGCAGCAGGTGGCGGCGCCCAGGAACCCAGCGGTGGCGCCGGCCCCGGGTTCGGTCTCTTCGCCGCAGCGGGCGGCCTGCTCGGCGGTGGCTGGCTCCTGAACCGCGGCGGCGAAGAAAACGGAGACGGGAACGGAGGATCAGACAGCTGACAGTGGTGGTTGTACGCCCGTGCCGGTGTTCGAGGTGGCCGGTCACCGGCGAACGCCGGTGAAAAGGTACCACCACCACGGTGAGGCGGCCTCACCGACTGCTCAGGCCGGGTCGGCGTCGAATATCTCGGGGTCTTCCTCGCCCTCGACCGAGACGACGGCCAGCGCGCCCTTCCGGGCGACCCGACTCAGCGCGTGGTCGACGAGTTTGATCGGTCCCGGCACGGGGTTGTGCAGGGTCGCGACCACGGCCGATCCTGGCATCACCGGCGTCGTCTGGACGTTCACCTGTGGGTGGGACTCCGTCGATCCCTGCGGGTACACCTCGTCCCACACCGAGCCGATGGGGTGGAAGCTGGAGGTGAGGTTCGGCCCGCCGACGGCGAAGAACACCCGGACCGTCTCGTCGGTCCCGACGGTCGGCGCGCCGTGGACGTCCGGCGTGATGGCGTACTTCTCGCCGTTGACGAGGACGTAGGTCGGGTCCTCGGCCCGCTGGGTCTCGAAGTCGAAGTCGTGGTGGCCCTCCTCGCCGGCCTCACCCGTGGTGTAGAGTTCGTGCTGGCCGAAGTAGAGCTCGTGGTCCACCGCCGGCAGGCCCGCTTCGGGCTCGACGAGGATCATCCCGAACATCCCCGAGGAGATGTGGTAGTCCAGGTTCGGCACGGCGCAGTGGTAGACGAACGCGCCCGCGTAGGTGGTCTTGAACCGGAACGTCGCGCTCTCGCCGGGATTGACCATCGATGCCTCGGCGCCGCCGCCAGGTCCACGCACCGCGTGCAGGTCGATGTTGTGAGGCATCGAGTTGCTCTCGTCGTTGGTGACGGTGAGGTTCACCGTGTCGCCGACGCGAACGCGGATCATCGGGCCCGGGATCTGCTCGTCGAAGGTCATGTACGTGTACGTGACCCCGGGCTCGACTTCGGCGACGACCTCCTTCGTCGTCATCTCGATGTCGTGAGTCGTCGGTTCGTCCCGGTCGATGGGCGACGGAATGTCGGTCGGGTCCGCGGCGACGCGGTCGACGTCGGTTGCTTTGGCTGGGTTCATGGATGGCTCCTGTGGGGTACTCTGGTCGACTTGCGGTTCTTCGATGGTTCCCGGCGTGGAAACGCACCCGGCGACGGCGGTCGCACCGCCGACCCCGAGTGCTTGCAACACGCGCCGGCGCGTCGTGAGCGGGACGTTTGACATAGCTAACTCCCTCTACCTACTGCTTGTCCGACCACCCGCATATACCAGGTAGCGGCATCTCAGCGGGCGAGAAGTGGTCTCAGGGATCGGGAACCGGCCCGAACGTGTTCGGATCGGCGACGACCCCCTGTTCGATCTGAGAACGAGTCCCCTGGCCGTCCCGAGACTCGAACGCGGGCGGGTACAGCGGGACCGGCCACGCTTACGGGGATTTATGGTGCAGAGCGGTCCACTCGTGAGTGATGGTCCAGCCGGTGCTGAAGTGGGCGGGCGGGAAGCGCCAGTTACTCACAGAGATCACTGCCCGCTTTCCCGAGTCCCACGAGCGCTATCACGAGCCCTTCTTCGGCGGCGGCGCCGTCTTCTTCGACCTCGCGCCCGACGAAGGCTCGATCAACGACATCAACCGCCGACTCGTGAACCTCTATCGCGTCGTCCAGCGCCAGCCCGAGCGACTCGTCGAGGAGAACCGGACCCACGAACACTCGGACGACTACTACTACGACGCCCGCGACGAGTTCAACCGACTACACGCTATCGACGACAAGACGGAGGACGAGCGCGTCCGCGAGGCCAGTCTCTTCATCTACCTCAACCGGACCTGCTTCAACGGCCTCTACCGCGAGAACCAGAACGGCGAGTTCAACGTCCCCGTCGGCAACTACGCCAACCCCGACTGGGTCCAGGCCGATCGGGTCCGCGCCGTCAGCGAGGCGCTCCAGGACACCGCCATCCACAACGAAGACTTCGAGTACGTCCGCGAGGCGGCCAGCGCCGGCGATCTGGTCTACTTCGACCCGCCCTACCAGCCCGTCTCGACGACGGCAGACTTCAACGACTACCACGCCGAGGGGTTCGACCGGGACGACCAGCGCCGCCTCCGCGACCTGGCCGTCGACCTGGACGAGGCGGGCGTCCGCGTCGTCCTCTCGAACTCCCCGCCCGTGGCGGAACTGTACGAGGACTACGACTCGTTCGAGGTGGAGATCGTCCAGGCGACCAGGGCGATCAACTCCGACGGCGATGGGCGAGGTGAGGTGGCCGAGGTCATCATCACGAACGTGCCGGCCGACGAACGACGGCGGCGGGAACTGAGTGAATTTTCCGACTGATAGTGGTCGTTGTATCTTTTTGCCGGCGTCCGACGGTACCGGCCACGTCGAACGCCGGTAAGGGCTTACAACGACCACTATGAGACGGACAAAAACAGCTACTACCCCTCGGGACGCCCGGTCTGCTGGTTCTGTCGCCCGAGTCGGTGACGAGCCGAACACTTATTTCGGCGGCTGATCTAATTTCACACAGAATGGTTCAGAAAGGGGATGCACCGACCGCGGAAAAAGTCGCGGCCGCTGTGGGTGGCGACGTGGAGACGGCCAGGCGCGCACTCCTGGCCGTCGAATTCGACGACGATTGCGAGTAGGTGTGTTGCGTGTCTGTCGATGATTCTCCGGAGTTCGAGTTCGAACTCCAGACCATCCTCGGGACGGCGGTGACACCTTCGACTGGGCTCGGTGACGAGGACGCCATCCGTCTGAGTGTGGCAAAGCGGACGGTCGACCAGAATTACCTCGAGATAGACGAGTACATCGACGGCGATCTCGCCACGAATCCGGTGTTCATCTGCCACCGGGACAGGAGAGAAGACGGAGGGGTTCGAAGCGTTACGGCTGGTGCACAATTACCTCGCGTCGGTCTATTCGTTCAACGAGACGATCCGCGTTCTCGTCAACTGCCACACGGAAGACGGTGTCACGTTCCAGAGCAGCGACTTTACCACCGGATCAGAAGAGATCGCGTCGTACTACGGGCGAAAGCTGAGCTTTCTCAGAGGACTTCGGACCGATTTCCAGCACGGGGGGTTCTCCTGTCTCACCTTCGAACGAGCGGGAGAACTCGGGAACTTCGGTGGGTATCACGTCGTCTTCGACCGGGATGCATTCGTCAACGACAGCGGTCTCCGGGAGCCGACCCGTTTTCTCCGGCACACGAACGCGCGTGAACGGCGTCATCCACTCTGTTTTCTCGGACAGTTCCACCAGAACACGGTACAGGAGTTTCACGCGGACGTCGAGCGATGGTTCGACGAGGGGTGACGCGGCTTTCGCTCGAACGACACCGGTAAAGCCATCCGTGAATTACTGCGAGCAACGGATATGTCTGGGAAAGACGACTACTACAACAGGGCCAAGCAGGAGGGGTATCGCGCCCGCTCGGCCTACAAGCTGCAGCAACTCGACGAGACGGCCGGGTTGCTCGGCGAGGGCGGCACCGTCGTCGATCTGGGCGCTGCCCCCGGCGGGTGGCTCCAGGTCGCGGCCGAGCGCGTCGGCGACGGGGGCACCGTCGTCGGCGTCGACCGCCAGCGCATCGACGAACTGGACGACGACCACGGCGCCGCCATCGAGTACGTCCGCGGCGACATGACCGACGCGGACACCGTCGACGAGGTCGTCGACATCGTCGGCGATGCCGATACCGTCATCTCCGACATGGCACCGAACATGTCTGGCGACTACGACCTCGACCACGCCCGGTCGGTCCACCTGGCGAGCCAGGCGTTCGACATCGCCCTGCACGTGCTCGGCAGCGGCGGCGACTTCGCGGCGAAGGTGTTCGACGGGCGCGACCTCGACGACCTGAAAGAACGCGTCGAAGGGGAGTTCGAGTACGTCCGCGAGGTCCGCCCCGACGCCTCCCGCGACGCCTCCTCCGAGCTCTACCTCGTCGGCAAGGGCTTCCTCACCGCGCCCGTCCGCGAGGGCGACGAACTGGAAGTGACCATCGAGGACGTCGGCAGCGAGGGCGACGGCATCGCCAAGGTCGAGGGCTACACCCTCTTCGTCGGCGGCACCGAGGCGGGCGAGACGCTGACGGTCCGCGTCGACGACGTCAAGCCGAACTTCGGCTTCGCACAGCCGCTGGACGGCTACTGAGCCGATCCAGCCAGAAACTCGACGACGTATTAACCGCCGTGGGCGGGACTGAAAGGGGCGGGCGGCTACGCGAACCCCGGTCCCACAAGCACCGCAGCGAGTGAAACGAGCGAGGAGCGCAGAGGGGCCGCGGGAGCGTAGCCGGCCGGGGCTTTCAGGCTGTTCTTGCGCCGGTCCATCGTGGATTCGCGACCAGAGTTTCCCGTCACGGTGGGCCAATCTTCATGGCCGCCCCGAGCGGGTGTTACTGTATGACACGCCCCGACGAAGCGATGCGACGATTCGAGGTCCCCGACGTCGACGACCTTCCGGACGACCTCCGGGAGCGCATCGAGGAAGAGACGGAGCGAGCGGGCTTCACACCGAACATCTTCAGGGCGCTGGCGTACCGCCCCTCGCACTTCCGGGCCTTCTTCGCCTATCACGACGCGCTGGTCGAGTGGACCGAGCTCGAACGCGAAGAGGTGGAGATGATCGTCGTCGCCGTCAGCGGCGCGAACGACTGTCTCTACTGCGTCGTCGCCCACGGCGCGCTGTGTCGCATCTACGCAGAGGACCCCCACCTCGCCGAGCAACTCGCGACGAACCACCGGACGGCGAACGTCGGCGACGCCCACCGCGCGATGCTCGACTTCGCGGTGAAACTGACCGAACGACCGGCTGAGATAGGGGAGGACGACTTCGAACGATTGGAAGACCACGGCTTCAGCCGTCGGGCTATCTGGGATATCGGCAGCGTCGCGGCCTTCTTCGCCCTCTCGAACCGGCTGGCCCACCTCGCGGACGTGCGGCCGAACGAGGAGTTCTACGACCTGGGGCGGGACCAGGGTGAGAGCGAGTGAGCAGCTGAGAGATGGAGAGAAGAGTCCTCAGAGCGTCTGTCAGTCCGCCCGCGCCGGGACGACGGTCGCGTCGGTCCGTTTCGCCAGTTCGACGACGCCGTAGACGAACGGGGTGTCGAGCACCGCGACGCCGAGTTTGAACACGTACTGGCCGACGACGAGCGCCAGGGCCTCCGCGAACGGCAGTCCCTGGAGGACGTAGAAGCCGACGCCGACGAAGATGACGGTGTCGAGCAACTGGCTGGTCGCCGTCGATCCGATGTTGCGTAGCCAGAGTCGGTCGCCGTCAGTGTACTCGCGGAGTCGGTGGAAGACGATAACGTCCCAGTTCTGGCTGACGACGTACGCCGAGAGGCTAGCGATCACGATCGGCGTACTGGCGCCGAGGACGTTCCTGAAAGCGACCAGATCGACCGACTGGGCCTCCTGGGGGAGCGCGGGCGCAGCGATGGTCGACCGCACGAGGACGAGCAACACGATGGTCATCACGAACCCGACGTTGACCATCACCTGGGCGTCGCGTTTGCCGTACAGCTCCGCGACGCAGTCCGAGGCGAAGAAGGTCAACGCGTAGGCTAGCGCGGCGCCCGGAAGCACGAGCGCGTCGCCGGCCAGCGGCAGCGAGAACGGGAGCCCGAACGCCAGGAGCTTCGCCGCCGTCACCTGCGCGGTGACCAGTGCTGTGACGAACAGCCCGACGAGCCCCACCTGTAGCGGCGCCATCGACGGGGTGCGGGCCGACGTCGCTGCCGTCGCAGTGCCGTCACTCATCGTCGGTCGCCTCCTCGTCTTCGAGACGACCGTGTCGGTCGTCTATCTCGTCGAGGATGTCCAGGTTCTTGCGGATCGAGGCCCGGATGGCGTCGCTCCGGTTGACGAACTTCCCGTCGTCGCCGACGTGGCGGTCCAGGTCGTTCAGGAGTTCCCCGGGAATCTCCACGCTAATCTTCGGCATGTCTTCTCCAGGTAGCCTCTCGGTAATATGGGATACGATCTGTTGGGACGAACTGCGGGCCCTTCTGTTCGGGAGACTGCGACAGGACCGCCGCCAACAGAAGAAAGCCCTCGGCCAGTTACACTCCCGCGGCTTGCTGCGCGCTTCACTGCGTTCCAGTGCTTGCGGGTCCGGGGTTCCCGAACCGGGCCTCGCCCTTTCAGTCCGCCAGGAACTCGGTCGGTCCGCCGGCTATCGAAGATAGCAGTCCACTCTGCCGAAATGTGGTGAAAAACTCTCAGTCCTCAGTCCGCGGCCTTCCGGCTGGCCTTGGGCGCGCGTCGGCCGCCCAGGGTGTATATCCACAGCAGAGCGAGGCCGACCAGGAAGGAGATGGTGACCGGCACGGCCACAAGGAACATCGTCCAGATATCTTTCGGTGAGAACAGGGCACAAGCAGCGAACACGCCCAGCGTGATGGTCCGCCAGCGCTCCTGGAGCGTCTGGAAGGGGACGATGCCGCCGCGGTGGAACAGCAGCATCGTCACCGGCACCTCGATGAGGAGGCCGACGCCGACGGTGAACATGAGCACCAGCCACCCGAACTTGGCGACGCGGTAGGAGATGATCATGTCCGCCTGGAGGACGTCGTAGGCGAGCCAGGAGATGACCGTCGGCGCGACGTAGAGGAACCCGATGAGGCTCCCGCCGATGAGGGTGAGGAAGACGGTGCCGCCCCACACGCCGAGCACGTTCCGGTCACCGCCGACGAGCCCCCGCTTCTCCATGGCGGGCCAGGCGAAGTACAGCAGGAGCGGCACGACGGAGATGGCGCCCATGATAGTCGAGAACTTCACGATGAAGATGAGGTGCTCGACGGGGTGGAGCGTGATGAAGCGGACGTCCTCCTGCATCTCCGGCGGGAGGTGGGAGACGAAGGCGTTCTTGATGATGCCGATGCCGGAGGTAGTGTCGACGACGGGTTCTTGCTGGACCAGCACGGTCGCGTTCTCGATCCGGTAGGGGCCGCCGGGCTCCGAGATGTTCTGGCCAGTCACCGTCGCGTTGTACAGCAGGACGGAATCGTTTTGCAGCACGGCTGTGCTCGGTCTCGCCCCGGAGTCCCCGGCCCCCTCCCGCGTCGTCAGGACGGCGTTACTCGCGACGGCGTCTGCCCGTCCGCTCGTCTCGTTGCGAGAGAGGACCGTGACGCCCTCGTTGAGCACGTCGACGTCCTCCGCCATGACGGTGCCGTTCTCCGCGATGACGGTCCCGCCGTCGGCCATCGCCGCGGCGCCGGCCCCGGGGATGCCGGAGTAGAGGAAGACGAAGACGACGCTCGTGACGATCATGAACGTCGCGACGAACCAGATGGCCTTCGAGGTGAGCGAGTCGAAGATGAACGCCAGGTCGTGGTAGTAGCCGCCGATGTCGTCCTCGGTGGTCTCCTCCTCCGTGAAGGCGTTGAGCATCCCCGCGGAGGTCTCGGTGAAGACGCTGCCTTCCTCCTCGGCCTCGGGTTCGGCTGGCCCCTCGACGCCGTCGCCGACCTCGGCGGCCTCGGCGTCACCATCGTGGATCTGGTCGAACCGGTCGAGGATGGCCTGGGCCTTGTCCGTGTCGTCGTCGCTCATGGCCTGGTCGGCCAGCTTGAGCGCCTCGGACTCCTCCATCTCCTCGAAGGCCTCGCGGGGGGCCGCCCGGACCGCGTCGGCCGAGAGCGCCCCGACGTCGATGGCGGTCGGGTCGCCGAAGTTCCCGGCCTCGGCGGCGGCGACGCCGAGTTCCTGGATCATGTAGTAGTACAGCACCAGGACGGCCGCGACCAGGCCGACGGCCGCGCCGATGATCAGCGCCGTCGTCTCGGGCGGGAGCCCGAACCAGGCTGGTTGCTGGATGTCGCCGGTGAGTTCGTCCGAGGGGAACCAGGCGGCGAAGCGCTGGATGTACCCGAACGTGTCTGGCGAGGCGATGACGTAGGTGACGAGCGCGCCGACGACCAGCGCGGCCGCGGCGAGCTTGTTCCAGCGCGCCCGTGCGACCGACCGGGCACTGACCTCCTCGCCGGCGCGTTTGGCCTGGACGAGCATCTTCGAGATGCCGAGACTGATCGCGTACAGACCCACGAGCGGCGCGGCCCACATGATCTGCGTGAACGGGTCCGGCGGCGAGAACAGGGCGCCGAAGCCGAAGATGGCGACGACGGCCCACTTCCAGCGGTCCCGGAACGTCTCGTAGGGGACGATGCCGGAGTAGCTGAGCGCGCTCATCATCAGCGGCATCTGGGCCGCCAGCCCGAACGACATCCCCAGCAACGCGATGAACTGGACCCACAGCACGATGGAGTAGTTGGGCTGGAAGTCCGCGTTCAGCGCGTTCTCGGCAAGGAAGCCGAACATCAGGGGGAAGAACAGTTCGTACGCGTACACGACGCCGCCGACGAACAGGGCGAGGCTGGTGACGGCGATGGCGCCGATCTTCCACGTCGCCACCTCGTCGCCGGGCCAGTACCCTCGTTCGCGCAGCGCGTCGCGGCTGAGGTAGATCAGTATCGGGAGCGCCACGAGTATCCCGGCGACGGCGCCGATCTTCACCTGCAGCAGGATGACGTCGAACGGCGTCACGGCGATGATCTCGGAGGCCTGCGACGTCGTCAGGTCCATCTTCGAGTACAGCAGGTCGCGGCGGAGTTGCTCCCACAGGAAGTTCTGCAGGACCATGATGGTCGCGAGCAGGACGACCACCCAGACGATGAACACCTTCTGCAGGTGCTTCTGGGCGGTCCGGAGCATGGTCCCGGCGGTCTCCCGACCGCTCTGGACCGTCCGCATCGTGTCCTCGTCGAGCCCACTCGCCATCTTTGCCGTTGGTAGCCCGCTGCCCGTTATCAATTTGTTCATCAGGACTCCGGTCCGCGCCGGGCCGCGGGAAAAGAAAGTTTACAACAGCGAGTAGCCAAACCCGGGACAGATGGGCGATCGCCGAGACACCGAGCCGGGCGAGGACGACGGGCCAGCGGGTGCCAGCGGCGGCGATCCCGACGACGATCCCGGGGACGACGCCGGGGCCAGAGACGATACCGAAGTGGAGGCCGACGACGGGAACGAGAATGACGCCGGGATCGCGAACGACACCGACGCAGAAGACGACGGAGAGTCCTCGGACTCCTACCGGGAGCAGTCCTCGATCGACTTCGACGGCAAGATGGGCGACCCGAGCGACTACACCGAGGGCAGAGAGCCGCCCGACTGGGTCGAGGAGGTCAAACGAGAGTCCGGTGACGACGAATCCGAGGGTGACGACGAGAGCGCCGAGGCCGATGCGGGTGCCGACGACGAGAGCGACGGCGGTGACGAGAGCGATACCGACGAGGTCACCGGCGACGAGATCACCGCCGCCGACCCGTCCGGTTCTGCCGACGGCGACGACGACGATGCGGACGACGCGGACGACGACAAGGACGACGCGGACGACGAAGCGTACGAGATCGGTCCCAGCGAGGCGTCGGCAGTCAGGAACGAGGCGGCGCCCGGCGGCCCCGCTGGCCACGAGCCAGTCGCTGCCGGAGCCGGCGGTGGTGGCGGTGGTGGCGGTGGCGCACTCGGCGGCGCGACGGCGCCCGACGACGAGGAGATGCCGCTCACCGAACACGTCGAGGAGATGGCCCTTCGCTTTATGGCCGTCGGCCTCGTCGTGGTCGGCGTCGGCGCCATCACACTGTTCTACGCGGACGAACTGATCAACTTCCTCTGGTACTCCTTCCTTGGCCCCGGCCAGCAGACCTGCCTGGAGGGTTCGTTCCTGGGCGGGCGACTCTCCGTCACCGAGGCGTGCCCGGACTCCGTGAGCCCGCGGATCTACCACCCCCTCGCGCTCGTGCTCGCACGCCTGAAAGTCGCCTCGCTGGTCGGGATCATCGCCGCGCTCCCGGTCGCCGTCTACCAGACCTACCGGTTCATGCGCCCCGGACTCTACCCCCGCGAGCGCCGGTACTACCTCGCGGCGGTCCCGACGAGCCTGGTGCTCGCGACCGTCGGCGTCGGGTTCGCCTACTTCGCCGTCCTGCCGGCGATGTTCTCGTACTTCACGAACTACAGTGAGCAGGCCGCCGAGATCGCCTTCGGCCTGACGGAGACGTTCAACCTCATCGTCCTGATGATCGGCTTCTTCGCCATCGTCTTCCAGATCCCGCTGCTCGTGATGCTCGCCATCATGATGGGCGTCACCACTCGGCGGTGGCTCGAAGACCGCCGGCTGTACTTCTGGGGTGGGTTCGGTGCGCTGGCGTTCGTGTTCAGTCCCGACCCGACCGGGATGGCGCCGCTGATGGTCGCCGTCACGATGATCGGCCTGTTCGAGGGGACGCTGTTCCTGCTCCGCTGGACCGACAGCGACTCGCCGCTGTTCTCGCCGGCGGCCTTCGCCGAACGGCGGCCCTACGCCTGGGCGCTGGCCGTCGCCGCGGGCTACCTCGCCAGCGCGGCGCCGCTACCCGGCAGCTACTACGACCGGTTCCCGGCCATCGTCAAGTCGACGCTGGCGTTCAACGAACTGCGGCCGATGACGCCGATCATCACCGCCGTCGTCCTGATACTCCTGTTCGAACTGCTGGCCTACGGGGTCCGCAACTACTCGCGGAACGTCCGCGTCTGGGACGTCGTCAACCGCTCTCGGGTTCCCTACTGGATACTCGCGCTGGTCGTCGGCTACTTCGCCAGCCCGAACCCGCCGGGCCTCCAGACCGTCGAGGCGCTCGCGCTGCCCCAGAGCGAGGCCGTGGCCGTCACCGCGGGCCTGATCGTCGGCTTCGAACTGCTGATCTTGACGCTGCGCTGGCGGAAGCGTCGGATGGAGTAAGCGGGTTCTTTCGACGGAGGGCGGTTCTCCGGTTTCTGGAGGGAGTTCTCAGTTCAGCGTCCAGAAGCGGTAGTTCAGGAGCGTCGCGAACAGGGCCCACAACAGGTAGGGCACCAGCAGCGCGGCGGCCCGCCGGTCCACCCGGGCGAACGCCCAGATGGTCACGGCAACGAGCACGTCGAGGACGACGATGATCCCCAGGGCGGCGAGCAGATCCTGGGCGCCGAAGAAGACGGGCGTCCAGGTGAGGTTGAACGCGAACTGCAGCGCGAAGGCGCCGAGCGCGACTCGCACGGGCCGCGAGCCGAGGCCGCGTCGAGCCACCAGATACACTGCGATGCCCATCAGCGTGAACAGCGTCGTCCAGACGACGCCGAAGAGCCAGCCCGGCGGGTAGATGGCGGGCTTGTCGAGCGCGGCGAACCACGCCGAGTCGGGACCGGCCAGGAGGGCCGGGGCCCCGCCGAGCGCGTTGACGAGGACGATGGCGCCCGCCGCCCACAGGAGGTCTCGACGGTCGAATCCACCGCTACCGGGCGTCGAACTGGAGTGTGCCATACGGTCCCTTGGACCGCGGGACGCAAGTGCGTTGGGTGGCCGACGGCGCAGCACCACGAGAGGACGGGGGATGCGAGAAGACGGAGGAGTGACCCTACAGCGCCCGCACGTCCGGCCCCTCGACGTCCTCGTCCTGGGCTTCGCGCCAGGTGTGTTCGGGGGCCCAGTCCAGCAGTTCCGTCGCTCGCGCGTTCGACATGCCCGACTCCTCGCCGTCCAGATCCACGTCGTCGGGGACCTCGCCGAACCAGTCCTCGAACAGGTCCACGGTCGGATCGCCGCCGTAGTTCTCGTCCGCGGCCACGAGGAGGGGTTCGTGCCCGTCGAGATCGGCGTCCAGCGCGGCGCTGACGGCGCTCGCGATGTCTCGGACGTCGACGTAGCTCCAGAAGTTGCCGACGCCGCCGTCGCTTGGGTCGAAGTTCTTGCACTCGTAGTCGCCGGGGTACTGGATCCACGAGGGGCGAATGGAGACGACGGAGACGTCGTACTGGCGGACGACCATCTCGGCGACCTCCTCGCCGACGACCTTGGAGGTGCCGTAGGGGTCTTCGGGCCGCATCGGATGGGCCTCGTCGACGGGGAGGTAGTCAGGCAAGGGCGTCTCGTCGGCGAAGGGGAAGCCGTAGGCGCTCTCGGAGGAGGCCCAGACGACGTCGGCGCCGATTCGGCCGGCCGCGTCGAGCACGTTGTACGCCGAGACGACGTTGTTCTCGAAGACGGTGCCGCCGGCGTGGCCCTCGGGGTGGGGGATGGCGCCCCAGTGGACGAGCGCGTCGGGGTCGAACGCCGTTATCAGATCGAACACCTCGCCGCGGTCGGTCAGGTCGGCCTGGCGGACGTCCACGTTGCGGTGGCCGCTCTCGCCGCGGACCCGGTCGACGCAGACCACCTCGTCCCACTCCGTAGCGAGTCGGTCGACGATCCATCGTCCCGAGCCACCGAGACCGCCGGTGACGAGTACGGTAGACATCTATCCGTTCCAAGGGGGAGAACACCGATAAATCCCAGTATCACTCGTGCGAACAGTCGCCACGTTTCATATAGCATGATCGACGATAGCAAGTGATGCACGACTGGGTGGACCCGGGGGAGACGCTCGATCCGGGGTCGTTCGAGCGGCTGTACAGGGGTGCGCTGGGGCTCGAGTCGGACGTCGAGCGGAGCCGTGCCGCGACGCTGGTCCTGCTGACCGGCCGGCTGGGACTGACCCTCGAGGAGGCGCTGCACTGCAACGAGGGGTGGATCGACTGGGAGCGCGCCGAGATACGGGTCCCGGAGAAGGACCCCTGTGCCTGCGCGGGGTGCTGGGAACTGGCTCGCCGCCGCCGGGAGCACACGGACCCGATCCGCGAGGTGCTCTACGAGGAGTGCTGGTCGCCGTCGCCCGACCGGGCACCGCGGACCGTTCCGTTCGGCTGGTCACGGCGGATCAGCGCGGCGCTGCTGGCGACGGCCGACCGGTACCTGCTGGATTTGCTGCCCGACGACGCCAGCGAACTCCTGCGGGCCGCCGGCGAGGCCGCGGACGGAATCGAGCCCGACGACCTCACGCCGGGGCTACTCGCCGCCACGACGGCCGACTTTCTGTCCGATCTGGGGCTGGAAGCCGACGGCACCGCGACCGTACTCGGCGTCGAGGAGGCACAGGTCGAACCCTACGCCGCCGACGGCGAGTCCGACGTGACGACCCGGATGTCCCGCCTGGCTGGGGTCGACGGCAGCGCCGACCCGGAATCGGCGTTCCCGGCCGCCTGCGGTACCGAGGCCTACGAGTCCGAGCCGTTCGACGTCGCAGCCGCCGACGCCGACGCGCTGGCCGAGCAGGCGACCGCGACCGACGACCCCGAGCGTGTCCCGCGGCCGACCGACCTGCCGGCGTCCGTGGACTACGACCCGGCCGACCACGCCGCGGCGGGTGGTCCGAACAGGCGGACCGACGCCGGATCGTGGGCGGAGGGTCCGAGTGCTGCCGACGCGAGCGAGAACGCGATCCGAGCGGACGGGGCGTCGGCAGTCGCGGGTGCTGACCGCCGGCGCGCTGGCCTACCAGACGATCCGTCCGCAACGAGCGGTGGCCAGGCGACGGCGCCCGACGTGACCTGCGCCCGCGACGTCGTCACACAGCCGGTCGTCGCGGACTTCTCGACCCGCGTCGCCGCCGACGGACTCTGTGGCGGCCGCGAGATTCCCGGCCGGGTCATCCTCGGCCAGGAAGAGCTGTTCGTCCTCTGGAGCGAGGAGAAGGGGGCAGAGGACGCCGACGCGCCCCACCTGCTGGTCCCCCTCGACGACGTCTGGGACGTCCGCATCGACGACGTCCCCGGTCGCCTGAGTGCCTCGTTCCCCCACGCAGTCACCGTCGGCCACCGGCCGTCGGGCCGCGACGAACTCGCCGTCAGCATCCAGCTCCCGCCCGTCCAGCGCCGGGACATGGCGTCGGCGCTGTACCGCATCCTCCTCAACGTCACCCCGATGACGGTCGTCGACCCGGCCCGGGAGGGCGGGCGGGTCACCGACGCCGACCCGGCGGAGATGGTGCTGTACGTCCGACCCCACGGCGTCGCGTTCACCGACGAGGCCGGGGACGCGGCGCGCCTCGCCTTCGACCTCGCGGACGTGGTCGACGTCGAACGCATCGAACGGAGTTTCGACGGCGAGAGCCGGCCGGCCATCCAGCTTCGCAGGGTCACGGACAATCGACCGGTGACGACGGTCGTCACCGCCGCAGACGACCGCCTGCGCCGCCTGGTCTGGCGCTACGTCCGCCGGGAGTACCACCAGACGCTGGCGACGGTCCGCGGGATCCGGCTCTCCGACGCCGAGAAGATGGTGATGGTCGCGCTGTACTCCACCGACGGCACGCCGGATCTGGGCTCGCTGCTGGACCTGACCGGGCAGGAGCTCGCCGCGGCGCTGCAATCCCTGGCCGCCAAGGAACTCGTCCGGTCGGCCGACGCCGCCACGGAACTCACTGGAACGGGCCAGCTGGCCGTGAGCGACCGCCTCGAGAGCGTCAACGACTAACGAACGCCTTTACCCGTCTCAGTACGTATGGCCCCCATATGCAGTGGAAAACTGACTGGGGACTCCGCGCCCGGATGGTGGTGACGATGTTCCTGCTGTTCGCCCTCTACATGGTCTTCGTCGCCGTCCTCTGGGAGTACTCGATCTTCTGGATGCTCCCGATGATGGCGATCTTCCTCCTCGCCCAGTTCTTCTTCAGCGACAAGCTCGCGCTGTACTCCATGGGCGCGAAGACCGTCGACGAGTCCGAGTACCCGGAGCTCCACCGGACGGTCGAACGGCTCTCCCAGCAGGCGGACCTGCCCAAGCCGAAGATAGCGGTGGCCGACTCGCGCGTGCCCAACGCCTTCGCGACGGGCCGCTCGAAGAAGAGCAGCGCCGTCGCCGTGACGACGGGCATCATGGACACGCTCGACCAGGACGAACTCGAAGGGGTGCTCGCCCACGAACTCGCCCACATCAAGAACCGCGACGTGATGGTGATGACCATCGCCTCGTTCCTCTCGACCATCGCGTTCATGGTCGTCCGCTGGGGCGCCTTCTTCGGCGGCGGCAATCGCCGACAGGGCGGCGGTGGCGTCATCGTCGCCATCCTCGCCTCGCTCGTGGTGTGGATCATCTCCTTCCTGCTGATCCGGGCGCTCTCCCGGTACCGGGAGTTCGCCGCCGACCGCGGCGGCGCGACCATCACCGGCAAGCCCGCCGCACTGGCCTCGGCGCTGATGAAGATATCCGGCCGGATGGACAAGGTCCCCAAGGAAGACATGCGCGACCAGGCCGAGATGAACGCGTTCTTCATCATCCCCATCAAGTCCGGCGTCGTCGGCAAGCTGTTCAGCACCCACCCCTCGACGGAGAAGCGCGTCGAGCGCCTGCGCGACCTGGAACGGGAACTCGAAGGGTTCTGAGGCGACGCGAGACGGCCACCCCGAACGAAACGGGAGAGACGCACCGCCTCGATGTCAACCGCCGCGCCGTGCCACGCAGTCGCTCACGACGCCGTTTTACCCTCCGGAACGTTAACAAGCGGATTCGTTCTGCTACGTGATATGACGGCGATCAGGATAGATAGGCTGTCGAAACGGTTCGGTGACGTCGCGGCGGTTCGGGACGTGTCCCTGACGGTCGAACGCGGTGAAGTGTTCGGGTTCCTCGGCCCGAACGGGGCGGGCAAGTCGACCACGATCAACGTCCTCCTCGACTTCGTTCGACCGACCGCTGGCGATATCAGCGTCCTCGGCCACGACCCCCGTCGCGAACCGCGCGCCGTCCGCGAGCGACTCGGCATCCTCCCCGAAGGGTACGACCTCTACGACCGTCTCTCGGCGCGGCGGCACCTCGCGTTCGCCGCGGATCTGGAGGCCAGCGACGACGACCCGGCAGCGATCCTGGAGCGGGTCGGCCTCGCCGACGACGCGGACCGTCCCGTCGGTGGGTTCTCGAAGGGGATGCGACAGCGCCTCGCGCTGGGGATGGCGTTGGTCGGTGACCCCGACCTCCTCGTCCTCGACGAACCCTCCAGCGGGCTCGACCCGAACGGGACGCGCACGATGCGTGAAATCGTCCGGGAGGAGGCCGAACGTGGCGCGACCGTCTTCTTCTCCAGCCACGTCCTCGACCAGGTGGAGGCGGTCTGCGACCGAGTCGCCATCATGAACGACGGGGAACTCGTCGCGGTCGACTCCGTCGACGCACTGCGAACGGCGACGGACTCGGCCTCGACACTCGTGGTGTCCGTCGACGAGGTGCCGACGGACCACGGTCTCGGCGACCTCGACGGCGTCACCGACGTGACGGCGGGGGACGGCTCCCTCCGCGTCGCGTGTTCCGACCCGGCGATCAAGGCCGCGGTCATCTCGCGCGTCGAGAGCGCGGGCGCGTCGGTGACGGACATCGACGTCGAGGAGACGTCCCTGGCCGACGTCTTCGCCGCGTACACGGACGAATCTACTGCGACGGAGGTGGACGCGTGACGTCGACCGCGCTCGTCCTCGCGGCGAAGGAGTTCGAGGACGCCGCCCGCTCGCGGCTCCTGTGGGGACTGACGCTCGTCCTCCTCGTCGTCACCGTTCCCCAGTTCCACGGCATGACGGGCACGTCGATCATCGACGGCCCGGTCGACGCCGTCGCGTTCTTCCCGCAGACGTTCATGAACTACGTCGCGCCGCTGGCGATCATCGCCGCGTACCGGGCGGTGGTCGGCGAGCGCGAATCGGGTAGTCTTCGGGTCCTCTTCGGTCACCCGGTCACGCGCAGGGACGTAGTCGTCGGCAAGGTCCTGGGGCGGGCGGCGCTCGTCGCGCTCGTCCTGTTCGTCGGGACGCTCGGTCTGGGCGCCGTCGTTTTCGCCGTCTACGGGACCCTCCCAGTCGGGCTGTTCGCGGTGATGGCGACCTATGTCGTGGCCTACGGCGTCGTCTGGGCCGCGGTAACCGTCGGCGTCTCGGCGGCCGCGTCATCGCGACTCCAGGCGATCGCCGGACTCCTCGGCCTCTTCCTGTTCTTCGGCCCGTTCCGACTCTGGTCCACCGTCAGCGTCCCCCTCGCGTCCCTCGTCTTCGGCGGCGGCCCCGCCGACGGCATCGACGTGCTCGACCCGGGGACGTGGCCGTGGTGGTACCCGTACGTTCAGCGGGTCAACCCGATGGAGAACTTCGAGATGGCTCGCGAGTTCGTCGCCGGTATCGCTGCGCCGTCCGTCGGCTCTCTCGGGGGCCCGGCAGTCAACGCGTTCGGCTTCGGTATCCTCCTCACCTGGGCGATAGTCCCGCTATCGATCGGATACTGGCGCTTCGAACTGGCAGACCTCGGCTGACCGGCACTACGGTCCGCTCGGTTCGACCGGGCCCACCTGCCACTCGACTACCGTCAATTGTATAACACGAGCATGAGAAGCGTCGTACATGCAGTGGCGCACCGACGCGACGCTCCAGCGCCGAATGGTCGCCGCGCTCGCGCTCTCCGCGGTGGGCTACGCCGCGTTACTGGGACTGCTAGCCTGGATTGTGCCGGCCAGCGTCGCCGGCCCCGCCGTCGTCGTGCTCCTCCTCGCCCTCGCAGTGCTCGTCCGCGAGGCCGACCGCGTCGCCTACGCCGTGACGAAGGCCGTCGCCATCTCCCGCGAGGACCACCCGGCGGCCTACGACACCCTCCACCGTCTCGCCCAGCAGGCCGACGTCGCGCCGCCGGCGCTGGCCGTCGTCCCGACCGACGAACCGAACGCCATCACCGCTGGACGGGGCGACCGCTCGGTGGTCTGTGTCACCCTTGGCCTCCTCGAACGACTGGGCGACGACGAACTGGAGGCGGTGCTGGCCCACGAAATCGCCCACCTGAAAAACGGCGACACCGCGGTGATGACCGTCACCGGGTTCCCCGCCACCCTCGGGGTCGTCATGCTCTCGCTGTCGGCCCGCTCGTTCGGCTGGAAGGCGTTCGTCTTCGGCTACCTCTTCGTCCCGTTCTACCTCGCCGTGTTCGCCGTCCCGCTGCTCGTCGCCAGCCTCCCCGGGACGGTCGTCCTCTCCCGGTACCGGGAGTACGCCGCCGACCGCGGCGCCGTCGCACTCACCGGGAATCCGGTGGCGCTGGCCACCGCGCTGGGCACCCTCCACGACGCGGACGGCGAACGGCCGGACCGCGACCTGCGGCGGGTCGCTGGGCTGACGGCCTTCGCCATCGTCCCCACCGGCTACTCGCCGGTCGTGCTCCCCTCGATGCACCCGCCGACGGCCGAGCGCATCCGGCGGCTGAGGGAACTCACCGCCGACGTCGACCGGTAGCGTCTGCCGACCCGGCGTCGAGCGACGACTCACCGACCACGGAGTCGGTGGCTGGCGGGAGAGTCGTGCCGCGTTCCGAACCGGAACCGGGGAGACTGATCTCGACGACGGTGCCCCGGGGCTCGTTGTCGCGGATAGCGAGGTGGCCGCCGATCCGGGTGACGCCCCACTTGATCGCCCACAGGCCGAGGCCGCTGCCGTGTTCGAGCGGGTTCTCGTGGCCGCGTTCGACGGTGACGCGTTCGTGGTCGGGGAGCCCGGGCCCGTCGTCGACGACCGAGAGCGTCACCGGCAAGCCGCCGTCCCCCACGGTGGCCGAAACGTCGATCGTCGGGTCCGCCCGGTCGTGGTGCCGAATAGCGTTGACGACGAGATTGTGGACGATGGGCTGGAGGATACGGGCGTCGACGCCGACGGTGACGTCCTCGGGGACCGACACGGTCACGGCGACGTCGTAGTCGGCCGCGACCTCGCCGACGACGGTCGAGACGACAGTGGCCAGGTGAGACGTCTGACCCCCGACGATGGGGATCGACAGCATCTGTTCGACCTCCCTTGCCCGGTCGCTCAGGCCGAGCAGGTCGTCGGCGGTCTCGACGATCACCTCCCGGACCACCGACTCGTCGACGTCGTCGGTTCCGAGCAGTTCGGCCCGGCCGCGGATCGCCGTCAGGTCGTTCCGGAGGTTGTGCCGGAGGACGCGGTTGAGCACTTCGAGGCGCTGCTGGCGGACCTCGCGACCCGTGACGTCACGGAGGACCACCGCGTGACCGCGGACGCGCCCGTCCCGGTCGGTCATCTCCGAGACGTTGGCCTCGTAGTGGTGGTGCCCGTCGATCCCGTCGATGTCGAGGGAATCGGCCGCCCGTAACGAGTCGACGTCGTGACCGAGCAGATCGGCGACGGAACTGCCGACGTACTCGCCCTCCGCGCCGAAGACGCTGCGGGCTGCCGGATTGAGCCGGATGACGCGTTCGTCGTGGTCGGCGACGACGATGGGTTCGGAGAGGTCCTGGATGACGCGCTCCGGACCGACCGTCCCGGCGGCCGGTGCCGTGGCGAACAGGTCGTACCTGCTGGTGACCAGCGCCAGGCCGGCGCGAGGAAGACCAGTGCCCCCACCGTCCGGAGTGGGCCGATCGTGAACGTGGCGCCCATCGAGGCGGTGGTGACGGTGACGACGACGATCCAGGGGCTGACGACGCTTATCGGGAGGAGGGCGGCGACGCGCGGCCCGAGGTGGTCGTACCGGACGAGCTGGCTCATCAGGACCGCGGTGGCGGCGATGAGCAAGCCGATAAGGAAGAACAGGGTGACGAAAGATGCCGCGTAGAGCACGTGCAGGAGCGGGTCGAGCGGCCCCGTGGCCGCCTCGACGACCGCGTACCAGGCGTCGGACTGGACCGTCGTGACCGGTTCCCCGGTGAGTCTGCTCGCGGCCAGCGTGAAGCCGACGTAGACGAACGTCTGGTAGACCGCCGGGGACGCCAGCAGGAGCCGCCGGCGCGTCCCGCCGACGTCGCAGCGGCCGGTGAACTGGAAGACGAAGACGGCCCACAGGACCGCGAGGGCGTTGTAGATCAGCGGGAGGGCGACCAGGTGAGCGAGGGGCTCGAACGGGACGGCACCGAGCGCGAAGGCCGCACAACCGAGCGTCACCGCGAGCGCCGTAAACGGCTCCGCCCCGGGCTCACCCCAGTGTCGCCGGGAGCGAACGGCGATGCAGAGCAACGCGACACCGGCGAGGAACTACAGCCCGGCGGTGAGTGCGGCCACCATCCGACTCTACGTCTGCGACTCCACCTACGTAAACCCTCCTGCCGTCCTTCAGGGCGAGAGACACGTGCCCGCCGGCGATTACCGGCCCCAGGGCGGTGCCGGTCCGGGACGGAAACCACCTTATCGCAGGCACCCCACAGTCGGGACATGGGACTGTTGGACGGCCTCAAGAGCGTCCTCGGCATCAAGGCCGAGGCCGACGCCACCCGCGACGCCGACCCCGACGACCTGTTCGGGATGTCGACGGCCTACCTGACGATGGAGGCCGAACTGGGCTACGCGCCGACCGGCGACGCCGCGCTGTGTTTCGCCGACGTGGACAACACTGACTTCCGGGACGCCATGGACGAGGTGGAGGCCATCCTCGACGCCGGCGAGGTGGAGACCGGCACGACCGCGGAGTTTACCTCCGACGACCACGGCTACCAGTGGATCGTCCTCCACGACGAGGAGTTCGAGGACCTGGTCACCTCTATCCACTTCGCCGCCGACACGCTGATCGAGGCCCGCTACGGCTCGCGCCTGCTCGCGGCCGTCTTCGCCTTCGAGCGCGACCACGACGGCCTGGTGGGCTACTGGGTGTACTCCTTCCGCCGCGGCGCCTACTACCCGTTCGTCCCCGAGCCCCACGAGGACCACGAGCGCGACTCCGGCGCCGAGTTCAAACTGGAGAGCAACCTCGACGGCGAGTTGAGCGTCGAGAGCGAGAAGGAGTACTGGTACCCGCTGTGGCCCGACCGGCGCGGGTTCCACCCCTGGGAGTGAGGATGGCGGCGACCACCGAGGGAGTCGAGAACGCTGTCGCCGTCTCCGACCACCTCCGGCCGACCGGAGACGGTCCGGTCGACCGGAACCTCCCGCCGGGCGTCTATCGCGTCGTCGGAACTCCCGAGGACGGCGTCACGCTCCTCCGAGTCGCCGACGCCGACGGCCGGCGGGTCCACACCGGCGAGGTTCACACGGTCACCCTGAGCGACCTCGACGACTTCGAACCGGCCGAGAACCCGGACGAGAACCGGTCGCTGGCCGCGGCCGTCGCCGGGCAGCTCGACGGGCTCGCCTGCAAGTCCGAATGATCTGCCGAGCAGTCCGCGACCGGCCCGTCCCGGGCACGGCCGCGCTTGCCCTCGGCGCGATCGGGCTGTTCGGCGACCCCTACCTACCGATATCCGACGTCGTCGACGCGTCCTGATCCTGGCAGGCGGGTTCGCGCTCTTCTCGATGCGCACGACCCGGTCGCGGTAATCTCCGACCTCCGACGGTTTCTCGATCGCCAGTTCCGGTCAGCCGCGGATGCGCTCGACGGCCTCGCGCATCGCCTCGTTCTCCTGGCAGACGAGCGTGAGGTGATCGCCGCGCTGGAGCGACGTGTCGGGGTCGGGAACCCGGTCGTCGCCGTCGCGGCTGACCATGACGACGAGACAGCCGGCGGGGAGGTCCCCCGCCAGCGACTCGATGGTGAGGTCGCCGGTGTCGGCGTCGGGGGCGGTGAGTTCGACTTCGAGGACGTCGCCGCTGCGCGTCTCGTCGGCGAGCCAGTGGGCCAGCGCGGGGCGTTCGATGGCGTCGTCCATCGCGTCGGCGACGGCGAAGCCCGCGGAGATAGTCTCCACGTCGAGGTCCTCGAAGGCGGCGACGTTCTCGGGCCGGTTCGCGCGCGCGACGACCGTCTCGACGTCGAACCGGTTCTTGGCGAGCTGGGAGACCAGCAGGTTCACGTCGTCGTCGGCGGTCGCAGTGGCGACGACGCGAGCGTCCTCGGCGCGGGCGTTTCGGAGGACGTCCGCGTCGGTGGCGTCGCCGTGGACCACGCGGAACCCGTCGTTTCGCACCTGCTCGACGGCGGCGCTGTCGCTGTCGACGAGGACGACGTCCTCGCCGCGGGACTCGAAGCGAGCCGCGAGTTCGCGGCCGACCCGGCCGGCGCCGACGACGAGCGTGTGCATTGGAATGACGTCCAGTCGCTGGGCGATGTGACGGGCCAGTCCCCCTTGAAACAACACGGTCGCGAAGATGACGAGGAAGACGGTCCCGACGAGAATCGATGCCGCCTGCGGGTCGTCCGGCCGGAGTTCGATGGCGAAGAGGGTGGCGACGCTGGCCGGCACGATGCCGCGCGGCCCCACGGCGCCGACGAAGACGCGTTCGCGCGCCGTGAGTCGGCCGCCGACGGTCGAGAGGAACACGCCGACCGGCCGGATCAGGAGGACGACGGCGAGGACGACGGCCAGGCCGCGAAAGCCCAGCGCGGCGAGTTCGTCGAGCGAGAGCAGCGCCGCGAGCACGACGAAGACGAACGAGAGCACCAGCAGCGTCACGTCGCCCTTGAACTCGGTGACGACGTCCTCGTAGGGGACGTCGAGGTTCCCCAGCGTGATGCCGGCGACGGCGGCCGCGGCGATGCCCGCCTCCGAGAGCGTCGTCTCGGCGATGCCGTAGGCCGCCAGCGCACCGACGAGGACAACCAGCCGGGCGTTTCGCGGGGCGTTGTCCTCCGAGAGGTAGCTCAACCGGAGGAGGCCCGCGAGCGCGAAGCCGACGGCCACCCCGACGGCGATTCCGAGCGCGAGGCGGACGCCGAAGGCCTGCAGGACGACCAGCGGCGTCTCGCCATCGGAGCCGACGAACTCGAAGGTGGCGACGGCGAGGATGGCGGCGGTGACGTCGTTGAAGATCCCCTCCGTTTCCAGTGCGGCCGCGACCCGCTCGCGGACCGGGACGACGTCCATGATGGGCGTGATGACGGTCGGGCCGGTCGCGACCAGTAGCGATCCAACGAGGAAGGCGATGTCGAGCGAGGTGTCGAACACGAGGTACACCGCGGCGGCCGTCCCCAGCAGCGAGACGAGCGCGCCGACGGTCACGAGGCGGAACGCCTCCCGTGGCGCCTCGCGAATCCGGTCGAGCGAGAGGTGGAAGGCCCCCTCGAAGACGATGATCCCGACGCTGAGGCCGACGATGGCCTGGAGGGCCGTGTCGCCGAACAGGTCGGGACTGACGAGACCGAGCGCCTCGGGACCGACGACGACGCCGGCGAACAGCAGAAAGACCACGCTCGGGATCTCTAGCCAGTCGGCGAGCAGTTGTGAACCGACGCCCACGGCCATGATGAGCACGACGGCGCCGATGAGAGTCCCTGCGCCAGACACAGTCGTCCGTACGATCAGCCCGTGTCTGTATAGCTCCTGCGCCCTGCGACGGCCGCGACGGGAAAGCCCCTTCAACGGCGACGGCGTAGCACCGCCGATGCCTTCCGTCGACCGCAACGGCACGCGGCTTCACTACGACGTCGACGGCTCCGGCCCGACGGTCGCGTTTATCGGCGACGTCGGCGCCGGCGCCTGGCTCTGGGGCTGGCAACAGCCCGCGCTGGCCGGCCCCTACGAGACGCTCGTCTGGGACCTCCGGGGAACCGGCCGCTCCGACGCGCCGCCGGGCCCGTACGACGTCGCGACGCTGGTCAACGATCTGGAGGCGGTGCTGTCGGACCACTCGGTCGCCGACGTCCACCTCGTCGGCGCCGGCCTCGGCGGGATGGTCGCGCTCGCCTATGCCCACCGATACAATCGCGCGAACTCGCTGACGCTGTTCGGCACGGCCGCCAGCGGCGACGCCGTCACCGACCGGCTCACCACCTTGCGGGCCTCTCCGGACGACTCCGAGGCGTTGCGAGCGTCGCTGGACGCCGCCTTCGCGGCGGACCTGGCGGACTATCCCGACGTCGTCGATCAGATCACCGAGTGGCGGGCGGAAGACGACGCCGCTCTCGACGGCTGGGACGCCCAGGCCGCCGCGATGCGCGAGTTTGACGCCCCGCCCCTGTACGAGGTGACGCTGCCGACGCTCGTCATGCACGGCGTCGACGACGTCGTCGTCCCCGCCAGCGCCGGCGAGTCGCTGGCCGAGGACCTGCCACGCGGGGAGTACCAGGCCGTCGAGGGCGGCCACTGGTGCTTCATCGAGGAGTCCGCCGCCGTCAGCGACGCGCTGGTGAGATGGCTGGACGAGCAGACGGACGACCGGTAGGGCCTCGCCACGGCGCGTCAGAGAACGTGGCAGATATATCCACGAGTATGCATCCTTTTCAGCCTCGGGGCCGTCAGCTACTACCGAATGAGTCCCAGGATCGCGCTGTTGAACGCCGCCCACGACGGGTCGGACAACCGGCGGAATTTCCGCCGGGAACTGTCCGCCGACCTCGTCGAGTACGACGTCGTCGACCGTGACCTCCCCGAGCACTTCGCGTTCGACGGCTGCGTCGTCACCGGGTCGCGCGCCTCCGTCTACTGGGAGGAACCGTGGATCGCGGAGCTGCGCGAGTGGGTCCGCGAGGCAGTCGACCGCGACGTGCCGTTCCTGGGCGTCTGTTTCGGTCACCAGCTACTCGCCGACGCGCTCGGCGGGACCGTCGAAGCGATGGACGACTACGAGATCGGCTATCGGACTGTCAGCCACGACGGTGAGTCGGCGCTGCTCGACGGCGTCGCCGAGGAGTTCACCGTCTTCACGACCCACTCCGACCGGGTCGTCGAACTCCCGCCCGGCGCCGAGCGCTTCGCCCAGAACGAGTACGGCGTCCACGGCTTCCGGGCCGACGACGTCTTCTCGGTCCAGTTCCACCCCGAGTACGACCCCGAGACCGCCGAGATGGTGACGAAGGGCAAGGACGACCAGCTCTCCGCCGAGCGCATCGAGCAGGTGCTCGACGGCATCACGCCGTCGAACTACCAGGCCGCCTGCGAGGCCAAGCAACTGTTCGACAACTTCGTCGACTACGTCGAGACGCGATCGGGGGCCGATTCCGTTGACGCCGCGGTCGACGCCGAAGCCGGCGACGTCGCGACGGACGCCGAGACGCCGACCACGACTGGCGACGGCGGCGACTCGGCCGCTGCCGACGACTGATAGTGGTGGTTGTAAGCCCGTACCGGCGTCCTGTCGAGCGCAGTGAGACAGGGCTCGACGGACGAGCAGCGCGAGTCCGTCGGCGTCCGGTCGAACTGCGTGAGGCCGGGCTCGGGAGACGAGTACAGCGAGTCTCCCGGCGTTCGACGTGGCCGGTGCCGGCGAACGTCGGTACAAAGTTACAACCACCACTATGACGTCCCGTCCGTTCTCCGGTCTCATCCGGCCCGAAGTAGCAGTTCGTGTTCGACGAGGAGGACGACCACCGCGAGCACGATGATCGCTCCCTCCAGCGGCGAGGAGAGGATGCCGAGCGAGACGATGAGCGTCGTCGCGCACGCGGGCGCGTGCCCGGTGTCGGTCGCCAGCATTCCGACCGTCGTCAGCCCGACGGCGACGACGCCGCTGACTGCCAGCTGGAGCGACGCGAGCGTGCCCGAGCCGGTCGCGGCCGTCAGGGTCACGTCGCCGGCGACGAGGTGGTAGGCGACCAGGCCGGCAACGACGCCGAGAACGTGGCCGCCGACCACGCGGCGCGGTGCCGACTCCGGGCCGTCGGGGTCGGTGGCGAACAGGTAGGCCGTCGGGCCGAGACTGGGGAAGACGAACGGTAACCCGCTGGCCCACACGACCCCGCCGAGGCCGGCCAGCAGCGCCCCGGCGCGGCCGGCCTGTCGGAGCCACGCCCGCCGAGTGTGTCGATCCGGCACAGCACATCGGTCCGTGTGCCCGGAGATAACGGTGACGTTACGCAGTGATCGGGCGCCGAGGCGCTCACCGTTTGCAGGTCAGGATCGCCATCGGAATCGCGAAGAACAGACCGATGACGCCGGCTATCGGAAAGAAGAGGAAGGCGACGAGTTCGAGGAACGCGAGCATGCCCACCGCGATCAGCTTCTGGCCGAGCGACAGCATGGTTGCCGGAGTGTCGTGAAAGTGCGTAATAAAGGTTGTGCGGTCCGTTCAGCCGCCGGGCACTTTTTCACGCCAGCGGCCCCATCTCCGGCATGCTCGACTACCTCGCGCTCGACGACGACTACACCGCCGCGGAGCGCCAGGTCCGCGACGCGGCCCGCGAGTTCGTCGACCGCGAAGTCACCCCCGGCGTCGGCGACTGGTTCGAGGACGGGCGGTTCCCCGAGCGTCTCGTCGGCGCGATGGGCGACCTCGACTTCTACGCCCCGACCCTCTCGTGGGGCGACCTGCCCAACCTCTCGGAGACGGCCTACGGCCTCCTGATGCGGGAACTGGAAGCGGGCGACTCGGCGGTCCGGTCGATGGCCAGCGTCCAGGGCGCGCTCGTGATGTGGCCCATCGCCGAGTACGGCAGCGATTTGCAGCGCGAGCGGTGGCTCCCCGGCCTGGCGTCGGGCGACCTCGTCGGCTGTTTCGGCCTCACCGAACCCGACCACGGCTCGGACCCGGCGAGCATGGAGACCAGCGCCGAGCCAGATGGGGACGGCTATCGCCTCTCCGGAACGAAGACCTGGATAACGAACGCCCCCATCGCGGACGTCGCGCTCGTGTGGGCGAAGGTGGACGGAGGTGACGGTCCCATTCGGGGGTTCCTCGTCGATACCGACGCCGGGGGCGTGGAGACGCCGGAAATCGACGGCAAACTCTCGATGCGGGCCTCCTCTACCGGCCAGGTCGTGCTGGACGACGTCCGGGTCCCCGAGGACGCAGTCCTCCCCGGCGTCGAGGGGATGAAGGGGCCGCTCTCCTGCCTCACGCAGGCCCGCTACGGCATCGCCTGGGGCGCCGTCGGCGCGGCCCGTGACTGCTTCGAAGTGGCCCGCGAGTACGCCACCGACCGCGAGCAGTTCGGCGGACCGATCGGGCGGTTCCAGCTCCAGCAGGAGAAACTCGCGGAGATGGCGACCCAGATCACGACCGCGCAACTGCTGGCCGACCGGCTGGCCGAACTGAAAGAACGCGGCGAGTTACGCCCCCAGCAGGTGTCGATGGCCAAGCGCAACAACGTCCGCACGGCCCGCGACGTCGCCCGGACCGCCCGGGAGATGCTCGGCGCCAACGGTATCACGACGGACTACTCGCCGATGCGCCACGCCGCCAACATGGAGACCGTCTACACTTACGAGGGCACCCACGACATCCACACCTTGATTCTGGGTGAAGATCTGACTGGAATCTCGGCGTTCGAGTGACGAGGAGAACTACTGTGTTGATCGGTACGGGCTGAGACGGCAACTGGAACTCTCAACAACAGCCCGAAAGCCCCCTCCCGCTCGGGTCGGGGGGCTTGCTGCGCTCCTCGGCTTCGCCTGCGGTGCTTACTACGCCCACCTTCCCCGAGCGGTCGGCCCCTTTCAGTCCACCCACTTCGGCTGATTCGTCAGGAAAATTAGGCGGGAATGAAAGGGGCCGAGCTCTGGGGGAAGACGGGCGAAGCAAGCACTGAGGGAGCGGAGCGACCGAAGCGCGCAGCAAGCCCCCCGACCCCAGAGCCCGGGGGCTTTCGGGGCGTTGTTTCTAGATCCAGTTGCCGTCTACACCCAAACTGATCGACTCACTAGTCCAGCCGCTCACGATCGTCCCATCACCGGCATAAAAAGAAAACCCGCGACGGAGAACCCTGCTAGACCGTCGCTTCGCTCTCGTCGCGCTGCTCGCGGGTCATCCTTCCCCGCTCGCTCATTCCGGGGCGCTCACTTCGTTCGCCCCCCGCTGCTCCTCCTCTAAGCTTTCCAGCGCGCCAACCACAGTACGCCGGTAGTTCTCCACGGGGAGCTCGTACTCCTCGCGGGCCATCTCGGCGTACTCGTTGGTCTCGTCGTCCTCGTAGCGCTGGATGCGCTCGGTCGTGCGCTCGGCCGTCTCGACGACCCAGCGGTCGCGGGTGGCCTCGTCGACCTTCGAGATGGACTCGGGGCGCAGCGAGACGTTGACCTCGCCTTCGTCGGTCTCGTAGGTGCGAGGCTTGCCGACGACGGAGACGTAGGCGGGCGGTTCGAGTTCGCGGAGCATCGACGCGGCGTCGGGCTGGTACTGCCCGGCGTACATGAAGAACGTGTCGCCGTTCGGGTCGACGACGCGTCCCTGCCAGTACTCGCTGTCCTCGCCGACGTCCTCCGTCTCGGTGAGCGTACCGACCACGAAGATGCGGTTGGCTCGCTCGCCGGTCGGGAGGAGGACGTAGACGGGCGCTCGCTCGTCGTCTGACTCTTTGAACGTGTAGCTGGCGTCGTTGAACTCGTCTGCGAAGACGCGGCGGGCGACTTCGCGGGTGGGTGCTCCGGACATCTAGATCGACCTCGCTCTGATCAGGGCCGCTTCACCGTCGACCGCGTCGGTCAGGCGCTCCTGGTCGTTGACCAGGACGTAGCGGCCGAACGTCGGCCCGGTGACGCGGTAGTAGTAGCCCAGTATCCCCTCGCTCATCTCGTCGGCGACGACCTCGGTGTCGAGGGCGTCCATCGCCATCTCCTTGGCCTCGTCGAGGGTGATCCCGGTCAGCTCCTCGGTGGCGTCCTGGTCGAAGATGACCTCGGTCACCTCGTCGCCGTCGTCGAGCACGCCCTTGATGCGGAGGTCGAACTCCCCCTCCCCCTCGCCGTGCTCGCTGCAGCGACCGTTCTGGAGGACGCGCGTGCAGTCCTCCTCGGGGCAGCGCTTGATGAGGCCGCTCCCGGACTGGATGTCCACGAGCGCTCCCTCGACGGTGACGTCGTCGTTGCCGACCTCGAGGTCCTCGTCGCGTTCCTCGATGGTCGTCGTGGAGTTGAGCTTCACCGAGTAGCGACCCTCGTACTCGTCGGTGACGACGTTGCCCAGATCGTAGACCTTGCCTTCCTCCAGTTCCGCGAGGTCGGACTTGGCCCACTTGGTGAACTTGATCGTCCCGCTCTCGTCGCCGAGCAGGCCGACCTGGCCCACGGAGTCGGAGCGGGGCTCCCACAGTTCGGTGACCTTCGCGGTGACGTCGATCCACTGCTCGGGTTCGTCGACCTCGGCGACCTGGACGTGCTCGTTCCCGCCCCCACCGCCGCCGAGCTGGTCGCGCTCCATCCCGGCCTCGTCGAGGTAGTTACTGACGACGCTCCGGCGCGCCTCGTTCAGCGGTACCTGGTAGTCCTCGACGAGGGTTTCGAGGCGCTCGACGACGTCGTCGACGTCGATATCGAGCTGGTCGGAAAACTGCTCCTGTATCTCTTCGGCGTGTGTACGCAAATCTGTCATGGTTGCTGTCTCCGCGTGATTTCAATGGGAGACAATCGGAGATTGGCCGCCCTTCCTTATAAAGTCACGGAGGGTGCACAGTGGAAGTGAAAGTGAAGAATAACGAGCCGCAGTCCAGGGATTCCGGCCAGTAGTCGACGGCAGTCTGGGCCCGTCGAGAAGATTGATTTGTCCCGGGGCACAATCCCGGATATGGCCGACGATAGCGGGAGCATCCAGCGCTTCATCCAGTCCACGCTCCGCTCGGCGGGCCGCCAGCTCCAGGAGGCCAAGACGGCCTACGCCGACGCGAAGCGGAGCGCGCGCGCTGACCTCCCGCAGACCGACGACGGCAAGGCCCGCGTGGTCTGTCGGCGCTACGCCGAACGCCGGGCCGTCGCCCTCGACGAGGAGGGCCGACCCGCCTGCTTCGACCCGGACCACCCCGACTGCCAGGGCTGTGCCGAGGACGTGCAGGACGGCACCGTCGAGACCTGGTGACCGACGACCTTTTTTCACGGGGGCCTCGCTTCGCTCGACCCCCGCCAAAAAACGTCGGAGAAAAAAGGCCGCTCGCTCACTCCGTTCGCTCGCGGTACAGTAGATCGTGCCGGCCTGCCTTTCCCCTGGTCGCGAGTCCGGCGCTGTCGCGCCGGCACTGGCCCCCGGCCACTACAGCTGAGGATATTGACCAGGCGGGTGGGAATGAAAGGGGCGGCGTGCTCGACGAGCGAAACGAAGCAAGCACCGACCGGAGGGAGGCGCGCAGCGAGTTGCAGCCGTCGAGCACGCCGGGGCTTTCCTCTCCTGTTGGTTCCGTCGTGCTCATCACAACGTTCTCCTAGCCAAACCTTCACAGCGAGCGCCCGACTACAAACGTCCGATGGACAGGCCACTCGTCGCTCTCGTTCTCGCAGGCGGCACCGGAACGCGCCTCTACCCCGCCAGCCGCTCGGACCGGCCCAAGCAGTTCCTCTCCTTCGGCGGGGACGACTCCCTCCTCAGACAGACCGTCGACCGGGCGGGGTTCGCCGACGAGACGTACGTCCTCACGCGCGAGGCGTACGCGGACGAGATACACGACCACGCCCCCGACGCGGCGGTGCTGACCGAACCCGAGCCGAAGGACACCGGGCCGGCGCTCGTCTACGCCGCACACCGCGTTCGGGAGCAGGTGGGCGACTGCGTCATGCTCGTCCTGCCGAGCGACCACCACGTCGCCGGCGATTTCCGGGCCGTCGCGGAGCGAGCAGCGCGAGTTGCAGTGGAAACGGAAGGGGTCGTGACGCTCGGCGTCGAACCCACGCGGCCGGATCCCGGGTACGGGTACATCGAGCCCGGCGAGGCGCAGGACGGCTACTTCGAGGTGGAGCAGTTCCGCGAGAAGCCCGACCGCGAGACCGCTACGGGGTACGTCGACCGCGGCTTCTACTGGAACGCGGGGATGTTCACGTGGACGCCGGAGTCGTTCTTGCGAGAAGCACGGCGTTCTCCACTCGAACCGCTAGTCGACGCGCTCGACGACGGCGATCCGAGTCGGGGTTTCGACGCCGTCGACCCCGTCAGCGTGGACTACGCAGTGCTCGAACGCTCGGAGTCGGTGTTCGTCGTCCCCGCCGATTTCGAGTGGGACGACCTGGGGGCGTGGGACGCGCTGGAGCGATTGATCGATGCCGGGAGAGGCGAAGACGAGGACGACAACGCGGTCCTCGGCGACGCCATCGCCGTCGACGCGGCGGACAACGTAATCGCCACCGACGGCCACGTCAGCCTCGTGGGTGTCGAAGACCTCATCGTCGCCAGTTTCGACGACCGGACGCTCGTCGTTCCGAAAGACGACGCCCAGCGAGTGCGTGACGTCGTCGCCGAACTCCGGGACCGAGACCTGTTCTAGACTCGTCTCGTCACAGTCAGTGATCGGTCACGTGCTCCGCATCGACCCGCCGTCGACGGCCAGCGCCGCGCCGGTGACGTAGGACGACCGGGCGCTGGAGAGGAAGGCGACGACGTCGCCGAGTTCTCGCGGGTCGCCGACGCGGTCCAGCGGCGCGTCGGACCAGTTCTCGATGCCCTCTTCGTAGCTGTCGTAGTCGCCGCGCTCGACGGCGTCCTCGACGAGTTCCTGGATCCGCGGCGTCTCGTGGGCGCCGGGGAGGACGGCGTTGACGCGGACCTCGGGCCCGAACTCGCGGGACTGGGTCTTCATCAGGCCGATGACGGCCCGCCGGACGGAGTTCGAGAGCACCAGGTCATCGATGACCTCGCGGACCGACCCGGAGGTGATGTTGACGATCGTGCCGGCGTCCGATTCCTTGAGGTAGGGGTAGGCCAGCCTGGTCGTCCAGACGGCGCTCATCACCAGCAGGTCGTAGGCCTGGTACCAGTCCCGCTCCGTTGAGTCGAGGAACGAGCCGCTGGGCGGCCCGCCGGCGCTCGTCACGACGTGGTCGAGCCCGCCGAGTTCCTCGACGGTCTGCTCGACGAACGCCTCTATCTGGTCCCGGTCGGTGATGTCGGCCTGGACCGCCAGGACGTCGCCCTCGCCCGCGTCTTCGAGCTGTTCGCGGGCGTCGTGGAGGTGCGACTCGGTGCGGCCGCAGATGGCGACGTCGGCACCTTCCTGGGCCAGTGCGGTCGCGCTCGCGAGGCCGAGGCCGCTGGTCGCTGCGGTACACAGTGCGACGTTGCCGTCGAGTTCCAGATCCATGTGTGAGCGCTCGCGTGGCACCCTCAAATGTCCACGGGCTTCGGGGTCGGTGTGTGAGTGTAACGATCAGATGGACCTGTGAGTAGTGGCTCTGGAAGGAAGAGAGACGACAACACCTCGAAAGCCCTCAACGTACTCCCTGAAGACAGCAATGGATCCAACGACAACCCGAAAGCCCTCGGCGCGCTGGAGTCGCGCGGACCCCCTGCGCGCGCTCGTTCCTCGCGTGCTTGCGGGCCCGTGCTTCCTCCACCCCGCCTCGCCCTTTCAGTCCTCCGAGGCCAGCACAGCACCGCAACCCCTGCCCTTCCCCTGGTCGGCCGACGAGACAGCCTCCCGGCCGACCGCCGGGCGGTTGCGTTGAGCCGAGCACCGCGAGGCTATGCTCGTCAGAACGAAGTTCTGACGGCGGGGCGGTCAGGAAGCGTGTCGCGCCGCCAGGCGCGACCGGGGAGGAGTGGCGGAGTCAATCGTGAGCGCGTTTCATCGCGCGAGCGAGGCGGAACCTGGAGGAATGAAAGGGCGAGGCGGGCTCCGAGAACCCCGGACCGATAAGCGACCGCGAGAGCTTCGCTCTCGCGTAGTCCTCAGCTCCGCTGAGGGCACCGGAGCGCAGCGAGGAGCGCAGTCGGTCCGCGGGATTCTCGTGAGCGAAGCGAACGAGGGCTCGACAGACGAGCGAAGCGAGTCTTTCGGCGCCGGAGCACGCCGAGGGCTTTCGAGGTGGTATCGTCCGTTGCTGTTACTGCGGTAATCCGAATCGTCACACCCACTCCGAAACAGAGCAGCAGACGTCGGAAAAATGCACCAGAGAGAAGCGGCGTCGAGACTGTCCACGTCGGGCGCGCCGTCGGTCTGGGGCTAGCTGCCCCAGAAGTTGTCGCGACTGCCCAGTCGCTCGCGGTCGGGGCCGCGGCTGCTCTCCTCCGCTTCGTCGTCCTCGGCGTCGGCGGCGTCCGCCTCGGCGTCCGCGTCGTCGTCCTCGCCTTCGTCGTCGAGTTCGAGGCGTTCGATCTCCTCGGCGCGGGCGTGGTTCGAGCGGACCTTGGTCACCTTCACCTTGGACTTTGCCGGCGGGAGCACGCCGTCGACCATGATGATGAACCCGTCGTCGGTGCGGCCGACGCCGGCGCCGCTCTCGTGGATGTCCTCGACCTCGACGGCGACCTCCTCGCCGGGCTGGACGGGCTGGGTCTTCAGCTCCGAGATGGGCTGGTTGTAGTGGTTACACCACTCGGCGCCGCCGCGGTCGCCGTAGTGGGTACACCCCATGCCTTTCATTCGCTCGGAGAAACTGGGGCAGTCGTCCGCGAGTGGACAGTCAGACATGGAGCGAAGTAGTTGGCGCGTCTCCAAAACAGTTGCGTCACGCGACAGGCGCCGCCGTCTCCGGGGACAGCGCCCGGACCGGAACCACCAGGGGACGGGCCCTACGCGAACGCGCCGTCGGTCGTCACCACCACGGTGGGCCGGTCGGCGCTGTCGGGACACGTCGCCCGCCGCTCGACGGCGAACGAGACCGGTTCTGTCGCGTTGACCGACACCGGAACGTCGGCGACGACGGGGACCGAGATCGAGTCGCCGCCGCCGATGGCGCCCGGCCAGTCGGTGCTGTAGTCGTAGCTCACGTAGCTGTACCGGTCGTCGGGGGCGTCGGTCCCGACGACGCAGCCGGAGAGCTCTGGGAGGGCGACCAACCGCCGAAAGACGAACTCGTTGGTCGCCGTCACCGTCCCGATACGGACCTCGGCGGAGGTGTGGCCCCGTTCGTCGGGGTAGTCCCGGTCCGCCGGCGGGCCGACGGACGCGGACTCGTTCGTCTGGAGGTCGTAGGTCACCCCGCCGCCGGCCGCGTCCACGGCGACCAGTGCCACGCTGACGAGGACGACGGCGAGGACGACCGCCCCGGCAGTCCGCCAGGGAAGGACCGGCGCACGGCGATCGTACAGCCGTCCGAGCGCGATGAAGAGCGCCGAAGAGACGACGAGTCCGAGAAAGATCCCCGCCTCACCGACGTCGTAGCGGAGCACGACGTATCCGAGACCGACGAGATACGCCCCCGAAGACAGCGCGAGCGCCACGCCGTGGAGCGGCGTCCGTTCCAGGGCCGTCGCCACGGCGAGGAACGCGACGAACGTCAGGAAGAGCAGAACAGCCTTGACCGTAATCGAGAGCCCGAAGACCAGGTCCTGCACGAAGTACAGGAACGCGGCGACCGCGAGGACCACGCCGATCGTGTACAGGAACCGTTCGCTGTCGACGTCGAGTTTCATGGAGGGTCCTACGGAGTCAGTGTCAGGTTGCCGTTATGAGTTTTTTCGTCCCACCGCTCGGGACAGAAGGCGAGGCAGCCCGCCCTCTCCAGTCCTCCGGGCGGTCCAGAAATCGCCTCACCCGCCCATCGCCTCCGGGACGACGACCACGATGCCCGGTTCGTCGCGCTCGCCGGGACACGATTCGGCCCGTTCGACCGGGAGCGTCCCGTTCACTACGGTCGCTTCCTCGCTGGAGAGACCGATCGTCACGTTCGTCGTCAGCGTCCCGTGCCCGCCGACGCTCCGGGAAAACGGAGACGACCCGTCGTCGTAGAACACCCCCCGGTCGGCCATCCGTGCGGGCGAGTACACGCAGACGCGCAGGTCGGGGAACGCGACCGGTTCGCGGAAGGCGAAGGTGTTCGTCGCCGTCGCCGTCCCCAGCACCACCTGCTGTGCCAGCGGATCGGTCCCGTCTTCGACGGCGACGGTAACGGTAACGGTGACTTCCTCGCGCAGTTCGACGTCGTAGTCGACCTCGCCGTACTGCAGGTCGGCGCCGACGAACGACACCGACACGAGCAGGACCCCGAGGAGTGCGTACCTGGCTTCCGCCGCCGACAGCGCGAGCCAGCCCTCGTGCAGGAGGTACGCGAGTCCGATCGCGACCCACATCGAACCGAACAGCAAGATTGCAGCGGTCCCCCTCCCGACGTCATACGCGAGAGAGCTGTACACGACCGAGAACAAGAAGAACGTCACCGCTAGCAGCCCGAAGCCTTCCTGCCAGGGATGGAAGCCGGCGCCCACGAGGAAGGCGACGAAAGTCAGACCGAGCAGGACCGCCCGGCCGGTGAGCGACAGGTCGAAGAACACGTTCCGGAGGAACCACGCGACGACGGCCAGTCCCGCCAGTCCGACGACGGCGTAGAGGAGCGACCGTCTATCGGGCGAGGACAGCATTTACGACCGCCTCCGACGGCGGCGTTCTCGCCAGGACATGCCTGCTCCAAGACGGAAACGGAGCATAAATTTTCGGCTAGATGACTGGCGAAGGTATCGGCGTGGACCCGGATCCACGCCGGTGTACGCGAACGCGAGAAACCCGATTGCCTCAGCAGGTCGGCGGGTACGTGCCGTACGGACTCGTATCGAGCCCCCAGTCACAGTCGCCGGAGCCACCGGAGTCGTCCGCGCAGTCTGCAGGTGGGTACGTACCCGACGGACTCGTGTCGAGTCCGTAGTCACAGCCCCCGTCCGCGGCTGCTGCGGATCCAGTCATGAAACTACCCGCTACCAGTACGACCAAACCAAGGGCGAGAATCACCCTGCGTGTCCTGTGTGACATGCACGCGGCATTTTATTGATGGTTGAGTATAAAATTAATCCAATAGGAATTGTTGACATGTATTGCGGGTCACAACTATCCGCTTCAGGACGGTGCGCCCGGTGACGGCCGCTGTCACTAGCGAGCGGAGTTCGCTCTCTCGCGAGCGCATCACCGTCCCGGTCGCCGTCCCAGAGGGGCGAAAGGGACGGAAATCACACCTGAATTCCGGTAAGACCGCCTTAGACGGCCGAACTATCGAAGGCACCTTATCGTCGATTGTCATTTGTTCGCACGGGTGCCGAAGTCGACTCATCCCCACACACCGCCGTAGCGTCCCGACCACCGCTCGCTCGTGGCGGAGTTCGTCGAGTGTCCACGGCCCCAGTACATCCATGAGCAACCAGAATCCACAGACAGAGCACGGAGAACAGCCTCAGCACGGAGAGCAGTCCCGACCGGACCAGCAATCGGGCGAACAGAGACGACAACGAGTCTCCCCGGAGCAGCTAGCACCACAGCAAGCCCCGGCGCAGCCTCCCCTGCACCGCCCGACCCAGCCCCAGCGAGGAGGGCAGTCACTCCAGCCACCACCGGTCCGTCCCCAGTTTCGGCCGGCGGGAGGACAGGGGCAGCAACGCCTGCAACCACTGGAATCGAGCGCGATCGACGCCAAGTACGCGGAACTTGGAGGTCCCGACGGTTTCCTGGGCCAGCCGGTGACCGACGAGCGAGACACGCCAGACGGCGTCGGCCGCTATCGGCACTACGAGAACGGGTCCATCCACTGGCACCCGGACGCGGGCGCCCACGAGACGCACGGCTGGATCCGCGAGAAGTGGGCCGAACTCGGCTGGGAGCGGAGTTTCCTCGGATATCCCGTCATCGACGAGAAGAACACGCCCGACGGAACCGGCGACTTCCAGCACTTCCAGGGCGGGTCCATCTACTCCCACTCCGGCGGCGCCTTCGAGGTTCACGGGGCGATTCGCGCCAAGTGGGCGAGCTTCGGGTGGGAACGGAGCTTCCTCGGCTATCCAGTCACGGACGAGCGAACGACCCCGGACGGGGAGGGGCGATTCAATCACTTCCAGAACGGGTCGATCTACTGGCACCCGGACACCGGTGCCAACGAGGTCCACGGCTGGATCCGACAGAAGTGGGCCAGCCTCGGCTGGGAACGAAGCGTTCTCGGCTACCCCCTGACGGACGAGAAGAACACCCCCGACGGCGAGGGCGACTTTCAGCAGTTCCAGTGGGGCCACATCCACTCCCACGGGAACACTGGTGCTCACGAGACCCACGGCGCGATCAGGGAATTCTGGGCTCAGCAGGGCTGGGAGCAGGGGCCACTGGGGTATCCGATGAGCGACGAACTGAGCACGTCCGGCGGCGGACGGTACTCGATATTCGAGGGCGGCGTCGTCTACTGGCGGCCCGAGACGGGCGCCGGGATGGCAAACTACCTGCCCGTTCGCGGTTCCGGCATCGTCCAGCAGGTCGACGACGAGGTGGCGAAGCTCATCGAGGGAACGGCGCTGTTCTACGCGGGCGCCACCGAGATAACCGCGGTCCACCACTGGTACGAGTACGGGGGCACCCGCTACTACCGGGTGCTGGAGCTCGACTTCGACCTGGAAGCGGAGGTCAGGGGCTTCAATCCCAGCGTCGACCTCGACCTGTTCCTCGCGTTCGAGGCGCGGGACGGAAACGTGGTCGTCAGCATCGTCCGGGAGCGCCACCACGTGGATTCGGCCTGGTGGCAGGAGCTGCTCACCCTCGGCTTCCAGGAGATCGTCGACCACACCGTCAGCGACCGCTTCGAGGAGAAGATCCAGCGCCAGATCGGACAGCGGATCTCGATGCCGGCGACGGAGCATCTGCTGGCCGCCCAGCTACAGGACGACGGTGAGTTGCGACTCTACCTGGGTGCCTGAGGCCGTCCCAGTCCGACCTTTTTCTTCGTCGGGGTTCCTCGCTCACTCCGTTCGCTGCGGGACCCTCTCCTCGAAAAACGTCGGTGAAAAAGGCCGAACGCTCGCTTCGCTCGCGTTCGGTACGACTACTAGTCGTCGGCCGGCGAGCGACCGCCGCTCGCGCTCGCGCCGCCAGACAGCGGCGTCCGCTCGACCACTGTGCCGTCATACGTCGGGTACTGCTCGACGATCTCGCCCTTGGGGACGTCGCCGTCCTCGACCATCTCTTCGAGGAGCCACCAGGCGAGTTCGACGTGGTCGGACTTGACGGCGTAGAACTCCTCGGGGACGCCCAGGTCGCGGAGGTGGTCCTCGCCGACCCACGCCTTGCCGTAGACGAGCGTGCCGTCGTCGGTGACGTCGTCGAACTCCCGGCGGATGTTGCGGGCCATCCGCTTCAGCCGGGAGCGGTGCTGGGCGGCATCCTTGAAGACGCTCGTACAGAAGTAGACTCGCTCGTGGTCGCCCATCGTCTCCAGAATGTCGTGGCTCCCCTCGACGGCGCTCATGTGGTCCTCCTTGAGTTCGAAGCCCTCCTCCTGCATCCGGCGGTAGTTGCCGTCGGACATCTCGAACTCGTTGATGTTACAGAACTCCGCAGCGCCCTCGTCGAGGAACTCCAGGAACTCCTCCTCGGCGCGGATGCCGGGAATCTCGAAGGCGGGCGTGAGGCCCTCTTCGCGCGCGATGTAGAGAATCTCCTCCCACTCGGTGCCGTGCATGTCGCCCCACAGTTCCAGGGGTGGGTGGAAGCGAATCTCGTCGAGGCCGGCCTCGCTCAGGCGGCGCATGTTCTCGCGCCCGCCCGTGATGCCGGTGTAGAGGTGCGTGTGGTGGTCCTCGCCGAACTCGTCTTTGAGCAGGGAGAGGTAGTGACAGGTCCGGTCGAGGGCCTCCTGGGGTTCGCCGCCGGTGATAGAGGTGCCCAGCGCCGACATGCGCTTTGCCTCCTCGATCACGTCCTCGTCGGACTCGACGGGCCGCTCGTTGGCGTACACCTGGTCGACGTTCTTGCGGTTCTCGCCGAGGGGGCAGTAGAAACAGTCCCGCTGGTCACAGTAGCCGTAGACGAACATGACCATCTTGCCGCCTTTCGCGCACTGCTCGCAACCCTCGGAGATCATTCGGTACCTCCTATTTTCACCCGAGCGGGAAAAAGCGTGCGAAACGGCCGCTGAACCCTGGGGTGGGGTCCCACGCGTCGCGCCGGGCGGCCGGTTCGCCCCTCGTCCATGGGTACAAGCGCGGTTTGAGTCAACGTCGTCTATTACTGACATTGTGTACAACCACCGGCTATGGTGGAAAGCGATCCCCGCAGACGATACCTCCGACTCCTGGCCGCCGGCGCCGGGACCGCCCTCGCCGGCTGTTCCTCGCTCGCGGCGCCCGGAACAGGGCCCGAAACTGAGGAGCCAAAGAAGATCGACGACTGGCAGTACGACCCGGACGAACACCAGGACGACGGCGGTGGCGGCCTGTTCTCTCTCGGGAACGGCGGTGGCGGCGCGTCGTTCCAGTCGGCGAGCGCCGACGGTGGCAACGGCGGCAGCGTCGGCCTCTCGGCCGGCGGCGCCAAGCGCATCGCGGCCTTCCGCCGGAACGTCGAGGAGGGGTACCTCCCCCAGCCCGAGAGCCTGGCCTACGAGGGACTGTTCTACAACTACTACTTCGACACCGGCCAGCAGGGGAGCTGTTCGTCGCTGTTCTGTCCCAGCTACTCGCCGGCAGTCACCGCCGACCCCCTCTCCGGCGAGACCGAGCGGTACCTGACCGTGGGGCTGAACTCCGGGCTCGACGCCAGCGAGTTCGACCGCAAGCGGCTGAATCTCGTGGTGGTTCTGGACATCTCCGGGTCGATGTCGTCGCCGTTCTCAGAGTACTACTACGACCAGTACGGCAACGAACAGACCCCCGAGGGCGACACCGACCGGCCGAAGATCGAGGTGGCTCGCGACGCGCTGGTCGCCCTGACCGAACAGCTCCGGGAGGGCGACCGCCTCGGCGTCGTCCTCTACGACGACGAGTCGGCCGTCGCCAAGCCGCTCCGCCCCGTCGAAGCCACCGACATGGACGCCATCCGCGACCACATCCGGGAGGACGTCCGGGCCGACGGCGGGACCAACCTCGACGCCGGCCTCGCCGACGCGACGGAACTCCTTTCGGAGTACGAAGACGCCGACCAGTCCACCTACGAGAACCGGATGGTCGTCGTCACCGACGCCATGCCGAACCTCGGTGACACGGACGACGAGAGCCTGCGCGAGAAACTCGCCGACAACGCCGAGCGGAACCTCCACGCCACGTTCGTCGGCGTCGGCGTCGACTTCAACGCCGACCTCGTGGACGAACTCACCGCCATCCGCGGGGCGAACTACTACGCCGTCCACTCCGCCGACGAGTTCGAGCGCACGCTCGGCGAGGAGTTCGAGTACATGGTGACGCCGCTGGCGTTCGACGTCTCGCTCCAGGTGGAGGCGGAGGGGTACGACATAAAGCAGGTGTACGGCTCTACTGCTGCCGAGGACGCCACCGACGAGTTGCTGGGGGTGAACACCCTGTTCGCGTCCCCGACGAAGGACGGGAAGACCCGCGGCGGGGTCGTCCTGCTGCAGGTCGATCGTCAGTCCGACGACGCGGCGATGCGGCTCTCGGCCAGCTGGGAGGACCGCCAGGGCGACCGGAGCGAGACGGAGACGACCATCTCGTTCCCCGGTGGCGGGCCCGAGCAGTTCGCCAACACGGGCGTCCGCAAGGCCGTCCTCCTCTCGCGGTACGCCGACCTCCTGAAGAACTGGATGGTCGCCGAGCGGGCGGGCGACGACGCCGTCACTCCCGACGCGGACGAGAGAGATGGGGACGAGGGAGACGGGGAGGCGGACGGAGAGACGACTGGCATCGAAGTTCCACCCGAAGAGAAGGGGTTAGGCGAGTGGGAACAGCAGTCGGTGCCGCTGACCGTCTCCGAGCGCTACGCCGAGCGCATCGGCGCGTTCGCCGACTACTTCGAGACGGAGGCCGCGGCCATCGGCGACGACTCGCTCGACCGCGAACTGGCGACGATGGAATCGATCCTGGAACAGGGGTGAGTACGTCACGCCGCCTGGGTGCCAGCGGTAGCGACGCCCCCTAGGGCGCCAGCCTCAGGGACTCCTCGTCGAGCGCGACCTCGTAGTAGCCGCTGGAGTTCCACTCGAGTTCGGTGCCGTTCTGGGAGAGCGTCCCGCCGTCGACGGTGACCCGCACGTGCTGGTGGGATGGGTAGTCCTCGGGGACCGTCCAGGTCCAGGTCGTCTCGTCGCCGGACTCCTCGGTCTCCGCCGATTCGAGGATCTGCTGGCCGCGCCAGTACGCGCCGACGTTGGCGACGGTGTCGACCCAGACGTCGTCGTAGTCAGTCGCGTGCTCGACGCTCCCGGTGATCTCGCCGATATCGACCGGTGCGTACCACTCCTGGTCGGTCGGCCGGATCGAGTGGAACAGGAAGATCAGCCACTCGCCGTTCGAGCGGGCCGAATCGATCTTCCCGTCGAACGTGTCGGCGGTGTCGCCCTCCGTGGCCATGTAACACGAGAGGTTGTACGGGTCCGTCCCGTCGCCCGGCGCTATCGAGCCGCCGCCGACGCCGCGGTTGAGGAACAGGTCCGACTCCCGGGCCGGTTCTGTCCACCCGCCCTCGCCGAAGGGGGCGGCGAAGGTCCAGACGTCCCCCTGGCCCAGCGTCTCTGTGATGTACTCGGTACAGCCCTCGATCTCGGCCGCCAGGCTGTCCTCGGGTTCGCCGAAGCTACTGCCAGAGAGGTCGTCGTGGGGGTGGCTCACGGTGTGGTTGCCGATCTCGTGGCCGTCCTCGATGGCCTGTTTCCAGGTCTCCTGTGCACCCTCGGGCTCGGCGTTCACCGAGACGTAGAACGTCACGTCGGCGCCGGTGGCTTCGAGTTCGTCGTAGTGGGCGACGTGGGACGGCTGGCCGTCGTCGAAGGTGTAGGTGACGGCGCTCTCGAAGCCCGCCCAGTCGAGCACCTGGAGGGTGCCCGCGTCGCCGGACGGGCGCTCGACGTCCTCGCCCGAAGGCGCCGGTATCTCGGCGAACGGCCCGTTCTCGGCGGGGGGCTCCGTCGCCGTCTCGGTCGGCGTGTCGGTTTCCGTCGGCGTGTCGGTGGACGTCTCGGTCGGCGTGTCGGTATCCGTCGGCGTGTCCGTCGCCGTCCCGGAGGGAGTGTCACCCGCCGTTCCCCCGCCGTCGCAGCCGGCGAGGCCGGCGATACCGGTGGCGCCAGCGAGAGTCAGGAACTTCCGTCGATCGATCGTGGGACGCGAGTCCGAATCAGGGTCGGTCATGTGCGTACGTGATCGTCAGGTGGTCAGGGAGTGACCCCAAAAAGACCGCGATCGACGCAACGGGGCGGACCGGGTGCGTGCACCCCTTCGCAGTCCCGAAAGAAGTTAAACACCGGTAGCATACCCACACCTAATGCTGCTGGTGCTCTGTGTCGACCTCGACGACGACCTCGGCCGGAAGACGGGCGTCGAGACGCCGGTCATCGGCCGTGACGCCGTCGAGTCGGCCGCCGTCGCACTGGCGGAGACCGACCCGGAGGACTCCGACGTGAACGTCCTCTTCGAGGGCATCCACATCTACGACGAGGTCGACGACGAGGCCGTGGAGGTGGCCGCCGTCACCGGCGTCGACGGCAACGACGTCGCGGCCAACCGCGCGGTCGGCGAGGAGGTCGACCAGGTGCTCGCGTCGCTGTCCTCCAGCGAGGACGTCCGCGCCCTGCTCGTGACCGACGGCGCCCAGGACGAGTCGGTCGTCCCCGTCATCCGCTCGCGCATCCACATCGACGGCGTCCGCCGCGTCGTCGTCCGCCAGTCCCAGGATCTGGAGTCGATGTACTACACCATCAAGCAGGTGCTCGACGACCCCGAGACCCGCGGGACGATTCTGGTTCCCCTGGGCATCCTCCTGCTGATCTATCCCCTCTCCATCGTCGCCGACAGCCTCGAACTCCCCGGCTCGGCGCTGGGCATCATCTCCGGCCTGCTGGGCCTCTACATCCTCGCCCGCGGCCTGGGTGCCGAGCAGACCCTCGACGCCGCCGTCGAGCGCGTCCGCTCGGGCCTGTTCGGCGGCCGCGTCACGCTCATCACCTACGTCGTCGCCGCGGCGCTGCTGGTCATCGGCGGCGTCAGCGGCGTCCAGACCCTCGAACAGGCCGACAGGTCCTCAGTGCTCGACGTGCTGGCCGCACTCGTCTACGGCTCCATCCAGTGGTTCGCCGCCGCCGGCGTCACGAGCAGCCTCGGCCACGTCACCGACGAGTACCTCGACGGCCGCTTCGAGTGGCGCTTCCTCAACGCCCCCTTCTACGTCCTGGCCATCGCCGTCGTCCTGCACGGCGTCAGCGCCTACTTCCTGTTCGACTCCGTGGGCATCTCGTATTTGGCGATTACGCTCACCGGCGGGACGTTACTTGGACTGGGGAGCACGCTTGCGTTCGCCGTTGCAGAGACGCGATTTGGTCGTGCAGAGCCTGCGTAGAGGGGTTTTTCGGGATTGCTCGTTGCAGACGACGATACCCAAACAAGGGAAAGCCCTCGGCTCGCTAGGAGTGCTTTGAGACACCGCCAACAAAGGAAAGCCCTCGGCCCGCTCGGGTCGCGGGGACCACTCTGCGCTCCTCGCTGCGCTCCGGTGCTTGAGGGTCCCGGCTTCCCCGACCACGCCTCGCCCTTTCATCCGCCAGGAATACGCATTGCTCGCGCCACGGAGGCGCTCGCGATTGAACCGCCACTCCTCCCCGAATTCGCGGCGTCCGCCGCGAATCACGCTTCCTCCCGCAACCGCGCGGCGGTCGGCCGGGAGCGGAGCGGGCGCGAAGCGACCGCGTTTGCTCGAACGGCGCAGCCGTGAGAGCGCGTTTTATCGCGCGACCCACCGAAAGACTCGGCACACCTCGTCTTTCGAGCCCACACTCGCTTCGCTCGCGTGGAAGGGGAAGGGCAGAGCTGCGGTGCTGTCCTGGGGTCCTGCCGAGCGTAGCGAGGCAGGGCTCGTCAGAGCTTGCTCTGACGGTGGACTGAAAGGGCGAGGTGCGGTCGCCGACGTCCGACGACGTAAGCACCGCAACGAAGTGAGGAGCGCAGCGAGTCGCACGAGGCGAGCGCGCCAAGGGCTTTCCCCTGTTGGCGGTCACGGTTCGGTTTCAGTTTCCAGAGTCGCCACAGTCAAATCGGGTCGGCCAGTAGCCTCGCGCATGCACGTCTCCAGAGCCGTCGCGACGATCCGCGACGACCCCGTCCCTGGCGAGGAGATCGACCTCGTGTTCGAGACCGACCCCGACGCCGACCTGGAGTCGGTCGTCACCCACCTCGAAGCCGCCGGCGCCACCATCGACCGCCGCCTCCAGTTCGACGACCTGCTGGCGACGGTCCGCCACGAGGACGTCGAGGCCGTCTGTCACGTCAGGGGCGTCGACGCGGTCCAGACCGCCGACGCCATCGGAATACACCCCGACGAGGCCGAGGAGGACTTCGAACCGGCGGACGAAGAGCGATAACGCTCCGCCCCGGCCCGCTCCACCAGCTCTTACGTACCGGCCGGCCGTCGGCGTTGAGCATGGACCGACAGACCGACACCAGCGAAGCGCCCGACGCCGGCGACGTCCGCGTCCACGAGGGCATCACCTACGCCGAGCGCGACGTCGGCGACCTGCAACTCGACCTGTTCGTTCCCGAGCGCGAGGACCCGCCGCTGGTCGTCTACTTCCACGGCGGCGCCTGGGTGATGGCGACGCGCGACAACGTCCCCGACCCGGCGCGCTACGCGGCGGAACTGGGCTACGCCATCGCGAGCGTGGACTACCGGCTCTCCGCGGTGCCCGAGGGCGTGGATGCAGAGTACACCGCCGAGCCGGACAACCCGGTGCCCCGTGGCGTCTTCCCGGACCACTTCGTCGACGCGAAGGCCTCGATCCGGTGGCTCCGCGCCCACGCCGACGAGTTCGGCTACGACGCCGAGCGAGTCGCCGCCTGGGGCGCCTCGGCCGGCGGCCACCTCGCCGCGCTCGCCGGCGTCGTCGACGACGTGACGGACCTGGCTGGCGAGGCGTACCCGGAATCGGAGTTGGCCAAGGATGTCGCGCCCGAGGCGTCCGGCGCGGTACAGGCCGTCGTCGACTGGTACGGCGTCAACGACCTCTCGCTGACGGTGGGCGACCCCGGCACGCCCGAGGCGCTCCTGATCGGCGGGCCGAAGGCCGACAACGAGGCGAAGTACGAAGCGGCGAGCCCGGTGACCCACGTCTCCCCCGACGCCCCGCCCTTCCTCATGATGCACGGCCGCGCCGACGAGGTGGTCTCGGTCGACCACAGCCGCGTCCTGGCCGACGCGCTGGCCGACGCCGGCGTCGATGCAGCGCTGTACGAACTCCACGGCCTGAACCACGTCTTCGCCCACGGCGACGCCGAGTCCATCGAGTCCGAACGCGTCGCGATGGAGCTCCTGACGGACGAGCCCACGCCCGCCCAGTCCGTCTCGGAGACCGTCCACGCCGGGGAGGGCGAGGCTCCGCGGTCGCTGATCGAGGGGGCGCCACGAGCAGGGCCGGAGCCGATCAAGCGGTTCCTCGACGCCACTATCGGATCCTCGGAGTCCTGACGCGCCCCACCGACGGATCCACACTGCTTTTTGCACGGGCCCGGGTAGGAACCGGCGAGGGCACGTAGCTCAGTCTGGATAGAGCGTCGGACTTCTAATCCGACGGCCGTGGGTTCGAATCCCATCGTGCCCGTTCGCTCCCTTCGGTCGCTCACGCGCACGATGACCTTCGCGAAACCGTCGGTTTCGCTCAGTCCCATCGTGCCCTTCGACCTTTTTTCGTCGGATGTCCTCGCCCACTTCGTTCGCTGCGGGCACCACTCCTTGAAAAAGATAGCAAATCACCGGAAGAGTACTTCACGCTAAAGCCCATGCCGGAAGTCCGAGCGTAGGATTCCCCGTATGAAACAGCTACATTCGACATTATATAGTAACGCGTTGTAGATGAAGCATCTATTCAGAGATTTTTTGTCCCTCTCTTCGTATGACTGTACATGGAGATCCCCAATGAAAATGTCACACCAGAGGAGATTAGACCAGGAGCGGATCTCCAAGGTCGTGACCTGTCAGGGGCAGATCTAGCCGAATGTGACCTTTCAGAGGCCAACCTGCGTGAGGCCAATTTATCTAACGCACGGTTAGAGGGCGCCAATCTTTCTCATGCAGACTTGAGTGAAGCGACGCTGAAAGGTGCGTACTTAGTCGGGGCCAATCTCAAAGGAGTGACTCTAACTAAGGCTAATTTAACGGATGTGGATTTACGTAGTTCTATTCTCTCTGAGGGAGTAATAATAGATGCTGACTTTTCAAAGGCCAATTTAGTCAAGGTTGAATTTCAGAATGCTAGAGTTCAAGCTTCGGACCTATCCTTTTCTGATCTCAGTTATAGCGACCTATCTGGATCAGTATTCCTGAATGTTAATCTCGATAACGCTAATCTGTCGAAATCATTATTGGTGAATACAGTATTTGAGGATTCAAGTCTCAACGAGGCTGATTTGACGGATACAAACATCAATTTAGCCAAATTTAGAAATCTTAATATTCCCGGAGGAGACCGCCTTCGAGACACCGCAAAGAGAGACAGTATTCTTAGGA